>DASZYB010000038.1:0-101984 GCA_035545575.1 Opitutaceae bacterium | reverse complement strand
CGGTCGCGTCAATGTGCTCGACCGCCGAGCCGTCGAGCACGCAGGCGGCCGACGGCGCATCCAGCTCGCTCGCCCAGCGTCGATCTTGCTCGAGCGCCCGCCGCGTGAATTCGCGCTCGAGCGCGAAGCACGACGGCGCGGGCGAAGGGCGCGCGGCGTTTCGATGCGGCGAACGCGATGGCGCGCGCCGCGCGAGCCGGCTCCATTGCGTGGCGAAGGTGGGCAGGAAAACGAAAATATCCCTGGCGTAACGGCGGAAGAGCCGGCGCGGCTCGAGCGCGAGCCGGAAAAGCCATTCGGTGCCGCTGCGCCGCATCCAGCCGGGGGCGCGACGCACGCGGCCGGCGAGAAAATCGATCGTCGCACCGACGCCGATCGAAACCGGCACGCCGAGCGAGCGAAAGTGCATCGCGATCCATTTTTCCTGCTTCGGGCAGCCGAACGAAACGAGCAGGATGTCGGGCTGCGCCGCGCAAACGCGGCGGGCGATTTCCGCGTGATCCATCTCGAGCAGGGCGGCGAACGGCGGCGCGTAGTGCCCGACGAGGTTGAGCGCGGGATATTGCCGCTGCAGTCGCGCGGCCGCTTCGGCGGCGATGCCCGGCCCGGCGCCGAGGAGAAAAACGCGATGGCCGCGCCGCGCGGCGTTGGCGAGCAGGCTCGGCGCGAGGTCGGATCCGGCGACGCGCTCGGGCAGGGGATTGCCGAGCCAGCGTGAAGCCCACAGGAGCGGCGTGCCGTCGCAGAGCACGAGCTCCGCTTCGAGCAGGATGCGTCGCAGCTCGACGTCGTGTTGCGCCTGCACGAGAAAATCGACATTCGCGGTGACGACGTAGCGAGGGATGCGCGCGGCGATCATCGCGTCGATCCGCGCGAGCGCCTCGGCGATCGTCACGTTGTCGAACGGCACGCCGAGCAGCGACACCGGCCAGCGCGCGGGCGCCGTGCCGGCGGAAGCGGCGGGCGAGTCGAGGGAAAAATCCCGGGCGTCGGTTGAAAGCGAAACCGAGGCGGTGTTCATGCGCCGCTATTCAACCGGCTGCGACGCGTTTGCGACATGGGTGCTGTCCCTTCCAAATACGGGTTCCGCGGTGAAACCCGCATCGGCTCTGGGGTCACGACCCACTTCAGAGCATCCGCGTGCTCGACTAGACTGGCGGCGATGGTCCGCGACTCGAAAGTCAACCCCTTGCCGGGGCTCGACTCCTATCCGCTCTCCGCGTTGCAGCAGGGCATGTTGTTCCACAGCTTGGAACGCCGCGACCGGGGGGTGGACGTCGAGCAGGTGATCGGCGAACTGCACGAGGAAATCCAGCCCGCGCAATTCGAGCGCGCCTGGCGCGAGATGTTGGCGCGGCATGCGATCCTGCGGACGAGTTTTCACTGGGACGACGACGAGCCGCGGCAAGTCGTGCACGGCCCGGCCGACGCGCGGCTGCCGTTTCGTTACGCGGAATTTGGCAGCGCGATCGAAGCGCGTCGCGGTCTCGAGGAGTATCTCGCCGCCGATCGCGACGAAGGATTCGAGCTGCACGCGGCGCCGCTGATCCGCGTCGCGCTCCTGCGCGGCGGCCCGGCGCACTACTGGTGCGTGCTGACGTTTCACCACGTGCTGCTCGACGGGCGCGCGCTGGTGGTGCTGTTCCGCGAAGTGTTCGAGCTGCACGACGCGCTGGTCGCGGGCCACAAGCTGGAGCTGCCGCCGCCGCGTTCCTATCGGCTCTACATCGACTGGCTGAAACGCCGCGACAACCAGCGCGCGGAAAAATTCTGGCGCGAGCGGCTGCGCGGTTTCACCACGCCGACCCTGGTCCCGCTTCCGGCACCGGCGCGCGAAACGCGCGAGCGCGGCGCGCTGCGCGGCGAACTCGCCGCGCGATTGCCGGCGACGACGACGACCGCGCTGCGCGCGACCGCGCAGCGACACGGCGTCACGGTGAACACGCTCATGCACGGCGCGTGGGCGGTGGTGTTGAGCCGCTATTCCGGCGAGGACGACGTGATGTTCGGCGCCGTGCGCGCGTGCCGGCACGTGCCGATCGAGGACGCAGGTTCGATCGTGGGACTTTTCATCAACACGGCGCCGGTGCGCGTATCGGTCGGTCCCGCGACGCGCGTCGGCGAGTGGCTGCGCGGTTTGCGCGAGCAGTGGGTCGCGCTGCGCGAGCACGAGCACACTTCGCTGGCGCAGATTCAGCAGTGGAGCGAGCTCGCGCCGGGCCGGCCGCTTTTCGAGACGCTGTTGAATTACCAGGAGCCGTCGTGGGACACGGCGCTCACCCAGCTCGGTGGAAACTGGAGCCGCCGCGAATTCGATATTCGCGGGCAACCCAACTATCCGCTGGCGCTCGATGCCTGCGGCGGCGCCACGATTGCGCTCAAGCTGCTCTACGATCGCGGCCGTTTCGACGACGAAGCGATGGCGCGGCTGCTCGGCCACCTGCGCATCCTGCTCGAAGCGCTTGCGACCGACGCGAGCGCGACGGTCGGCGAGCTGTCGATGCTCACCGCAGCGGAGCGGCGGCAATTGCTCGTGGACTGGAATCGGACGCGGCACGAATTTCCGCAGGGCGCGTGCGTGCACGAACTTTTCGAGGCGGAGGCGAAAAATGGGCCGACGCGGCTCGCGGTCGCCGATGCGGACACCTCACTGACTTACGGGCTGCTCAACCGCCGCGCGAATCGCCTCGCCCGTCGTCTGCAATCGCTCGGCATCGGCCCGGAGAAAACCGTCGCGGTCGCGATGGAGCGCTCGGTGGAGATGATCGTCGCGTGGCTCGCGGTCGCCAAGGCAGGCGGCGCGCTGGTATCGCTCGATCCCGCAGCGCCGCGCGAACGGCTGGAATTTCAACTGCGCGACTGCGGTGCGTCGGTGGCGATAATGCCATCACGGCTGCGCGCGATCCTGCCGGTGCTCGACGGCGTGACGATGCTCGATCTCTCGGGCGAGGGCAGTGCGTTCGCGCTCGAGTCGGAGCTGGATCTGCCGCGCAACGCCCGCGCGGAGAATCTCGCCTACGTTATTTATACCTCGGGCTCGACCGGGCAGCCGAAGGGCGTGCTCGTGGAGCATCGCTCGCTCGCGAATCTCGTCGCGTGGCATCGCCGCGCTTATGAGATCACGCCGCAGGACCGCGCGACGCAGCTGGCGAGTCCGGCCTTCGACGCTGCGATCTGGGAAATCTGGCCGTATCTCGCGGCCGGCGCGAGCGTGCACGTGGTCGATGACGCGACGCGCGTCGATCCCGCGCGACTCGTGCGCTGGCTCGCGGAAAAGAAAATCACGCTGACGTTCCTGCCGACGCCGCTCGCCGAGGCGACGATGAGCGAGAGCTGGCCGCAGGGCGCCGCGCTGCGGGCGATCCTCACCGGCGGCGACCGATTGAAACGCCGGCCGCCCGCGGGTTTTCCGTGTGCACTCGTGAATCACTACGGCCCGACGGAAAACACCGTCGTGGCCACGAGCACGCCGGTCGCGCCGGGTGCCGACGCCGAGGCGCCGGCGATCGGCCGTCCGATCGCGAACACGCGGGCGTTCGTCCTCGACGCACACGGCCGTCTCGTCCCCATCGGCGTGCCCGGCGAACTTTACCTCGGCGGCACGGGCCTCGCCCGCGGTTATTTGAATCAAACCGAACTCACGGCGGAAAAATTTCGCTCGCGTGCGGCGGAATCGAGCGGGGAAAAGTCGGACGAATTTTCGTCGTCGAGTCCCCGCGCCGAACGCCTCTATCGCACGGGCGATCGCGTGCGCTGGCGCGCGAGCGGCGAGCTGGAATTTCTCGGCCGGCGCGATGGGCAGGTGAAGGTTCGCGGTCATCGCGTCGAGCTCGGCGAGATCGAGGCCGCGCTGCGGCGCCATCCGGCGGCGCGCGAGTCGCTGGTGCTCGCGCGCAACGACGCCTTCGGGCAGGCGCTCCTCGTCGCGTATGTCCTGCGGAGCGACGATGCGGCGACGGTCAACGGAGCGGAGCTCGCCACGTTTCTACGCTCGACGCTTCCCGCCTACATGGTGCCCGCGCATTTCGTCTTCGTCGCGGCGTGGCCGCTGACGCTGAACGGCAAGATCGATCGCGAGGCCTTGCCGGCGCCAAGCGGCCGCGCGACCGAAACACGCGCGCCCTTCGAGGCGCCGCGCAGCCCGCTCGAGGAAACCATCGCGACGGCGTGGGCGAATGTCCTCGGCCGCGCCGCGATCGGTCGCCACGACCACTTCTTCGAGCTCGGCGGACATTCGCTGCTCGCGGCGCAAGTCGTGTCGCGCTTGAGCCGCGCGCTCGGCGTCACGTTGTCCGTCCGCGTGATTTTCGACCACCCGCAGTTCGCCGATCTCGCGCGCGAACTCGGGCGACTCGCCGAACAGGCGCCGCTTCAGCGCGTGCCGCTGCGGCGCGTTGTGCGCAGCGAAGACGCGGGGCTCGTGCTCGTCCAACCCGATTGATTTTCCATGCAAACCTCTTCGACTTCCTCCGTCGCGTTGCCGGACGATGATGTGGTCTCGCCACCGGTTTCCCCGGCGACGCCGCGTCCGATCCCCGCGTCGTCCGGTCAGCGCCGGCTCTGGTTTCTGGAGCAGATGGAGCCCGGCAGTCCGCTGTATCATATTCCTTATCTCGTGCGGCTGAGCGGCCGGCTCGATGTCGCGGCGCTCGAGCGCGCGCTGCAGTGCGTCGTCACGCGGCACGAAGCGCTCCGCACGAACTTCGCCACCCACGGCTCGGAACCCGTGCAGCGGATCGCGACGACGTGGACGCTCACGCTGCCCGTCACCGATCTCGCGCCGCTGCCGGAGAGCGAACGCGAAGGCGAGCTCGCGCGGCTCACGCAGGCGGAAGCGCGACGGGCCTTCGACCTGCAGCACGACCTCATGCTGCGCGCGCGCCTCTACCGGTTGAGCGCCACCGAGCACGCGCTCATGCTCGTGATGCATCACATCGCGTCGGACGGCTGGTCGATGGCGATTCTCTACCGCGAGCTCGGCTCGTGCTACGAGGCGCTCACGCGCGGCGCGACACCGTCGCTGCCCGAACTGCCGATCCAATACGCCGATTTCTCCGAGTGGCAGCACGAGTATTTGCAGGGCGAGACGCTCCAGCGCCTTGTCGATTTTTGGAAGAAACAGATGGCCGGCGCGCCGGCGCTGCTGGAGCTGCCCACGGACCATCCGCGTCCGCCGGTGCAATCGCATCGCGGCGACACGGTGAGCCTTCGGCTCGAGCCCGCGCTCGTCGCGCAACTGAAGCAGCTCGGCACGCGCGAGCGCGTCACGCTGTTCATGACCTTGCTCGCGGCGTTCAAGATCGTGCTGCACCGCTACACCGGGCAGGAAGATCTCGTCGTCGGCACGCCGCTCGCCGGCCGCGACCAGGCGGAGACCGAGCAGCTCATCGGGTTTTTCATCAACACCGCACTGATGCGCACGAACCTCGGCGGCGATCCGTCGGTGAAAGAGCTGCTCGCGCGGATCCGCGAGACGACGCTCTCCGCCTACGAATATCGCGAGATGCCGTATGAGAAGCTCGTCGAGGAACTGCAGCCGCAGCGCAATCTCAGCTTCGATCCGATCTGCCAGATTTTCTTCGCGCTGCAAAACATGCCGACGGCGCCGCTGCAGCTCCCGGGCGTGACGCTGAGCATCGCGCCGGTCTACACGCGCACGGCGAAATCCGATCTCACGGTCTGGGCGATCGAGCAGCCCGACGGCGCGATCGATGTCACCGCGGAATACGCGCTCGACCTCTTCACCGGCGAGACGATCCAGCGTTTTCTCGGCCATTTTCAGACGGTGCTCGAAGCGCTGCCGCGGCAGTCCGAAGAAAAAATTTCCCGGCTGCCGTTGCTCACGCCTGCGGAAAAACAGTCCGCGCTCGTCGCGTGGAACGCCACCGAACGCGATTACCCGCGCGAGCGCTGCCTGCACGAACTCTTCGAAGCACAGGTTGCGCGCACGCCCGACGCGACCGCGCTCGTCTTCGACGACGCCGCGCTCACGTATGCCGAGCTGAACGCGCGGGCCGAAGCGCTCGCCGCGCAACTCCGGGGGCATCGCGTCGGTCCCGACGTGCTTGTCGGCATCTGCGTCGAGCGCTCGCTCGAGATGATGGTCGGCTTGCTCGCGATCCACAAAGCCGGCGCGGCCTACGTGCCGCTCGACCCGACGTATCCGAAGGAGCGCATCGCGTTCATGCTCCAGGATTCGCGGGCGCCCGTGCTCGTGACGCAGCTCAGCCTTTTGCCAAAATTGCCGGCGCATCAGGCGGCCGTGATCTGCGTGGATTCCGCGTCGGAGCCGACGGCGACAACGGAAACAGTGGCAACCCGTCCGACCACGAAGCCGGAAAATCTCGCCTACGTTCTCTACACCTCCGGCTCCACAGGCAATCCGAAGGGCGTGATGGTCACGCATCGCAACGTCGTGAATTTTTTTGCCGGCATGGACGATGTGCTCGGACGCGAGCCCGGCGTGTGGCTCGCCGTCACGAGCATCTCGTTCGACATCTCGGTGCTGGAGCTTTTCTGGACGCTCGCACGCGGTTTCAAAGTCGTGATCCTGTCCGACGCCGCGCGCATGCCGGGCCGCACCGAAGCCGCGCACGGCACGGCGCCACGGAAAAAGCCGCTCGATTTCAGCCTGTTTTATTTCGCGAGCGAAGACGCTTCGGCGAATGGCGATCGCTACCGCTTGCTGCTCGAAGGCGCGAAGTTCGCTGACCGGCACGGCTTCAAGGCGGTGTGGACGCCGGAGCGCCACTTTCACTCGTTCGGCGGACTCTATCCGAATCCGTCCGTCGTCGGCGCGGCGATCGCCGCGGTGACGGAGCGCGTGCAGATTCGCGCGGGCAGCGTCGTGTCGCCGCTGCACCATCCGGCGCGCATCGCGGAGGAATGGTCGGTCGTCGACAACCTGTCGCACGGCCGCGTCGGCGTGTCGTTTGCCTCCGGCTGGCACGATCGCGATTTCACGCTGCGGCCGGAAAATTTTGCCGCGCGCAAGGACGTGATGCGGCAGAGCATCGAGACCGTGCGCCAGCTCTGGCGCGGCGAGACGCTCGAGTTCACCGGCGGACGCGGCAATCGCGTCGGCGTGAAAATTTATCCGCAACCCGTGCAACGCGAGCTGCCCGTGTGGATCACGGCCGCAGGGAGCCCGGAGACGTTCAAGCTCGCGGGTGAAATGGGCGCGAACGTCCTCACGCACCTGCTCGGCCAGGAACTCGGCGACCTGGCGAAGAAGATCGAACTCTATCGCGCCGCGCGGCGCGCGCACGGCCACGACGGAGGCTGCGTGACGATCGCGCTGCACACGTTTGTCGGCGAGAACCTCGACGCGGTGCGCGAGAAAGTCCGCGGTCCGCTGATGCGTTACCTCGCCGACTCCGCGGATCTGTTGAAGGGACTCACGCAGGCGCTCTATCCCGGCGCGGAGATGAAAAATCTCACGCCCGAGGAGACGCAGGCGCTCGTGGAGTTTTCGTTCAACCGCTATTTTGAGTTATGTGGGTTGCTCGGCACGCCCGAGACGTGCCGAAAAATTTTGGCGAAGCTCGCGCAGACGGGCGTCGACGAAGTCGCGTGCCTCATCGACTTCGGCGTCGATGTCGAATCCGCGCTCCAGAGCCTGAAGCTGCTCGATCAAGTCCGCGCCGAAGCGCAGGCGACGGTCGCGCCCGAATGCCTCGCGCCGCGGCGCACGGTTTCGCTGCCCGAGCAAATGGCGCGGCACGGCGTCACGCACCTGCAGTGCACGCCGTCGTTCGCGCGGATGCTGGCGCAGTCGGACGAGTCGCTGGCGGCGTTGAAATCGCTGCGCAAACTGCTCATCGGCGGCGAGGCGTTTCCGACCGGGCTGGCGGAGCAACTGCGCGGCGAGCTCACGGCGGACATCGTCAACATGTATGGTCCGACCGAGACGACGATCTGGTCGACGTGGCACGCGGTCGACGCGGAGCCGAGCGCGACGGGCGCCGTGCCGATCGGCCGGCCACTCGCGAACCAGCAGGTCTACGTGCTCGACCCGCATCGTCAGCCGCTGCCCGTCGGCGTGCCTGGCGAGCTCTGGATCGCGGGCGACGGCGTGGCGCGCGGCTACTGGCAGCGGCCGGAACTGACCGCGGAAAAATTCGCCGCCGATCCGTTTCGCGTCGGCAATCGCATGTATCGCTCCGGCGATCTCGTGCGCCGACGCGCGGACGGAGTCGTGGATTTTCTTGGGCGCGTGGATCATCAGGTGAAGATTCGCGGGCATCGCATCGAACTCGGCGAGATCGAGGCGGCGCTGATGCAGCACGCGCAGGTGCGGCAGGCGGTGGTGGTGTTGCGCACGGATCGCGCGGACGACCCGCAGCTGGCGGCTTACCTCGTGACGGCGGACGGCGGCGCGCCGGCGGCGGGTGTGCTGCGCGATTTTCTGCGGCAGACGCTGCCCGAGCACATGGTGCCGGCGATCTTCGTGACGCTGGAAAAACTCCCGCTCACGCCGAATGGCAAAGTCGATCGCAAGGCGCTGCCCGCGCCCGAAAGCCCGCGCAGCGCCGCCGGAGAGTCCGCCGCGCCGCAGGGCGGGGCGGAGCAGGCGGTCGCCGCGATCTGGCGCGACATCCTGCGCGTCGCCCAGATCGGCGCCGACGACAACTTCTTCGATTTCGGCGGCCACTCGCTGCAAGTCGTGCAGGTGCAGAACCGGCTGCGCGAAACGCTCGGCGTCGACGTGCCCGTGTTGAAGCTTTTCCAATATCCCACGATTCGCGCGCTCGGTCGTTATATCGGCGAGTTGCAGTCGAGTGCGCCGGCGGACGGCGATTCGTTCCGCCAGAAAATCGACGAACGCACGCGCCGGCGCAACGGCGCCACGATCCGCCGTCGCGCGGCGCTCGCGGAGGAGCGCACATGAGCGCCGCCGATCAACCCGAGGCCGTCGCGATCGTTGGCATGGCCGGCCGTTTTCCGAAGGCGAAAAACCTCGAGGAATTCTGGCGCAATCTGCGCGACGGCGTGGAGGCGGTTTCCTTTTTCAACGACGACGCCGTGCAGTGGCTGCCGATCGAGCATCCGCCGGTGTTGAGCGATCCGCGCTTCGTGAAAGCGCGCGCGGTGCTCGAAAAACCGGAGTGGTTCGACGCGGCGTTCTTCGGCGTGAATCCGAAGGAAGCCGAGGTGACGGACCCGCAGCATCGCGTGTTTCTCGAGTGCTGCTGGGAGGCGCTCGAGCACGCCGGCTGCAACCCGGACACCTACGACGGGCTGATCGGCGTGTTCGCGGGCGCGAGCATGAACACGTATCTGCTCACCAATCTGCTCACGAATCGCGGGCTCATCGAAGACTACGGCCTGTTCTCGACGATGCTGCTCAACGACGGCGACTTCGTCCCGACGCGCGTCTCGTATAAACTCAACCTGCGCGGCCCGAGCCTCAACGTGCAGACCGCGTGCTCGACTTCGCTCGTCGCCGTCTGTCTCGCGGCGCAAAATCTCCTCGGCTATCGCTGCGACGTGGCGCTCGCCGGCGGCGTGTCGATCACGTTTCCCGCGCAGCGCGGGCAGCATCACCTCGAGGGCGGCATTCTTTCGAGCGATGGACATTGCCGCACGTTCGACGCGCGCGCGAGCGGCACGGTGCTCGGCGACGGCGCGGGCGTCGTGGTCTTGAAGCGGCTCAGCGACGCGCTGGCCGACGGCGACCGCATCTGCGCGGTCATCAAGGGCACCGCGATCAACAACGACGGCGCGGTGAAGATCGGCTACACGGCGCCGAGCGTCGACGGGCAGGCGGAGTGCATCGCGCTCGCGCAGTCCGATGCCGGCATCGCGCCGGAAACGATTTCCTACGTCGAAGCCCACGGCACCGGCACGCCGCTCGGCGACCCGATCGAGATCGCGGGCCTGACGAAAGCCTTCGGCGGCCCGGCCGGTCGCGCGCCGTTTTGCGCGGTCGGTTCGGTGAAAAGCAACATCGGCCACCTCGACATCGCGGCGGGCGTCGCCGGGCTGATCAAGACGGTGCTCGCGCTGCAGCATGGCGAGATTCCGCCGAGCCTGCACTTCGAGCAGCCGAATCCGAAAATCGATTTCGCGCAGAGCCCGTTCTTCGTGAACGCCGCGCTGCGCGCATGGCCACGCGGCGAGACGCCGCGGCGCGCGGGCGTCAGCTCGTTCGGCATCGGTGGCACCAACGCGCACCTCGTGCTCGAGGAAGCGCCGGCAGTCGAACCGGCGAGCACCGCGCGTCCGCGTCCGCTGCTGCTGCTCTCCGCGAAAACGCCGACGGCGCTCGACGCTGCCGCCGAAAATCTCGCGGCGCATCTCGAAAAAAATCCGACGGCGAATCTCGCCGACGTCGCGTTCACGTTGCAGGCCGGCCGTAAGGCGTTCGCGCATCGCCGCGCCGTCGTGGCCGACGATGCCGCCAGTGCGATCGCGGCACTGCGCGCACGCGACCCGAAGCGCACCGTGAGCGGCGCGTGCGCGGCGGATCGCGCGCCGGTGGCCTTCCTGTTTCCGGGCCAGGGCGCGCAGGCGGTGAACATGGCGCGCGAGATTTACGAGACCGAGCCGGACTTCCGCGCCGAGGTGGATCGTAGTTGCGAGATTTTGCGCCCGCTGCTCGGGCTGGAGTTGCGCGAGATACTTTTTCCCGCGCCGGAAAAACTCGGCGAGGCGACGCGGCTGCTGGGCGAGACGCGCATCACGCAGCCGGCGCTTTTTGTGATCGAGCACGCGCTCGCGCGGCTCTGGATGAGCTGGGGCGTGCGGCCGCAGGCGATGATCGGGCACAGCGTGGGCGAATACGTGGCGGCGACGCTCGCCGGCGTGTTCTCGCTCGACGATGCGCTGGCGCTCGTCGCGGAACGCGCGCGGCTGATGCAGGCCCAGCCCACCGGCGCGATGGTCGCGGTGCGCGTGGCGGAGCATCGCATGGTGGACGTGCTCAACGAAAATTTGGCGCTCGCGGCGGTCAACGCTCCGGGCCTCTGCGTCGTTTCCGGACCATTCGGCGCCATCGAGGCGCTGGAGAAGCGACTAGCCGCGAGCGCCATTGGATTCAAGCGGCTGGCGACGTCGCACGCGTTTCACTCCGCGATGATGGAGCCGGCGCTGCGGCCCTTCGGCGAACGCCTGCGGTCGATGAAGCTGCGCGCACCGCAGATTCCGTGGGTCTCGAACCTCACCGGCAAATGGATCACGCCGGCCGAGGCGACGAGCGCGGATTATTGGGTCGCGCAGTTGCGGCGCACGGTGCGGTTCGCGGACGGAATCGCGGAACTGGTGGCGGGCGGCAGCCGCGTGCTGCTCGAAGTCGGACCCGGTCACACACTGGCCGGGCTCGCGCGGCAGCATCCCGCGTTGAAGTCGGCCGGCGCCGTGGCCGTGGCGTCCCTCGGCGCCGTAAGCGAAACGTGCAGCGATCGCGCGGCGCTGATGCTCGCGCTCGGCGAAGCGTGGATCGCGGGCGTCGAGATCAAATGGCGCGGCGGATTTTATCGCGGCGAGCAGCGGCGGATCGTCACGCTGCCGACGTATCCTTTCGAGCGGAAGCGCTACTGGATCGAGCCCGGCGCGAAGCTCGCAATCGCCGCGGCGACGGCCACCTCGCGCGCAACGGAGACGCCTCTCGTGTCCGAGACAAAAGCGGCAACGGAAAACACGCTCGACGATTCGACGCGCGCGGCGGTGCGGACGCTGCTGCGCGAATTGTCGGGCGTGGAGCTCACGCCGGCAGACGATGACGCGACCTTCTACCGGCTCGGTTTCGATTCGCTTTTCCTGACGCAGGCGAGCCTCGCGGTGAGCCGGCGCTTCGGTGTCGATATCACGTTTCGCCAGTTGCGCGAGGAGCTGCCGAGCGTCGCGAAGCTCGCCGATCACCTCGATGCGCGCGCGACGAAGCCGGGTCGCGTCAAGCGTGAGCAACCGGTCGCTGCGTCGGCGACGGAGCAGCGGATTCCACTGAGCGATGCGCAGCGCGAGATCTGGTATGCGAGCCAGCTCGGCGCGGCGATGTCGTCGGCCTACAACGAATCGACGATCATCGCGCTGCGCGGCACGATCGATGGGGCGGCGTTGCGGCGCGCCGCCGATCAACTCGTCGCGCGCCACGAGGCGCTGCGGACGACCTTCGAACCGGCGGGCGAGACCCAGATCGTCGCGCCGAGCGCGCGCGCGGATGTCGTCGAGCGGGAATTTGCGAGCGAGGCGGAAGCGCGAGGCTTCATCGAAACGGAGATTCACGAGGTGTTCGATTTGCTGCGCGGTCCGCTCCTGCGCGTGCGGCTGGCGCGGATCGGCGCGGAGCAGTCGCTGCTCACCGTCGCGGCGCACCATATCGTATGCGACGGCTGGTCGCTCGGGATTCTTACGCGTGAACTCGCGGCACTTTATGCCGCCGAGCGCGGCGAAACATCGCCGCCGCTTTTGCCGGCACCGCAGTATTCGAGCCACGCAGCGCGCCAGGCGCGCGCAGCGGAGACGCCCGAATTTGCCGCGGCGGAGAAATTCTGGGTGGAGCAATTCGCCGACGAGCCGCCGGCGCTGGAATTGCCCACCGACCGGCCGCGTCCGGCGGAGCGCACGCGCGCGGGCGGTTTTCTCCTGCGGACGCTCGCGCCCGAGGCGACCGCGGCGGTGAAACGCCTATGCGCGCAGCACGATTGCACGGCGTTCACGCTGCTGCTCGGCGCGTTCGCGGCGCTGCTGCATCGCTTGAGCGGACAGAACGACCTCGTGATCGGCGTGCCTTCGGCGGCGCAGGTGATGGAAGGCACGGAAGGGCTCGTCGGCCACTTCGCGAATCTGCTGCCGGTGCGCAGCCGGTTGCGCGACGACGAGCGCTTTACGGATTTCCTCGGAGCGCTGCGCGGCCAGATGGATGCCGCGCTCGAGCACTGGCGTTACCCTTTCGGGCGGCTGCTGCAGAAACTGAATCTCGCACGCGACTCGAGCCGCGTGCCGCTCGCGCCGGTCGTCTTCAACACCACGCGCCGCCGCGGCGCACTGCAGTTCGCCGGCGCCGACGCGGAGATCGTCGCGAATCCGAAACGGTTCGTGAATTTCGATCTCAACTTCAATTTCGCGCTGACCGACGACACGATCACGCTCGGCTGCTATTACGGCGCGGAGCTGTTCGACGCCGCGACGATCGAGCGCTGGATGGGTCATTTCGAAACGCTCTTGCGCGGCATCGGCGCGGAACCGACGCGAAAGGTGACCGAGATCCCGTTGCTCAGCGACACAGAGCGGCGCCGCGTGCTCGTCGAGTGGAACGACACCGCGATGGACTACGCGCGCGACGCGAGTATTCGCGAGTTGTTCGAGGCGCAGGTGCAGCGGACGCCCGAAGCGATTGCCGTCGTCGGCGCGCACGAGCGTTGGAGCTACGCCGAGTTGAACCGCCGGGCCGACGCGATCGCCACGCGGCTGCACGCGGCGGGCGTCGGACGTGACACGCTCGTGGGCATTTATCTGAAGCGGACACCGCAACTGCTCGCCGCGATCTTCGGCGTGCTGAAGGCCGGCGGCGCCTACGTGCCACTCGATCCGAAATACCCGGCGGAGCGCCTCGCGTTCATCGCCGAGGACACGCGGATGCCGGTCCTCGTGACGGAGCGCAGCCTCGTCGCCACGCGGCCCGCGGGCGAGATGCACGTCATCGCGATCGACGACGACGCGACCACGCTCGCGCCGCCCGCGCTCAACGGTCACGCATCGTCGTCGGAAAATCCGGCCGCGACCGATCTCGCCTACATCATCTACACGTCGGGCTCGACCGGCCGGCCGAAAGGCGTGGCGATCGTGCAGCGCTGCGTGACCGCGCTCGTCGCGTGGGCGAAGCAGCTCTACCGGCCGGAAGAACTGGACGGCGTGCTGTTCGCGACCTCGGCGTCGTTCGACATCTCGATCTTCGAGATTTTCTGTCCGCTCTGTCTGGGTGGAAAAATCATCCTCGCGGAAAATGTTTTCGAACTCGGCACGCTGGCCGCGGCGAACGAAGTGCGCTTCCTCAGTGGCGTGCCGTCCGCGCTCGCGGAAGTCGTGCGGCTCAAACTCGTGCCGCCGTCGGTCACGACGGTTGCGCTCGCGGGCGAGGCGTTTCCGCAGCCGCTGGTCGATGCGCTTTACGTGCTGCCGCACATCCGGCGCGTGTTCGAACTCTACGGCCCGACGGAAACGACGGTTTATTCGACCGGCGCGTTGCGCGCGGCGGGTTCGCGCCCGTCGCTCGGCCGGCCGTTCCCGAACGAGCGCATCTACATTCTCGACGAGCGGCGCCAGCCAGTGCCAATCGGCATCCGCGGTGAAATCTACATCGCGGGCGACAAGCTCGCGCGCGGTTATCTGAACCGGCCGGAGCTTACGGCGGAGAAATTCATCGCGGCGCCGTTCCGCACCGGCGAGCGGCTGTATCGCTCCGGCGACCTCGGGCGCTGGCGGCCGGACGGGACGATCGAGTCGCTCGGTCGCGTGGATCACCAGGTGAAGGTGCGCGGTTTCCGCGTGGAGCCGGGCGAAGTCGAAGCGGCGCTGGCGAAGTGCGCCGCGGTGCGCGAGTGCGTCGTGCTCGTCCGCGCCGACGCCGCGGGCAACAATCGCCTGCTCGGCTACGTGGTGCCGCAAGCGGGCGCGATGCCGGAAGGACGCGAGTTGCGCGAGCAGTTGCAGGCGCGGCTGCCCGAGCACCTCGTGCCGTCCGCGATCATGGTGCTCGAACAGTGGCCGCTGACCGACAACGGCAAGCTCGATCGCGCGGCGCTGCCGGAGCCGGAGGGTGCGGTCGACGACGCGAACTTCACCGCGCCGCGGACCACGACCGAGGAGATCCTCGTCGAAATCTGGCGCGACGTGCTCGCGCTCGAGCGCGTCGGCGTGCACGACAACTTCTTCGAACTCGGCGGGCATTCGCTGCTCGCCTCGCAGGCCATCGCGCGGGTGCACGATCGCTTCGGCGCCGAGCTGACCTTGCAGCAATTTTTCCAGACGCCCACGGTGGCCGGTCTCGCGCCGGCGATCGAGGAGGCGTTGATCGCGCAAATCAAGGCAACCGCCGAGGACGACGATGGCGTGGCCGAGGCCGGGCTGGCGCTGGCGGAGGAATGAGCATGAGCGTGAAAACCGAACTGCTTCCGAGTCGCGGCGAACTTTCCGGCCCGCAGCGCGCGCTGCTGGAGGAACGGTTGCAGCGCGCGCGCACCGGCGCCGCGCGCGGCCGCGAAACGAAGCCGTCGATCCCGCGGCGACCGGAACGCGACGACGTGCCGCTGTCGTTTGCGCAGGAGCGCCTGTGGTTTCTCGACCAGCTCGAGCCGGGCAGTGCGGTCTACAACGTCTGCCAGGCCGTGCGGCTCACGGGCGTGCTGAACGCCGCGGCGCTCGAGCAGGCGCTCAACGAGATCGTGCGGCGGCACGAAATCCTGCGCACCAATTTCGTCGCCGCCGAGGGCCGGCCCGTGCAGGTGATCGCGCCGAGCCGGCCGACGTCGCTCACGGTCGTCGACCTCAGCGCATGGCGCGACGGCACGGCGCAGGACGAGTGGCGGCGGCGTTTGCAGGAGGAATCGCGCCGACCCTTCGACCTCGCGCGCGATCCGCTGCTGCGGGCGTTGCTGATCCGCTCGAGCGCGACGGACCACACGCTGATGGTGACGATGCACCACATCATCTCCGACGGCTGGTCGGTGGGGATTTTCCTGCGCGAACTCACGACGCTCTACGCCGCGTCGTGCTCGGGCGCGGAGCCGGGTCTCGCGGAGCTGCCGGTGCAATATGCCGACTACGTTTTCTGGGAGCGCGAGACGCTGCAGGGCGCGGCGATCGAGCGGCCGATGGCGTATTGGAAGCAGCAGCTCCAAGGTCCGCTGCCCGTCCTCGATCTGCCCGTGGATCGTCCGCGGCTCGCGGCACCGATGTCGCGCGGCGCGTCGCACACGGTGCAGTTGTCGCGGCCGCTCGCCAACGCGCTGAAAGCGCTGGGGCAGCAGGAAGGCGCGACGCTGTTCATGACGCTGCTCGCGGCGTTCCAGGTGCTGTTGTATCGCTGGACGGGACAGGACGACATCGTCGTCGGCTCGGTCGTGGCGGGCCGGCGCAAGGTCGAACTCGAGCGGCTGATCGGATTTTTCGTCAACACGCTCGTGTTTCGCGGCGACCTGCGCGGCAACCCGCGCTTCCGCGAGCTGCTCGGCCGCGTGCGCGAGATGTCGCTCGAGGCGCTCGCGCACCAGGACTTGCCGTTCGAACGGCTCGTGCAGGAGCTGCGGCCGGATCGCACGGCGAGCCGCAACCCGCTTTTCCAGGTGATGTTCGTGCTGCAGAACGCGCCGATGCCGCCGACGGAATTGCCGCGGCTCACGCTCGAACCGCTCGAAGTCGACACAGGCACGGCGAAGTTCGACCTCACGCTGTCGATGGTGGAGAGCGCGCAGGGGCTGCGCGCGGCGCTCGAATACAATGCCGATCTCTTCGAGCCCACGACCATCCAGCGCCTGCTCGGCTGCTATCAGACGCTGCTCGAGAGCGTCGTCGCCGACCCGGAACAACCGATCGCCACGCTGCCGCTGCTCACGCCGGCGGAGCGGCACCAGGTGCTTTCGGAATTCAACGCCACGGCGAGCGACTACCCGCGCGACCGGACGATTCCGGAATTGTTTGCCGAGCAGGTGGCGCGGCGGCCCGAGGCCGTGGCGCTCACGTGCGACGGGAAAAACATCACGTATCGCGAGCTCGACACGCGCGCCAACCAGCTCGCGCACGCGCTGCGGCGCATCGGCATCGGGCCGGATAAATTGGCCGGCGTGTGCCTGCCGCGCTCGATCGATCTGCTGGTCGCGCTGCTCGGAATCCTGAAAGCGGGCGGCGCTTACGTCTCCTTCGATCCGGGTTATCCGCCGGAGCGGATCGCTTTCATGATCGCCGATACGGGCGCGAGTGTCGTGCTCACGCACGAGTCGCTGCGCGCGACGGTCGAGAATGCGGCGGAGCGCTGCACCGCCGCCACCGGCCTGCGGGTAATCAGCCTCGATCGGGAGTGGGGCGACATCGCGCGCGAAAGCGCGACGGCGCCGACGCTCGCGGCGAACGCGGAGAATCTGGCGTATGTCAGCTACACGTCGGGTTCGACGGGCCAGCCGAAAGGCGTGTGCGTGCCGCAGCGCGGCGTCGTGCGACTCGTGAAAGGGACGGATTTCGCGCGGTTCGGCGAAGACGAAGTGTTTTTCCAGTTCGCGCCGGTGGCGTTCGACGCCTCGACGTTCGAAATCTGGGGCGCGCTGCTCAACGGCGCGCGGCTCGCGATTTTCCCGCCGGGGCCCGGCTCGCTCGACGAAATCGGCGAGGCGATCGAACGCGAAGGCGTGACGACGCTCTGGCTCACCGCCGGCCTGTTCAACCAGATGGTCGAGGAACAACTCGACCGCCTGCGCAACGTGCGCCAGCTCGTCGCCGGCGGCGATGTGCTCTCGGTGCCGCATGTCACGCGCGCACTTGAGCGCCTGCCACGCACGCAGTTGATCAACGGCTACGGCCCGACGGAGAACACGACCTTCACGTGCTGCCATCGCGTCACCACGCCGCCGCTGCCGGGCCGGCCCGTGCCGATCGGCCGGCCGATCGCGAACACGCAGGTCTACATTCTCGACGCACAGATGCAGCCGGTGCCGGTCGGCGTGCCCGGACAACTCTACGCCGGCGGCGATGGGCTCGCGCGCGGTTACCTGCGCCAGCCGCAGCTCACGGCGGAAAAATTCATCGCGCATCCGTTCAGCGAAGAACCGGGCGCGCGGCTTTATCGCACGGGCGACATCGCGCGCTGGTTGCCCGATGCGCGCATCGAATTTCTTGGCCGCGCGGATCGACAGGTGAAAATCCGCGGTTTCCGCGTCGAGCCGGCCGAAGTCGAAGCGGCGCTCGCGACGCATCCCGCGGTGAAAGACTGCGCGGTCGTGGTGCGCGAAGATGCCTCCGGCGCGAAATGCCTTGCCGCGTATCTCGTCACGAAACACTCGCCCGCGCCGGCGACGGACGGATGGCGCGTTTTTCTCGAGGAGAAACTGCCCGAATATCTCGTCCCGTCGGCGTTCGTGACGCTCGATACGCTCCCGCTCACGGCGAACGGCAAGCTGGACACGAAGGCGCTGCCCGCGCTCGACGGCGCGCGGCCGGAACTGCAGCGCAGCTATGTCGCGCCGCGCGACGAGGTGGAGCGACAGCTCGCCGCGATCTGGGAAAAAATCCTCGGCGTGCGGCCGATCGGCGTGCACGACCGTTTCTTCGACCTCGGCGGTCATTCCTTGCTCGCGGTGCGGATGGTGGCGCAGTTGGAAAAGCAATTCGGCCGCAAGCTGCGCGTCGCGGCGATCTTTCAACATCGCACCATCGCGCAGCTCGCGCCGCTGCTCCGCGCCGCAGGCGCTCCGGCGATACCGTCGGCCTCGCTCGTGGAAATCCAGAGTCGCGGCGAGCGGCCGCCGCTTTACCTCGTGCACGGCGTCGGCGGCGGAATGTTTTGGGGTTACTCCAACCTCGCGCGCCATCTCGGGCCGCGGCAGCCGGTTTTTGCGTTCAAGTCCCGCGGCCTCGACGGCCTGGCCGAATGGCCGACGATCGAGGAGATGGCGGCGCACTACGTGGCGGACCTGAAGGTGCACCAGCCGTGCGGACCTTATTGGCTTGGCGGTTACTGCTTCGGCGGCGTCGTCGCCTACGAAATGGCGCGGCAGCTTCGCGCGCAGGGCGAGGAGGTCGGCCTGCTCGCGTTGATGAATTGCTCGCCGCCGAACACCGCCTATGAGCGCGTCGACGGCTGGCGGAGCCTGCGCTGGCAGTTCGGTTTTCTGCGCAACGTCGGCTACCTGTTCGGTTGCTTCCTTTTTCGCTGGACGATGCGCGAGCGCACGGAATTCGTGCGCTGGAAACTCCGCCTCCTGCGCAAGAAGACGGGCGGCGTCGTCACCGCGCCCGCGGGCGAGCTCGACGTGACCGATGTCGACGAGATGGTGAACCTCGCCGCCTATTCGGAGGAACAGCGCCGGCTCTGGCAGACGCACGTGCAGGCGCTGAAGGAATATCGGCCGCAGCCCTACGATGGAAAGGTGACGCTCTTTCGCACGCGTGGCCATGCGCTGCTGTGTTCGTTCGATCCGCACTACGGCTGGAGCGAGCTCGCCCGCGGCGGCGTCGCGCTCCGTGTCATGCCGGGAGGCCACGGCAGCATCCTCGACGAACCGCACGTGCGCGCGGTCGCCGCGGCGCTCGAGCAGTGCGTCGCCGAAACTCTCCGCAACCCGAAAACATCATGAAGACGCTTTCCCGTTCCGTTCTCGCCAAACCACCGGCGCATCGCCGCGCCGGCTGGCGCGCGCGCCCGACCGCCATCCTGCCGCCGCCCGAAGTCGCGGTCTGGCACGCCGATCTCGACGAGGCGAGTGGCGCGGAGGTCGCTTCGTTCCTGGCGGTGCTGTCGGTCGACGAGCGCGAGCGGGCGCGGGGCTTTTATTTCGAGCGCGACCGGCGCCGCTTCATCGTGGCGCGCGGCATCCTGCGGTCGCTGCTCGGGCATTATCTCTCGCTCGCGCCGGAACGGATCGCGTTTCGCTACGGCGCGAACGGCAAGCCGGAGCTGGCGGGCGAGGCGGCCGCGGCGGGACTACATTTCAATCTCGCGCATTCGGAAGGCGCGGCGGTCTACGCGTTCACGCGCGTGGGCGAGGTGGGGATCGATCTCGAGCGCATCCGCGAGATGCCGGAGTGGGAGCGGATCGCGGCGACGTGCCTGCCCGCGGCCGAAAGCGCCCGGCTGTGCGCCGGCCGCACGCAGCGGCAGAGCGAGGATTTTTTCCGCGCGTGGGCGCGCCAGGAGGCGCGGCTCAAGGCGCTGGGCATCGGCCTCGGCGACGACGCGGAGCGCGGCGCGAAGGATTCGGCGCTGCACGTGCACGCGCTCGACGCGGGAAGCGAATTTGCCGCGGCCCTCGCGCTGCGGCATCCGGCGCCGCACATCGTCCGCGAGCAGTGGGCCGCGCGCGCCGTCGCCTGAAGTCCAACTCAACCCGATTTTTTCCATGAACCTCATTCGTTTCTTCTTTCGCGGCTCGCGCCGCATGATGGTCTGCACCGTCGCGGCGGCGCTGCTCAGCGGCGCGTGCAACGCCGGATTGATCGCGCTGGTCAACCAGGCCCTCGGTCACGCGAGCGGCGGCGCGATGACGGCGATGCCCGCCGTGCTCGTGTGGAGCTTCGTCGCGCTCGGCGTCGGCCGGCTGGTGACGAATTTCGTCGCGCAGATCACGCTGGCGAATTTCGCACAGCGCAACAGCGCGGACATCCGCCGCGACCTCGTGAACAAGATCCTCGGCGTGCCGCTGCGGCAGCTCGAGGAAATCGGCGCGCCGCGGCTCATGGTCGCTCTCACCGAAGACGTGCTCAGCCTGACCGAGGCGATGCTCGCGATCCCGGCGTTCGCGGTGAACGTCGCGATCCTCGTCGGCGGCGCGATCTACCTCGGCTACCTTTCGTGGGTCGTGCTGGTGGTGATGGGCGTGT
Organism: Opitutaceae bacterium; assembly: GCA_035545575.1. Lineage (GTDB taxonomy): Bacteria > Verrucomicrobiota > Verrucomicrobiia > Opitutales > Opitutaceae > ER46. The sequence goes on along the minus strand of DASZYB010000038.1, from coordinate 81,458 downwards.
TCATCGTGATTGGCGCCGTCGCGTATCGGCTGCTGATCCGCAGCGGCTTCACGCATCTCTTCCAGGCGCGCGACGTGCAGGACCGGTTGTTCAAACATTTCCGCGAGCTGACCGAGGGCATGAAGGAGCTTAAACTGCACCGCGAACGGCGCGGAATCTTTTTCGCCGAAAACATCCACGGCTGCACCGAGCGCTACAAGCGGCACAACATCGCGGCCGAGCTGCGCTTCATCATCGCGCACAACTGGAGCCATCTGCTCTTCTTCACGCTGATCGGGATGATTCTTTTCCTGCTGCCGAAGGTGCAGCACGTGAGCCCGCAGGCGCTGACGGGCTACGTCGTCGCGACGCTTTACCTGATGGGTCCGCTCTCCGGCGTGCTCGGCAGCCTGTCGATGTTCGGGCGTGCGAATGCCGCGCTGCGCAAGGTCGAGCAGCTCGGGCTCACGCTTTCGGCGCGCGCGGGCGACGAGTGCCCGATCGCGGCGGCGACGCGCCGGCCGGTCCTGGAAAAACTCGAACTGGTCGGCGTCACGCACTCGTATCACCGCGAACGTGAGGACGATCATTTCACGCTCGGCCCGATCCGGCTGACGTTCACGCCGGGCGAGCTGGTGTTCCTCGTCGGCGGCAACGGCAGCGGCAAGTCGACGCTCGCGAAAGTCATCACCGGCCTCTATCCGCCCGAGCAGGGCACGATCCGGCTCAACGGCCGCACGATCGGCGATGCCGAGCGCGACGATTACCGGCAGCTTTTCTCGGCGGTGTTCGCGGATTTTTATCTCTTCGACAACCTCCACGGCGCGCCCGGGCCGGAGCTCGACGCGCAGGCGCGCGAGTATCTTTCGCTGCTGCATCTCGACCACAAGGTGAAGGTCGTCGGCGGCACGCTCTCGACCACGCAGCTCTCGCAGGGCCAGCGCAAACGCCTCGCGCTGCTCAATGCCTACCTCGACGACCGGCCGTTCTACCTCTTCGACGAGTGGGCTTCGGACCAGGATCCGTTGTTCAAGGAAGTTTTCTACACGCAGCTTCTGCCCGAGCTGAAGGCGCGCAACAAAACCGTCCTCGTGATCACGCACGACGACCGCTACTTCCCGCTCGCGGACCGGATCATCAAGCTCGACTACGGCAAGATGGAAACGGAAACGCCGGCGGAAGTGCGCGAGCCGTTTCCGCTGTTGCGCACGACGGAACTGCCCGCGGCGCGCGCATCGGCGACGGCGTCGAGCGTGCTGTGACGATCGCGGGCGCGAACCGTGCGCCCGACGTCTACCGCACGAGCTGCAAGATCAACGACGGCCAGAGGCCGAACAACACGAGCAGCGCGGCGGCGATGACGAGCGCGCAGCCCGCGCTCGCCGGCACGGCGATGCGGCGGGCGTTCGTCGGCGCGACGACGAGCGCTTGTTTGAGCACCGCGAGATAATAGTAGAGCGCGACGGCGCTGAGAAGAATCGCGAGCAGCGTCAGGCCACCGGCGAGGCTGTTCGCCCCGCCGAGCTGCAGCGCGGCGACGAAGACGGAGAACTTGCTGAAAAACCCCGCGAGCGGCGGAATGCCGGCGAGCGAGAGAATGAAAATGAAGAGACAGCTGGCGAGCAGCGGTGAGCGGCGGTGCAGTCCCGCGAGATCGGCGATCGACTGGCAGCCGCTCGCGCGCTCGACGACGGCGATCACGCCAAACGCGCCGACGGTCGCGAGGCCATAGGTCGACGCGTAGTAGAAGAGCGGCGCGGGTCCGGCCTTGCCCGCGGCCATGACACCGAGCATCAGCGCGCCGGCGTGGGCGATCGCGGAGTAGGCGAGCAGGCGACGGACGTTCGTCTGCGCGAGCGCGGCGAAATTTCCGAGTAGGAGCGAGAGCAGCGAAATGACGGCGAGCACCGGCAGCCAGCCGGGTGCGCCTTCGCGCGTCGCCACGCTGCCGGCGATCGGGCCGACGCCATGCCAGAGCAGGCGGACGAACAGCGTGAAGCCGGCGAGCTTCGAGGCGGACGCGACGAGCGCGGCGCTCGAGGCGGGTGCGCCCTGATACGCGTCGGGCGCCCAGAGGTGAAACGGCGCCGCGGCGGCCTTAAAGCCGAACGCCGCGAGAATCATCACCAGCGCGACGACGAGCAGCGGGTTGAGCGGCTGCATCGCGAGCTGCCGGGAAATCTCGCCGAACTGGATCGAGCCGGTCAGCCCGTAGAGCAGGCTGAAGCCGAAGAGCAGGAACGCGGCGGACATGCCGCCGAAGAGAAAATATTTCAGCGCGGCCTCGGCGGCGTCGGGCCGCGTCTTGTCGAACCCGACGAGCACGTAGAGCGAGAGGCTCGCGAGCTCGAGCGCGAGAAACGCGAGCAGAAGCTGTTGCGCGACGGCCATGAGCGTGAAGCCGGTCGCGGCGAAGAGGACGATCGCGACGTATTCCGCCGGGTGGCGCAGCGTCAGGACGCCCGGCAGCAGCAGGAGCGTAAGCGCCGTGAGCCCGAGCACGCCGACGCGCGTCGCACGGCCGAGGGAATCCAGCGCGATCACGTCGCCAAAAACTCCGCCGCCGATGCCCGCGTGAATCGAGTGATAAACCGCCGCGACGATCGCGATGAGCCCGATGACGGTGGCGGCGCGCGTGCGTTCGGCAGGATCGAGCCGGTGGCCGGCGATGAGATCGAAGCCGAGCACGATGAGCGCGCCGAGGACGAGCGAGGCTTCGGGTAGCAGCGCGTGGAGCAGTGCGAGGTAGTCCGCGTTCATGGCGTGCCTCCCTTCATCACGGTTTGCATGAGCGGCGACTCGAGCGCGGGCGAAATCCAGCTCAGCAAGACGTCGGGCTTGAGCCCGACATAAACCGTCGCGGCGACGAGCAGCATCGCGCCGGCACGCTCGGCCCACGTGATCGGCGAAAAGTGCGCGGCGTGCGACGCGACCGGCGGAGTCGGGCCGGATTTATCCGTCGTGCCGAAAAACGAAACCTGGATCGCGCGCAGCGTGAACGCCGCGGCGATGAGCACACCCACGGCGGCGAAGATCGCCCACAGCGGCGAGGTTTTCCACGTGCCGACGAGGATCGTCAGCTCGGCGGGGAAGCCGGAAAATCCCGGCATGCCCATCGACGCCATCCCGGCGAGGACGAAGACAAGCGCGGCGAACGGAATCAGCCGGTGCAGCGGCAGCGCGCGCAGGTCGGCGAGCTTTCGCGTGTGCGTGCGATCGTAGACCATGCGGCCGACGACGGCGAAGAGCAGCCCCGCGATCACACCGTGCGAGAACATCTGCAGGACGGCGCCGCTCGCGGCCTGGACGTTGCACGCGGCGAGGCCGAGCAGGACGAAGCCCATGTGGCTCACGCTCGAGTAGCCGATGACGAATTTGAAGTCCTCCTGCACGAGCGCGACGAGGCCGGCGTAGACGATGCCGATGATCGCGAGCCACGCGATTGCCGGTTGCCAGAACGCGAGGCCGATGGGAAACAGCGGCATCGCGACGCGCAGGCAGCCGTAGGCGCCGAGCTTCATCACCACGCCGGCGAGCAGCATCGACGCGGCGGTCGGCGCCGCGACGTGGCCGGTCGGCGCCCACGTGTGAAACGGGAACAGGCCGGCGAGAATTCCGAAGCCGAGGAAGACGAGTGCGAACATCGCGATCTGCTGCGGTCGCGAGAAGTGCGCGGCGGCCTGCGCGAGATCGTTGAGCGCGAAGCTGTGCGCGCCGCCGGCGGCGAAGGCCCAGAGCAGGCCGGCGAGGACGAGCGCGCTCCCGAAGAACGAGTAGAGCACGAGCTTCATCGCGCCGTATTCGCGATTCGTGGAGCCCCAGTTCGCGATCAGGAAATATTTCGGCACGATCGCGATCTCGTAGAAGACGAAGAACACAAACACGTCCGCGCTCAGGAACACGCCGTAGACGCCGCCGATCAGCGTGAGGAAGAGCGCGAAGAATTCGCCGGCGCGCTCCTCGATGTTCCACGAAAACAGAATGCCCGCGGTCGCGGCGATGCCGGTGAGCAAGATGAGCGTCAGGCTGATGCCGTCGACGGAGAGATGATAGCGGATGCCGAGCCCGAGGTCGGAAATCCACGGCACATCGACGAGCGTCTGCAGTCCTGCCGTCGGCACGAAGTTCGACGCGGCGAGCAGCGCGACGGCCGAACTGGCGACCGCTGCCAGCAGCGCGACCCAGCGTGCCGCGGCCGCCGAATGCCGGCCGGCCAGCAGCGCGAGCAGCGCGCCGGCAAACGACAGGTAAATGGTCCAGGGAAGCAGGCTCATGATCGGAACGTAGGGCGCGTGTCTTGCGCGCGCCGCGGCGGCGTCTGCAAGACAGACGCCCGACAGGAAAGACCGAGGCTCGCGGCGTTCATGGCAGATGTCCCGCCCACGCGCTGACGAGCGGGTTGAAGAGTCCGACGAGGAGTTGCGGCGCGAGGCCGAGCACGAACATCACGACGACGAGCGGCACGAGCGGAGCGAACTCGATGCCGCGCAGGTCGCGAAACTCACCGGCGGCGAAACCGCGGCGCGGGCCGTGAAAGACCCGTTGCCAGAACGTCAGCAGGAAAATCGCGGTCGCGAGCAAGCCGAGGCAGGCGACGCCCGCGGCCCACGGCGCGAGGCCGAAGACGCCGCGGAAAATCAGGAATTCGCCGACGAAGCCGTTGAGGCCGGGCAGCCCGAGCGAGGAGAACATCGCGATGCCGCACAGCCCGGCGAAGATCGGCGCCGCAGTGCGCACGCCGCCGAAATCATTCAGGCTCGCGGGCGTCCCGCTGGTGTTTTTGGTGGCGCGTTCCTGAAGCACACCGACGCAGAAGAAGAGCGCGGCGGCGGAAATGCCGTGGTTGAAAATCTGGAGGATCGTGCCGCTGAGCGCGGCGACGTTGGCGGCGTGGTGGTCCGGGCCGGTGCGGCCGGTCGCGGCGGCGACGGCGAAGAGCGCGAGCAGGCAGTAGCTGAGGTGGTTGACCGAGGAGTAGGCGATCATCCGCTTGAGATCGGTCTGGCGCATCGCGGCGAACGCGCCGAACACCACGCCGCCGAGCGCGAGCCAGAGCAGCGCGGGCGCGGCGGCGTGCAGTTGCGCGGGAAAAATCGGCCAGAGGATGCGCAGGAAACCGTAGACGCCCATCTTCGACATCACGCCGGTGAGAAACATCGACGCGCCCGTCGGCGCTTCGGCGTAGGCCGGCGGCAGCCAGGTGTGAAACGGCCAGAGCGGGACTTTCACGGCGAGCCCGAGCAGCACGCCGAGGAAGATGGCCTTCGGCCACCAGCCGCCGAGCGCGGCGAGTTTTTGCGCGAGGTCGCCGCGCGCGGCTTCGTCGGCCAGCGCGGCGAAGTCGAGCGTGCCGGTCGCCGCGTAGAGCGCGGCGAAACCGAGCAGCATGAACGCGCTGCCGCCGATGGTGTAGATCACGAACTGGTAGGCCGCGCGCGTGGCGCCGCGGCCGCCCCAGAGTTTGATCAGGAAAAATGCCGGGATGAGGCTGAGTTCCCAGAACAGGAACCAGTGGAAGAAATCGAGCGCGAGAAACACGCCGAGCGCGGCGCCCTGCAGGCCGAGAAACAGCGCGCCGAAAAGCCGCGGGCTGCGCTCGATGCGCCAAGATGCGAGCAGCGCGGCGGGCGTGACAATGCCGGTGAGCAGCACGAGCACGAGGCTCAGGCCATCGAGGCCGAGGTGATAGTGGACATTGAGCACGGCCGACATCCACGCGTGGTCTTCGACGAACTGCGGCGCGGTGCGCGCGCGATCGAAATTCACGATCGCGATGAGGCTGAGCGCGAGCGTCGAGAGGCTGAAGAGGAGCGAAACGCCGCGGCTGACGGACGGCTTCGCACCGCGCAGGACGCCGAGCAGCGCCGCGCCGAGCCACGGCGTGAAGACGATCAGCGAGAGGAGCGGGGAATTCATGGGCCACTCCTTTCGGAAACTGTAGGAGCGGCTTTATGCCGCGATTCCTTTGTTTCCGTCGAGCTATCGCGGCGTAAAGCCGCTCCTACCGTGGAAGGCAGACGGCTCATCGGCTACCTCCCAACATCACGAGGAGCACGAGCACGACGAAACCGATCGCGACGACGCGCAGGTAGCCGTGGATTTCGCCGGTCTGCGCGCGCGAGTAGAGCTGGCCGGCGCCGCGGAATTTTTTGCTCGTGGCGTCGAAGCCGCCGTTGAGCACGTCTTCGTCGCCATCGCGATTCACGACGCCGGAGAATTCGCCGAGCAGCGCGAGGAAGCGGACGAGGCCGTCCCACACGTAGCGGTCGAGCACGTCGGCGAAAACCGCGGCGGCGTCATTCAGCCGGCCGACGGTGGCCGCGTAAAGTTCGTCGAAGCCGAGTCGTGCGCCGAGCGCGGCAAAGGTGCGCGGCGCGGCGGTTTCGAGCGGATCGGGCGCGGTGGCTTTCGCGCGCGGCGTGCGGCCGTAGATCGTCCAGCCGAGCGCAAGGCCGAACGCGACGAGACCGATCGAGAGCAGCATGAGGCCGAGGCCGCTTTCCTCGATTTCGAAATGCGGATCGAGCGTGCGTTGCAGCCACGGCCAGTAGGTCGTGCCGACGAAGCCGACGCCGACGGCGCAGACCGCGAGGATCGCGAGCGGCACGGTCATCGTGGCCGGGTTTTCGTGCGCGTGATTCGCGGCGTCGCTGCGCGCGCGGCCGAAAAACGTCTCCATCACGAGCCGCGTCATGTAGAATGCCGTGAGCACGACGGCGAACAGCGCGACGTAGAGCGGCAGCGGTGAGACGTGCCAGCCATAGGCGGCGTGGAGGATCGCCTCTTTGCTCCAGAAGCCGGAGAAGAGAAACGGAAATCCGATCAACGCTAACATCCCGAAACCGAAGGTGACAAACGTCACGCGCATCGGTCCGCGCAGTCCGCCGAGCTTGCGGATGTCCTGCTCGTGATGCGCGGCGTGGATCACCGAGCCGGCGCCGAGGAAGAGCAGCGCCTTGAAGAACGCGTGCGTGAGCAGATGGAAAATCGCCGCGGGCCACGCACCGACGCCGAGCGCGAGCATCATGTAGCCGAGCTGCGAGACGGTCGAGAAGGCGAGGACGCGCTTGATGTCATTTTGCCCGACGGCGACGAGCGCGCCGAAGAGCGCGGTGATCGCGCCGATCGCGGCGACGACGGTGAGCGCGTGGATGGGGACGTTCGCGAGCGTCTGGTCGGCCGACATCAGCGGATAAACGCGCGCGACGAGAAACACGCCGGCGGCCACCATCGTGGCGGCGTGGATCAACGCGCTGACGGGCGTCGGGCCCTCCATCGCGTCGGGCAGCCAGACGTGCAGCGGGAACTGGCCGGACTTGCCGACGGCGCCGCAGAAAATCAAAAGACCGATCGCGGTGGAGACGGCGAGCCCGCCGATGGTCGTGTGCGCGACGAGCGACGCGAGCGCGGTGGTTTCGAGGACGCCATGGCCGCCGTCGTAGAAAAGCAGCGAGCCGGTCGAGTGGTAGAGCCACACCATGCCGAGCAGCAGGCCGAGGTCGCCGATGCGCGTCGTGATGAAGGCTTTTTTCGCGGCGGCGGCGGCGGCGGGTTTGTGAAACCAGAAACCGATGAGCAGATACGACGCGAGGCCGACGAGCTCCCAGCAGATGAAGAGGAGCAGCAGGCTGTTCGCGACGAGCAGCCCGAGCATCGCGGCGGCGAACAGGCTGAGGAAGCAGAAGAAGCGGGTGAAGTTGGCGTCCTCGTGCATGTAGCCGAGGCTGAAGATGAAAATCAGCAGGCCGACGAACGTGACCATCACGCACATGAACGCCGTGAGCGGATCGAGCACGAAGCCGAGCCGGAGCGACGCGTCGCCGAGGTCGAACCACGCGAAGTTAAGCGTCAGATGCGCGGTCGGGTCGCGCAGCGCTTCGATCAGCACGCGCACGGAAAGGCCGAGCGAAATCGTCATCGCGCCGATCGCGGCGCCGGAGGTGAGTCCGCGGCCGCGGCGAGGCGTCAGCGCACCGATGGCGGCGGCGAGCAACGGCAGGGCGGGGATGAGCCACAGAAGCTGGACGGTGGAATCCATGGGATCAGCCTTTCAGCCGCGTGGCTTCCTGCAGACGAATGCTGCGCTGGTGGCGGTAGATCGCGATGACGAGGGCGAGGCCGACGGCGGCTTCGGCGGCGGCGACGGCGATGGAGAAAATCACGAAGATGACGCCGGTCGCGGGCGACGCGGTCGGGCTGTAGCGCCAGAAGGCGATGAAGTTGAGGTTGGCGGCGTTCAGCATCAGCTCGATGCCGAGGAGCACGAGGATGGCGTTGCTGCGGGAGAGCGCGCCGACGAGCCCGATGCAGAACAGCGCGCTGGAGAAGAAGAGGCAGAGTTGAAGCGGGGAGAAACTCATGCGACGTCGTTCGGTGGGGCGGAGCGGCCCGGAGGTCGGTTTTTTTCTTCGTCGGTGGCCGCGATGACGACGGCGCCGAGAAGGGCGACGGTGAGGATGACCGCGGCGACGAGCAGCGCGGCGGCGTGCGGCCCCATGAGTTCGTGGCCGAGCGCGCGGACGGTGACGGTCGGCGCGGGCTGGCGGGCGACATCGAGCGGCGAACTCAGGATCGCGCCGAACAATACTCCGAGCACCGCGCCACCGACGAGCAGTGCGCCGAGCGCGCGACCGAGCGAATCGGGCGCGACCGCGAGATCGGCGCGCGACCGGCGCGTGAGCAGCACGGCGAACAGCACGATCATCGAAACGGCGCCGACGTAGACGAGCACCTGCCCGAACGCGACGAACTGCGCGCCGGCCCAGAGGTAAAATGCCGCGACGCCGGCCCAGCTCCCGATGAGCAGCAGCGCGCTGTGGATGAGATTGCGCAGCGTCATCGCCACCGCGGCGGCCGCGAGCGTGACGAGAGCGATGATGATGAGGGCCGGGCTCATTGCGGATCGCGGATGGCGAAGGGTTGATTCACCAACCCGCGGCTGCGGCCACCGGCCAACTCTGGCGCGGGCATGGCCGGCAATGGACGATGAGAAGTCGCGCTCATGCGGCGTAGCGGTAGGTGCGCGGCGCGAGGCCGGCGCTGAGCCCGCGGCCCAGCACGACGAACGGCACGACGACGAGCGCGAGGCACACGGCCCAGCGGACGAGTTGCAGCGGGCCGGCCCAGCCGGCGGTGAGCGACCAGACCGCGGCGGTGCCGACGTTGATCAGCGCGAGCGGCACCATGAATTTCCACGCGAAGCGCGTGAGCTGGTCGATGCGCAGCCGGGGGAACGTCGCGCGGATCCAGATGAAGCCGAGCAGCAGCACGATCAGCTTTGCGCCGAACCACACGTAGGAAGGGATGAACTCGAGGAACGGCAGCGGCGCGCGCCAGCCGCCGAGGAAGAGCGTGATGGCCATGCCGCTCAGCGCGATCATGCCGAAGTATTCCGCCATGAAGAACAGGGCGTATTTGAAGCCGGAGTATTCGGTGAGGTGGCCCGCGATGAGTTCGCTCTCGGCCTCGGGCGTGTCGAACGGCGAGCGGTTCGACTCGGCGAGCGCGGCGACCATGAACATCACGAAGCCGGCGGCGCCCCACGGCGTGAACACGTGCCACGCCGGCAGGAAGCCGAATTTCCAGCCGGCCTGGTGGTCGACGATCGCGGTGGTCGAGAGCGTGCCGGCGAGCATCGCGACCGGCACCCACGAGAGCAGCAGCGGCAGCTCGTAGCTGATGAGCTGCGCGAGCGCGCGCATGGCCGCGAGCAGCGAGTATTTGTTGTGGCTGGCCCAGCCGGCCATGAAGACCGCGAGCTCGGTCGAGGCGCCGGCGGCGAAGAAGTAGAGCACGGCGGCGTCGAGCTCGAGCGGCACGAGGTGCCGGCCGAACGGAATCACGGCGAACGTCAGGATCGAAAACGCCAGCAGCGCGACCGGCGCGAGGAAGTGGAGCAGCTTGTCGGCATCGCGCGGCACGATGTCCTCCTTCGTGAGCGCCTTCACGCCGTCGGCGAACGGCTGCACGAGGCCGAAGAAGCGGACGTTGATGAAGGGGATCGGCGCGCGGTTCGGGCCGGGGCGGTTCTGCACGCGGCCGAGAATTTTCCGCTCGGCAAGCGTGAGGAAGGCGAAGAGCGTGCCGAAGACGGCGAGGATCACGCCGATGGCGATGAGGCCGTTCACGAGCCAGCGCCACGGCTCGGGCAGGAACCCGGTGACGGCGTCGCGCAGGAGCTGCGGCGCGCGTTCGAGGAAGGGATCGGTTGAAGTGGAGACCGCGAAGATCATGCGGCAGGCGGAGGCGGCGGCGGGGCCTCCGCGCTGGGCGCGGCGGGCGGTTTCGGGGCGGCAACAGGGGGCGCGGCGGGTTTGGGCGCGGCGGCAGCAGCGGCTTTCGCGGCCGCGGCTGCTTTGGCTTTTTCCTCGGCGGCCTTGCGCTCGGCGGTCAGGCGGGTGTCGACCTCGGCGGCCTCGGTCGGATGAATCGTGTGGTAGTAAGTGTTGGGCTTGGCGAGTTGCTCGCGGTTGAGCAGGAGGGCGCTGAAGCGCTCGGAGGTCGCAATCTCGAACACCTGGTCCATCTTGATCGCGTCGAATGGGCAGACCTCGACGCAAATCTGGCAGCTCATGCAGACGGACGTGTCGATGTCGAAGACCGCGGGGTAGAGCTGGAGTTTGCCGGCGGCGTCGGGCTTTTTGTCCTTCGATTTCTCGATGTAGATGCACTGCGGCGGACATTCCTTCTCGCAGATCTGGCAGGCGACGCAGCGCAGCGTGCCCATCGGATCGGTGGCGCTTTCGGTGACGAGGAAGGGGAAGTTGCGGTAATTTTCCGGCAGCTTCGGCTTCACCTCCGGATACTCGACGGTGGTGTAGCGCGCCGGATCGTGAAAACTCCCCACGAGGTTTTGCGCGGTGACCTTGAGGCCTTGAAGTAGTCCGGAGCCGAGCATGGGTGAAGGAGTCAGGAGCCAGAATTCAGAATCCAGAAGTCGAGCAATCCGGAGGCGCGGGCGTTGGTCGCTCGCGCTACTGGCTCCTGGATTCTGAATTCTGAATTCGTCATATCAGCGGTCGACCTCGCCGAGGACGATGTCGACGGAGCCGAGGATGATCACGGCGTCCGCCACGGTGTGGCCGAGGCACATGTCCTCGAGGACGGTGAGGTTGATGAACGACGGCGGGCGCACACGATACCGATAAGGATTCGGGCTGCCGTCGCTGATGAGATAGAAACCGATCTCGCCCTTCGGGCCCTCGATGCGGCCGTAGGCTTCGCCGGCTTTCGGGCGGAAGCCGCGGAGCTTCGCCTTCGGATCCATGATCGGTCCGGCGGGAATTCCCGCGAGCGCCTGCTGAAGAATCTTGATCGACTCGCGCATCTCGAGGACGCGAATCATGTAGCGGTCGTAGACGTCGCCGTGGTCGCCGAGCGGCACGCGGAAATCGAAACGTGGGTAGACGCCGTAGCCGTCGACTTTGCGCAGGTCGTAATTCACGCCGGTGGCGCGCAGCATCGGGCCGGTGACGCCGGCGTTCGTGGCGAGCTCGGGCGAGAGGCAACCGACGCCCTGCGTGCGGGCCATGATGATCTCGTTGCCGGTGAGCAGCGCCTCGAACTCGTCGAGAAACGCGCCGTAGCCGTCGGTGAGTTGCTTCGCGCCGGCGAGCCAGTCGGCGGACGGATCGACGCGGCAGCCGCCGAAACGCTGGTAGTTGCACATCATCCGCGAGCCGCTGAGCGACTCGAAGAGATCGAGAATTTTTTCGCGCTCGCGGAAGGCATACATCAGCGGCGTGCCGGAGCAGCCGCAGTCCTGCATGAGGAAGCCGGCGAGGCAGGTGTGATTCAGGAGCCGCGTGATCTCGGCGAGGATGACGCGGACGTATTCGGCGCGCTCGGGCACGGGCTGGCCGGCGAGTTTCTCGACGGCGATCGCGTAGGCCCAGTTGTTCGTCATCGAACACAGGTAGTCGAGGCGGTCGGTGTAGGGCATCGACGCGAGATAGGTGGTGTTCTCGCCGATTTTCTCGTGATTGCGGTGCAGGTAGCCGAACACCGGCTTCAGTTTCACGATCGTCTCGCCGTCGAGCGTGACGACCATCCGGAACACGCCGTGCGTCGACGGATGATGCGGCCCCATCGAGACCTCGAGGAGATCGCCGTGAAACTCGTCGCGCACGGCGCGGACATGCGCGCCGCCCGCCTGCGGCGGGAATGCCGAATGACTAATGCCTAATGTCGAATGCTCCGGCAGCGGGGATGACGAGACTGTTCCGAAATTAGTCATTAGACATTGGTCATTGGGCATTCGCCGCCGGTGTCGTCGGTGCGACTGCCTGCTGGGCGGGATAATGCTGTTTCGCTTTTTCCAGCACCTCGCCGTGCGGCGTCGGCTCCCACTCGTAATCGTCGGGCTCGACGTAATCCTTCCGCATCGGGTGATCCTTGAACTCGGGCCACATCAAAATGCGCCGGAGGTCGGGATGCCCTTCCAAAACGATGCCGTAGAGGTCGAACACTTCGCGCTCCTGAAATTCGCACGCGCGCCACACCGGCGTGAGCGACGCCACGGCGACCTGATCGGTGCGGTTGCCGGTGCGTTGACGCAAAATCACCGGGCCATGGCGCAGCGCGATCGAGTAGAGGTGATAGACGACCTCGAAATATCCGGGCTGGATGCGCCTGGTCTTTTGCTCGACGACTTTCGGCGGACCGCCGGCGGGATCGGGCACGGTGGACTTCGTCGTCTCGACGATTTCCTTTTCCGGCCAGTCGATGCCGGTGACATTGGAGCACTGGTCGAGCTTGAGCGTGGCGTCGTCGCGGAGAAATTCGGCGATCGCCTGCGCGTGCGCGCGGCCGATGAGCAGCGCGTGCTGCGCCGCGGCGCCGGGATTCGCGACCACGGAAACCTCCGCTCCGGGAAACCGGGCGAGCAGACGGTCGCGAATCTGTTCAACGGTTTCCATGCGCGGTCAGCCTTTGTCGGATCGGACGATGACCGGCGGCTGCCAGACGTCGGGATTCTTCGGCGGCAGCAAATCGTGCGCGCCAAATTCGGGGACGGGATAATCGCAGGCGGCGTCGGCCTGGAGGTGCCGCGGCGCATCGGGCCCGGAAATTTTTTCACCGCGGATTTTTTCCTGGAGCTGCACCAGGCCGTTGAGCAGCGCTTCGGGGCGCGGCGGACAACCCGGGATGTAGATATCGACAGGGATGTAGCGATCGATGCCCTTGAGGACGTTGTAGCCCTGCTTGAACGGCCCGCCGGAAATCGCGCATGCACCCATCGCGATGCAGTATTTCGGCTCGGGCATCTGGTTCCAGAGCCGGACGACCTGGGGCGCCATTTTTTTTGTGACGGTGCCGGAGACGATGAGCAGATCGGCCTGGCGCGGCGACGGGCGGAAAACCTCCGAGCCGAAACGCGCGATGTCGAATTTCGCCATCGACGCCGCGATCATCTCGATCGCGCAGCAGGCGAGGCCGAAATTCAGCGGCCAGACGGAGTTGCTCCGGCCCCAGTTGTAGAGCTCCTGCAGACTGGTCAGCAGGATGCCTTGGCGGCGCAGTTCGGCGCGCTCGGCATCCGAAATAGGTTTGCCCGGGGAATCGGGCGAGGAGGTGGAGGCGGGCGCGCTCACGTCATTTCCATTCGAGGTGGCCGCGCTGCCAGGCCCAGACGAGGCCTTCGGCGAGCAGGAGGAGGAAAACGAGCATCGCGCACAGCGCGCCCACGGGCAGGTGCGTGAACGCCACTGCGAACGGCAGCAGGAAGAGCATTTCCACGTCGAAGATCAGAAACAGAATCGCGTAGAGGTAATAGTGCGCCTGGAACTGAATCCACGAATCGCCGCTGGGTGCGATGCCGCATTCGTAGACGGCGTTTTTTTCCGCGCTTGGTTTCGCGGGCTGGAAGAACCGGAACCAGAGCTGGGCGACGCCGAGCAGGACGAGCGGAAACGCGACCGCCACGAAGGCGAAGAGAGCGAGAAACGCGTTCGGGTGGCTGTTCATCGACGGGTGGAGCGCAGCATTAGATTACGCACTGCAACCTCAATTCAGAATCGGGCCTGTTTCTTGGCTGAGGCTACGCATTATTTGTGACGCGGGAATTGTCTTCGCCGAAAGCGGGAAGCGGCGGGGGGCGAGGGGCGGAAAAAAGACTAGGTGGGCCGCGGAGCGAATTGCAATCACGGCGACGCCGACGCGCCCGCGGATTGTTCCCTCGCGGACGGCGGAAAATTTTCGCGACGGGCGGTTCGCGTCGTTACCGAGCCGGCCCGCCCCGGTCAAAACTGGGCGGAAACTACGCGCCCGCCTTACTCCGCGGGCGCCGGGCGACCGACTGGATGAACGAAACCCAAAGCAAAACGAGCCCGCATCCGACCGATGCGTTTCTCGCCGCCATCGTCAACGCCTCGTCGGATGCGATCATCTCCGAAGACCTGGAGGGCCGCGTGACGAGCTGGAATGCCGCGGCGGAAAAAATCTTCGGCTACGCCCGCGACGAGATCGTGGGCCGGCCGATTGCGCTGCTCTGGCCGGCGGCGAATGTCCCGCGCGAAATGGAGATCATGGCGCGGGTGAAGCGCGGGGAATTGGTCGCGCACTACGAGACGCAGCGCCGGCGCAAGGACGGGACCGAAGTGGCGGTATCGCTGACCGCATCGCCGATTTGCGGCGGCGAGGGCGAGATCGTCGGCGTCTCGAAAATCATCCGCGACGTCACGGCGCAGCGCGAAGCCGACGACCGGTTGCGGCGCAACGAAGAACGCTGGCGGATGACGCTCGCGAGCATCGGCGACGGCGTGATCGCGACCGATGCGGAGGGCCGGGTGAATTTCATGAACCAGGTGGCGGAGACCCTCACGGGCTGGACGGCCGAGGAGGCAGGCGGGCGCTCCGTCGAGGAGGTTTTCGCCATCGTGAACGAGACGACGCGCCGAAAGGTCGAAAACCCGGTGAAGAAAGTGCTGCGCCTCGCGCGCACGGTCGGGCTCGCGAATCACACGATGCTCATCGCTCGCGACGGCATCGAGCGGCCGATCGACGACAGCGGCGCGCCGATCCGCGATCCCGATGGCCGCGTGGCGGGCGTGGTGCTGGTGTTTCGCGACGTGTCGGTGCGTCGGGCGGCGGACCTCGCCGCGCGGCGGCTCGCGTCGATCGTGGAAGATTCCGAGGACGCGATCGTCGGCAAAAATCTCAAAGGCATCGTCCAGTCGTGGAACAAGGGCGCCGAGCGATTGTTCGGCTACACCGGCGAGGAGATGATCGGGCAGTCGATCCTGCGCGTGATCCCCCCCGACCGCTGGGAGGAGGAGCAGCAGATCCTCGCGCGGCTCCAGCGCGGCGAGCGCGTGCATCATTTCGAAACCATCCGCCGGCACAAGAACGGCGGGCAATTGCAGGTATCGCTGACGATCTCGCCGATCCGCGACAGCGAAGGCCACATCGTCGGCGCGTCGAAAATCGCGCGCGACATCTCCGAACGCCGCCGGGCCGACGATGCGTTGCGCGCGGCGCAGAAACAACTGGAGGAGCACGCGCAGGATTTGGAGGCGAAGGTGCGCGAGCGCACGGCGCGCATCCAGGAAACGATGGCGGAGCTCGAGGCGTTTTCCTATTCGCTCTCGCACGACATGCGCGCGCCGCTGCGGTCGATCCAGAGTTTTTCGGAAATCGTGCTCGCGGACTACGCGGACAAGCTCGACGAAACCGCGAAAAGCCATCTGCAGCGCGTGGTGAACGCCGCGGCGCGGATGGACCGGCTGATCCAGGACGTCCTCGCGTTTTCGCGCGTGTCGCGGCAGGAGATCACGGTCGAGCCGGTCGACGTGGAAAAACTGATGCGCGAGGTGATCCAGGAGCGCCCCGAGTTGCAGCCGCCGCACGCGGAGATCGCGATCGAGTCGCCGCTGCTTTTCGTGCGCGGCCACGAGGCGTCGCTCACGCAATGCCTCACCAACCTGCTGGACAACGCGGTGAAGTTCGTGCCGCGCGGCGTCGCTCCGCGCGTGCGCGTGCGCACGGAGGCGCTCGACGGCCGCGTGCGATTGTGGGTCGAGGACAACGGCATCGGCATCGATCCGGCGGCGCAGCGCCGCCTTTTTTTGTTGTTCGAGCGCGTGCACGCGGGCGCGACCTATCGTGGCACCGGCATCGGCCTGGCGATCGTGCGCAAGGCGGTCGAGCGCATGGGAGGCACCGCGGGCGTGGAATCGCAGCCGGGCCAGGGCAGCCGTTTCTGGATCGAGCTGCCGGCCGCCAACCCATGAAGAAGCCTTGCACCGTTCTTTTGGTCGAGGACGACGAGAATGACGTCGTGCTTCTCCAGCATGCGTTCCGCGAAGTCGGCCTGAGCAACCCGCTCCAGATCGCGCGCGACGGACAGGAGGCGATGGATTTTCTGTCCCGCCTCGTCGAAGCCCGCGCGCCGATCGACGACCGCCTGCCGTGCCTCGCGATCATGGATCTCAAGATGCCGCGGCGCAACGGACTCGACCTGCTGCACTGGCTCCGGCACCAGCGCGTGCTGCGGTCGCTGCCGGTGATTCTGTTTTCGTCCTCGGCGCACCGGCACGACGTCGAACGCGCCTATGCCTTGGGCGCGAATTCGTTCGTGGTGAAGCCCGCCTCGACGGAACGCCGGGTGGAGTTCGCGCGTCATGTGAAAGACTATTGGCTGAACTTCAATCAGCCGCCGCTCATGTGCAGCGAAGGCATCGAAGCCGCGCTGCAACTCCACTTGAGCGACGAGCTCGCCGATTCGTTCTGAACGGCCGGAAACGCGCGCCTCGCGATCCGCGCGGCCGGCGGCGCGGGGAAGGACGGAGCCTGCAAATTCCCGTTGACGCACCCGGCGGCGCGCCCTTTGTTCGCCCTTCCGTTTTTGGCTCGGTAGCTCAGTTGGTAGAGCAGAGGACTGAAAATCCTTGTGTCCCCGGTTCGATTCCGGGCTGAGCCACCACTTTAACCCGCCGCGTCGCAAAGGCGCGGCGGGTTTTGTGTTTCAGGCGACCCGATGGCCGAAAATCCACGGACCTAATCGTGACCTGGTTTCCGGATTCTGAAATCGTGTTATGAAGATGACCGCCTTCATCGGTTGGGCGCAATGGACCGTGGTCTCTCGCGCGCGCTGACTATCTTCCACCATCCGTGTAGATTAGGGTTTTGCCAGCGGGCCGGCGATCAGGCCGATCGGTTTGGTGTCGAGCGCGACGTCGTCGTAATAGACATCGAATGCTTCCGGTGCCGCGCCCCACAGCCGGAAACCGAGCGCGAATTCATCGAAGCCGCCGACGAGATCGGTGGTCGCGCGCGTGCGCTTCGAGACGAAGCCGCTCTCGTAGACCGGCTGGCCATCGACCGTCACCGCGATGTGGTTGGAATGATCGTTGAATTCCCATTCGAGGCAGAACCAGCGGCCCACCGGCACGACTCCGCCGCTGTGGTAGTCTTCCTCGGTGCCGTCCTGCCGCAGGTCGACGTAGGTGAGTTGCCACCGGGTGTTGGACGTCGCGACCTCCTCGTATCTGTTGAAGGGAAACCCCGGCCGGCCGGCCATGACGAGGATGGTGTGCCGCGCGGGCGGCTTCGGCGTGATGAACATATACGCTCGGCCGAAATGATGCTCCCGCAGCGCTTCGGGAATGTGCTGGGCCATGATGAACGCCCACGTCTTGTTGCTCGGCGCGGGACAGCGCACCCGTAACGCGAAGCTGCCGTGCGCGACTTTCTCGCGCTGCACCTCGACGCGATTGTCGCCCGTGATTGATTTTGTCCAGACCGCCGGATTCAACGCGCCCGTTTCGAAATCTTCGGCGAACAATGGCGCCGCGGGTGCGGCGATTTTCGTCTGCGAGGCTGCGGCCGGTTGGGCGAGCAGGCCCGCGGCCGAGAGACAGAGCGCGAACAGCGACGCGATTTGGCGCGATTTTTCCATGGGAACGGGAGCAGGGATGAACGGGATGGAGCAATGAAACGCGACGCCGAGACGCGCCTGAGGCACTGCGGCGTGGGTGCGGGAAACGGTGGCGGCGCTGAATCGAAATGCAACGTCGTGAGCCTCCCGAAATATGGTCATGCGCCGCGACCCAGGGGTGCGTGTCAGCGGAGCAGCGATTTCAGATCCGCGAGCGAGAGCCGGGCCGAAAGCGTGTCGCTCGCCTCGAACACGTCGGCGAGGAGCGCGCGCTTTTCGTCCTGTAGCGCGAGGACCTTTTCCTCGACGGTGCCCGCGGCGATCAGCTTGTAGCTCGTCACCGTGCGGCTCTGTCCGATACGGTGCGCCCGGTCGGTCGCCTGTGCTTCGGCGGCGGGATTCCACCACGGGTCGAAGTGGACGACCGTGTCCGCGCCGGTGAGATTGAGGCCGGTGCCGCCAGCCTTGAGCGAGAGGAGAAAAAGCGGGATGTCGGACGTGCTTTGGAAGCGATCGACCTCGGCCTGACGCGCACGCGTGGGCATCGAACCGTCGAGATAACAGTAGGCGGTTTGCTGCGCGTCGAGTTCGGCACGGAGCAGCGCGAGCAGCGAGGTGAACTGGGAAAACACGAGCACCCGATGTCCGTCGTCGATCGCCTCGGCGAGGAGCTCGTTGAAGCTGTCGAGCTTGGCGGAAATTTCCGCCGGGTTTTCGCCGGCCACGAGCCGCGGATCGCAGCAGATCTGCCGCAGACGCAGGAGCTGCGTGAGCGCGGCGAATTTCAATTTCTGCTCGCCCGCGCCGCCGGCTTCGAGATCGAAGAGCTCGCGCTCGGAGCGTTCCTGCGTCGCGCGGTAGAGCGCGGCCTGCGCGGGTGTGAGCTCGCACCAGATCACCTGTTCGATTTTCCCGGGCAGCTCGGGCGCGACACTCCGCTTCGTGCGCCGCAGGATGTAAGGTGCCGTTTGCGCGCGGAGGCGGTCGTCGAACCACGCGCGTTCGTCGCCGCGCGCGCCGGCGGGCAGGCGCACGAGATAACCGGGCAGCAGGAATTCGAAAAGCGAGCGCAGATCGTCGAGCGAGTTCTCGACCGGCGTGCCGGTGAGGAGGAAACGCGAACGCGCCCGGAGCGCGCGGAGGGCGGCGGCGTTTTGCGAGCGACGGTTTTTGATGTGCTGCGCTTCGTCGGCGACGATCGTCTCGAACTCGATCGCGGCGAACAGCTCCTGGTCGCGGGCGAGCGTGCCGTAGCTGGTAATGACGAGGTCGGGCGTCGAAAAATCGCCGGCGCTCGCGAGCCGCCGCTCACCGTGGTGAACGAAAACCCGGAGCTCCGGCGCAAACCGCGCCGCCTCGCGCCGCCAGTTTTCGAGCAGCGAGGCGGGGCAGACGACAAGACGGGGGGAGGGCGCGTTATCCGTAACGCGCCTTCCCTTTGCGGCCGAAAGGAGCGCGAGCGCCTGCAGGGTTTTGCCGAGACCCATTTCGTCGGCGAGGATGCCGCCGAGTCCGCTGCGGTGCAGATGCCACAGCCACGCGGCACCGAGACGCTGATACGGGCGGAGCTGGCGATCGAGGACGCTCGGCATCGGCGCGGGGGCGAGCGAAGTGAGATCGTGCAGTCCCGCGGCGCGCGTGCGCCATGCTTCGGGCGGTTGAAAATTCGGCGAGAGCTCGGCGAGGAGCTCCTGCGTTTCGGCGACGCGGGCAGCGGAGATGCGCTGCGTGCGGCGCGGCGCCACGGCCGACGTGGGATCGCCGGCCAGCGCGCGCTGCGCGGCGGAGAGTTTCGCGAGCTGGGTGGCGTCGAGGAGGAAAATTTTTCCATCCGACTCGAGGTAGCCGCGGCTCGTGGCGACCGCAGAACGCAGCGTGGCCTCATCGGCGGCGCCGGCGCGCAGTCCGAGGGTGACGGAAAATTCCTCGCCGGCCGGTGTCACCTCGATGGCCACTTCGGCGGGCCGCAGGTGCGCGGCGTTCTTTTCGAAGTTGGGCGTGAACTGCGCGGAAAATTCGTCGCGCAGGCGCGCGAGGTGCGCGGCGAGGAAGTTCAGCGTCTTGTGCCGGTCGCGCAGCCACCACTTGCGATTCGAGGGCTCGAGCGTGAAGCCGTTGTCCTTCACGAGCGCGAGCGCGTCCGCGTAGCACGGGTGCTCGCGCGAAGGCAGGGTGAGCGCGAGGAAGTGCTCGCTGCCGTCGATGAGGAGCGGCGGGACGGAGTAGAGATTTTTGTTTACCCGCGCGGCGGGCGTCGCCGGGGGAGCCGTTGGCGTGAGTTCGGGTTTCGCCGCGACGAGCTCGTCGTGCTGCCACGCGCCGGCGCGGCCGTTTTCGATGAAGATCGGCTGATCGCTCGCGGCGGCGGCGAGCTCGCGGAGCTGCGCGCGCGTGAGCTGGAGAAACGCGGGCGGCTTCGGGCCGCACCAGCGTTGGAGCAGCGCGAGCACGGGCAGCATTTCCGCGGGCGGCGCGACGGCGGGATTCATTTCCACCCGGATCGGCACGGCGTCGCGCACGGCGGCGGCGGCGAAGTTGGGCGGAAGATGGAGGCGGAGCATCGGCGCGAGAAGAACAGGCCGTGTTTTTAAACCTTTTCAAGTCTCGGGCCGACGGCTTGGCTGCGAGCACGGTGTCGAGCATCAACGACCGCAGACCACTCTGGCCCGTCACCTCGTTGTGCGTGCTGACCGGGCTGAACCTGCTCGATTACCTCGACCGGCAGTTGCTCGCGTCGGTGCTGACGCCGATCAAGCAGGAGCTGCAGCTGAGCGACGAGCAGCTCGGCACGATCCAGAGCGCGTTCATGTGGGGCTATTTTCTGACGTCGCCGATTTTCGGCTATCTCGGCGACCGGCTGCCGCGACGGTTCCTGATCGCGGCGGGCGTGTTCGTGTGGAGCCTGGGCACGCTGATGACGGGGCACGTCAGCGCGCTCACGGCGCTGATCGGCTTTCGCGTGCTCGTCGGTTTCGGCGAGGCGAGCTTCGGCACGATCAGCCCCGGCTGGATTGCGGATCTTTTTCCCGCGCGGCGGCGCAACATGATGATCTCGATTTTCTACCTCGCGATTCCCGTCGGCTCGGCGCTCGGGGTAATTCTCGGCGGGATGATCGCGGCGAAGCACGGCTGGCGCGCGGCGTTCATGTGGGCCGGCTATCCGGGACTCCTGCTCGCGTTCATTTTGTTTTTTTTGCGCGAGCCGGCGCGGGGCGCGACGGAAAGCGAGCCGGCCGGCGCGGCGCACGGCTGGCGCGGATACCTCGATCTGTTCAAGCATCCGCGTTACCTGCTCGTGGTGGCAGGCTACGTGGCGCAGACGTTCGCGATGGGCGCGTTCGCGCTCTGGGGTCCGACGTTTCTGGCGCGCGTGCATCACATGCGCTTCGATGCCGCGGATTGGTTTTTCGGCCGCGCGCTGGTGATCTCGGGATTGGTGGCGACGCTGCTGGGCGGCTTCGTCGCGACGGCGTGGCAGCGGCGCACGGGCCGCGGCTACGCGGGGATCCTCGCGCTGAGCTCGCTGCTGACGGCGCCGGCGGCACTGCTCGCGTTTTCGCTGCCGGAAGCCGGTGCGGCGAAGATCGCGCTGACGGCGGCGATGTTTCTGATTTTCCTGTCCACCGGGCCGGTGAACACGCTCATTCTCGAGACGGTGCCGGTGGCGATGCGCGCTTCGGCGATGGCGGGCTCGATCTTCGCGATCCACATGTTCGGCGATCTGTGGTCGCCGCGGATCGTCGGTTATCTTTCGGATCGGTGGGGCGATTTGCAGCGCGCGTGCTTGTGGATGCTGCCGCTGGCGCTCGTCGTGAGCGCGATTTTCTGGAGCTGGCTGGTGGCGGCGACGAAGCGCACGGCTCCGGCCGAGTGAATCACGCGGCGCCCAGGTCGCGCAGCACGTCCTCGATGCGACGGAGCTTTTCCGGCGGGAAGAACGAATTGATGCGCGCGATCACCTGCTGGATGATGCCGTCGGGGCAGCTCGCGCCGCCGGTCACGAGCACGCGGCGCGGTCCGGCGGAGGGGGTGCAACCGTCGGGCCACAGGGCCCGCGATTCGGTGCGGCCGGCGCCGCCGCCGACGTAGAGGTAGTGCTCGACCGCGGCGCGCGAGCGGATGCTCGCTTCCGACTGGATGAAGAACGCCTTCGCGCCGAGCTTCTGCTCGCAGAGGCGAAAGAGCTGGTAGGTGTTGGAGGAATTTTTTCCGCCGATGACGAACGCCGCGTCGAGCGGCTCGGCGAGCGCGCGGCTGAGCGCGTCCTGATTCACCTGCGTCGCGTAGCAAAGCGTGTCGCGCCGGCTCGTGCCGCCGACTCGCGTGTCGTCGCCGAATTTCTGGCGGCAGACGCCGCGCAGGTGCTCGATGATCGCGAGCGTCTCGTTCATCAGCAGCGTGGTCTGGTTGACCACGGCGACGCGCTGGAGATGGCGGGCGACGTCGAATCCCGGCGTGTGGCGGCCGGCGAACAGCTCGTAGAATTTCGCGTGCACGGCCGCATCGTCGCTCGCGATGATCTCGCCGAGCTGGCGCGCTTCGTCGAGGTTGCGCACGATGACGGCGGGGGCGAAACGGCGCGTGTTGGAGAAGGTGGCCTTCGTTTCCTCGTGCTCGTGCTTGCCGTGGATGACGACGGTGAAGCCTTCGCGGCCGTAGGCGCGCGCGGCCTTCCAGACTTTTTCGACGAGCATGCAGGTGGCGTCGTAGTGGAAAACGGCGATGCCCTTGCGCACGAGCCGGCGCTTGTCTTCGTCGGTCGCGCCGAATGCAGGGATGATCACGATGTCCTCCGGCGTGAGCGTGTCCCAGAGGAGCGGCACGCCCGGCGCGCTGGCGGCGGCGCGGCCGTCGATCGTGTAGGGCTCGCCCTTGTCCGTCTGCAGATAACGCAGGCCGCGGCGGAGCAGGTCCTCGTTGACGAACGGATTGTGGATCAGCTCCGAGAGCATGAAGACACGTCGACCGGGATTTTCCGCGAGCGTCTCGTAGGCGCGCTCGATGGCGTTTTTCACGCCGAGGCAAAATCCAAAGTGGCTCGGAATCACGTAGCGCACCGCGCCGAAATCGAGCGTGACCGGCGCGGCGGCGGAGCGCTCATGCTGGCGGGCGAGCGCCTTGATCGCGGCGCAGAGCTGCGACTGGTAGAGCGCGTCGGCCGCGGCGTCCTGCGCGTAGATCGCGATGTTGCGCTCCTGCGCGGGGCGGAATTTGTAGATGAAATCGTTTTCGCCGAGGTGAAGATACGGAATCTCGACGAGATGCGGCTCGAGTCCCTCGAGCATGGCGGCGAGCGAGGGCGCGAGCGCTTCGGGTTGCGCGGCGAGCTGGTCGAGCGAGTGGAACGCGATCTCGGCATCCGCCGGCGCGCCGGCGACCTGCGCGAAGAGCGTGCGATACGAGCGGCCGCCGGCGTCGGTCGAAAAATATTCCGCCGGCGGCGTGTGCGTGCGAAACGCCGACTCGAGCCGCGCCGTCGCCATCGCGAGATCGCTGCCGGTGAACGCGAGGCCAAATTTCGAGCCGAGCCGGCGAACGGCGAGCTGGTTGCTCGCGTTGAAGGCGAGGACGGCAAAGAGAGCGGGAGGAGCGGCGAGCACCGGCGGCATCGCGTCCAACCAACCGCGCGATCGCAGCGGGGTCAAGGAGCCGGGGGCGCGGCGCGCGGGACTATTCGTCGTCGGCGTCCGCGTCCTCGCTGAACGGATCGCCCACGAACTCCGCGCCGAAGAAGTCCTCGTTTTCGAGCGCGGCCATTACGCCGTCGACGACCTTCGTGCGCTGCGCAGGCGTGAGATCCGCGTAATCCATCGTGAGCAGCTCGGAGATGCCGGCGCGCGCCTGCGCGCGGTCGCGGACGTCGTCGAGAAAATCGTCCGCCTGGCTCGCGATCTCGTCGATGATGGGACGCAGGTCGATTTCCATGCGGGGAAAAACGTCGCAAATTCGGGCGCGTTTGCAACCGCCCGAACGTTTTGCGACCTCGAAGTCACGAAGCCAGCCGCGCGTCGAAGGTGAAGCGCTCCGGCTTGCCGATCTTCACGCGCTTGAAATCGGGATGCAGCGGATTGATGAGGTAGTTGAATTCCCCGGGCACGACCGTGCTCGGGACGCGCAGGACGGCGGAGCGCCTTTCTCGAACCCAGGCCGCGCCGAAGGCCTGCGTCGCGGCGGAGTGGGGCGTATCGCGCCAGTTTTCCGGGACGCGCGCGGGCTTTTCGACCAGCTCGGCCGACGCGACCGCGGGCACCATGATCCAAGCCGTGAGAAAAAGTCGCGCGGGCTGATCGACGTTCACCAGAACTTCCAGGGCGGCGAGCGAGCGCGACTCCGCGCAATAAATCACGCGCACTCCCGGCGGATTCCAGCGCCCGCCCCGGCGGGCCGAGCCCTCACCGGTAAACGCCCACGGCTCGCGATGCTGCGCGCACAGCCGCCACAGCACGATCTCACTCACGAGAAAATGCCGTCCTCGATCCGACCGATGATGTTCTCGACCTCGCGCGCGCCCGGCTCGGTGCGGGCGAATTCGAGCGGCGTCTTGCCGCCGAGGGCGCGGATCTTGCCGTGGAACCAGCCGCGGGTGTTTTCGTCGGTGACGAAGACGCGCTTCGCGAGATCGTAGAGCCGCATGAGCCGCACGGCGCGCTCGCCCTCCGGCACCTTGAGCCGCGCTTTCGCCGCCACGCGCCGGGCGTAAGTCCGCGGCGGAATGTGAATCAGCCGCGCGAGCTCATCGGTGGTGAAGCCAGCGTGCCGGCCGAACGCGACAAGATCGCGCACCGGCAGGCCTTCCTCGACGCGGCTGGCCATCTCCGCGTTATCGTGGATTTCCGGATAGACCGTGGCCTTCGGCTTGGGTGTCTTCATGGATCACACCGTAGGCGGTGCGCGCCGCTCCGCAAGCGCATTCTGCCAAATGGCAGAATGCCTGTTGCCATTTGGCAGATCAATTTTTCAGCACATCCGCGAGCTTCGCGACATCCTTGCCGCCGCCCATCGCGAAGTCCGGCTTGCCGCCGCCCTTGCCGCCGAGCTGCTGCGAAAGTTCCTGCACGAGCTTGCCGGCCTGGTGGCCGGCCTTCACGGCGGCGGGCGAACAGAAAGCGACGACGCTCGCCTTGTCGCCGAAACTCGCGCCGAGGCGCACGACGCCTTCGCCGATCTTCGCGAGCACCTGCGCGCCAAGCGAGCGGAGCGACTCGGGGGCGTCGACGCTGACGACGGCGCTGACGAATTTCAGGCCGTCGCGCGCGATGGCTTTGGCGGCGAGCTCGTCGGCGAGGCCGGCGGACGCTTTTTGTTCGTAGGCCTTGAGCTTCTTTTCGAGTTCCTTTGTGTGCGCGAGGACCGAGTCGAGTTTTTGCG
This sequence comes from Opitutaceae bacterium, assembly GCA_035545575.1. Classification (GTDB taxonomy): domain Bacteria; phylum Verrucomicrobiota; class Verrucomicrobiia; order Opitutales; family Opitutaceae; genus ER46. Next base: position 56,236 of record DASZYB010000038.1, on the reverse strand, counting down.
CGACGTCCTGCGGGCCGGCGTTGAGCCGCGCGTTGACGGCGGAGAGCGCGGCTTCGCGTTGCGCGACGAAATCGTAGGCGGCGGCGCCGGCGACGGCTTCGATGCGGCGCGTGCCGGCGGCGATCGCCATCTCGGCGACGATTTTGATCAGGCCGATCTCGCCCGTCGTGGCGACGTGCGTGCCGCCGCAGAGCTCGCGGCTGTAGCCGCCGATGTCGACGACGCGGACAATTTTTCCGTATTTGTCGCCGAAGAAGGCGAGGGTGCCCTCGGGCTTTTTGTCGAACTCGGTTTCGTAGGTCTGGACCGTCGCGTTATCGATGACCTTCTCGTTCACCATCCGCTCGATGTCGCGGAGCTGCTCGGGCGTGACGGCTTCGAAGTGGGAAAAATCGAAACGCATCCGCTCGGGCGTCTTCGAAGTGCCGGCCTGGCGGACGTGCGTGCCGAGCGTTTTGCGCAGCGCCCAGTGGATCAAGTGCGCGGCGGAGTGGTGGCGTGAGATCGCGCGGCGTCGGGCGTAGTCGATCGTGAGTTGCGCGGCGGCGGGAGTCGGGAGGCTGGAGGCGGGAAGCGACGCGAGTTTGTGGAGATGGCGGCCGGATTTGTCTTTGACGGTGTCGACGATCTGGAGCGTCTGGCCCGCGACGACGACGGTGCCGGTGTCGCCGGCCTGTCCGCCCATCTCGGCGTAGAATGGCGTGCGATCGAAAACGAGAAACGCGTCTTTGTCCGTGCGGACGAGGTCGATGAGCATCGCTTCAACCGGCTTCGAGGTGTCGATCAAGTAGCCGGTGAAGATCGAAGCTTCGTAGGCCGCGGATGCATCGCCCTCGGTCGTGGCGACGATGATTTCTTTTTTCTGCGCGGCGCGGGCACGGTCGCGCTGTTTTTCCATTTCGGCTTCGAAGCCTGCGATGTCGACGGTGAGTCCGCGCTCGGTGGCGAGGAGTTGCGTCATGTCGAGCGGGAAGCCGTAGGTGTCGTAGAGATCGAATGCTTTTCTTCCAGAGACAACACTTCGCAGTTCTTTTAGAAACGATTCGAATAGGGGCGCATTTTCTGGCCGATCGCGCAGGCTCGCCAGTATGTCGCCAAACGAAAAATCCCCGGTTTTTTCGCGCAATTGATGAATACCTTCCTCTTTTGTGATTTTTGCTCTAAGCAGTGCGTGAAGGACGCTCTCAACATGTTGAGGATATGTGTTCCGCCACGCATCAATCATGTCAGCTCCATACATGTATTTTTTTTGAGCTTTCACTTCCGGGTGAGCAGGCTCGGCAAGCAAGAAATCTTCGATAGGATGAGGGGTTTGAAATAACGAGAGGCCGCGGTCCAATGTTCTTCCAAACGCGTCTTCCTCCGCGCGGATCGCCCGCTGAATGATCGACTGCTGCTGTTTCAACTCGGGAAACGTGCCGCCGAGCGATTCGACGACGGGTGCGACGAGCTGTTCGAAGAAGCCGGTCGTGAGGCCGAGCTTCTTGCCATACAAAATCCCGCGGCGGAGAATCCGGCGGATGACGTAGTTGCGGCCTTCGTTGCCCGGCAGGATGCCGTCGGCGATCGCGCAGCTCACGCAGCGTGCGTGGTCGGCGAGCACGCGGAACGCGATGTCGATGTTCTCCTGTTCGCCGAGGCCTTCGCGGGTTTTCGGGACGGTGCCGTTGTAGGTTTTCTTCGAGAGCTCGGCGACTTTGGCGAAGATCGGCGCGAAGATGTCGGCGTTGTAGTTGGACGGCTCGCGCGAGAAATCCTTGAAGCCTTTCGTCGTCGCGTAGATGCCCGCGACGCGTTCGAAGCCCATGCCCGTGTCGACGTGTTTCGCGGCGAGCGGCGAAAACGTGCCGTCGGCGTTCGCGTTGAACTGGATGAAGACGTGGTTCCAGATCTCGATGCAGCGCGGCGAGCCGGCGTTGACGAGCTCGCGGCCGTCGGCTTCGACCTTTGCGTCGGCGCTGTCGCCGGGCAGGAGGTTGAAATGGATTTCCGAGCACGGGCCGCACGGGCCGGTGTCGCCCATCATCCAGAAATTATCCTTCTTGTTGCCGTGGACGATGTGGATTTTCGGGTCGAGGCCTTCGCGCCGGAAAATCTCCGCCCAGATGTCGTAGGCTTCCTGGTCGAAGTCGGACGGATCGCCCTTGCTCTTGTCGGGCGAGTAGACGGTCGCGAAGAGCCGCTTCGGCGGAATGCCCCAGATCTTCGTGATCAACTCCCAGCCCCAGTTGATCGACTCCTTCTTGAAGTAGTCGCCGAAGGACCAGTTGCCGAGCATCTCGAACATCGTGTGGTGGTAGGTATCCCAGCCGACGTCCTCGAGGTCGTTGTGCTTGCCGCCGGCGCGGATGCATTTCTGCGTGTCGGCCGCGCGCGTGTCTTTTTCGCCGCGCAGCACGCGATCGCCCCAGCGCGAGACATCCGGCGCGCGTTCGCCGAGGAAGATCGGCACGAACTGGTTCATGCCCGCGTTGGTGAACAAGAGCCCGGGCGATTCCGGCAGCAGCGGCGACGACTTCACGATCGTGTGGCCGTGGCGGGCGAAGAAATCGAGGAAGCTCTGGCGGATCTCGGCGGAGGTCATGTCGGAGGGCGGAGGACAAAAAACAGAGGACGCGCGCAGCCTTAGCAAGTGGGGAATTGGCCGCGGCCCGCGACTACCGGGAATCCGGTAGCGAAGGCGGTTGGCAGAGTAGCCGGCCGGCGGGATTCTTTAGCTCCCCGGCGAACGCCAGCAACGAATCACCACGGGAAAATTGTCACTCATCGTCTATTGTCGGCGTTGCTACCATCACCCACTCCAGTGCCCAAGCGCCCCAAAGCAAATGGCGGTGCCGATGTCGCCCTCAAGGCCCGCTTCGGTTCGCTCGTCCGCAGTTTTCGCGGCCGGCTCGCGATCTCCCAGGAGGAACTCGCATGGCGCGCGGACATGCACCGGACTTATCTTGCTGACATCGAGCGGGGACGGCGCAACCTATCGCTGTCGCGCATCGCGCGGCTCGTGAAAGCCCTCGGCGTGTCGCTGACGGAATTTTTCTTCGCCTTCGAAGAATATTTTCAGTCGCCGATCGAAACGCCTCTCCGCGGCGGTCGTTCCCGCTCCTCCAAACCCACGCTCCACCCAACCCCGAAAAATCCGCTGCCGCGTTTGCACGGACGGCGGGAAAAATCAGCGGCAGCGATCGCGCGCCGGCGCGATTGACGATTCGGCGCCCGTGTGCGCGGCGCCGGCTCCGCGCGGCCCGCTTGTCGTCCACGTTCGTGTCGATCGCTCCCTATCATGGTAGACCACGCATCGCTGCCGAAGCCGGTGGAAAAGAAAATCCGCCTCGTGCTGCTGGAGGATAATCCTGCGGATGCGGAGCTCATTGTGGAAAATCTGCGCGATGCCGGATTCGCGCTCGAATGGCGGCGAGTCGAAGACGCCGCCGGACTGATCGCCGCCCTCGCGGCGCCGTGCGACGTGCTCCTGGCCGATTACTCGCTGCCGCAGTTTGGCGCGCTCGCGGCCCTGCGCCTCGTGCGCGAACGCGGGATCGACGTGCCGGTGATCGTGGTTTCCGGCTCGATCGGCGAGGAGCGCGCGATCGAGTGCATCCGCGCCGGCGCGGCGGATTACCTGTTGAAGGACCGGCCCGCGCGGCTCGGCCACATCGTCGCCGCCGTGCTCGAGCAACGCGAATTGCGCCGGCGCAGCCGGGCGGCCGAGGAGGACTTGCGCGAATCGGAGCATCGTTACCGGGAGCTTTTCGCGAGCAATCCCGCGCCGATGTGGGTCTACGACCTGGCGACGCTGCAATTCCTGGCGGTGAACGACGCCGCGGTCGCGCACTACGGCTACTCGCGCGACGAATTTCTCGGCATGACCCTGCGCGAGATTCGCCCGAACGCCGAAGTCGAGCGGCTGCAAAATTATTTGTCCCATCCGGCGCCCCGCGGGCCGGAAATCTGGCGGCACCGGAAAAAAGACGGCAGCGAAATCATGGTCGAGGTCGTCGCGAACGATCTGCCGTTCGCCGGCCGCGAGGCGCGGGTCGCGATGCTGACCGACGTGACGGAAAAGAAGCGCGGCGAAATGCAGTTGCGGATGCAGGCGACGATGCTCGAGGTGGCGGCGAATCCGGTCGTCGTCACCGATGTCGAAGGCTGCATCACGTGGGTGAATCCCGCCTTCACCGCGCTCACCGGCTACACGTTTGACGAGGCAGTCGGGCAGACGCCGCGGTTGTTGAAGTCCGGCCGGCACGACGCGGAATTTTATCGCGAGCTGTGGGAGACGCTGCGGGCCGGCCGCGTCTGGCGCGGCGAATTCGTCAACCGCCGCAAGGACGGCACGCTGATTTTCGACGTGCACACGATCACGCCGATGCGCAACGAATCGGGCGTCATCACGCATTTCATCGCGGTGATGCACGACGAGACGCAGCGCCGGCGCGCGGAGGAAGAGCTGCACAGCACGCATGCGCAGCTGCGTCACCTGCTCGAGCACAGCCCCGCGATCCTGTATTCGCTGCGGCTCGGCGGAGCGCGGCCGACGCCGGTGTTCGTGAGCGAAAACATCGCGAGCCTGTTCGGCTGGTCGGTCGCCGACGCGCTCGATCCGCACTGGTGGCCCCAAAACGTGCACCCGGAGGACCGCGAGATCGCGCTCGCCGCGGAAGTGCAGGCGCTCGCCGATGGCGCGAATTCCACCGAGTATCGCATCCGCTGCCGCGATGGCCGTTACCGCTGGGTCGAGGACAGCAGGCACGTGCTGCGCGATGCCGCCGGCCGGCCGGTCGAGTTGATCGGCGCGTGGGCCGACATCGACGGGCGCAAGCACGCGGAGGAAGCGCGGCAGGCGAGCGAGCAACGGTTCGCGAAAATTTTTCGCTCCAGCCCGATCGCGATCGGCTACAGCACGATGGACGGCGGCCGGCTCATCGATGTGAACGAGCAGTTCCTCGAATTTTTCGGCTATGCCCGCGCCGAGCTTGTCGCGCCGGACGCGCGGCCGCCCTCGCTCTGGGCCGACCCCGGGGAGCGCGAACGCGTGCTCGAGCAAATGCGCACGTCCGGCGGGATCCGCAATCTCGAGGCGGCGTTTTTCCGCAAGGACGGCGGACGGCGCGTCGGTTTGCTTTCCGGCGAAATCCTCCAACTCGCCGGCGAGGACGTGCTCGTCTGGATGATCGCCGACATCACGGAGAAGAAGAAACTCGAATCCGAGCTGTTCCGGGCGCAGCGCGTGGAGGGCATCGGGCGGCTCTCCAGCGGGATCGCGCACGACATGAACAACATCCTCGCGCCGATCATGATGTCCGCGCCGTTGCTGCGCATGGGGCTGCCGCCGCGCGAATTCGAAAACACGCTCACCACGATCGAAGCGAGCGCGAAGCGCGGCGCGGACCTCGTGCGCCAGTTGCTGATTTTCAGCCGCGGCGTGGAGGGCGAGCGCGGGGCGGTGCGCGTGGCGGACCTGATCGAGGAAGTCGGGAAGATGATGCGCGAGACGTTTCCGCGCACGATCACGATCATGGCCGATTGCCCGCGCGGCATCTGGCCGGTGCGCGGCGACGCCACGCAACTCCACCAGGTGCTGCTCAACCTCTGCGTCAACGCGCGCGATGCGATGCTCGAGGGCGGCACGCTCATGGTCACCGCGGAGAATGCCGAATATTCCGCCGCGCTGGCGCTCGCCAACCCGGAGGCGAAGCCCGGCCCGCACGTCGTCCTGCGCGTGGCCGATTCCGGCTGCGGCATTCCGCCGGAAATCAGGGAGCGCATCTTCGATCCGTTTTTCACGACGAAGGAAATCGGCAAGGGCACCGGCCTCGGCCTCTCGACCGTGCACGGCATCGTGAAAAGCCACGGCGGCTTCGTGGCGCTGACGAGCAGGGTGGGGCAGGGCACGACGTTTGAAATTTATCTGCCGGCGATGCACGAGCCGGCGCCCGGAGTCGCGCCGGCGGCGCCGGGCGGAATAGCCGGCGGCCAGCAGGAACTGATCCTCGTGGTCGACGACGAGGAGAGCATCCGGCGCATCCTCCGGCAGACGCTCGAGCGGCACAATTACCGCGTGATCACCGCGAACGACGGCGCGGACGCCTCGCTGGCGTTTGCGCGGCACCGCGACGAAACCCGCTTGATCATCACCGATGTCGACATGCCATTCATGGACGGCGCGAACCTCGTGCGCGTCGTGCGGAAAATGAGCGCTGACGTGAAATTCATCCTCTCGAGCGGGCTCGCCGGCGGATCCGCGCTGCAGGAACAGGCGGACGAACTCGCGGACCTCGGCGTGCGCACGATCCTCGGCAAGCCCTACACGGCGGCCGACGTTCTCGCGGCCGTGCAAAAGGAGCTTGGTTCGCGGTGAGCCGCCAAAATACGCGGTCCCTTCGCCAATAAACCGGTGGGCCGATTTCGCGGGCGGACGATATACTGGCTTTGCCTGCCGTGGAAAACGAGATGCCTGCGATCTCGTTGCGTGCGCGCTGGCGCCCGTCCGCCCGTCATGCCACCACCAATCTCACCGCCCGCCGCTGCTGGAATTCCAATCTCGATTCGATTGCGTCGCTGGCGCGCGGTGCGGTCGCGGAAACTGGCGGCGTATTGCGCCGCGACGGGGCTGCCCCTGCTGGTGCTGGGCGCGTTGCATTTCGTCGCGCCCGGGTGGGCGAAAAGCCTGGGCGAGGAAATGCTTCTGGTCAGCGTGCTGGTCAGCGCCTATCTCGGCGGGCTCGGGCCGGGGCTGCTCGCAACCCTGCTCTCGGCATCCGCCGTGTTCGAGCGATGGCCGGGCGGCGGAACGAACTCTTCCGTGTGGCCGCACCAGTCCTTGGTCGATTGGATCGCGTTCTCGGCTTTCGGGCTGATGATCTCGGGGTTGTGCGGCGCCCTGCATTTCGCGTGGCGGCGGGCGGAGGCGAGCGAGCAGGCGTTCCGTCAGGCCGAGGCGCTCGCGCAGATGGGCACGTGGTCGGCGAACATGAAGAACGACACCGTGAACGCGTCGCGGATTTTCCGGACCCTCGTCGGCGCGCCGGCCGGCCGGCCGCTCACCTCGGACGATTTTTTTGCGCTCGTGCACCCGGACGACCGGGCGCGGGTCCGCGCGGCGTGGGAGGCGGCACGGCACGGCGGGCCGTTCGATCTCGAATACCGCATCGTCGCCGGCGGCCAGACCAACTGGCTCAGCGTCGTCACGGCCTTCACCTGCGATTGGAAAGGCGAGCGCGTGGCCGCGGCGGGCGTGACGAAGAATATCACGGCGCAAAAAAACGCCGAGGCCGTGCTGCACGCGCGCAGCGAGCTTTACCGCACGCTGGTCACCGCTTCGCCCGATGCGATCGTGGTCGCCAACCTCGAAGGCGCGATCGTCTTCGCCTCGCCGCGCACGCAGGAGCTCTTCGGGTTTCGCGCGGAGGAGCTGCGCGGGCGCAACGTGCTGGATTTTGTCGCCGCCGGCGAGCGCGGACGCGCGCGCGCCGATTTCGAAAAGCTGCTCCGCGAGGAACACGTGGCCGGCGCGGAATACGCGCTCGTGCCCCGCAGCGGCGAACATTTTTGCGGGGAGATCAGCGCGGCGCTGATGCATTCGACGGAGGGCGCGGCAAACGGCATCGTGCTCGTCACGCGCGACGTCACCAGCCGCAAACGCGCCGAGGACACGTTGCGCGAGAGCGAGGAGCGCTTCCGCCAGGTCGTGGAAACGATCGCGGAGGTTTTCTGGATGACCGATCCCGGGCGCCAGCATGTGCTCTACGTGAGCCCGAGTTTCGAAAAAATCTGGGGCCGGAGCTGCGCGGAGCTTTGCCGGGATCAATCGGTCTGGCTCGAGTCGCTGCATCCGGAGGATCGCGAACGCGTTTGCCGGGCGGGCGAGCGGGCGGCCGCGGCGGCGGGACGCTACGACGAGATCTACCGGATCGTGCGGCCCGACGGGGCGGTGCGCTGGATCCGCGAGCGCGCCTTTCCGGTCATCGGTCCCGAGGGCAAGGTGCAGCGGATCGTCGGCTCGTGCGAGGACATCACCGAGCGCAAGGAGCTCGAGCGGCAGTTCCTGCACGCGCAACGCCTCGAGGCGATCGGCACGCTCGCGAGCGGAATCGCGCACGACATCAACAACATCCTCGCGCCGATGCTGATGATCCCGCCGTTGTTGAAAACGCGGCTGCTCGACCACGGCGATCGCGACCTGCTCGCGATGCTCGAGACCGGCGCGCAGCGCGGCGCCAACATCGCGCGGCAGCTCCTGATGTTCAGCCGCGGCCTCGAAGGCGAACGCGGCCCGGTGCAGGTCGCCTATCTCGTGAAGGAGATGATGAACATCATGCGCGAGACCTTCCCGCGCGAGATCACCGTCGTCGGCCGCACCTCCGCCGATCTCTGGCCCGTGACGGGCGATGCGACGCAGCTCCACCAGGTGCTGATGAATCTCTGCGTGAACGCGCGCGATGCGATGCCTTCCGGCGGCAGGCTCGTCATCGAAACGCTGAATGCGCCGCTCGGCGCGGAGGCGGCGCAGCTGCAGCCGGGCGCAAAACCGGGCCCGCACATCGTCATTGCCGTGACCGACACGGGCGAAGGCATCGCGCCCGAGACGCTCGACCGGATTTTCGATCCGTTTTTCACGACGAAGGAAATCGGGAAGGGCACCGGCCTCGGTTTGTCCACCGTGCTCGGGATCGTGAAAGGCCACGGCGGCTTCGTGACCGTCGAGAGCCGCGTGGGCCACGGAAGCGTGTTCAAGGTGTTTCTGCCCGCGACGCCGGAGTTGAACGGCGCGCGCGACCCGGCGGGACAGTTGCCCGAACCATCCGGGCGCGGCGAATTGATCCTGGTCGTCGACGACGAGGTCGCCGTGCGCGAGGCGCTGCGACGGTTGCTCGAAAGGAATGGCTATCGCGTGATCACGGCCGGCGACGGCCTCGAGGCGCTGGAGCGGTTCCTCGCGCGGCGAGCCGATGTGCACGTGGTGCTGACCGACGTGATGATGCCGCGCATGAACGGCGTCGCCCTCGCGCGCGACTTGCGCCGCCTCGCGCCGGAACTGCGGATCATCGCCGCGACGGGACTCGACGAGGAGGGCAACCGCGAGGAACTCGCACGCCTCGGCGTCGTCGACCTCATTCTCAAACCGTGCGACGCGAAGCAGGTGCTCGACGTGCTGGAGCGCCGCGACGTGCTGGTGGGTTGATCCGGCGGCGCCGGTGCGGCGCGACGATCAGAGCCGAGCAATGATCGCGTCGGTCATCGCGCGCGTGCCGACGGATTTGCCGCCGAAGGCGATGTCGCCCGTGCGCGTGCCGCTCGTGACCGCCTGCTTGACCGCGGCCTCGATGCGCGCGGCGATTTTTTCCAGGCCGAAACTGAACCGCAGCATGAGCGCGACCGAGAGGATTTGCGCGCAGGGATTGGCGATGCCCTTGCCGGCGATGTCGGGCGCGGTGCCCCCGGCCGGCTCGTAAAGACCGAAGGGCAGGCCGAGCGAATTTTTTCCGGCGCCGAGCGATGCCGACGAGAGCATCCCGAGCGAGCCGCAGATCACGGCCATCTCGTCGGAGAGGATGTCGCCGAACATGTTTTCCGTGACGAACACGTCGAACTGGTTCGGGTTGCGCGCGAGCTGCATCGCGGCGTTGTCGACATACATGTGGCTCAGCTCGAGGTCGGGCGCGTGCTTGGCGACGTAGTCGGTCACGGTTTTGCGCCAGAGGACGGAGGTTTCGAGGACGTTGGCCTTGTCGATCGAGCAGAGTTTTTTCTTTCGGGCGCGCGCCGTCGCGATCGCGGTGGCGGTGATGCGCTCGATCTCGCTTTTGCGATAGACCATCGTGTCGACCGCCTGCGTGTCGCCGTCGGGCAGCGTCGTCGTCATCTTCGGCTGGCCGAAATAAACGCCGCCGGTGAGTTCGCGGATGCAGACGATGTCGATGCCGTCGGGAATGCGCTCGGTCTTCAGCGGCGAGGCGTCGGTGAGCTCGCGATAGAGCAGGCCGGGGCGGATGTTCGCGAAGAGCGTGAAGTGCTTGCGCAACGGCAGCAGCGCGGCGCGCTCGGGTTGTTCCTTCGGCGGCAGTTTCTCCCATTTTGGGCCGCCGACGGAGCCGAAGAGGATCGCGTCGGACTGCTCGCACGTTTTCAGCGTGGAATCCGGCAGCGCCTTGCCATGGCGGTCGATGCCGGCGCCGCCGACATCGGCCTGCGCATAGGCGAGGGTGAGGTTTTCCTGCTGCGCGACGTGCTCGAGCACGCGCAGCGCCTCGGTCATGACCTCGGGCCCGATGTAGTCTCCGGCAAGAACGGCAAACTTGAGTGTCGGCATGGGAAATCGCGGAGAGTGGCGCGCGCAGCGGCGCGGAGGCAAGCCGGCTTTGCGATCGCCGAAGCGCGGTGCGCCGCGCGCGAATTTCCACTCGGTCGCTTCGCGGCTAAGCAAAATCCTTAGCGAAAAATGGGAGGTGCGCCAATAGGCGCGGCGGCCGCGGTCTGATAAGTTGCATCCATGCCCACCATGACCTCGCTTACTTCACCCCACGGTTTCGAATCCACCACCGCCGGCGACGACGTGCCGCCGCCGCCGATGAACATCGTGATTCTCTACGACGACCAGACCGCCTATCGTCGCGCGATGCACCTGCTCGCCGACATGCTGGCGGGCCGGGCCAACGAGTCCGCGGTGCGTCCGCTGCCGCGCCGTTTCGAGGAACTGCGCTTTCATCCGTGGCGCGAACGCGCGCAGAACGCCGCGGCGGAGGCGGAGATTTTCATCATCGCGACCTCCGCCAAGGCGCCGCTGCCGACGCACGTCACGGAATGGTTGAGCGAGGCGTTTGCGGGCCGCAGCGTGGCGACGGCAGGCGTGAGCGTCGTCTACGATGCGGACGAGGACGTGCATTATTTCGGCGCGCTGTGCGAAACGCTCGTGCGTCACGAAGCCGACGTCGCCGGGCTGCCCTTCCTCGAGCCGGGCCAGCTCGCGATCGCCTGTTTCCGCTAGGCGAACACGCGGCGGGATTGCGGTTGCGCGGTGCGGGTTTCCTCGTGCAGTGGCACGCATGCATCTCCATGTGCTGCCGGCCGGGCCGATCCAGACCAACGCGTATCTGCTCACCGAGCCGGCGCGCGGCGAGGCGGTGTTGATCGACGCTCCCGGCGCGGTCTGGGGCGGCGTCGAACCGATCCTGCAACGGGAAAAATGCCGGCTCGCCGAGCTCTGGCTCACGCACGGGCACTGGGATCACACGCAAGGCGGGGCGGAGATCGTGCGCGCGACGGGTGCGAAGGTGCGCGCGCACGCCGACGACCGCGTGATGATCGAAACGCCCGAGGTGATGGAGCGGTTCATGGGGGAGCGGATGAATCTCGAGGCGATGCACGTCGATCATTGGGTGCGGCAGGGCGAGCGCTTCGCCGCGCTGGGCGTCGAGGTCGAGGTGCGGCACGTGCCCGGACATTGCCCGGGCAACGTGCTGTTTTATTTCGCGTCCTTTGGGGCGGCGTTTGTCGGCGATGCATTGTTCAACGGCAGCATCGGCCGCACGGATTTGCCCGGCGGGGATTTTTCCCAGCTCGAGCGCTCGATCCGCGCGCAGATCTACACGCTTCCGCCCGACACGGTCGTTTTCCCCGGCCACGGCCCGCGGACGACCGTCGCCGTCGAGCGCGAAAATAATCCGTATGTCACGGGCTGATTTCGAATCGCGGTCCATCGTTGCGCGAATCCGCGCTCGCGCCCCGGCCCCCAAAGGTGGATTCTCCCGGTTCTCCGCATGGCCAATCTAGACGAACACGAAATCTTCATGCGCCGCGCGCTCGAGCTCGCGCGCAGCGTCTGGGGCGCGACGCATCCGAATCCGATGGTGGGCGCGCTCATCGTCGAGGAAGGGCAGGTTGTCGGCGAAGGCGCGACCGCGCCCGACGGCGGCCCGCACGCGGAGCGGCTCGCGTTGCTCGCGCGCGGCAAGACGCCGCGGCCGGGCGCGACGCTCTACGTGACGCTCGAGCCGTGCTCGACGCAGGGCCGCACCGGTGCGTGCACCGACGCGATCGTCGCGTCCGGCATCAAGCGCGTCGTCGTCGGCGCCACCGATCCGAATCCCGCGCACGCGGGCCGTGGCTTCGCGGTGCTGCGGGCCGCGGGCATCGAGGTGATCACGGGCGTGCTCGAACGCGAGTGCGCGGACCTCAATCTGATTTTCAACCACTGGATCACGCGCGACACGCCGCTGCTCGCGGCGAAATCGGCCACGACGCTCGACGGCAAGATCGCCTGCCGCACCGGCGAATCCCGCTGGATCACGAACGAAGCGTCACGGGCCGACGCGCACCGCTGGCGCCGGCTGTTTCCCGGCATCGCGGTCGGTGCGATGACGATTCTCAAGGACAATCCCCGGCTGACGGCGCGGCGCGCGGGCGAACCGGAATGGTGTCCGCGGCGTTTCGTGTTCGACGGGCTGCTGCGCACGGTCGTGGACAAGAACCTGCCGAATGTCTTCACCGACGAGTTTCGCGAGCGCACGATCGTCGTGACGACGCCGCACGGCGGCCTCGGCTACGTGCGGAAATTGCGCGAGCTGGGGATCACGGTATGGGCGTTCGAGTCGCCGACGCAGCGGGTGCCGTTTGTCGATTTCCGGAAGAAATGCGCGGAGGAAAAAATCTCCGGCGTGCTCTTCGAGGGCGGGGCGCAGCTCGTGAGCGAGCTCGTGCGCGCGCGGCAGCTCGATTACCTCTTCGCGTATCGCGCGCCGCTGCTGTTCGCCGACGACAAGGCCAAGAGCGTTTTCAGCGGCCTGCGGCCCGAGCGCGTCGAGCACGGCGTGCGGCTCGCGGATGTGACGCACGAGGCGTTCGGCGACGACACGTTGATGCGCGGGCGCGTGGTTTATCCGGAAAAGATGCTGATCGACGAAACGGTTTTCGGCGTGCGCTGATCCGGCTGGTGTCGATCGATGGCGGCAACCCATGCGCGGGTTCTGCCAACGTCTGCGGAGTCGGCGGGCCGTGCGTCGGCTACGATGTGTCCGCCAGTCGCCAGCGGCTCGAACGGGCCGAGGGTTGTTCCTGGATTCGGCAGCGTCTTTGTGACGCGGGATGATAGCCCCGCCGAGGTTCGATCCCTCGCGCTGCCACCAGGAACGACGGCTCCCCGGGGCACCGCCGCGCGACGCGTTTCCACCATGACGATTTCCCAAGCGGCCGGCATTCTACCGGCGATCATTTTTCCCGCCGCCACGCTCGCGCAGCTTTTGCGGATGATCCGCCATCGCTCCACGGCCGGCGTGAGCGCGGCGACGTGGCTGCTCTTCGGCGTCGCGAATCTCGCGATCTACGTCTACGCCGAACGCTACGCGGAGTGGCAGGCCATCGTGGGCATGCTGCTCACCGCGCTGCTGGATTTCATCATCGTTGGCGTGGCGCTCGTCGGTTTTCGAGCGGAGGCAAATCACGCCGAGGACGGCAAATCGCACTCCGCGGCGGCGGGCGTCGCGCGCGGCGCGGTGTTGTCCGCGCGGCACTAGGAGCGCGGCGCGACGTTCGCCGCGTCGGCCGAGGCAAATCCGAGCAGCAATCCAGCCGCGAAACCCGTGGCGTGCGCCAGCACGTCCACCTGCATGCCGCCCGCGCCATAAAGGCCGAGCACGGCCAGTCCCGCGGCGAGCGGAATGAGAATCAGGCGAACGCGGTGCGGGTGATCCGAACGCAGCGCGATGCGGATCGCGCGGCCCGTCAGCAATCCGAGCCCGGCGAAGATCGCCGTCGAGGCGCCGATCGAGCGGTAGCCGCTGTGCTGGCGTGCGAGTGCAGCGAAAAGATTTCCCGCGATCGCGGCGGCCGCGAGGGCGAGCCAGCCGCGCCAGCGGCCGAACGCGGAGAGCACGGCGGCGAAAATAAAAATTCCGCAGATGCCGTTGGTGACGACGTGCCCGACGTCGGCATGGAGAAACAGCGCCGTGCCCAGCCGCCACCATTCGCCCCGGCCGAAGACCGCCTCGGGGTCGAGCGCGCCGGCGTCGGTCAATTCCGGCTGCCGCGTTTGCAGCCAGAAAACGGCGAGCACGACGAGCGACCACAGCAGCGGCGTGGAGAATTCGCCCTTGCGCGCCGTGGCGTGAAGTTCCGGCGCCGCCGGCGGCCAGTCGCGGCTTTCGCGATCGAAGGATGCGAGTTGCGCGCGCGCCGCATGCCCGACGCGCGTCTCGACCAGCAGGCGGAAACCCGCGGGCCCGGGCTCGAGCCAATACGGCGCGCCCATCGCGAGGACGACCAGACCGTGAGCGAATCCGTCCACCGGCGTCGAATAAGCGCCAACCTCGACCAACTCGAGCGGCGCATCCGCCGGGTCGGCCGAGGGAGGATCAGCGTCGGTCGCGGGCATGGGATGAAGTTAGTGTTTTCCGAAGTTTCCGCCACCGTGAATCGGCGGCGCGCGCGAGCGACGCGGCAACGCGGTGGCGGTTGACGGACCGACAATATCGCCGTCGACGGGCGCGGAGATTTTGCCAGCGTCTCTTCCTCTCCCCATGCGACCCCTCGATGTTCGTTTTCTCGTTGGCGTGAAACTGGCCGTGCTCGCCGCGTGCGTGCTTGCGACCGCGAAACTCGGCGCCGCCGAGGCGGCGGGCGACAAGCCGACGATCTTCGTGATCGGCGACTCCACCGCGCACAATACCGGCAAAGGCCGCTCCGGCGAAGCGGTCGCGGGCTGGGGCACGCCGCTCGCGGATTATTTCGATGCGAACAAGGTCACCGTCGCCAACGTCGCTCACGCCGGCCAGTCGAGCCGCACGTATTACAATCTCGAGCGCGACTGGCCCGCGGTGCTGCCGCGGATCAAGGCGGGCGATTTCGTGCTGCTCGTGTTCGGAATCAACGACGGCGGACCGCCGACCAGTGTGACTTCGCGCGGCTCGATCCCCGGGCTCGGCGACGAAACGGTCGAGCTCAAGCGACCCGACGGCTCGGTTGAAGTCGCGCACACCTACGGCTGGTATATGTCCGCCATGGCCAACGCCGCGCGCGAAAAAGGCGCGCACGTTTATTTTCTCACCGTCACGACGCGCAACATCTGGACGAACCCGAATCCGAACGTGAAATTCCGCGACGCGACGCCGACCGCGCCGCTGCCGGCCGACTACGATCCGAAACAGGATCGCATCGAACGCGGCACGGCCAACGGCAAATACACGCAGTGGACGAAGGAGCTCGGCGCGAAGCTGCACCTGCCGGTCCTCGACCTCACGAACCTCTGCGCGGACCAATACGAAAAGATGGGCCGCGAGGAAGTGAACAAGTTCTACAGCGACCATAACCACACGTATGTGCCCGGCGCGGATTTCGTGGCGGCGAGCGTTGTCTCCGGCCTGAAGGCGTTTCAGCCGAGCCCGTTCCTGCCGCTGCTTTCCGAAAAAGGCCGCGCGGTCGAGCCGGCGGATCGCAAATACGTGAGCGAGAATTCGGCGGCGAAGCCGTAACGCGCGACGCGCGCGATCGGGCGACGGCGGCGCGCGCTTCAGCTCGCGCCGCGCGCCGGAGCGGCCGGCAGCTCGAGCCAGAATTGCGAGCCGGTGCCCATCGGCGCGGAGCGCACGCCGATTTTTCCGCCGAGCCGCTCGATCGCGCGATGCACGATCGCGAGGCCCATGCCGGTGCCGGGAAATTCCGGGTGAAAGCGCTCGAAAATCTGGAACACCTTCGCGCGATATTCGGGCGCGATGCCGAGGCCGTTGTCGGTGATCGTCACGGTGACCACGCCCGCCTGCGTCGCGCAGGCGATCTCGATGCGCGGGCGCACGCCGGGCGCGACAAACTTCATCGCGTTGCCGATGAGATTTTGCAGGACGACCAGCAGGAGCGTCTCGTCCGCCAGCACCGCGGGAAGCTTCTCGGGAAAAATCAGCTCGGCGTTGTGCGCCTGCGCCTCGGGCTCGAGCACGGCGCGCGTGGCGAGCAGCACGCCCTCGAGCGCGACGGGTTTGAGCTGCAGTTGGCGGCGCCCGATGGTCGAGTATTTCAGCAGGTCGGTGATGAGCGCGTCCATGCGGGCCACGGAATTCTGCATGCGCTCGATGTAGGCTTTGGCCGCGGGCGGGATCTGGTCGCCGAAATCCTCGCGCAGCACGTCGCCGAAGCCGGTGATGCCGCGCAGCGGCGCGCGGAGATCGTGCGCGACGGAGTAGTTGAAGCGCTCGAGTTCCTGGTTGAGCTGCTCGATCTCGACGCGGCGCCGCTCGCTCTCGCGCGCGGACTCGACCAGCCGGAAAATTTTCGGCAGCACCGGAAACAGCGCGATCGCGGTCGCGACGGAAGCCGCGGCGGTCACGACTTTCACGTAGCCGGAAAGCCAGTAGACCGGTTCCCAGATCACCCACACTTCCATGAAGTGCGTCATGCCGCACGAGACGATGAAGAGCCCGAACGCGAGCAGCACCCAGTGAAACGGTATGTCCTGGCTCGCGCGATAAACGAGATAGCCGAGCGTCGCGGAGATCGACACGTAGGCGAGGCCGATCAAAAGATCCGACGCCACGTGCAGCGAGATGAGCTTCGGATCGCGCACGTAGCAGAACTCGTGCGGCATGCCGATGTGCCCGAGGACAGGGATGTCGAGCAGGCGGAAAAGCAGCAGCCCGGCGGCAACGGCGGCGCAGATCGCGGCGCCCCAGCGCAGCATCGGATTCGCGATCCAGGGAGCGGTGGAAACGGAGGAGGAGGGCGTCATGACAGAGTGGGAAAACGGACCGCCGCTTCGCGCGCACCGAGGCGCGCTGACGAGGTGGGTGGGTGCCGCGCAACGAAAAGGAAAAAATCGGCCGCGGGAAGGAGGAAACGGTTCGCACTGCTACGTAGGTCCGCGCGGTGGCGCGAAGGGTTCTCCAACACGCCCGCAACTCGGCATTGTGCCCGCGGCCGGTTTCAACTCATCCTGCTGCTCCCCTATGAAAAAAATCGCTCTGCTTGCTCTCTCGATGATTGGCCTCGTGGCTCGCGTGCTCGCCGCCGACGCTCCGCCTACTGCCGTCGTGATGATCGATCACACCAAGGTCGACGCCGCCTTCGCCGCGGGCGGGTCGCTGCTGCGCAACTCCAGTTTCAAGGTTTCCGCCGGTCGGCGCGTCGCGCCGGGCCAGGTCGAAATCCACGCCGCCGACACCGACATCTTCTACATCGTCGAAGGCTCCGCGACCTTCGTCACCGGCGGCAAGGCGATCGATCCGAAAACGACCGGTCCGGGCGAGCAGCTCGCCGACAAGATGGAAGGCGGCGAGGCGCATCGCCTGACGAAGGGCGATGTGATCGTCATCCCCGCGGGCATCGCGCACCAGTATACGGCGGTGGACGGCACGTTTCTATATTTCGTCGTCAAGGTCACGCGCTGAGCTTTCCGGGCGTCGCGCGGGGTGACGGCGACAAACCTCACCTCGCGCCGCGGCCGAGCGCGCGCATTTTTCCCATCCACGTGGCGCCGTGGAAATTTCCCGCGTCGACGGCGCCGATGTAAGTCGCGCGGACGGGACGGATGCCGCAGAAGCGCAGGAGGCTGCGGTTCACGCCGCGCACACCGTGCGCGAGGTAAAACCAGCGGTAGACGAACGCCGGCATGCCCATCGTCACCACGAGTCGCGCGGATTTTCCGGCGAGGCCTTTTTTCGGCGGCCGGCCGGTTTCGCCAAAACGAAACGCGAAACCCGGCCGCATCACCTGCTCGAGAAATCCCTTCGTGAGCGCCGGCATCGTGCCGGCCCAGAGCGGAAACAGCAGGACGAGATGATCGGCGCGACCGATCGCCGCCTGCGCTTCGCGCAACGCGGCGGGCACGAGGCCGGTGTTCCAGTCGACCGCCGTGCGCAGCAGCGGAAATTCGAGCTGCGCGATTTCGACGCGTTCGACGGCATGGCCCGCCGCGAGGGCGCCCTCGGCGTAAGCATCGGCGAGCGCATGGCCGAGATGGCGCGTCGAGGCGTCTGGATTGCCCTGCAGGATCGCGATGCGTTTTTTCACGCCGCGAGTTTAGGCGTGAGCGCGGCATCTGGCTGCGCATGTCGTGCGAATCGCTTTTCGTTCCTTGCTCGCGCACCGGCAACGCGAGCCGGCGCGAAAGCGCGAGCAGCCGATTTGATTTTTGCCCGCGCTCGGCGGGTCGCTCACCAGACGCGGACGCGTGCGGCGGGATCGAGATAGAGCGCCTGGCCGGGCTGCACCGCGAAAGCCGCATACCAGGGGTCGAGATTGCGGACGGTGAGCGCGCGATACTGGTCGGGCGAGTGGCCGTCGGTGATGATGCCGCGGCGCAGGGTCGCTTCGCGCTCCTTCTCCCGCCAGCTCTGCGCGAAGGCGATGAAAAACAGCTGGTCGCTCGTGAATTCGCTTTCGCGCGGCGCCGGTTTGCTCGCGGCCGCGGCGCGATAACCGTCGTAAGCCGCGGCGAGGCCGGCGAGGTCGGCGAGATTTTCGCTGAGCGTCTGCTGGCCGTTCACCGCGAGATCGGGAAAGGGTTTGTAGGCGGAATACTGCGCGACGAGCGCGGCGGTCGCGGTCTTGAAGTGCGCGAGATCGTCCGGCGTCCACCAGTCGCGCAGCCGGCCTTGCGCGTCGAACTGCGCGCCCTGGTCGTCGAAGCTGTGGCTGATCTCGTGGCCGATCACGGAGCCGATGCTGCCGTAGTTCACCGCGTCGGGCGCCGCGGGATCGAAGAACGGCGGCTGCAGGATCGCGGCGGGAAAGTTCAGCGCGTTCTGCATCGGCATGTTCACGGCGTTCACTTCCTGCGGCGCCATCGACCACTCCTTCGCCTCGACCGGCCCGCCGAGGAGCGCGACGCGCTGGCGGTAGTGAAACTCCTCCGCGCGGAGAAGGTTGCCGGCGGCGTCGGCGCGATCGATGACCAGGCCGGTGTAGTCCTTCCAGCGTTCCGGATAGCCGACGCCGACGTAGAGCGATTTCAATTTCGCGCGCGCCTGCGCCTTGGTCGCGGGCGCCATCCACTCGAGCCGCGCGATGCGGGCATCGAACGCGCGGACGAGGTTGGCGACCATTTCCTGTGCGCGGGCTTTGCTCGAAGGCGGAAAATATTTGGCGACGTAGATCTGGCCAACGATGTCGCCGATCGCATCGTCGGCCGCGGCGAGCGCGCGTTTCCAGCGGACTTGCTGCTGCGGGGTGCCGCTGAGTGCGTGGCCGTAAAACGCGAAGCGCGCATCGGCGAAAGTTTTCGGCAGCACGGAGGAGAACTGGTTCAGCGTGTGAAACACGAGATAGTCCTGCCACACGTCGAGCGGCTCGCTGGCGGCGAGCGCGGACGCGCCGGTGATCGCCGTCGGATGCCACACGATGAAGCGCGGCTGCCGCTCGAGTTGCGCGCCGGCGAAAAACGCGGCCCAATCCATGCCGGGTGCCTTCGTCGGAAAATCCGCGCGCGTCCACGGGTTGTTGGCTTTCTGGACTTCCTCGGAGTCCTCGCGCGTGGCGTGCGCCTGCGCGAGCTTGAGCTCGAGCGCGAAGATGCGCGCGGCTTTCGCGTCGGCATCGGCGACGCCGCCGAGCCGGAGCACGGTCGCGATGTGTGCGCGATACGTGTCGCGCAGTTTCTGCATGCGGTCGTTTTCGGTGACGTAGTAGGCGCGATCCGGCATGCCGAGCCCGCCTTGGAGGAGGTAGGCGTTGTAGTGCGTCGGATCGTCGAAACCCTGCGCGACCCACAGGCCGAAAAGATTCTCGGTGAAGAAATTTGTGCTGTTGATCGGGTCGACATCGGCGCGGAGGAATTCGCCGAGCAGGCGGGCGAGCGCGGTCTTATCCTTCAGCGCGGCGATGCGCTGGAGCCGCGATTGAAGCGGCGCGAGGCCGCGCTGCTCGATCGCCGCCTCGTCCATGAACGCCGAATAGAAATCGCCCGCCATCCGCTCGGCCGGCGTGGCGGCGGCGCCTTTTTTCGCGGCGTCCTCGATCAACGCGGCGAGCCGCTTGTTCGTATCTTCGAGGAGAATCGCGCCCGCGCCCCAGCTCCCGCGGTCGGCGGGAATCTCCGCCGTCGCGAGCCAGGTGCCGTTCGCGTAACCGTAGAAATCGTCGCCGGGAACGGCGGACTTGTTCATGCCGGCCTGGTCGATGCCGGAGGTTTTCGCGGCCGCCGGAGCATTGGCGGCGAAGGCAAAGGCGGCGCCTGCCGCGGAAAAAACGATGAACGAGCGAAGCGACAGGGCGAAGGCCCGAAAACGAAGGAAGGACATGCGCGGCGGGGATTTCGACGGATAACGTGTCCCGCCGGCAAAAACGCGTCAAACGACAACCGGAGGTTGTCTCGGCCACTCCGCCTATCCCGCTGCGCGAATCTTGATAAGCAGATCCTTGCTCTCGACGGTGTCGCCCAGCGCGACGTGCAGCTCCGCGACGACGCCGTCGCAGGGAGCGTAGACCGTGTTCTGCATTTTCATCGCTTCCATCATGAGGAGCTTGTCGCCCTTCGCAACCTTGGTGCCGACGGAGACGTTGAGCTGCGCGATGAGGCCGGGGATCGGCGCGGCGACTTGCGCCGTGTCCGCGAGGTCGGCTTTCGGACGCGCTTTTGTTTTGGGCGAGACGCTCTTGTCGAGGATGAAGGTCTCGCGGCCGATGCCATTGAGCTCATAGCTGAGCGTGCGGCGGCCGTCCTTGTCGGGTGCGCCGACCGAGACGAGGCGGATGATGAGCGTCTTGCCCTGCTCGATGGCGACGGAGATTTCCTCGCCAACTTTCAGGCCGTAGAAAAACGCCGGCGTCGGCAGCACGCTGACATCGCTGAAAGCCTGCTGGTGCTTCGCGAAATCGGCGAAGACGCTCGGATACATGAGGTGCGAGTAAACGTCGTCGTCGGTCGCGGGGCGCTTGAGTTTGTCGGCCAGCTCAGCGCGAATTTTTTCGAGGTCGATGGGCGCGCCAGGAGCAGGGAGGAGAGATTTGGATTTCCTGTCTCCGGTGTCCTGTTTCCGGGCGCCGCTCGAGAGCGTCGCTTCGTAGCGGGCACGCGCCTTCGCGTGGCGTTCCGGGCCGAGCACGACGAGCGACACTTTCTCCGGCCAGCCGCCGTCGGGCCAGCCGAGTCCGCCCATCATCATGTCGATCACGCTCTCGGGAAACGCGGTCGTGCCGGGCTCGAGGTTCACGACATCGGCGGGTTTGATGCCCTTGCTGAAGAGGAAGAGCGCCATGTCGCCGACGACCTTGGAGCTCGGCGTGACTTTCACGATGTCGCCGAAGAGCTGATTCACCTCGGCGTAGGTGCGCGCGATCTCGGGCCAGCGGTGTGCGACGCCCATCGACGCAGCCTGCTCCTTGAGATTCGTGTATTGGCCGCCGGGCATCTCGTGCAGGTAGACTTCGGCGCTGCCGCTCTTCGGCGCGGTGTCGAACGGCCGGTAGAATTCGCGCACGGCTTCCCAGTAGTCGGAGAATTCGTTGAGCGCCTCGAGGTCGAGGCCGGTGTCGCGCGGCGTGTGCTGGAGCGCGGCGACGATCGAGTTGAGGTTCGGCTGCGAGGTGCTGCCGCTCATCGCGGCGAGCGCGAGGTCGACGACATCGACGCCGGCGTCCGCGGCGCGCAGCACGCTCGCCGACGCGATGCCGCTGGTGTCGTGCGTATGGAAATGAATCGGCAGGCCGATTTCCTCCTTCAACGTCTTCACGAGTTTCGCCGCCGCGTAGGGGCGGCAGAGGCCGGCCATGTCCTTGATCGCGAGGAAGTGCGCGCCCATCCGCTCGAGTTCCTTCGCGAGGCGGACGTAGTATTTCAGCGAGAATTTGTCGCGGCGCTCGTCGAGGATGTCGCCGGTGTAGCAGATCGCCGCCTCGCAGATCGCGTGCGTGTCGTTGACCGATTCCATCGCGACGCGGAGATTCGGCAGGTAGTTGAGCGAGTCGAAGACGCGGAAAATATCCATCCCGCTTTCGGCGGCGTGCTTCACGAAACCGGCGACGACGTTGTCGGGATAGTTCGTGTAGCCGACGGCGTTGGCGCCGCGGAAGAGCATCTGGAAACAGATGTTCGGCACGCGCGCGCGCAGGTCGCGGAGGCGTTCCCACGGATCTTCACTCAGGAAACGCATCGCGGTGTCGAACGTCGCTCCGCCCCACATCTCGAGCGAGAAAAGCTGCGGCGTGCGGTGCGCGAGCGCATCGGCGACGGCGAGCATGTCGTAGCTGCGCACGCGCGTGGCCATGAGCGACTGGTGCGCGTCGCGCCAGGTGGTGTCGGTGACGAGCAGGCGCTTTTGTTTCAGCGTCCACGCGGCGAATTTTTTGGGACCGAGCTCGAGCAGGAGGTTGCGGGTGCCCGTGGGAAGACCGGAGACCGGAGACCGGAAACCGGAAAGATCGCCGGTCGCAGCCGAACTCTGGTTCGCGGGTTTGTTTCCGGTTTCCGGTATCCGGTTTCCGGTATTGCCCGGCACGGGCGGCGCCGTGAACGGCTTCTCGGGCTTGTAGCCTTTTGCGTGCGGGTTGCCGTTGACGATGACGTTGCCGAGGAAGTTGAGGAGCTTCGTCGCGCGGTCGCGGCGCGGCTTGAAGGCGAAGAGCTCGGGCGTCGTGTCGATCAGCGTCGTCGTCGCCTGGCCCGAGCGGAACTGCGGGTGCGTGATGACGTTTTCGAGAAACGGGATGTTGGTTTTGACGCCGCGGATGCGGAACTCCGAGAGCACGCGCGTCGCGCGGCGCATCGCGATCTCGTAGCTCTGGCCGCTCGTGATGCTCTTCACGAGCAGCGAGTCGTAGAACGGCGTGATCACCGCGCCGGCGTAGCCCATGCCGCCGTCGAGCCGGACGCCGAAGCCGCCGGGCGAGCGGTAGGCGAGGATGCGGCCGTAGTCGGGGATGAATTTGTTTTCCGGATCCTCGGTCGTGATGCGGCACTGGATCGCGTAGCCGTTGCGCGGGATGTCGACCTGCGCGGGCATGCCGACCTCGGGCGAATGGAGCGCGTGGCCCTGCGCGATGAGGATCTGCGCGCGCACGAGATCGAGGCCGGTGATCACTTCGGTGACCGTGTGTTCGACCTGGATGCGCGGGTTCATCTCGATGAAGAACCACTCGTGCCGGTCGAGATCGTAGAGGAATTCGACGGTGCCGGCGTTGTCGTAGCGGATTTCGCGCGCAATGCGCGCGGCGGCGGCGCAGAGCTCGCGCACGACGGTTTCGGGCAAACCGAAACTCGGCGCGACCTCGACAACCTTCTGGTGGCGGCGCTGCACCGAGCAGTCGCGCTCGTGGAGATGGATGACGTTGCCGTGCTGATCGCCGAGCACCTGCACCTCGATGTGTTTCGCGCGCGGGATGTATTTCTCGAGGAAGACGGCGGGATTGCCGAACGCGCGGCCGGCTTCGCCCTGCGCTTCGTCGAGGAGGTTGGCGAGCTGCTCGGGCTTGTGGACGACGCGCATGCCGCGGCCGCCGCCGCCGAACGCGGCCTTGATGATGAGCGGAAAGCCGATCGTCTTCGCGATCTTCAGCGCCTCGTCGCGATCGCTCACGGGATTTTCCGTGCCGGGCAGCGTGGGCACGCCGATTTTCTGCGCGAGCGCGCGGGCGGCGGTTTTGTCGCCCATCATGTCGAGCAACTCCGCACGCGGGCCGACGAAGATCAGCCCGGCCTTTTCGCACGCGCGCGCGAAGTCGGCGTTTTCCGAGAGGAAACCGTAGCCCGGATGAATCGCGTCGACGCCGTTTTCCTTCGCGACGGCGACGATGCTGGCGATGTCGAGGTAGGCGGCGACGGGGCCCTTGCCGTGGCCGACCTGATACGCTTCGTCGGCTTTGTAGCGATGGATGCAGAGCCGGTCTTCCTGCGCGTAGATCGCGACCGTGCGCAGCGAGAGCTCGGTGCCGGCGCGAAAGATACGGACGGCGATCTCGCTGCGATTCGCGGCCATCAACTTTCGAATCGGCTGGGGCGAACGGGCCGACGACGACACGATCGGAGCGAGGTCTGGGCTGGAGGAACGCGGGGCGGTTTTCTTCGACTTGGTGGGCATCAGCAGGAAACACGCGGGACTAAAGAGAAATCCGGCGAAGGCAAAGGCGCTTTTTTTCGAACCGACCGGCAACGCGTCAGGCCGGCGGCGCGTGTTCCAAAAACGGCGAAAAGTCCGACCGAAATTCGGCGCGGGAAACACCGGGCCGCGACGCGCGGCGAATCGATGCGCGGGCGCGGAAAATGCGGCGTTTGCCTGCGTGTCGCGCGCGTCGCACGCCGCGCGGGAAGTTTCGTCGCTCGTCGCACGCGGGCCGGACTGTCCGCGCACAATTCAGGTTGGGCGCGGGGCGTCGTCGTCTATTCCTGCGCCCTCGGTCCGCTCCATGAAACCCCCATCGTCCTGTTTGCCGTGCTCGGCTGTCGCGCCCGGCAGGTCAGGCGCGACGCCTTCCCCACGCTCCTCGTTCGTTTTTTTATGAAACTGTTTTCTCGTTCTGCGTTTTTGTGCGGCTGCGCCGCCGTGTTGGTTCCGTTCCTGACGCGCGCGGCGGACGCGCCGGTCGATATTCAATGGCTCGGCGGCACGCCGGCGCCCGTCGCCACCGGAGTGAGTTGGGGCGTGCCGTGGCCGCAGGGCGCGGTGAAAAAAGATCGCGCGTTCGCGCTGACGACGGCCGATGGCAAGACGCTGCCGCTGCAGACGTGGCCGCTCGCCTACTGGCCGGACGGATCGCTGAAGTGGAGCGGATTTGCGACCGTCGCCGGACCGGAGCAGGGCGCGTCGTTCAAGCTCGCGCTACGCGATGGCGCCGAAGCGGCGTCGACCGATGCGCCGAAGCTCACGGTCAACTCGTCGTCTTCGGGCGTCGAGATCGACACGGGGCGCGTGGTCGCGAAAATTCCGACCTCCGGGCCGAACCTGATCGCCTCGCTTGCGATCGGTGGAAAAGAAATCGCGCGCGACGGCCGGCTCGTCGGCGTGTTGCAGAACGGGCCTGACAACGAGCCCGACGCCGCGCCGGCGCGGGAGAAATTCGTGAGCCAAGTGGAGAAGGTGACAGTTGAGCAATCCGGTCCGATCCGCGCCGTCGTGCGGATCGAGGGGAAGCATCGCAACGAGAAGAGCGGCCGGCAGTGGCTGCCGTTTTCCGTGCGGCTGTATTTCTACGCGGGACAGGAAGCGATCCGCGTCGTGCATACGATCGTCTTCGACGGCGATCAGGAGAAGGATTTCATCCACGGGCTCGGCCTGGCGTTCGCGGTGCCGATGCGCGAGCAGTCGTGGAACCGCCACGTGCGTTTCTCCGGCCAGGACGGCCTGTGGTCCGAGCCGATCCAGCCCGGCGGCGGCAATCCCGCGCAGCAGGCGGGCGAAAAAATTTCCGGCGGCCGCTTCTACGCGCCGGATCCGCTCGAGGAATATGCGATCTGGAGCGACTACAAGCTCGTGCAGGCGTCGCCGGACGGCTTCACGATTTCCAAGCGCACGAATCCGCAGAGCACGTGGGTCTCGGCGGCGGCGGGCAAACGCGCCACGGGCCTCGCGTGGGTCGGCGACGTGAGCGGCGGGCTCGGCATCAGCGTGAAGAATTTCTGGCAATCTTATCCGAGCGAGCTCGAGGTGCGCGGCGCGGCGAGCGAGGCGGCGCAGCTCACCGCGTGGCTGTGGTCGCCCGACGTGCCGGCGATGGACCTGCGGCACTACGACACGCGCGCGCATGGGTTGAACGCCACCTACGAGGACGTGCAGGCCGGCCTGAGCACGCCGTTCGGCGTCGCGCGCACGAGCGAGCTGACGCTTTATCCGGCCGGCGCGATTCCCGACAAGAAGGCGACGCTCGCGCTCGCCGAAAACGGCACGAAGCTGCCGCTGCTCGTCGCGTCGCCGCAGTATATTCACACCACCGGCGTGTTCGGCGTGTGGAGCCTGCCGGATCGCTCGACGCCGCTGAAGGCCGCGGTCGAGGACCGGCTCGACGCGACGCTCGCGTATTACGAGCAGCAGCAGGACGAGCGTTCGTGGTATGGCTTCTGGTATTTCGGCGACTTCATGCACAGCTACAGTGCGGCGGCGCACGAGTGGTATTACGACTACGGCGGGCATGCGTGGGACAACACCGAGCTCGGCGCGCCGTTGTGGATGTGGTATAGCTTTCTGCGCACGGGCCGCGCGGATTTGTTCCGGCTCGCCGAGGCGCACACGCGCAACACCAGCGAGACCGACGTCTACCACATGGGGCCGATGCTCGGCCTCGGCTCGCGGCACAACGTCGTGAAGTGGGGCTGCGGCGCCAAGGAGGCGCGCATCAGCCAGGCGGCGCACTGGCGGCCGTTCTATTATTTCACGACGGACGAGCGCACGGGCGACATCATGCGCGAGCAGTTGAACTCGGACTTTTCCGCGTGCCGCTACGATCCGATGCGCGAGGCGCAACCGATCCTCCCGCAGGATCCGAAGTATCCGGGCCGCGTGCGCGTCGGGCCGGACTGGTTCGCGTTTTGCGGCAACTGGATGACCGAGTGGGAACGCACCGGCGACACGAAGTGGCGCGACAAGATTCTCGCCGGCGTCGATTCGATCCTCGCGATGCCGTTCTGGATTCGCTCCGGCGTGCGCGACGGGCTGAATCCCGATCTCGGCAAGGACGCCAACGGCAAGGATCGCATCGGGCCGCTCAAGGGCGGCGGCAGCATGACGGCCGGCTACGATCCGCAGACGGGGAAACTTTTCCCGATTCCCGATCCGATCACGCACACGCAGGTGCCGGTGAACTACAATCTCTCGACGATCCAGGGCGGCGCCGAAGTGATGTTCGAGCTCGTGCCGCTGCTCGGGCGCGACGACTGGGCGAAAGCGTGGCTGCAATATTGCCGCCTCGGCACCGCGCCCGCCGAAGTCCTCACCAAAGACAGGGAAACCGGCAACGAAGGCGCCGACGCTTCGATGGTCGAGGGCGCGCAGGGCGGCCCGCGACTCGCGGCGTATGCCTACGCGCACACGAAGAACGCCGCGTTTGCGCAGCGCGCCTTCACGGCATTCGCCCAGCGCGGGCCCGGCGCCGCGAATCCGACGTCGCTCGACGCGGTGGATTCGATCGAACCCGCGCACGAAGCGCGCGGCGTGTCCACCAACGACGCCGCGCAGGCGAGCCTCACGCTGATCGAGATTCTCCAGCTCTGCGCCGACCAGCTTCCGACCGAAGCGCCGGCGCCGCAACCCGCGCCGAATTTCCAGGGCCGCGGTCGCGGCGCGCGCGGTGGCCGCGGCGCGCCCGCCGGCGGCGAGGCCGCGCCGGCCAGTCCCGCCACTTCGAAATAATTCCACCCGCTTTCTCCGCTTCATGAAGACCGCGAAAAAATCCGCGAAAGTCACCGTGCTCGTCGGCGCTCCCGCGCTGGCCCAAACCACGCCGCCGCCCGGCACGGGCATGATCAATCCGACCTTCAACGCCGCGCGCCCGCGCGCCAGCTACGCGATCCCCTACGGCGCGCCCATTCCGGAGGCGGTGACGATGGTGATCGATCGGGTGCGCGATTATCTCGTCGCCTGCACGCCGGCGAAGATCGTCGACCGCAACACCGGCGCGGAGATCAAGGATCTTTCCAAGCCGAATCCCAACGCCACGCTCGCGCGCGGCGACTTCAACCTCGTCAGCTACGAGTGGGGCGTCGCGTATACCGGCATGCTGCTCGCGGCGGAAGCGACCGGCGACACGCGCTACCGCGACTACGTCGACGAACGCTTCAAGTTCATCGCGAAGGTCACGCCGTTTTTCCGCGCGCAGATGGAGGCGGCCGGCCAGGCCAACCAGGGCGCGCAAGCCGGCCGCGGCGGCACGATCAATCTCTTCCGCTCGATCATCAATCCGCGCACGCTCGACGATTCCGGCTCGATGTGCGCGGCGATGATCAAGGCGACAAACGCCGACGTCGGCGGCGGCAAGCTGCGGCCGCTGATCGAGAACTTCGCAAATTGGATCACGACGAAACAGCAGCGGCTCGAGGACGGCACGTTCTCGCGCAGCCGGCCGCTGCCGGACTCGGTGTGGCTCGACGATCTCTACATGAGCATCCCGTCGCTCGCGCAGCTCGGGAAATTCACCGGCGACAAGAAACACTGGGACGACGCGATCCGGCAGATCAACCAGTTCGCCGCGCGGATGTTCAATCGCCAGAAAGGCCTCTGGATGCACGGCTGGGTGAAATGCATGGGCGTGCATCCCGAGTTTCGCTGGGCGCGCGCCAACGGCTGGGCGCTGCTCGCGATGACGGAGCTGCTCGACGTGCTGCCGGAAAATTATCCGGGCCGCGCGAGCGTGCTCGAGCTGTATCGTGCGCACGTGCGCGGTCTCGCCGAGGTGCAGGGCAAGGACGGGCGCTGGACGCAATTGCTCGATCGCCCCGACTCGTATCTCGAAACCTCCGCGACCGCGATCTACGCCTTCTGCGTCGCGCGCGGCGTGAACCGCGGCTGGCTCGATGCGCTCGCGCACGGGCCGATGGCGGTGCTCGCGTGGCAGGCGGTGACGACGCAGGTCAACGACAAGGGCCAGGTCGAAAACGTGTGCGTCGGCACCGGCATGGGTTTCGATCCCGCGTTCTATTATCATCGTCCCGTCAGCCCGCTCGCCGCGCACGGCTACGGTCCCGTGCTGCTCGCCGGCGCGGAGATGCTCACGCTCGCCAAAACCGGTCGCGCGGTGATCAACGACGAAGCCGTGATGTTCGGCCGCGCCGCGGGCTTGTGATTTTCACGCGCGCCCGGTTTCGCTTTCCCTGATAATCAACGCGACATCAGCGGCAGTCGGCGCTCGTGTCGCGTCCGCCAGGCAAATCCAC
Organism: Opitutaceae bacterium; assembly: GCA_035545575.1. GTDB lineage: Bacteria > Verrucomicrobiota > Verrucomicrobiia > Opitutales > Opitutaceae > ER46. Next base: position 27,465 of record DASZYB010000038.1, on the reverse strand, counting down.
GTATGAAAACGGCCTCTCTCTTCCTGAGCGCGGCCGTTTTTTTGGGTGGGCTGCTCGCCGCGTGCACGACTGCATCGCGGACCGCGCCGTCGGCCGTCGCCTCCACGGAGCCGCTCGGTTACGCGATTGGCGCCGATGTCTCGTTTCTGCGGCAGGCGGAGCAGCACGGCGCGAAATTCAAGGACGGCGGCGTCGCGAAGCCGGGCCTGCAGATTTTTCGCGATCACGGCTACAACTGGATTCGCCTGCGGATTTTTCACACGCCCGGCGCGCAGCCGTCCGCGCTGCCGAACGACCTCGCGTATACGCTCGCGACCGCGAAGGACGCGAAGGCGCTCGGGTTCAAATTTCTCCTCGATTTTCACTACTCCGACACGTGGGCCGATCCGCAAAAGCAAACCATCCCGCAGGCGTGGCAGGGAAAATCGCACGCGGAATTGGTGCGCGCGGTGCACGATTACACGCGGGACACGATCGCGGCGCTGCGCGCGGGCGGCGCGATGCCCGAGATGGTGCAGATCGGAAACGAGATCACGCCCGGCCTGTTGTGGCCCGACGGCAAGCTGCCGGTGAATTGGAAAAATTTCGTCGAGCTGCTGCAGGCGGGAATCGCCGGCGTCGACGATGGTCGCGGCGAGGCGCCGCGTCCGCGCATCATGATTCACATCGATCGAGGCGGCGATCGCGTCGCGACGAAAAAATTTTTCGACGAAGTGATCGGGCGCGGCGTGAAGTTCGACGTGATCGGGCAGAGTTATTATCCGTGGTGGCACGGCTCGCTGCTCGAGCTGCGCGACAACCTCGCGTTCATGGCCGAGACTTACGACAAGGACATCATCCTCGTCGAAGTGGCTTACAACTGGCGGCCGGCGGAATATCGGAATCGTCCCGCGCCATTTCCGGAAACGGCCGAAGGACAGCGCGAGTTTCTCGAGGAGGTGAACCGCGCGGTGCTCGCGACGCCGCATGGCCGAGGCAAGGGCGTGTTCTGGTGGGAACCCGCGGTGACGGGCGCACTGGCGCGGCGCGGGATGTTCGACAACGACGGGAACGCGCTGCCGGTGATTTCGGTTTTCGACCGGTTCACCCGCGGCAAAATCCCGTTGCGCGCGCCGTGAGCCGCGGTCGCTGGCGTTGCCGAAATTTTTTATGCGCACACTCCGAACGATTCTTTGCGGGCTCGCGTGTGCGGGTTTCGCATTCGCCGGCGAACTCGACTGGCCGGCGATCACGTCGCAGACCAAGCCGTGGGCGCGCTGGTGGTGGCTCGGCAATATCGGCACGAAGCAGGACTTCACGACGCAGATGGAGCGCTACGCCGCGGCCGGGCTCGGCGGACTCGAGCTCACGCCGATCTACGGCGTGCGCGGCGAGGAGTCGCGCTTTCGAAATTATCTTTCGCCGGAATGGATGGACGTGTTCGACCACGTGCTCGCCGAGGGCAAGCGCCTCGGACTCGGCATCGATATGTCGACAGGCAACGCGTGGCCGTTTGGCGGTCCGTGGGTGACATCGGATTTTTCGGCGCGGCGCGTCGTGACGAAAACGTATGCGCTCAAAGCGGGCGAACGCCTGGGCGAACCGGTAGGCGCGACCGACGAACCGCTCGTGCGCGTCGCGGGTCCGCGCCAGGTCAGCATCTCCGAATTGAAAGATCCCGTCACCTCGAACGCGAACCTGCAGGGCCTCGCGCTCGATCAGGTGCGTTTCCCGCGCGCGCTGCCGTTGCAGGCGCTGGTCGCGTATTCGGATCGCGGCGAAAAGGTCGACGTCACCGCGAAAGTCGGCGCCGGAGGCAGACTCGATTGGATCGCGCCCGCCGGCAACTGGACGCTCTACGCCGTGTTTCTCGGCTGGCACGGCAAGCAGGTCGAGCGCGCCGGGCCGGGCGGCGAGGGCGACGTGATCGATCATTTTTCCGCCGATGCGCTCGCGAAATACCTGAAGCGTTTCGATGAGGCATACGCCGGGCACAACGCGCGCGGCCTGCGCGCCTACTTCAACGATTCCTACGAAGTCGACGACGCGCAGGGCGAATCGAACTGGACGGCGCACTTCTTCGATGAATTCAAAAAACGCCGCGGCTACGATCTGCGCGACGAGTTGCCGGCATTTCTCGGCCAGGACACGGAGGAGAAGAATTCGCGCGTCATCTCCGATCATCGCGAGACGATCTCCGACCTGCTGCTCGAAAACTACACGCAGCCGTGGGCGAAATGGGCCGCGGCGCACGGCGCGCTCGTCCGCAACCAGGCGCACGGTTCGCCGGCGAATATTCTCGATCTCTACGCCGCGAGCGGCATCCCGGAAACCGAAGGCGCAAATGTCGCGGGCATGAAGCTCGCTTCGTCGGCCGCGCACGTGACCGGCAAACCGCTCGCGTCGTCGGAGACCGCGACGTGGCTCGGCGAACACTGGAGCTCGACGCTCGCGGACATCAAGCAGCGCGTCGACCTGATGTTCCTCGGTGGCGTGAACCAGCAGTGCTACCACGGCATGGCGTTCTCGCCGCCGAACGAGCCGTGGCCCGGTTTTCATTTCTATGCTTCCGTCGAGCTCGATCCGTCGAATTCGATCTGGGCCGACGCGCCGGTGCTCAACGCCTACGTCGCGCGCTGCCAGTCGTTCCTGCAGTCCGGCCATCCGGCGAACGACATCCTGCTTTACTATTCCACTTACGAGGCGTGGGCGCAGCGCGGCGAAGGCGCGATGCCGCACTTCGGTGGCGGACCGCGCGGCGGCGGGCAGGGCGTCGTTCCCGAGCTGCTGGCGCGCGGCTATGCGTTCGATTATGTCTCGGATCGGCTGCTGCAGGGCGTGAAATTTTCCGGCGGCGCGTTGCAGACCGGCGGCGTCGCTTATCGCGCGATCCTCGTGCCCGACTTGAAACTCATGCCGCTCGCGACGCTCGAGAAATTCGTCGCGCTTGCCGAGGCCGGCGCGACGATCGTCGTGCAACACAACCTGCCCGCCGATGTGCCCGGGTTCGGCGATCTCGCGGCGCGGCGCGCGGCTTTCCGAAAACTTCTCACGCGCATCGGAAAAACCGGCGCGGACGACGCGGACATTTCCGCCGCGGCGGTCGGGCAGGGGCGGTTTCTCTTCGGCGGCAATCTCGATCGCCTGCTCGAGCGTGCGAACGTCGGCCGGGAAACGCTCGTCGATCGCGGACTGCAATTCGAACGGCGCGCCGATGCGCAGGGCGCGATTTATTTTCTGCTGAACCGCGCGAGCAGTTCGTTCGAAGGCTGGCTGCCGCTGCGCACGCGTGGCGCGACGGCGGCGATCTTCGATCCGATGTCGGGCCGGCGCGGTGTCGCGCGGACGCGCGCGACGGCGGACGGCGCACTCGAAGTTTACCTGCGCGTCGCGCCCGGCGAGTCGCGAATCTTGCGCACGTTCGCCGCGCGCGTCGACGGGCCGGCGTATGTCGATTGGGATGCGGCGGCGGAGCCGGCTCTGCTCGACGGAGCGTGGACGGTGAAATTTGTTTCAGGCGGCCCGACGCTGCCCGCGCCGGCGCAGATGACCGCGCCGGGCTCGTGGACGGAACTGGAGGGCGATGCCACGCGCTCGTTTTCGGGGACGGCGAGTTATACGACGACGTTCGCGTCGGCGACCGGCGCGCCGGTGTCGCTCGATCTCGGCCGCGTGGCCGACAGCGCGCGCGTGCGGCTGAACGGCCGCGAGGTCGCCGCGCTCATCGCGGCGCCGTGGCGCGTGGTGCTCGATGGCGACGCCGGCCTGAAGGCCGGCGAAAACACGCTCGAAATCCTCGTGACGAATCTCGCCGCGAATCGCGTCGCCGATCTCGACCGGCGCGACCCGAGCTGGAAAAAATTCTACAACGCGAATTATCCCGCGCGCATCGCGGCGAACCGCGGCGCCGACGGGAATTTCAGTGCGGCGAAATGGCTGCCGCGTCCCGCAGGATTGCTTGGGCCGGTGACGTTGACGCCGGTGCAGCCGTTCGCGCCTTGAGCGCCATCGCGCGATTTATTCGCCCACGCGTTTGCCGAGGATGATCAAGTCGCGCTCGATTCGGTCGAGCACGGCGACGCGCGGAAAATGTCCCCAGCGCGCAAATCCGAATTGCGCGAACAACTGCAGGCTCGGTTCGTTGTGCGCCCAGATGAATCCGAGCAGCGTGCGAATCTCGCAGGCCGGCGCGCCGACGATCGCGCGCTCGAGCAGCGCGCGCCCGAGGCCGCGGCGGCGATGCGATTCGGCGACGTAGAGGCTGACTTCGGCGGTCGGATTGTAGGCCGGGCGGCCGTAGAACGAATTGAAGCTTAGCCACGCGCAGACGCGCGCGTCGTCGACGACGACCCATAACGGCCGCGTGTGCGGGCTACGGGCGCGAAACCATGGCACGCGACTCTCCACGCTCACCGGTTCGGTGTCGGCCGTGACCATGCGGCCGGGAATCGTCGCATTGTAGATCGCGACGATCTCGGGCAGATCGGATTCGGTGGCATCGCGGATTTGGCAGCCGGCGGGAAACATTGTTCAGGGGGAGTTCGTCGCGGGCGTGAAGTCGAGATTGAGCGTGCCGATCGGAATCCGGCCAGTGGTTTGGAGCAAGCGATCGGTTCCGGCGTCGAAAACCAGGCGGATATCAAACTCGCGGTCGCCGAGGCCGGGCGCGTCGGACACGCAACGATAACGCAACATGAGCCGGTCGCCTTCGCGGTGCTCTTCCGTCGGCACGCCGAGCATGCCTGTGATATCCGACCGCGAGGGCGGCGTGAAGGCCGCCCGGTCGGGTGCGGCGAGCCGGCTTTCGACGCTGCGGTCCTTTTCGTTCACTTTCGCGCCGCCGAGGCTCTTGATGCTGGCGATGAGAAAATCCTTCGGCATGAGCGCGAAGTAGCTTTCGGACAGGAGGAAGGTGGTGAGTTTGCCGTCGACGAAGATGAGGTCGAAGGCGATTTCGAAATTTCCTTTTTCCTCCACGCCGGGCGGGAGCTGCTTGATCCAGCGCAGGTGCCAGCGTTCGGCCGCGCCGAGTTTCTGCACAGTGCTGGGGCCCAGGCCGAGCCAGCGCACATCGCTGCTCAACAGCACGGGATGCAGGCACGTGAGCCGGAGGCCGTTCGTCGTCTGGATCGTGAAGTTGCGATCGAAATCCGCGAGCTGGTGCTTGAGCTCGAGCAGCCGCAGGTAAACGCAGCCGCCGAGGAGAAATGCCACCGGGGCCAGCGCCGCCACGAGCCACGCGCGCGGCCGGCGGCGCGCCGCGTGGACCGGCCGGTTCATTTTTTCGCTGCGTCTTTCGCCGGCTCCTTCGCGGGTTCGGCGGCGGCGGGCGGCTTCGAGAACTGAATCTTGTTCACCATGTCGAGCAGGCGCTGGCGGAGGATTTCGTCCTCCTCGTCCTTGGTCTTGTTGTAGACCTTGCCTTCGACGACGCGCTCGGCGAGCTCGATGCTGACGACGAAAATATGACCGTTGCGGACGAAGAGCAGGTTGCCGCGCTTGGCGACCGGCAGCGCGTCGCCCGCGCTGACCTTCGGCACCTTCGCCATGAACATCGAGCCGCCCGGAATCAGGATGTAGGTGAGCAGCGAGCCATCGAGCGTGCCGGGCAGGAATTTCGCGCTTTCGATCTGCACGTTGTCGAACGCCTGCTTGAAATCGGAGAGGACGAAGTTGCTGAAAAAATAAACGAGGTAGTCCTTCAGGCCGCGCGTCGAAAGCTCCCAGCGCTGCGTCGCATCCTGCGGAAAGGCCGCGATGCTGATGTGCGTGTTGAAGTCGTCCTCGAAGGTCACGACGTTCGGCGTGTCGCTGACCGCGCCGCCGAGTTCGGGCAGCACCGGGATCGTCACTTTGAACGCGCCGGTCGGCGAGACGTAGCTCTTGCCTTCGATCTTGCCTTCGAGCGGCGGAGCGGACGGGGCGTCTTCGGCGCGCAGCGGAAGAGTCGCGAGGAGCAGGGCAAAAGCAAACAGGAGGCGTGGCATGGCGTGGAGATTTCGGTAAGGGGTAACTCAGTAGTCGGCGCCGCGGCGCTTTCAAGCCAACGGTGGCAGAAGGGCGGAAAACCGCACCCACCAGTCGACCGGGAGCGCTTCGGGCCGGGTTTTTTCTGAGAGCGGGGCATCGCGGAGAAGTTCCCGCCATTGCGGCTCGTCCGCCGGCAGCCGGGCCCGCAGCAGCGCACCGATCTGTTTTCGTCGCTGCTGAAAGCATGCGCGGATCACATTCTTCGCGGCCGGCGGGAAAACGAAGGGCGCCGGCTTGCGCTGAAGATTGAGGAGATGCGACTCGATGTCGGGCCGCGGGAAAAAACACGCGGCGGCGACTTTGTGGCCGGGCGCGACCGCGTAGGCGGCTTGCAGAAAAACGGAGATCGCGCCGAACGATTTCGAGCCGGGTGCCGCGGCGTAGCGTTGCGCGGCTTCCTGTTGCAGCATGAGCACCATCCGCTCCGGCAGCGGACCGGAAAGCACCGCGTCGAGCCACGGCGTGGCGATGGCGTAGGGCAGGTTGGCGACGATTTTGAAACCGGCGGCGGCGCGGCGGGCGGGAAGATCCGCGAGCGGATGCTGGACCGCGTCGGCCTCGATCAGGTGAAACGCGTGCGGGAAATGCGGCACCAGCTCGGCCGCGAGATGCGCGTGGAGCGCGCGATCTTTTTCGACAGCCCAGACTTCGGCGCCGGCCTCGAGCAGAGCCGACGTGAGCGTGCCGAGGCCGGGGCCGACTTCGACGACGGCGTCGCCGGAGCTGACGCCCGCGAGTTCGAGGGATTTGCGGACGATGTTGCCGTCGACGAGAAAGTTTTGCCCGAGGAAACGCTTCGGTTGGTGCCCGAGGCGCGCGAGCAGATCGCGAGTGGCGGTGGGCGAGAGCGGCATCGCTACTCTCCGCGCCCGGGTTGCAGATGGAATTTGTGCATCATGCGGTGGAGGATGGGCGCGAAGACGACGCCGGCCGTCGAGATCAACGCGATGCCCGAATAGATGGCATAGAGCCCAGCAAAGATTTTCGCGCCGGCGGTGTGCAGCTCTGCGACCGGCCCCATGCCGGAGAGAATCATCGCGGCATTCAGGAACGCGTCGATCCACGGCAGATGCGCGAGCGACCAGTAGCCCAGCGTGCCGACCAGCAGCGAAATCGCGACCAGCGCGCCGCCGAGCGCCGCGCTGCGGGCCAGCCGGCGGTAAAACTTCGGCCGCGGGAGCAGCGGCTCGCTGCGGTGTTCAAACATGGCGAAACTCCGCGACGAGCGCCGCCGGATCGGGCGCCTTCATCAACGCTTCGCCGACGAGCACCGCGTGCGCGCCGGCCGCCCGGACGCGCGCGGCATCGGCCGCGGTAAAGATGCCGCTTTCGCTCACGGCGGTGACGTGCTGCGGAAATTGCGGGATCAGGCGCTCGCTCAAGCCGAGGTCGGTTTTGAAGATGGCGAGATCGCGATTGTTCACGCCGATGATGCGGGCGCCGTGCGCAAGCGCGCGCTCGAGCTCGGCCTCGTGGTGAATCTCGAAGAGCGCGTCGAGTCCCGCGGCGGCGGCGGCGGTGGCGAGCGTTTTGATTTCGTCGTCGGCGAGCGCGCGGACGATGATGAGAATCGCGCTCGCGCCGGCCTCGCGGGCCTGCAGCACCTGGATCGGGTGGACGAAGAAATCCTTGCGCAGGCACGGGCGCGCCGGCGGCGTGCGGCGGAAATGCGTGGTGACGCCGCGCAAGTCGTCGAGCGTGCCGCCGAAATATTTTTCATCCGTGAGCACGGAGAGCGCGTCGGCGCCGGCGGTTTGATAGCGCCGCGCCTGTTCGACCGACGACGCGCCGGCCTTGATGTCGCCGGCCGAAGGCGAGCGGCGCTTGATTTCCGCGATGATCGCGAGCCGCCCGTCGGCGCGGCGAAGCGCGGCGGCGAACGACGGCGGGGGCGGCATCTCAGCGCCCGCGCGCGCCAGCTCGGCCGCGGAGACGTCGCGCAGCAGCGGCGCGATTTCGCGGCGCTTCCAAGCCATGATCTCGGTGAGCTTGTCGGACATTGGGAAAACCACGAAATACACGAAACACACGAAAACGAGGCCAGAGTTTTCGCGGGCGACGGAGCGCGTTGAAAGCCGGCGATAAGCGCGATCCCGTCGCACGGCGCGAAGGAAAACCCGCAGGGCGAGACAGCCGCCGAATTTTTCGTGTGTTTGGTGTGTTTCGTGGTTTCGTTCGAGCGATGAGCGCGATCGAGGACTTGAAGCGGACCATGGCGCGGCTGCGCGCGCCGGACGGCTGCCCGTGGGATCAGGAGCAGACGCACGCGTCGCTCGTGCGGTGCCTCATCGACGAGGTGAGCGAGCTGATCGACACGATCGACCGTGGCGATCACCCGCACATGCGCGAGGAACTCGGCGATGTGTTGATCCAAATCGTATTTCACGCGCAGATCGCGGCGGAGCGCGGGCAATTCGATTTCGAGGACGTCGCGCGCGAGATCAACGAGAAGCTCGTCCGCCGGCATCCGCACGTGTTCGGCACGGGAAAACTCGAGACCTCCGAGCAGGTGATCGCGAAATGGGAGGAGATCAAGGCGACCGAAAAGAAGAACGGCCCGGCGCCGGCGGGAAAAATTTTCAAGGACCTGCCGCCGCGACTGCCGGCGCTGATGTTCGCCGAGGCGATTTGGAAACAGATCGAAAAAAAGCAGCTTCCGGCCGACGGGATCGTCGACACCGCGCAGGTCGGCGCGCTGGGCCGCCAGCTCGACGAGGCGCTGCTGGGGCGGATGTTGTTCGAGCTCGCGGCGGCGGCGCGGGCGAAGGGATTGGATCCGGAAGGCGCGCTGCGACTGCATGCGACGAACGTGATGAAAAGCGTCGAAGAAAAATCGACCGCGCCGGTCGCAAGCGCGCCCGGGACGACGGCGCCGTGAACCCCGGCCGAATGCGGAGAGCCGGCCCCAACTCAATGCGATCCAGACCGGAGCCGATTCCGCCTGCGGTCCTCGCGGATTGGTGGAAGCCATTTGAAGATTTCCTCGCGCAGGAGCGGCGTTACTCCGCCTACACGGTGCGCAATTACCGGCAGGCGTTTGAGGATTTCTACCGCTGGCTGGCGGGGCCGGATGTGAATTTGTGGCCGGCGGGACTCGAGGCGCTCGACGTGCGCGCGATGCGCGACTTCGTGATCGAGGCGCAGCGGCGCTTCGACCGGCGCACGCTGCACAATCACGCTTCGGCGCTGCGCACGTTTTTCAAATTCTGGATGCGGCAGGGCCGGTTGACGCGCGATCCGTTCGCCGGCGTGCCGCTGCCGAAACTGGAGAAACGGCTGCCGCAATTCCTGACCGAAGAGCAGATGAAGCTATTGCTCGGCGGGCCGCAGCGGCTGCTGGACAACGGCGCCATCGCGCCGGCGGTCGCGTGGCGCGACCGGCTCGCGATGGAGCTGCTTTACGGCGGCGGCTTGCGCGTGAGCGAGCTCGTGGGGCTGAACCATGGCGCGATCGATTTCGACTCGGGCATCGCGCGGGTGCTCGGCAAGGGTCGCAAGGAGCGGCTGTGCCCGCTCGGGCGCGTGGCGCTCGCGGTGCTGGTGAAATTTCGCGACGAGTTTGCCCGGCGCACCGCGCCCACCAGCGCGGTGCTGACGAATCCCGACGGCACGCGCATGACCGTGCGCGCGGTGCAACTGATGTTGAAGCGCTACCTCGCGCTCGCGGGCCTGCCGCTCGATCTCACGCCGCACAAGCTGCGGCACAGCTACGCGACGCATCTGCTCAACGCCGGCGCGGATTTGCGGCTCGTGCAGGAATTGCTCGGCCATGCGCAGCTCACGACGACGCAGGTCTACACGCACGTGAGCGTGGCGCGGCTGAAGGAAATCTACGCGAAGGCGCATCCGCGGGCGTGAAATCGCCCCGGTGGCGCGAGCGAGCCCGTGCCGCAGCGCAAATCCGAGTTTCCCCGATGGTGCGCTTTCGCGCGGACTGCTACGTTTGAGCCGCATGAAAACCGACGAAATCGCACGGCGCCTCGTCGCGCTGTGCCGGGAGGCAAAATACGAGGCGGCGCAGAAGGAATTATACGCGGCGGACGCCGTGAGCATCGAGCCGCAGGCGACGCCGATCTTCGCGAAAGAAACGCGCGGGCTGCCGGCCATCCTCGAAAAGGGGAAAAAATTCACCGCGATGATCGAGACGCTGCATTCGCACAAAGTCTCCGAACCGCTCGTCGTGGGCAACGCGTTCGCGTGCACCATGACGCTCGACGTCACGATGAAAGGCCAGGGCCGGATGACGATGAGCGAGCTCTGCGTCTACGACGTGAACGACGGCAAGATCGTGTCGGAGCAATTCCACATGTGAGCCGCGGTGGGCGCGAGGCGCGGCGCTTCGCGCATGCTCACCACGTCAGCCGTCGCGCGGTGCCGTTGCCGGCGGCATCGTAGAGCGTGACTTCGAGCGAGGTCGCGTTCGACACGCGGGCGAGCGGGACTTCGAGCGAGAACGTCTCCTCGCGGCCATCGCGCACGCCGTCGACGGGTTGCTCGACCGTTTCGTGCACGCTGTTGTTGAAGACAACTTCGATGCCGTCGAGCAACGAAAGCTGGTCGCGACCGTGCACGGTGATGGTGACGTTGTCGCCGTTGCGCTTCGCGGTTGCCTCGAGGATTTCCGGCGGCGTGTGGTCGACGATAAGGTCGTCGGTTTCGAATGTCTGCGTGAGGCGATCCGCCGGCGGACGCGGCGCGGTCTCCGTCGCGACGAGCCGCGTGAAGTAGACGCCGTCGGGCAGGTGCGCGGTGTCGAACTGCGCGTAGCTGTCGCGCGTGTTCGCGGCGACGTCGGTCCACGCGGCATCGCCGTCGCGGCGAATCGAAAACGTGCAGGTGAAGTTGTCGTTGTCGGGATCGTTGACGGTCCAGAGCACGACCTGCGCGCCGGGCGACGGCACGACCTGGCTGCTGAGAAAATTACCTTTGCGCTTGGCGCTGTCGTCGTCGCGCGCGCCGCCTTGCATGAGCTGATTCAGCGAGACGCTGGCCGGCGGCGGCTGGTCGGCGGCCGCGATGACCCCGAAATTCGGCGTGAGCACGCGGAAATCCTGGAGCAGGGGGCGGCGATTTTGCGGAAGCGCGTAAAGCGCGGCGCGATCGACTTCGAGGCTGGCGAGCGGCGCGGCGGAATTATTGCGCGGTGCAGCGCTCGTGGCGGTAGCAGAATCGCCGATGCGCACGCGCAGCCGCACGTAGCGGCCGCGGAGCGCGTCGGCGCGCCAGCCGGAATCGGCGCCGAGTTGAAGCGGCGTCCACGGGCCCCAGCCTTCGAGATCGTCGCTGCCGTTGCTCACGCGCGCGGCGACGGCGAGATCGCGCTCGGCGAGATCGCGCAGGCGGTTGAAACGCAGCGCGCCGAGCAGCGAAGGTGTGGCGAGGTCGAGACGGCGGGTTTCGGCTTCGCGTGCGCCGCGGGCTTCGAAATCGAGCAGCGCGAGGCCGGGCGCATTGTTGCGCAGCAGCAGGAATTTTCCGGGCGCGCCGGCGAGCGGCACGAGGCCGTTGAGCTGCGAGGAGACGCTGCCGGCGAAGCTGAGCGAGAGTTTCGCCTTCAAGTCGTAGCCGAGCAGGTCGCCTTGTTCGCCGCCGGCGAGGATCAACGTATCGCCGAGACGCGCGACGCGATAGAACGCGACGCCGCTGCGCGACGCGAGCGTCTCGGGATAGCCGTTCGCGGGAAACCAGACGAGCGCGCTGCGGCCGCCGAATTTTTCGACCTGCGCGGGCGGCGGCGGGTTGTCGGGCGCGTCGGGTTTGCTGCCGCTGCGGCCGGCGGGCGGCGTGATGCGCGATTCGCCGGTCGAGCCGGAAAACACGATCGCGGCGTAGAGGTCGCCGTTGGGCTGGGGAAGAAGATCGGTGACCTCGGCGTCGCGGTTTTCCTGCAGGATGACGGGCTCGATTTTCGGCGTGGCAGATGCGGCGGTGCCGTCGCGCGGGAAGAGGTAAACGTTGCCCTTCGGCGAGGAACCGGCGGCGATGCCACCGGGCAGCGCGGCGATGCGGCGGACGTTGCGGTCGCGGATTTCGCCGAAGAGCGCGATGCCGCGGTCGGCGAGGATTTTCGTGTCGGTGATCTTGTCCGCGATGAGGCCGATGGTCGCGAATTTTTTGAGATCGATGCGATAGATGCGGCCGGGATTTCCGGTGGCGGCGAGCGCGGTCGCATCGTCGAGGAGCAGCAGGTCGAAAATCGAGTCGACGGGCAGCAGCGCGCGCGAAACGAGCTTGCCGTCGCGGATCAGGCAGAGCGCGCCTTTCGGCGAAGTGCCGGCGAGAATCGAACCGTCGGCGAGCCGCGCGAGCGCGAAGATTTGCGGGTCGTCGAGCTTCGCGACTTCACGCGAGGTGAAGGACGTTTTGGCGGAATCGAAGGTGAGCTCGGCGATTTTGCCGTCGGGGCCGGTGCCGAGGAGAAATTTCGCGGGATCGTTCGTCGGCGCGATGCACCACAACAAGTCCGCGGGCGCGGGCGATGCGATCTCGGTGAGCGTCGGGCCGGCGACGAGGCGGCCGTCGGAGCGCGTCGCGAGGCCTTTCAGGTTGCGGCTGGGGACATCGCGAAAGAAGTCGATGTCGGTTTTCTTCGAGAGCGGTTCAGCGGGCGCGGGGCGCGCGAGCGAAATCGCGGTGACGACGAGCAAAAAGATCCGGCGAAACACGAGACAACACGGAAGCGAATGCGCTAGAAACGCAAGGCGAGGGTGCGTGGCGAAAGGCCGAGAGCGTTCGATCGGTGAGCGCTGCGATGCGAAACAAGTCGCTGCGAGGCCAAGCCAGCCGCCGCTTAGAACTCGTTTCAAAACCTCGGGCACGTGGCACGGGCGTCTCGCCCGTGTTTAGGCCCGCTCACGGGCAGGATGCCCGTGCCACCTCGACCCATCGCGAGCGAGCTTGCGAGGTTTTGAAGTGAGCTCTCAGTCAACGACGTTGAGCGGCCGGCGGACGACGGTATTGAAGAGCTTGCCGTCGAGCAGGTGCTTTTCCCAGAGCGGGAGCACGGCGTCGCGTTTGTGAAAGCGCGATTCGTCGGCGCCGCGCGCGATGCGCTCGATGGAGCCGGGCGCGTCGGGCGTCGCGACGGTCTGGTCGCTGAAAAGGGCGGCCTTCTCGACGACGGCGACGCACACGCCGTCGCTCGGCCGGTCGTCGCGCATCGCGGCGAGGTAGGCGTCGAAGCTGCGCAGCTCGGACGCGGCGATCACGCGCGGGCGGCCGGTGAGCTCGTCCATCGCGCGGCCGGGCGCGAGAATCACCTCGAGTTGCTTGCCGGTCCACGCCGAGTCGATCGGAAGATCGATCGTCTCGCGGTGTGCCTCGCCCTGGAAATCGCGCCACGCGACGGTGGCCTGCACGGTGTCGCCGCCGCGCGCGCTCGTGCGCGAGAGTTGAAACAGGTCGAGCGTGACGGCGGGGTTGTCGTCGAGCGGCTCGACGGTGAACGCGACGCGATCGGGAAACGTTTTCTCGTAGGGATTCTGGAGATTGGCGGCGAGGCCCTGCACGAATTCGTTCAGGCCCTGGGCGAAACCCTGCGGGCCGGAATAGAGCGTCTGAAACGCGAGGCTCTGCACGGGCGAGAATCGCACGTCGCTCGAGAGCTTGAAACCGTTGGCGAGGCCGGCGTCGTTCGAGCCGAGGATCGCCTGCGTGACGCCGGCGGCGACGAGCGTGGGCGTGAGCTGCTGGTGGCGGACGACGGAAAAATGCAGCGAGCGCGCGGCGCCTTTGTGCAGGTCGAGTTTCACGTCGACATCGATCATCGCCGGGCCGGCGCCGAGCGTGCCGGAAATCGCGGAGAGACGATCCTGCGTGATCGTGCCGATGACGGCGCCGGTGTTGGCGACCTTCATCGACTGCATCTGCGAGGGAAGAATCGTGACGATCTCCGCCGAGCACATCGGCAGATCGACGTCGCCGAGCGAGAGCATCGGATGGCCGAACGCGGTGATGCGGTTGCCGTCGACACGCGAGACGGTGCCGGTGCCGGCGAGCGTGACGTCGCCGGTTGCGAGCGCGACGGAGACGGCGGAGCCCGGGCGCATCGTGGAGGCGACGGATTGAAGATCGACGGGCTGGGAGTTGAGCGTCGCTTTCGCGGGCTCGGCGCTTGCAGTGCCGCCGGATTGCGTGCTGCCACCGAGCGCGAACGTGCTCAGGCCGAGCGCCGCGAAGCGCGGCGCGAAAAGGTCGGCGACCGCAGGGCTGAGTCCGCCGATCGTGAAGACGGGCTGGATCGCCTGATACGGAGATTGAGAAGGAGACGTGCGGTTCGCATCGAGCGCGGCGAGATTGGTGGACTGGAGCGCGGCGCGCTCCTTGACCTCGACGAGATCGGCCGCGGGCGTGAAGCCGGCGTAGCGGACGGTCTCGAAGCGTTGAATCTGGTAACTGAGCGCGCCCGCGAGCTTGCCGTCGATGTAGAGCGGGCTGCCGCTCATGCCGGCGACCGCGCCCATGTTTTGCACGCGCGGATCGGTGAGCTGGCAGAGGATCAGCGATTTGCCGGGGCCGAGCGTGTTGCGAAGCACGCCGGTGACCTCGACGGAAAACGGCTCGGGCTCGCTGCCGCGAAACACGGTCCAGACCACGCCGTGCTGGCCGGGCTTGAGATCGTCGAGCGGGATGATCGGAGCATCCGCAGGTTGGGCGAGGAGCGCGCCGGGGCTAGCGCAAAGGAGGACGGCGAGGAGGCAACAGAGACGGCGCATTCTTTCTGAAAACGGCCAAAGAATCCGAATCTTTGGCGCTTTTGCGAGAAATCAAAGTTCCCGAACTGCCGCTGCGAGAACCTCGCACGCCCGCGCGATCGCGGCACCATCGTGCGCGGTGCTGAGAAAACCGGCTTCATACGCGCTCGGCGCGAGATAAACGCCGCGGTCGAGACACGCGTGGAAGAAACGCGCGAAGATTTTTGCGTCGCTCTGCAGTGCCGTCGCGTAGTCGCGGACGGGCGCCAAATTGAAGAAGATGCTGAACATCGAACCGCATTGCGGCACCTGCACGGGCAGGCCTTTCGCGCGGCACGCGGCGAGGACGGCGTCGCGGAGCTGGCGGCCGAGCGCGTCGAGTCGCGCGTAGGGATCGAGCTCCTCGAGGAGCTTGAGCCCGGCGATGCCCGCGGCCATCGCGAGCGGATTTCCGCTGAGCGTGCCGGCCTGGTAAACGGGTCCGAGCGGCGCGAGTTGATCCATGATCTCGGCGCGGCCGCCGAACGCGCCGACGGGCAGGCCGCCGCCGATGATTTTGCCGAGGCACGTGAGGTCGGGCGTGATTTTTTCGCGCTCCTGCACGCCGCCTTTCGCGATGCGGAAACCGGTCATCACTTCGTCGAAGATGAGCAGCGCGCCGTGTTTCTTCGTGAGGTCGCGGAGGAATTGGAGATAGCCCGCGTCGGGCATGATGAAGCCGACGTTGCCGCAATACGGCTCGACGATGACGCACGCGATCTGGCCGGGGTTCGCGGCGAACGCCGCCTCGAGCGCGGCGCGATCGTTGTAGGGAAGGACGACCGTTTCCCGCGCGAACGACGCGGGCACGCCGGCGCTGTCCGGGTTGCCGTGCGTGAGCGCGCCCGAGCCGGCCTTGATGAGCAGCGAATCGGAGTGGCCGTGATAGCAGCCGGCGAACTTGACGATCTTGTCGCGCTTCGTGAAGCCGCGCGCGAGCCGGATCGCGGACATCGTGGCCTCGGTGCCGCTGTTGCACATGCGCACCTTTTGGATCGACGGCACGAAGCGCACGATCAGCTCGGCCATTTCGACTTCGTAGGGATTCGGCGTGCCGAAGGACGTGCCGTGCTCGAGCGCGGCGGCGATGGCGGCTTTGATTGTCGGATGATTGTGGCCGTGGATCGCCGGGCCCCACGTGCAGACGAAATCGATCAGCTCGCGATCGTCCGCGGTGATGAGCATCGCGCCGCGCGCGGCCTTGACGAAGAACGGCGCGCCGCCGACAGAGCGGAACGCGCGCACGGGAGAATTGACGCCGCCGGGAATGAGTTCCCGGGCGCGGGCGAAGAGTTGTTCGGAGCTGGGCATGCGAAAAATTAACGAAGGACGGCGTTTCCGGCCGCGCGTTTTCTACGAATCTCAGCTCACGTATTTCTGCACGATCGGAATCCGGCGGCCGACGCCGAAGGCGAGCGGGGTGATTTTCAG
Organism: Opitutaceae bacterium; assembly: GCA_035545575.1. Lineage (GTDB taxonomy): Bacteria > Verrucomicrobiota > Verrucomicrobiia > Opitutales > Opitutaceae > ER46. The sequence continues at coordinate 11,293 of DASZYB010000038.1, read as the reverse complement.
GCCGGGGGCGGCTTGCTTTCGTTTGTATTCGTTCCGGTCGACTTTGCGCACGACGTCGTTGACCACGGCTTCGGCGAACCCTTGCGCGATCAAGTCGCGACGCGAGAGGCCTTCCTCGACGTAGCCTTTCAGGATCGCGTCGAGCATGTCGTAGGGCGGCAGGCTGTCCTGGTCGATCTGGCCCGGGCGGAGCTCGGCGCTCGGCGGTTTCTCGATCGAGGAGAGCGGGATGATTTCCTTTTCGCGGTTGATCCAGCGGGCGAGCGCGTAGACCTGCGTCTTGAAAACGTCGCTGATCACCGCGAGGCCGCCGCACATGTCGCCGTAAAGCGTGCAGTAGCCGACGGCCATTTCGCTTTTGTTGCCGGTCGTGAGAAGGATCGCGCCGGATTTGTTCGAGAGCGCCATCATCAACACGCCGCGGACGCGCGCCTGGATGTTTTCCTCGGCGACGTCGCGCGCGCGACCGGCGAAGAGCGGGCCGAGCGCGGCTTCGCAGGCGGCGACGGCGTCGGCGATCGCGATCGTCTCGAAACGCACGCGAAGATTTTGCGCCAGCACGCGCGCGTCGTCGCGCGAGTGTGGCGAGGAGATCGACGACGGCAGCGAAACGCCGATCACGTTTTCCGGCCCGAAGGCCGCGGCGGCGATCACGCCGACGACGGCGGAATCGATGCCGCCGGAAAGTGCGACGAGCGCGCGCCGGAAGCCGCTCTTGTGCGAATAATCCCGCAGCCCGAGGACGAGAGCGTCGAAGATGTCTTTCATCTCGTCGGCGGCCGACGCGGCGGCGAGCGACGCCGGCTCGAAGGGCGGCGTGCTCGGGCCGCGGCCCGGGCGGACGTCGATCACGCGCAGTTCCTCCGCGAAAGCCGCGAGCACGCCGAGCGGCCGACCCTGCGCGTCGCAGACGAGGCTGCGGCCATCGAAGATGAGTTCGTCGTTGCCGCCGATCGCGTTCACGTAAGCGACGGGACAGCGCAGCGTGCGCGCCGAATCCGCGACGAGGGCGTGGCGGATGTTTTCCTTGGTCGCGTGCCACGGGCTGGCGGAGAGGTTGACCATGAGGTCGCACTTCTGGTCCGCGAGCTGCTCGAGTGGCGGCCGGCCGGCATAGAGCCGGCGTGTGCTGATCATCGGATGCGTCCAGATATCCTCGCAGATCGTGATGCCGATCCGGTGGCCCGCGTGATCGACGACGGTGGGCGATGTCGCGGGTTCGAAGTAGCGGTCCTCGTCGAACACGTCGTAAGTCGGCAGCAGGCATTTGCGCGCGACGGCCGCGACCTTGCCGCGGTAGCAGAACGCGGCGGAGTTGAAGAACGGGCGGCCACGACCGGTCGGGTTGAGCTCGACGGTGCCGATCAGCGCGGGCACGGCGCCGACGGCCGAGGCGATTTCGGCGAGCGATTCGGCGACATCGGTGACGAAGCGGCGTTTGAACAACAAATCGCGCGGCGGATACCCGCAGACGGCGAGCTCGGGAAAAACGACGAGCTCCGCGCCCTGCGCGACGAGCGCGGCGTAGGCGGCGAGAATCTGGCGGCGGTTGCCGGCGAGATCGCCGACGGTCGGATTGAGCTGGGCGAGGCCGAGGCGCATGAGACGTGAACCGGCGAACGTGGACGTGTTTCCCGGCCCTGACAACTCGACATCGCGCAACGCCGGGCTTGCGCCCGCGTCAGGCTGCGAGATTTTCCTTCTCTTTCATATGCGCTTCCTGCGATCCCGATGGCTCCCGATGCTGGCGATCTCCGCCGGCGCCCTGCATGCGGCCGAGCCGCCGGCGACGCTCACGCTTCAGCAGGCCCTGGCTTCGGTGGAGCACGTGAACCTCAACGTCCTGCTCGGCCGCGAGGCCGCCGTCCAGGCGCTGGAAACCACGGCCGTCACGCGCGCCGCGATCCTGCCCAACATCACGGGCACCGCGCAGCAGCGCCGCACGAAAAGCGTGCCGTTGACGAACACCGGCGCGACTTCGGCGCGGCCGACAAACCGCTTCGATGCCCAGGTGACCGGCAGCGTGCCCCTGCTCGACCTGCAGCATTGGACGGCCACGCGCTCGGCGCGCGTCGGCGCGGACGTCGCGCAGGCCGACTACGAGGCGACGTTGCAAAGCGTGCTCGCGACCGTGGCGCAGAGTTATTTCACGCACCTGCGCAACCTGCGGCGGATGGAAGTGCTCGATGCCAACATCACCCGCGCGCAGTCGCTGCTCGATCTCGCGCGCAACCAGCTCAACGCCGGCGTCGCCACGCAGATCGACGTGACCCGCGCCGAGGCGCAGCTCGCGCAGGCGCAGCAGGCGAAACTGCAGCAGGAGACGGTGGACGTGCAGAGCGAGTTGTTGCTGAAGCGGGCGATCGACATCGATCCGGCGCAGCCGCTCCGGCTGGAGGATTTCACGATCCGGCGCGCGAACAGCACGCTCTTCGTTTTCAGCGGCGACAAGACGGCGTTCGAAAAGCGCGCCGATTACCTCCGCGCGGAAAAAGCGCTGCAACAGGCGCGGCTCGATACGCGGGCGGCGACATTCGAACGGCTGCCGTCGCTCTCGCTCAGCGGCTCGTATGGCCGCGGCGCGGCGAACTACGATGACGCGACGCTGCCGGAATGGTCGGCGGGCGCCACGCTCAGCCTGCCGGTGTTCGACGGTTTGAAGGCGGGCGCCGATCGGCGCATCGCGTTGTCGCGCCAGCGCACGCAGGAAGCGCGGCTGCACAGCCTCGAGTTGCAGATTTCCTCGGAAATGCAGCTCGCGATTCAGGACGCGAATTCGCGCAACGCGCAGATCGAGATGGCGGACAAGAATCGCCAGCTCGCGCAGGACCAGCTCCGGCTCGCCCAGCAGCGTTACCAGCAGGGTGTCGCGGACAACCGCGAAGTCGTCGAAGCGCAGACCCAGCTCGCCGTCGCCGAGGACAATCTGGTCGACGCGATTTACCAATACAACCTGAGCCGCGTGGAGCTGGCGCGTTCGCGCGGCGACGTGCGGACCGTGCTGCTGGAGAAAGGGCCGTGACGCGGCGGTGCGGCGCCGGCCTGCGGGACGTGCCCCTTTGAATGTCGCATCGCGAGTGCCCGCGCCATCGCGACTGATCCTCGCATCGGCCTCGCCGCGCCGCCGCGAGTTGCTCGGGCAGCTTGGCGTGGCGTTCGAGGTGGTCGTCGCGGACGTCGTCGAACACGAGGAGACCGCGACCGATCCGCGCGTGATGGTCGCGCACAACGCGGCGTTGAAGGCCGAGTGGGTCGCGAAGCGCCATCCGGACGCCATCGTGCTCGGCGCCGATACGACGGTGTTCATCGACGGCCACGCGCTGAACAAACCGCGAGACCGCGCGGACGCGGAGGCGATGTTGCGCCGGTTGAGCGGCCGCACGCACACCGTGTTCACCGGCGTTGCAGTGCGCCGCGGCCGCGACGGCCTCAAAATCGACGAAGGCGTCGCGAGCGAGGTGACGTTCAAGCCGCTCGACGAGGTAACCATCGCGGCGTATCTCGCGCGCGTCCACACGCTCGACAAGGCCGGCGGCTACGCGATTCAGGAAAGCGGCGAGCTGATCGTGGCGGACTATCGCGGGTCGTTCAGCAACATCGTTGGGCTGCCGCTGGAAACGACGAAACAAATTTTGACGCGCTGCGGTCTGCTGCCATGACTTTTCCCGCCGGTTAGTTTTCCTTTCCGCCTCCATGAGCCATTCCGCCGCCGCCTCCGTGCCTGCGAATTCATTTCGTGGCTGGTTCGCGCGCGTGTGGGACGATCCGGATTCGCGCTCGACCCTGGTCGGGCTGGTCGGGGTGCTCGTGATCTATCTTTTTCTTTGGCTGGTCGGGCCGCGCCTCGTGCCGGTCGAGGCGGTCGCCACGTTTGCCAAGCGCGATTCGACGGAGCGAAATTTCAACATCGAGCTTGCGCCGGATGCCGCGCCGCAGCCGGTGCCGCCGTCAAAATTCGTCGAGACGAATCCGGACGCGCCGGAGAACGTGCCCGACAAGACGAACAACTTTTCCGATCGCAACCAGCAGGTCGCGCAGGAGAAGCCGACGCCCGACGGCAAAAGCGATCATCCGGTCACGGAGGGAAAGAAGGACTTCGAGACGACGCAGATCGTGAGCGGCCAGCTGGCCAAGCCGCTCGAACACATGGAAGCGGTGCCGGAAGATCCGACGCCGCCAAAGGAGACGATCGCAGCCAAGCCGCGCGCCGAGCAGAACCCGCTGCCGGGGTTCGAGAAAAAGGAAGGCGACGACAAGGAAGGCATCGGCACGAACAACGCGAGCGTCACGGCGAACGCGCAGGCGGTGCCCGACAAGGTCGAAGGAGCGAAGGACGCGTCGCCCGATGAAAACGCCGTCGCCACGCAGCCGGCGATCGACCCGCGGCATCCGCGTCCGCGGCCAATCGTGGCCAAGACCGTGCAATCGCGCCCGGCGATCCTCGCGGAAAACAATTTCGGCACGACGAACATCGGCGCCATCGCAGTCGACGCGAAGTGGAGCAGCTACGGCCAATATCTGAAGCAGATGATCGACATCGTGCAGATCCAATGGGAGCGAATCCTGGCGGAGAGCAAAACCTACCCGCCGTCGGGCAGCACGGTGACGGTGAAGTTCATTTTGGATTCGGAGGGAAAGATCGCGCGCATCGTGAACGTCGACAACCACTCGACCGAGCAGGCGGCGCGCGCGTGCGTGAGCGGCATCACCGATCGCGCGCCCTACGGCGTCTGGCCGGCCGACATGAAAGCCGTGCTGGGCGAGCAGCAGGAGATGACGTTTACGTTCTACTACCAGTGAGCGCGGACGCGCAGGCCTTCTGGGCGGCGCTGCCACTCGGCCGTGACGTGACGCCGCTCGCGCGCGACGACAACGGACTCGCGGCGTTCGCCAAGCCGGCCGGCGTGCTCGCGCATCCGAACGAGCGCGGCGACGAGCCCCGCTCGCTGCTGAACGCGCGCTACGATCTCGAGCGAGAATTTTTCGAATGGTCGCCATCCGGCGGCGGCGCAACGCAGAGATTGTGGCTGTTGAACCGGCTCGATTCCGCGACCTCGGGCGTGATCCTCGCGACCTCGGGCGAGGCGCTGGCGGCGGAAATCCGGGCGCAGTTCAAACGCAAGCAGGTGCGGAAAATCTACCACGCACTCGTGTTCGGTGCGCCGCGCCAGCCGGCCGAGCTGTGGCGCGACCTCCTCGCGGTGGAGAAACGCGCGGGCCGGATTCGCACGGCGGCGCACGCCGGCCACGTGCCCGCCGAATGCCGGATGACCGTCGTGCGCATCGGGCGCGGCGAGCCGCGGTTCGCGCTGCTGCGACTGGAGCCGCGCACCGGACGCAGTCATCAATTGCGCGTGCAGTGCGCGAAGCGCGGCCTGCCGATCGTCGGCGACCAGACGTATGGCGATTTCGCGCGCAACCGGGCGTTCGCGAAGCAGGTGGAGACGAAGCGGATGTTTCTGCATTCGACGGAGACGACGTTCGACTACGAGTGGAACGGCCGGCGCTGGCACTTCGCGGCCGCCGCGCCGCTGCCGGAGGAATTCGAGAAGTTCCTTTGACAGGGCTCAGGCGACGGATGGAGATTCGCGCGCTCCATGATCCTCCCGAAGACGAACCGCCTTACGCCCGAGCAGCTCAACGAAGTCACTTCGATCGTGACGGAGTTTGGCTGCAAGATTCAGCCCATCATCGGCGCGGTGCGGACGATCTACGCGATCGTCGGCGACGAGCGGGATGAGTTGATGATCAACCGGCTCGAAGGACTCGCGTATATCGAGCGGATCGACCGGATTCAGTCGCCGTTCAAACTGATGGATCGGCGCTCGGATCTCGCGACGCATCGCATCACCGTCGGCGGCGTGACGCTGGGCGAGGAATTGTTCGTGATCGCGGGCGCGTGCACGATCGATCCGAAGAATCCGAACTATTTCTATGAGACGGCGGCGGCGGTGAAGGAAGCCGGCGCGCACATGATTCGTGGCGGCGTATGGAAACCGCGCACGAATCCCTACACGTTCCAAGGCGACGTGAAGTCGCTCGACATCCTGATGGAAGCTTCGCGCCGCACGGGTCTGTCCGTCGACACCGAGGTCATGGAGGAAGCGCACATCAAGCTCGCCCTCGACGCCGGCGTCACCTGCCTGCAGGTCGGGGCGCGCAACGCACTGAATTATTCGCTGCTGCGCGCGATCGGCCGCGCCGTGGCGGAGCGCGATAACGTCGTGCTGTTGAAGCGCGGCATTCACATGGGGCCGGTGAACGAATTCGTCTCGGCGGCCGAATACATCGCGGCCTTCGGCAATCCCAACATCATCCTTTGCCCGCGCGGCACCGCGCCGGCGCTCGAGGGTTATCGCAATCATCCCGATGAGAGCATCACGCCGCTGCTGAAGGAAAAAACCTGGGCGCCGGTCGTGGTCGATCCGTCGCACTCGGTCGGCAAAGCGTCCTACGTGCCGGCTTGCGCGCTGGCGGCGGTGGCTTACGGCGCCGACGGGCTTTGCATCGAAGCGCACGTCGCGCCGAGCCACGGCATCGGCGACGATCCCAAGCAATCGCTCACGCCCGATGTGCTGGCGGAAACCATCGCGCAGGCAAAACAACTCTGGGCGATTCGCCGGCCGACGAAAGTGGCGTAGAAAAAACTTGAGATGGGGCCTCGTGTGGCTACATAAGGCCACGTGAAACGGAAAACACCAGATTCGGAACTGCCCAAAGGGCTCAAGGCCTGGATGGTGCAGGAGGCGCAGGGCGCTTACGGGGAACCGGCAGAAGTCAGTGTGCGCACCGCGAAGGATCAGTTGTCGTCGTTGCTCGAGCGTGCAGCGCAGGGCGAGGACATCGTCATCACCAGCGACGGCAAGCCGAAGGCGATGATCGTGCGCTATCGGCCGGTCATCACGGGCAAGCCGGCGCGTTCGCTGCGCGAACTGCGCAAAGCGATGCCGATGACGCCCGATTCCACGGCGGCGATCCGGGAGATGCGCGACAGCGGTTACTAAAGCGCCCACCATGTATCTCGACACTTCGGTTTTGGTGAAGCGCTACGTCGCGGAACCGGATTCCGAACACGTGGACGAGGTCGTGGTGGGTTTTACGTTGGTGAGCTCGGAGCTCGCGCTGGGCGAAGTCTGGTCGGCGCTGCTGGCGAAGGAGCGGGCCAAAGCGCTTTCCGCGGCGCTGCGGGAGAAAGCGTGGAAAGCATTTCTCGACGACATCGACGAAGGCGTGCTGCGGCTGATCCCGCTCGACGGCGTGATGATCCGCGAAGCCAACGACCTGATGCTGCGCGTGCATCCGCACGTGCCGTTGCGCACGCTCGATGCCATCCACCTCGCAACGTATGGCGCGGTGATCACCGGTCCGATTTTCACCAAGGACAAACGCATGCTGGCCGCGGCGAAATTGCTCGGGTTTGCAGCGGTCGAGTAGGCTGCGACGCGGCGCGGGCTGAGCGAAAGATGCAACTGCCAGCGCGCAACAGGTCGCGACGCGAAGGCGCGCCTAAAGCAGGTTGAGCTGGGAATCGTCGAGGGGCGCGACGGTGATTTTCTTTTTCGGGCGCGCTTGCGGCGCGGGAAGGGAGATCGAGGTGTCGTCGCTCTCGAGTTTCGCGAGAATGGTTTTGGCGCGGTCGATCACCGCGAGCGGCAGGCCGGCGAGCCGCGCGACCTGGATGCCGTAGCTGCGATCCGCGGCGCCGGGGATCACGCGGCGGACGAAGACGATGTCGTCGTTCCATTCCTTTACGGCGACGGAGAAGTTGCGCAGGCGCGGAAGATGTTTCTCGAGCTGTGTGAGCTCTTGATAGTGCGTCGCGAAGAGCGTGCGCGGGCCGCGCTCGGGCGAGCGGTGGAGATGCTCGACGACGGCCCATGCGATCGAGAGGCCGTCGTAGGTCGAGGTGCCGCGGCCGATTTCATCGAGGATGATGAGCGAGCGATCGGTGGCGTTGTTGAGGATGTTGGCGGTCTCGTTCATCTCGACCATGAACGTCGAGTTGCCGCGCGCGAGATCGTCGCTCGCGCCGACGCGGGAAAAAATGCGGTCGACCAGGCCGGCGCGGCAGGATTTCGCCGGCACCCAGCAGCCGATCTGCGCGAGCAACGCGATGAGTGCGACCTGCCGGATGTAGGTCGATTTGCCGGCCATGTTGGGCCCGGTGATCAACGCGACCTGCGCGTCGGCGGACGAGAGCAAGGTGTCGTTCGGCACGAAGGCCGTGCTCGTGCCGCGCGCGAGCGAGGTATCGGCTGACTTGAGCATCTGCTCGACGACGGGATGACGGCCGTCGACGATCTCGAGCGTATCGCCTTCGTCGAGCGTGGGCCGGCAGTAGTCCCATTCGCGAGCGAGCAAGGCCCAGCCGGCGAGAACGTCGAGCTCGGCAAGCGTCGCGGCGGTTTGCGCGAGCGCGATCGAATCGTCGAGGACCTGCGCGACTAGCGCATTGAACAACTCGAGTTCGCGCGCGAGGGCGTTTTCCTCGGCGTGGAAGATTTCTTTTTCTTTCAGGCGCAGTGCCTCGGTGACGTAGCGCTCGCCGCCGACGGTCGTCTGCCGGCGGATGTAGTCGGAAGGAACCAGGTGGAGATTGGCCTTGGTGACTTCGATGTAGTAACCAAAATTATTCGTGAACCTCACCTTGAGGCTGCGAATGCCGGTGCGCTCCTGCTCGGTGCGTTCGAGGTCGGAGAGCCACGTTTTGTTGTCGCTCGTGAGCGAGCGGAGCCGGTCGAGCTCCGCGTCGTAGCCGGCACGGATGTAATTACCGTCGGCGAGATCGTTGGGCAGCTCGTCGGCGAGGGCGCGCGGCAGAAGTGCGCGGAGCGCGGCGAAGTCGTGAAGTTGCGCGCCGAGAATCGAGAGCTGGGAGTCGGGGCCGAAGGCGGCGAGGGTGGTGCGGATTTCAGGGAGCTGCGCGAGGGTGTCGCGAATGCCGCCGAGCTCGCGGGGATTGCGCAGGCGGTTTTGCAGCCGACCGAGAATTCGCGGGATGTCGCGCACCTGCGCGAGCAATTCGCGCAACGCGAGCAGCCGCGGCGGTTGCTCGCGCAACTCGCCGACGAGCGTGAGACGCCGGTCGATCGCCGCGCGGTCAAGCGTCGGCGCGGCGAGCCAGTGCTCGAGCAGGCGGGCGCCGGCGGCGGTGCCGGTGCGGTTGATCGCGTGGAGCAGCGAGCCTTCGCGACCGCCGCGCACCGAGGAGAAAATCTCGAGGTTGCGCAGCGTCGCGGGGTCGAGCAGCAGCGTGCGCGCGCTGCGATATTCCTGGAGGCCGCGGAGGTTTTCCGGCTTCGCGCAAAGATTTTCCGTGGCGTAGTAGACGAGCGCGCCGGCGGGGCCGAGCGCGGCGTGGGCGTGCGCGAGGCCGAAGCCCTGGAGGTTGAGCACGCCGAGCGTGTCCATGACCGTTTTCGCTCCGGTGCCGGTTTCGAAATGGTAGCCGGAGAGCTCGGTCACCAGTCGCGCGCTCGCGAAGGCGTGGAGCGCGTGCACTTCGACCTGCTCGTGCGGCGCGGCGGCCCAGCGCTCGCGTTCGCCTTCGATGACGAGGAGTTCGGCGGGATCGAGCGCGGTGAGAATCGGAAGGAGGTTCGCGATGTGCGCGTCGGTCGCGATTTTGAATTCGCCGGTGGAGAGATCGAGCCACGCGGCGTGCAGGCCCGCTTGGTCGAGCGCGAGCGCGCAGAGGTAATGGTTGCGCGCGGCGTCGAGGTGATTCGCGGCGAGCGTCGTGCCCGGAGAGAGGATGCGCGTGAGCTGGCGGTGGACGAGCTTGCCGGCCTTGGCCGGCTCGGCCTGGTCGCAGATGGCGACTTTTTTTCCGGCGGCGAGGAGTTTGTTGACGTAGTTATCGAGCGCGTGCGCCGGGAGACCGGCCATCGGATGGTCCTGGCGCTTCGTGAGCGTGAGACCGAGCAGGCGCGAAGCGACGACGGCGTCATCGAAGAACAACTCGAAAAAATCGCCGAGCCGGAACAGCAGCAGCGTGTCGCGCGGCAAACCGCGGCGCACCTCGAAATACTGCTGCATCATCGGCGTCTGCTTCGCGTCGGGCATAGGGCGAGGACGAGGTGAACCACGAAACCCCCGAAATACACGAAAAAATTTCAGAGCTTTGCGCGAAGCCGGTTTCGTGTGTTGGGTTTGGTCGTGGTTTCATTGTTTCATCGTGACCTGGGCGGGGCGGGAAATCCTCCGCTGGTGGTGCTGCACGGGATGCTCGGCTCGTCGCGCAACTGGCAGACGGCCGGACGCGACTTGGCGGAGATGTTTCACGTGCGGGCGCTCGACCTGCGCAACCACGGCGCTTCGCCGCATGCCACGACGATGAGCTACGAGGAAATGATGGCCGACGTGCTTGGCTGGCTCGACGCGCAACAGCTCGCGCGCGTGACGTTGATGGGACACAGCATGGGCGGAAAGGTCGCGATGCTGCTCGCGTGCCGGCAGCCGGGGCGCGTCGCGCGGCTGATCGCCGTGGATATCGCACCGCGAAATTATTTCTGGCCCGCGCACCGGCAGAATTTTGCGGCGATGAACGAACTCGATCTCGCGGATCTGCATTCGCGCGCGGAAGCGGAGCTGCGCTTCGAGGCGCGGGTGCCGAGCTTCGGCATGCGAAAATTTCTCGCGACCAATCTCGAGCGCGGCGCTGACGGAAAATGGACGTGGCAGATCAACCTGCCGGTGCTGACGGCGGCGCTGCCGGAGCTGGAGAAAAGTCCACTCGGGCCGGACGAGCGATTCAATGGGCCGACGCTTTTTGTCGCGGGCGAAAAATCGAATTACATCGAGCCCGGGGATGACGCGGCGATCCGGCGGCATTTTCCTGCGGCAAAGATCGAGGTCGTGCCGGGCAGCGGCCACAATCCGCACATGGAAGCGCGCGAGGCATTCGTGGCGCTCGTGCGGCGCGGGGTGGCGGTCGATCCGGAAACGACGTTGCGCTGAAGCGAGCAGACCGGCGAACGAGCGCGCGGCGGCGGCTGCGATGATTGCGCGGGCTGGCGGCGTTGCCGGTGCGAGGGCGCGAGCATCGCGCTCGTGAAATTTTCCACCGGCGCAACACAGGCGAGACGCCCCTGCCACACCCAACCTACCGCTTGGTCCAGAGGCGCAGCGAGCAGAGGAGAAAATCTTCGAGCGCGGCGGCTTCGTTGAGGTTGAGACGGAGCAGGCCGATATTGTGCTCGAGCTTGTCGATCGCGGCGGTGAGCGCGCGGCGCGTGGGTTCGTCGCCGGCGGTGAGGCGCGGGAGGGCGAAGGCGCGCGTCGCCTGCTCGAT
>DASZYB010000037.1:0-4535 GCA_035545575.1 Opitutaceae bacterium | reverse complement strand
CAAATTGGCGTCTGCAAGACAGACGCCCTACATTTCATATCACGCCGCGCCAGGCGCGTTTTCCAGTTCGCGTTTTTTCTCTGTCTTAAGCCGGAGCTGGCCGCACGCGGCGTCGATGTCGTGGCCTTTTTCGCGGCGCAGTGTCACCGACACGCGCGCGGCGCGCAGCACGTCGGCGAATTTTTCCTGGCGCGTAAGGCTCGGGCGCTTCCACGGCAGGCCTTCGACGGTGTTGTAGGGGATGAGGTTCACGTGCGCGTGCAGGTCGCGCGCGATGTCGCGCAGCGCGGCGGCCTGCGCGAGCGAGTCGTTCACGTCCTCGATCAGGATGAACTCGAGCGTGACCATGCGGCCGTGTTTTTCGGAAAACGTGCGGATCGCGGGGATGAGTTTCGCGAGGGGAAACGCCTTGTTCACGGGCATGATCTGCTCGCGCACCTCGTCGGTCGCGCCGTGCAGCGAGATGGCGAGCCGGAAGCCGAGATCCTCGTCGGCTAGCTTGAGGATTTTCGGCACGAGGCCGCTCGTCGAGATCGTGATGCGGCGCGCGCCGAAGCCGAGGCCCCAGTCGGCGTTGAGGATCGAGAGCGCGCGGAGGAGGTGGTCGTAGTTGGCGAGCGGCTCGCCCATGCCCATGACGACGATGTTGTCGAACGACGCCAGCTCCGCACGCGCGCGCGGCGTGCGTTCATCCTCGCAGTAACAGACGTGAAGCAACTGCGCGACGATCTCGCCCGCATCGAGGTCGCGCTTCAACCCGGCGAGCCCGCTCGCGCAAAACGCGCACGCCATCGCGCAGCCGACCTGCGTCGAGATGCAGATCGTCTTGCGCGAATGCTCGACGCCGACGCCTTCCTGCGGCGCGCGGATGATCACGGTCTCGATGAGCGAGCCGTCGCGCAATTCGAGGAGGAGCTTGTCGGTGACGTCCTCCGAGTGCTTGTTGAGCACGAGCGTGGCGGGCAGGAAATCGAACGTGTCGGCGAGCCACTGGCGCAGCGGCTTCGAGAGGTTCGTCATCTCGTCCCACGAGCGGACGCGTTTTTTGTAGAGCCACTCGAGAATCTGCTTTGCGCGAAACGCCGGCTCGCCGCGCGCGCGGAGTCTCTCCGCGAGCGAGTCGAGCGTCTCGCCGGTGAGCGGCGGCCTGGCGGGCGTGAATTTCATGCGCGCGCGCAGCGTAGGCGCGAAGCGGTCGCGCGCAAGACCTGCGCCGCGGCGAGCGTCGCGCGCCTCCGCTCAGGGCGGGGCAACGTGAAACGCGACGCGGAGCGCATCGGCCTGCTCCGGCGAAGCGCGGAAAATATCCTCGGGATAGCGGCGATAGGTGAGCATCTCGGCGTAGGCGTCCGTGCCGTTGGTGGAATCGAGCTGGAGGCCGGCGAGATATTGGAGGCGGAGGTCGCGGTCGCGGTTGATCTCCGCGCGCGTGAGCCACGGCGCTAGATCCGCGGCGCGGCCGGCGTAGGCGGAGAGCAGTTCAAACGCCGAGCCGAGGCCGAACGGCGCGAGCGAGACGCGGACGCTCGCGTAATCGTCGCGTTCGAGGCGCGCCTGCAACGCAGCCGCATCGATCGCCAGCGGCGCGGCCTGGCCGAGCATCACCGTGTCGTAGCCGAAGCCTTCGTCCTCGTTGCCCCAGATCGTGCCTTCCGGAAAAACGGAGAAGAAGGTCGCGATCTCGCTCTGCACGACGGCGCGATCCGACTCGTAGAACGGCACCCATTGCGTGACGAGGCCGCCGGGATTGAGGCGCGCGCGGCAGAGTTCGAAATATTCGCGCGAGTAGAGGACCGCCGAGCCTTTCACCCACGGGTGAATCGGGTCGGAGGTGATGATGTCGAATTTTTCGCGCGTCGTGGCGACGAAGTGGCGCGCGTCGTCGTAGACGACCTCGACGCGGCGGTCGTGCAGCACATCGTAATTTTCCGCGCGGAAATGCGTGGCGACGACGCGCGGGATGAGCGGCTCGATATCGCAGATCACGATGCGCTCGATCGACGGATGCAGCACGAACGATCCGGCCGTCACGCCCGCGCCGCAGCCGACGATGAGCACCGAGCGCGGGTGCGGATGCAGCAGCGCGGGGATGTGCCCGAGCATGCGCTGGAGCCGCATGTCCTTGTCGAGGCTCGACGCCTCGGTCTTGCCGCTGACGTGGAAAAAGCGCGCGCCGTCGGGCGTCTGCGAAACGGCGACGGAGGCGTTCATGCCTTCGCCGAGAAAGAGCGCCTTGGCGCCGTAGTCGGTCGTCGCGGTCTGGCGTCCGTAGGCGACGAGTTGCCACGGAAGTTTGGGCAGCGTGGCGGAGACGGTGATCGCCGCGAGGCACGCCGCGCCGCCGACGAGCAATCCGCCGCGCAGCGTCGGCGCGAGCGCGCACAACGCCGCGACGACCGCGCCGCCGATGACGACGACCTGCGCGAACTGCGTGCCGAGCGCGGGAATCAGCAGCATGCTCGTGCCGACCGCGCCGACGATCGCGCCGATGGTGTTCGCCGCGTAGGCGCGGCCGACGAAGCGCGCGGGATCGACGCCGCGCTCGACGAGGCCGGCGAGCGCGAGCGGAAAACTCGCGCCCCACAGCAGCGCCGCCGGCAGGATCGCCCACGCGCAGCGCAGGAGATCGATCTGGAATTTGATCCACGGCTTCGTGGCGTTCGCGGCGCCGAGCGACCAGTAGGGCAGCGAGCGCGTCATGATGTGCGCCGCCCACGCGACGGCGGCGATGAGCAGGAACTGGCAGATCGCGAGCGCGACGCGCGGGCGGGTGCTGCCGCGCGCGAGCGCGGAGCCGGCGCTGCTGCCGAGACCGAGGCCGGCGAGAAACACCGCGAGGATGATCGAAAACGTGTAGACCGTCGCGCCGAGCAGGAGCGAGAGCACGCGCGTCCAGATCACCTCCGCGCCGAGCGCGCAAAAACCGGAGAGCGCGATCGCCCACAGGACGGACGCGTGCGAACCGTCGACCGCGGCCGCCGGTTCATCCGCGGAAGAAATTTGGGGCGCGTCGTCGTGGTCGGCGATGTTCGCCGCGTGCGTCGTGCCGGAAAGACGGGCGCAAAGCAACGCGCCGAGGGAAACAACGACGTTGATCGCGACGGCGCAGAACGTCGCGACGGCCATGTCGTGGACGCGCAGCAGATAAAATCCCGCGAGCAGGCAGCCGGCGACGGCGCCGAGGGTGTTGCCGCCGTAGAAAAATCCGAGCCACGAGACGCCGCGCGGCGTGCGCTCCACCCAGCGCGCGATGGCGGGGAGCGTCGCGCCCATGAGCACGGTCGGCGGCAGGAGGCAGAGAATGCAGACGACGGCGCGCAGGAGAATGCCCGGCAGGCCGTGGCCGACGACGGCGAGATAGAACCGCCCGACCGACGGCATCGCGACGAACACGAGCAGGCCGGCGAGGCCGATGCCGAATTCGAGCGCGGCATAAACGCGCAGCGGATGGCGCGCGGCCGACACCGCGCGCGCGAGCAGCAGGCTGCCCAGGCACATGCCGCCCATGAACGTGCCGAGCAGCACGGCGAGCGACACGGCCGACGAACCGATGACGAGTTGCAGCAGTTGAAACCACACGATCTCGTAGATCAGCGCGGCGCAGCCGCTGCCGAAAAAAAGCAGCAGCAGCGGCGCAAGCTGGGCGGCGCGACGCGGAGCGGAAGGGCTCGCACCGGCCGCGCGATCGGCGTGCGGCGCAGAGGAATCGGCTCCGCCGGCGGCGAAGGCTGGATCGGATCGTGGCATGGAGCGCCTGACGCGCTCTAGCGTTTTTCGTCGCGCAATTTTGCGACGAGCTCGTGCGGCACTTCGATCACGGTGCCGTGACGCATGCGCACCGGCGTGCCTTCATCGGGGAAAGTCATCCTGTCGGTGACGTCCTCCCACGTCTTCAAATCGCGCGAGCGCATCGCGCCGTAGTGCTTGTCCTTGTAGACGTCGAAATAAACGAGCACGTCCGCGCCGATCTGGATCGCGGTCGGGCCCTCGACCCATTTGCCCGGCGGAGTGAACGGCGCCGAGAGCGGGCCGAACGGGCCTTGCAGGGTTTGGGCCTCGGCGATCTGCAGATGTTTTTTCGGCGGCGTGACGGTCTCATCCTTCACGATCAGGTAGTGTTTGCCGTTGGCGTGGAGGAAGGTGGCGTCGATCACGCTGAAGCCGGGATCGTAGAAAAGTTTCGTCGGCGCGAAGGTGACGAAATCCTTCGTCGTCGTGAAATAGATCCGGTGGTTGTAGGCGGTCTCGGAGGTGCCGGCGGTTTCCTTGAATTTTTCCGGAATCGTCGAGGCCCAGAAAATGACGAACTCGCCGCGCGGCGCGTCGTAATGCACCTCGGGCGCCCACGTGTTGCGGACGGTGGGCTCGTGCGCCATCACCGGGATCGCGCGCTCGGCGGACCAGGTGAGAAAATCCTTCGTCGACGCGTAGCCGATGTCGTTTTCCGTCCAGCCGGCGGTCCAGACCATGTGGTAGGTGCCGTCGGGCCCGCGCACGACGCACGGATCGCGCATCAACTTCGACTGGCCGACGAC
>DASZYB010000036.1:0-57799 GCA_035545575.1 Opitutaceae bacterium | reverse complement strand
AATTATTTCGATCTGCTGCGCGGCATCGCGGGCGGGCTGGCGCTCGTCGGCGGACACGGCATCGCGCCGAGCGTGTCGGCCGGATCGGACGACCCGAGCGCGCACTGGCTCGTGCTGGGCGTGCAAGCCGCGGTCCTGCTTGTCGGGCTTTTGCTTCAGACTTACCGACGGGAACACCAGAGGGTTTTGTTCTTCGCGCCGATTTTCTTTCTGGCCGGCCTTTCCGTTTCGTTGACCGGCGCGTGGCCGGCGTTGTTCGCGTTCATCCTTGTCTGGTCGCTCAATCCGATCCTCGGCAAGGCGCAGACATTTCTCGCGATGTATGCGGTGTTGATCGGCGCATTCGGCTGGCTGCTCGAGAAAGTTCCGGAGGAGTTCGTGGTGATCTGCATCGTGCTCTGCCTCGCGCCGGTGCTGCTGAGCCTGTTGACGCGTCGGCCGCTGGTCGTTTTTTCCCGCAAGGCGTTTCATCCCGAGGCGGGCCCGGCGTAATGCAGTCGCGGGCGAAGATCTGGCTCGCGGCGGCGCGGCCGCGGACGCTGCCGGCGGCGGTGGCACCGGTGCTCGTGGGTTCGGCGCTGGCGGCGCACGACGGGCGTTTCGACGCGGCGGCGGCGGGATGGTGTCTCGCGTTTGCGCTGCTCGTGCAGATCGGCACGAACTTCGCCAACGACTATTACGACTTCGTGCACGGCGCGGATCACGCGGGCCGCGTGGGGCCGACGCGCGCGGTGGCGGCGGGGCTGGTCGCGCCGACGGCGATGCGGCGGGCGATGCTGGCGGTGTTCGCGTGCGCGTTTGCGAGCGGGCTCGCGCTGATCGCGTGGGGCGGGCCGTGGCTGATCGCGATCGGCGTCGCGAGCATCGTCTGCGGTATCGCTTACACCGGCGGGCCGTGGCCGCTGGGCTATCACGGGCTGGGCGATGTTTTTGTTTTTGTTTTCTTCGGGCTGGTGGCGGTGACGACGACGTATTTCGTGCAGGCGGGTCGCGTGACGGTCGACGCGTGGCTGGCGGCGATTCCGATCGGGCTGCTCGTGACGAATATCCTGCTCGTGAATAATTATCGCGATGCGGAGACCGACGCGGCGACGGGCAAGCGCACGCTTGTCGTGCGCTTCGGGCGCGCCGCGGCGCGAATGCAGTTCGGCGTCTCGCTGGCGCTGGCGCTGGCGGCGCCCGCGGTGTTCGTGCTGCGCGGTTATCGGATGTGGTGTCTTTTGCCGATGGCGCTCGCGCCGATGGCATGGCGGCACGCGCGCCGGCTGCGCGAAAGCAAAACGCCCAGCGAGCTCATCGAGCTGCTGGGCGACACGGGAAAACTGCTCGCGCTTTACGCGGCGTTGCTGGCGATCGGGCTGGTGCTGTAGGTGCGGGATGTCGGGCGTAAAGCTCGACCTACAGGTCTGAATGTCGGGCGAATTTGTCGGGCGTGAAGCGCGACCTACAGCTTCGAAATGCCGGGCGTAAAGCCCGACCTACAAGGTCAGTGCGTGGCTCCGCCGCAAATAAAAAAGGCGTCTGCGAGACAGACGCCCTACGTTGCTCAATGAGGCGCGACTCAGGCGGCGAGGTGGGTGGCGATCTTGGCCTTGAGCGCGGCCTTGGGCATCATGCCGACGAGCGTCTCGGCCACCTGGCCGCCCTTGAAGAGGATCATCGTGGGGATCGCGCGCACGCCGTATTCCGCGGCGACGGCGTCGTGGTCGTCGATGTTCACCTTCGCGATCTTCAGTTTGCCGTCGAGCTCGGTGGCGAGCTCCTCGAGGATCGGCGCGATCGCCTTGCAGGGGCCGCACCACGGCGCCCAGAAGTCGACGAGCACGGGCGTCGTGGAAGCATTGACGGTGCTCTTGAAGGAATCGGTGGTCAGGTTGGTGATTTTGTCGGACATGTTGGTGGACAGTTGGAAACTAACAGACCGAAAAATCCCGCGGACGCAACTTTCGAGCGCGGCGGCCGCGGCGTATGACGCTTAGCGCGGCGTCGCCTTGTGCAGAATCTCCGCGAGCTCGGCGGGCTCGACCTGGTGCAGGTGTTTGCCGCGCTGCTTGAGCTCCTCGAAGGTCTTCACGACGGTTTCCGTCATCCGGCCGTGCGTCTCCTCGGAGCCGCCCACGATGGCGAACTGCTCGCCGGTGGTGATGCGCTTGTGGCCGTCGTCGTTGTCGAGGCCGAGACCGAGCAACGCCGCGCGCCGGGCCGGTTTCCGTTTGCGTTTCTTCGGGCTCACGCGGTCACGGTGCTGGCGGGCGGCGCGGTTTCAAGCGGGTTTTCCACGACGGCGTCGCAGACGATGTCGCTGAACGCCTCGTCCTGCCGCAGGCGCAGCCGCTTGAGTCGCGTGAGCTCGAGCATGGCGAGGAACGTCGCGACGAGGCGGCGGAGCGTCGTGCCGTGCGGGAAAAGTTGCGAAAACAAAAACGATTTTTCCGCCTGCGTGCGCGCGAGCAGCCACTCCATCTGGTCGGCGACGGTGACGATCTCGTCGTGGATTTCGCCGACGACGAGTTTCTCGGCGAGCCGGCGGAGGACCATGTTGAAGGCGTTCCAGAGTTCGATGCGGTCGACGCTCCGCAACGGGCGTTCGGCGCGATCGGAGAGCGCGGACACGTAGCGCTCCATCAGGTTCTGCCGTGTCTCGGCGAGGACGCCGAGCTGCGCGGCGGCCTCCTTGAATTTCTTGTATTGCAGCAGCTGGTGCACGAGTTCCCAGCGCGGATCCATCTCGTCCTCTTCGGCGTTGGGATCGATCGCGTGCTGGCCTTTCGGCAGGAGCATGCGGCTTTTGATTTCCATCAACGTCGCCGCCATCACGAAAAACTCGCCGGCGAGATCGAGGTCGAGCTGCTGCATCGCGCGCAACGCCTCGAGGTATTGGCGCGTGACCGACTCGATCGGGATGTCGTAGATATCGAGCTCGTTCTTGCGGATCAGGAACAGCAGCAGGTCGAGCGGGCCTTCGAAGACCTGCAGCTTGATGCGATAATCGGAGTCGGGAACCACGGCGGACACGGCGGCGATGCTTGAGGCGGCCGGCGTGTCGGCAACGGAAAAACTATGCGACTCCGCGCGGCGCCGGCGGTGCGAGTTCGCCAGTGGCCGATTTTTTGTCACAGATTGGTCCGCCCGCGCCACTTCTCCGTGTGATGACTTCTCTTTCTTCCCGCAGCGCGCCCAGCGACGCCGAACTCGTCCGCGCCTCGCGGGCGGGCGAAAAGCCTGCTTTCGAGGCGCTCGTGCGGCGGCACCAAAATCTGGTGACCGGCGTGGCTTACAGCGTGCTCGGTGAGCATCGCGCGGCGGAAGAGGTGGCGCAGGACGCTTTTATCGCGGCGTGGCAGCAGCTCCACCAGTTGAAAGATCCGACACGGTTGAGGGCGTGGCTCGCCGGCATGACCCGCCGGATGGCGCTCAACCGCCGCCGGGTTTCCGCGCGCGCGGCGCAGCGGCCCGGTGTGGCGGCCGACGACGAGGCGGCGGCGACGGTCGCACCCGACGTGCAGGCCATCGAGCGGGAGGAGGAGGCGATTGTGAACCAGGCTTTGTCGGCGCTGCCGGAGGATTTTCGCGAGGCACTTGTTCTCTACTATCGCGAGGAGCATTCGACGGCAGCGGTGGCCGAGGCGCTGGAAATCTCCGAGGACGCCGTGCGCCAGCGGCTCGCGCGTGGCCGGCGCCTTCTGCAACAACGGGTCTTCGAGCAGATCGAGCGCACACTGCGCCGCACGGCGCCGGGCGCGGCACTCGTCGTGGCCGTGCTGGCGTTGCTGCCTCCGACGCCGGCGGCGGATTCGCAGTCACTTTGGCGTCGGGCATGGTGGGCGGTGTGGCGGGCGGAGCCCTTGGGGCACAGCTCGGCGGCTGGGGAGCGGCGGTCGGCGCGACGCTGGGCTCCATCGGCGCGTGGATCGGCGTGCGAGCTGCCTTTGCGCAGGCGCGCGACGAACGCGAGCGAAACGTCCTCGTCCGAGGCGCGTGGGAGATCGGTTTGCTCGCGATCGGATTCTCCGGCGCGATGTGCCTCTGCACTTTCAATTTTCACGCGCTCCAACGGGTGCATCCCTGGCTCGGAATCGGCGGGCTCGTCATGCTGGGGACGGGATACGCGATCGTTCTCCCCGTCCTGATCCGGCGGCTCAACGCGCGCTTCCAGCGCGTGCGCGCACGCGAAGCGTGATCAGGAAACGCGGTGCAGGCACGCGACGAAAAAACCGTCGCTGTTGTGCAGGCTCGGCAAAATCAGCAGTCCCGCGCCGCGCGGCGTGGCGCCGAACGTATTCGCGAACGGCGCCGGCTGAAAATCGGGATGACTCGCGAGAAAGTCGGCCACGACCGCTTCGTTTTCATGCGATGAGAGCGAGCACGTGGCGTAGATCAGTCGGCCGCCTCGACGAACGTGGGCGCTGAACTCATGCAACAATGCGCGTTGCTGCGTCGCGGCGAGGTCCACCGTTTCCGGCGTGGTCACCCACTTGAGATGCGGCGCGCGCCGCCACGTGCCGGAGCCGCTGCAGGGCGCGTCGACCAGCACGCCATCGTAATCGTGCGCGTTCGGCCGCGCGACGAGCTGCACGTTGGTCCGGCCGGCGCGGATTGCGCGCGCTTTCAGTTCTTCCAACGCGGACGCGCGAATGTCATGGGCGTCAATCTGCGCCGCGGGACCGAGCAGTTGCGCGAGTTGCAGCGTTTTTCCGCCCGCGCCGGCGCAGGCGTCGAGCCAGCGGCCGCCGCGCGCGAGACCGATGGTTTCGAGAATTAGCTGCGAGCCGAGGTCCTGGATTTCGATGCGGCCGACGCGGAAGGATTCGGTTTTTGTCACGTCGGCTTCGTCGAGCAGCTCGAGCGCGGACGGCAGGATGTTCGCGGCGCGCCACGACCAGCCGCGCGCGGCGAATTCATCGGTCACGCCCTGCGGCTCGTCGGTCTGCAGTCGCAACCAGAGCGGCGGGCGACGGAGCTGCGTTTCCAGTTCCGGCGAGGCGAACAATTCCGGACAATGCGCGCGGAACCACGCGGGCAGCAATTCGGTTTTGTCGCCGTGCGGCGGTTCGCCCGTCGCGAGGGCGGCGCGAAAATTTTTCGTGGCCGGCGTGTCGGCGGCGAGCCACGCGACGCGCCGCACCGCTTCGTCGGCGTCCGTGTCGAGCCGCGGCTCGATCCACGGCAGATAACGGAGCGTGGTGTAGATCAATTCGCGATAGAGCCGCCGGTCGCGCGAGCCGAAGGCGCGCTCGCCGGCGAGCAGCGCCTGGATGCGCGCGGGCAGGTTGCGGTCGCGGCGCCAGTGCGGTCGCAGCGCCGCGGCGAGCCGGAGAAACGTGCGGGCCTGATTGGCGGCGTGGGACATGCGGGCTCCAGTCTCGCGGGTCGCGGCGCGTGCAAGACACGCGCCCTACATACTCAGAACCGCACGGTATCGATCTGCACGCTGAGGCCGAAATGGCTTTCGCGGCGCGGGCCGGAGTAGAGACTGACGACGTAGGAGATGAGCCAGGTGTTGCCGAGGTTCTGCGTGAGGCCGTAGGCCTGCTCGTTGAAGCGCTGCTTGCGAACGTCGTAGTTCAGCCGGCTGAGCACTTCGAAAGCTTCGTTCAACCGTGCGTGCGCCTCGAAGGCGTAGACGTCGAGCTGACGGCGGAGGAAATTATTCGCGAAACGCACGGACCACGCGCGACCGTCGTGGAGCGTGATGCCGGCGTTGAATTCGTTCAGCGCGAGGTGCCGTGGCGTGTAGCGCTGATACGTGTCGAATTGCAGCCAGGGCGCGGGCATCAGTGCGGCCTCGATCTGCGGGCCCGAGAGGTCGCGCTGGCCGGGCTTGAAGCCGAGATCGTCCGCGAACGTGAGCGAGGCGAGATCGCGCGAGCCGTAGGTCGGGTCGCGCGTTTGGAGCACGTTTTCGAGCGCGAGGCGCAGCGTATTCGTGCCGTTGAGCGTGTCGACGGCGCGCGTGTCGCCGAGGCCGAGCGGCTGAAGATACGTCGAGAAAACCGGCCGGTCGATCGCGGGCATCGTCGCGGCCTTGTCGGCTTTGACGTAGCGATACGAGAGCCGCGGCGTGAACAGGTGGCGCAGGCCGTCGATTTTCCAGATCTCGTTTTTGTAGTCGAACGTGCCGCTGCTGCGGAGCACGGCGTCGAAGCCGATCTCGCCGAGCGTGCGCGTCTGGCTTTCGGCGCCGGAGAACGTCGCGGCTGCGGGCAGCGGCACGGTGGCGACGGCCGAGGTGAAATGCGCGTTCGCATAGTGCTGCAGTCGCGCTCCGCCGATCGGCGTGAACGAAAACCAATCCTGCCACGCGATCGGCCGGCTCAGCGCGTAGTAGGCGTCGATGCGATCCGCCTGGGCGAACGTCGTGTTGCCGTCGAAGACGAGCGAGGGTGTCGCGCCTGGCGTCGTCGACAGCAGAAACGGCCCGCGTTCCCGCAGCCGCACATACGACGCGTCGAACTGCGTCACGAAACCGCCCGGCAGCGCCGCGGGCAGCAGGTCGAAGCGGAGCTCGGGCAGCCGCTCCTGCACGTGCTCGAAGGAATTCGGCTGCAGCCGCGCGAAGGCGGAAACGAGAAAATTCTGCCCCGCGTAGACCGATTCGACGAAGGTGTCCGGTTCCTGCACCGGGAAAAACGCGCGCGGCCGAAAATCGCGCACGACTTCGGAGTCGCTCCACCAGTCGAGTTGCGCGGCGAGCGAGAGATGTTCCGCGAGCTGTTGCCGGTGATGCCACTCGACGAAGCCGCGGTCCTCCGCGATCGGCTGGCCGAGGATGTCGGTCTTTTTGTCGCCGTGGTCGTTGATGTAGCCGGAGTGGAAATCGCCGCTCAGCGCCGCCGGATCG
Source organism: Opitutaceae bacterium (assembly GCA_035545575.1). Lineage (GTDB taxonomy): Bacteria > Verrucomicrobiota > Verrucomicrobiia > Opitutales > Opitutaceae > ER46. Next base: position 50,958 of record DASZYB010000036.1, on the reverse strand, counting down.
GGGGGGGTCGCGTAGGTGCCCGACGGGCCGAACAGCACGCCGCGCGCGGTGTAGACGCCGAGATCGCCGCCCAGCCGCACGCCGTCGGCCACCGGCACGTGCAGGCCGGCTTCGCCGAAAACGCCGAGCGAACTGCGGTAGCCGCCGGTGAGCGACACATACGGGATGAGCGCCGCCTTGAGGTCCTGTTGAAATTTCGGGAACGGCAGCGGCTGCACATGACCCACGCCGACGAACGAATGCTCGGAGCGCAGCCGCTGCCCGGGCGCGAACGTCACCGAGTTGGCCGTGAGCGTTGGCTGCCACGGGCCGGGTTCGCCGTAGGTGACGCGCGCGTGCGCGATCGTGATTTCGGTGCGCGACCCGACCGCGGTATCGCCTTCGGCGTAGTAGGGAAAGCTGCCGACGCGCACCTGCTCGGCGGAATACGTGCCGGTGTCTTCATTGTAGACGAGGCGGTCCGCGAGCAGACGAAGCGCGCCGCGCGTGAGCACGACGTGGCCCGTGGCGGTCGCCTGATGCGTGCGCTGGTTTTCGCGAAGTTCGTCGGTGGTGAGAAGCGCGTCGCCATCGCGGAGTCGGACGTTGCGGCGGCTGACCGTCTCGCCGGTTTGCATGTCGACCTCCGTCACGGCTGCGCTCAACTGGACGTTGTTCGGCCGCTGCGCGTGAGCAGCGGTGGCGCACAGGAGAAGAACGGCTAAAAGTCGGCGGGTCACGGGCGGAGCAAAGGACGCGCGCGCTTCGCGTGCAAGCTTGCGGGGAAGCACGGAACCGCGCGGCGGATTTGGCTTCTGTGACGCGGGCGAACGGTCAATCGTTCCCCGCAATCATGCCGCGCCACGCCGCCAACCGATCGACCGCTCTCGAGCAACTCGCGCAACTGCGCGGCGAAGTCCGCGCGCTCGGCGCGGCGCTCGGTCGCGTGATCACGCGGATCGAGGGCCGCGAGACGTTCGAGACCGTCGAGGAGCTGCGGCTGCTGGCGAAGGCGCGGCGCGCGGGCGACACCGCGGCGGCGGCCCGGCTCGCGGCGAAGATCGCGCGGCTCGAGCCCGCGGCGGCGTTCAACCAGGCGATGGCGTTCACGCTTTATTTCGAGCTGGTGAATCTCGCGGAGGAAAATTTCCGCGTGATGCTCCTGCGCCGCCGGCGCGCCGAGCAACTGCTCGATGCCGGCGCCGTGCCGCCGCGCCGCGAGAGCATCGAGGCGGCGGTGGTGGCGTTGAAGGAGGACGGCGTGACGACGGCGCAGATGCAGGCGCTCGTCGACCGGCTCGGCATCGAGCTCGTCTTCACCGCGCATCCGACCGAATCGAAACGCCGCACGCTGCTCACGAAGCTGCGCCGGCTCGCGGAAATCTTGCGCGAGCGTGCCCAACCCGAAAGCGCGCGCAACCTCGCGCTGCTCGATCCCGAATGCGTCGAGCGCGAGATCGCGTCGCTCTGGCTCACGGATCGCAGCCGCGTCGCGCGCCCCGAAGTCGCGGACGAGGCGCGGACCGGCCTCTGGTATTTCGACACGACGCTCTTCGACACGCTGCCGCAGTTGCAGGCCGACCTCGAGCACGCGCTGGCGCGGCATTTTCCGGAGGTGAAAGCGCCGACGCGCTGGCTGACGTTCGGCACGTGGATCGGCGGCGATCGCGATGGCAATCCAAACGTCACCGCCGCCGTCACGGCGGAAATCCTGCTCCTCAATCGCCGGCTCGCGCTCGAGAAAATGCGGCTCGCCGCGCGCGAACTCGCGCGGACGCTGACGGTGAGCGACCGGCGCGATTCGGTCGTGCCGGCGTTGACGCGCGGGCTGCGCGAATCGCTGCACCTTTCGCGTCACCTCGAGGAGCTCGACCAGCGCTATCCGCACGAGCCGTATCGACTGCTGCTCGGCGTGCTGCGCGAGCGGCTGGCGCAGGCCGTCGACGCGGTGCGGACGATGAGCGCGGCGCCGCGCGTCGACGAAGCGATCGACGAATCGCCGGCGGTTTTCGATCGCGCGACGATCGCAGAAACGCTCGCGGTGATTCGCGCGAGCCTCGCGGCCGGAAAAGGCGAGCTGCTCACCGGCGGCGAACTGCGCGCGACGCAGCAGCAACTCGAGGTCTTCGGGCTGCACACGGCGCGGATGGACCTGCGCCAGCATTCCAGCCAGCACGAAACCGCAGTGGCGGAACTGCTCGGGCGCGCCGACTACGGAAAACTGGCGGAGGCGGAAAAATGCGCGCTGCTGCTCGCGGCGTTGCGGAGCGCGAAGCCGGGGAGCGCGGCGGAGATCGCGCGGTTTTCGCCGGCCACGCGCCACGTGCTCGAGCCGCTGGCGCTCGTCACGCGCGCGACGGCGAAATTCGGCGCCGAGATTTTCGGTATTTACATCATCAGCATGACCGACGGCGTGTCGGATTTGCTCGAGGCCGAGCTGCTGCAGCGGGCGGGCGGCGCGGCGCTGCCGGTGGCGCCGCTGTTCGAGACGCTCGACGACCTGGATCGCGCGCCGGAGATTCTGCGGACGTATTTCTTGCTGCCGGATCGGGCGCGGCCGAAGCACCAGCACGTGATGATCGGCTACTCCGATTCGAACAAGGACTGCGGCTACTTCACGGCGAACTGGGCGCTGTATCGCGCGCAGGCGGCGATCGCGCGGCTCGGCGCGGAGCTCGGCGTGCAGCTCACGCTTTTCCACGGCCGCGGCGGCAGCATCGCGCGCGGCGGCGGACCGGCGGCGAAGGCGATTCTCGCGCAGCCGGCGGGATTGCGCGACGGCGCGATCCGCATCACGGAGCAGGGCGAGGTGCTCTCGACGCGTTATCACGACCCCGACCTCGCGCACCGCATCCTCGAGCAGATGGCGTATGGCGTGATCCTCGGGATTCGCGCCGCAGAAATGGAGCCGGCGGTGCCCGACGCGTGGCGCACGGCGATGGACGCGATGAGCGCGGCGGGCTTCGCGGCCTACAAGGCGCTCGTGCACGACGACCCGGAGTTTCTCGCGTTCTGGCAGCAGGCGACGCCGATCGACGAGATCAGTAATTTGAAATTCGGCTCGCGCCCGGCGTTTCGGAAGGCGACGCACAGCGTCGAGGACCTGCGCGCGATTCCGTGGGTGTTCTCGTGGATGCAGAGCCGGTTCAATTTTTCCGGCTGGTTCGGGCTCGGCACGGCGCTCGATGCCGTGCTGCGGCGCGGCGCGACGGGAAAAAAACTGCTGCGCGCGATGCACGCGGAGTGGCCGTTTTTCCAGACGCTGATCGACAACGCGGAGCTCACGATGCGCAAGGCCGACATGGGCATCGCCGCGCTCTACGCGACGCTCGTCGAGGACGCGCGGATTCGGCGGCGAATTTTCGCGGTGCTGCAGGCGGAATTTGCCCGCACGGAGGCGGCGATCCGCGCGATCACGGGCCGGCGCGAGCTGCTCGCGCGCGATCCGGTGCTGTTGAAATCCGTCGAGCTGCGGAATCCCTACATCGATCCGCTGAATTACCTGCAGGTGGAAATGCTGCGGCGCCTGCGCAGCGGAAAACTCAGCGCACCCGAAGCCGAAGCGGCGCGCGCGGTCGTCGAGCTGACGATCAACGGCATCAGCGGGGGATTGAAAAACACGGGTTGAACGAAGGGCGATTTCGCGCGTGGTGCGAAACGGCGGAGATTCGCGCGTCGTGGCCAGCGCCGCCCTACCTTTGAACCGGAATTTCCCGGCTAGACGCGGCGGGGGCGTTCGGGCACCTTGGAAGTTCAAACCTTTCCTGCGTGATTATTTCCAAAGGCGACTTGACCGCGTTGCTCGAAGCGAAGCATGCCTCGCCGCACTCGGTGCTCGGCATGCATCCGATCACGCAGAAGCGCGTGCAAGGCGTGGTCGCGCGGGCGTTCGTCAGCGGCGCGACGGCGTGCGAAGTCGTCGAGCTCGACGCGCAACCGCAGAAATCGTGGCCGATGACGCGGCTGGCGGAGCAGGGCGTGTTCGAGGTGTTCGTGCCGAAGCGCCCGGAGGTTTTTCGCTACCAGTTGCGCGCGACGTATGCCAGCGGCGAGCTGCGGCAGTTCTACGATCCGTATTGCTTCCTGCCGACGCTCGGCGCGCAGGACCTTTATCTTTTCAACGAAGGCAACGAGCACCGCATCTACCACAAGCTCGGCGCGCACGTGCGCGATCTCGGCGGCGTGCCCGGCGTGTCGTTCGCGGTGTGGGCGCCGTCGGCCGCGCGCGTGTCGGTGGTGGGAAATTTCAATCGCTGGGACGGACGCTTTCACCCGATGCGCTCGCTCGGCGCCTCGGGCGTGTGGGAATTGTTCGTGCCCGGGCTGGGCGAGGGCGAGCTCTACAAATTCGAGCTGCGCGACCAGCGCGGCAACATCCACCTCAAGACCGATCCTTACGGCGCGTATTTCGAGGGCCCGCCGGGCAACGCCGCGATCGTGTGCAACACGCGCCGTCATCAGTGGACGGACGACGCGTGGATGGAGCGGCGGCGCGCCGACGCGGGCAAACTCGACCGGCCGATGTCGGTTTACGAGGTGCACCTCGGCTCGTGGAAACGCATGCCCGAGGACGCGGAGCGACCGCTGATGTATCGTGAGCTCGCGAAGCAGCTCGGCGATTATTGCGTCGAGATGGGCTTCACGCACGTCGAGGTGATGCCGCTCGCGGAGCATCCGTTCGACGGCTCGTGGGGTTACCAGGTCACGGGATTTTTCGCGCCGACGCACCGCTACGGCACGCCGGAGGATTTCGCGTGGTTCGTCGATCACCTGCACAGCCGCGGCATCGGCGTGATCCTCGACTGGGTGCCGGCGCATTTCCCGCGCGACAGCTTTGCGCTGGCGGAGTTCGACGGCACGCATCTCTACGAGCACGCCGACCCGCGGCAGGGCGCGCACATGGACTGGGGCACGCTGATCTTCAACTACGGCCGCAACGAAGTGCGCTGCTTCCTGATCGCGAGCGCGCTGGCGTGGTTCGACCGCTACCACCTCGACGGCCTGCGCGTCGACGCGGTGGCCTCGATGCTCTACCTCGATTACTCGCGCAAGGAAGGCGAGTGGATCCCGAACAAATACGGCGGCCGAGAAAATCTCGAGGCGATCGATTTCCTGCGCGGCGTGAACGATCTCGTGCACCAGTATTATCCGGGCGCGGCGATGATCGCGGAGGAGAGCACGTCGTTTGCCGGCGTGAGCAAGCCGACGAAGGACGGCGGCCTCGGCTTCGACTACAAGTGGAACATGGGCTGGATGAACGACACGCTCCGCTATTTCGCGAAGGAGCCGATCGTCCGCCGCTGGCACCAGAACGACCTGACGTTCGCGATGCTTTACCAGTATTCGGAGAACTTCATCTCCGTGCTCTCGCACGACGAGGTCGTGCACGGAAAAGCCTCGCTGCTGTTCAAGATGGGCGCGTGGCACATCCCGGAAAAGGCAGCGAACCTCCGCGCCTTCTACGCGCACATGTGGGGCTGGCCGGGGAAAAAGCTGCTCTTCATGGGCGGCGAGTTCGCGCAGTCGCACGAATGGGCGCACGACCGCAGCCTCGACTGGCACCTCTGCCAATACATGGACCACGAAGGCGTGCGGCTGCTCGTGCGCGATCTCAACAAGCTTTACACGAGCGAGCCCGTGCTCGGCCAAAACGATTTCAACTCGCACGGCTTCCGCTGGCTCACGTGTCACGATGCCGACGCCAACCTCATCGCCTACGTGCGCAGCGACGCTTCGGAACAGACGCTCTTCGCCGTCGTCGCGCACTTTGGCGGCGCGACGCGCGACTATCGCGTCGGCGTGCCGCGGCGCGGTTTCTGGCGCGAGGTGATCAACTCGAACAGCGAATACTACGGCGGCAGCGGCCTCGGCAACGACGGTGGCCGCAACACCGAGGACATCGAGCGCGACGGCCTGGCGCATTCGATCGTGGTCACGCTGCCGCCGCTCACGACGACAATCTTCAAGTGGAGCGGCGGGAGCTGAGTTGGTAAGCCAGTTCGAGTCCCGAGCCGAGAGATGTAGGAGCGGCTTCACGCCGCGACCGGGTGGCGCGCGCATTTTCGTCACCGCGACGGCATCGGATTGAGAGCTCAATTTCAAAACCTGGGCGGCTCGCGCGCGACGGTTCGAGGTGGCACGGGCATCCTGCCCGTGAACGGAGCTGAAACACGGGCGAGACGCCCGTGCCACGTCGCCGAGGCTTTGAAATGAGCTCTTAGTCACGGAGCGCGCGGAGCTCTGCGACAGAGATCGCCGAGAAAATTCGGAGGCACAGGCGCCTCATGCGGGAGGTATGAAGCTCGCCGGTCGCGGCGTAAAGCCGCTCCTACAGTTTTGGATTCGGCCGGGAAAATTTCTAAGAAACCGACGGCTGGATCGTGTTCGAGGTGAACCCTCAACCCCGAAAACTTATGGAGCGCCATTTCATCCTGCCGGTTTCGATCGCCGCCGCGCTGCACGTGGGCGTGTTGTTTGGATTTCATCGTGTGCCGGTCGTCCGGCCGCCGGTCGAAAAGGCGAAATACATTGAGATGAGCATACCGAAGGAACTGGAACCGCCGGAACCGGAAGAGGCGCGCGAGCCGGTCGACGCCAAATCGCCGCCGACCGAATCGATCCCGCGGCAGGCGGAAACGTTCGCCGCGGTGCCCAACGCGATTCCAATCAACATGCCGATCTCGCACGCCGTGGACATCTCTACCGGAGCTTTCACGTTGATCAATCCGCGGGTTTCCGAAGGAGCCGGCGGACTAAGCGGCATCATTTCCAGTCTGAATCTCGACGATCCGCCGCGCGTGCGCTCGCAGGTGCCGCCGGCGTTTCCGACCGAAGCGCGGCGCGACGGTCGCAACGGTCAGGTCGACGTCGAGTTCATCGTCGATGAAGCCGGTCGCGTGCGCGACGCGCGGATCGTGAGGTCGACGGATCGCGTGTTCGACGAGCCGACGCTGCACGCCGTGGCGAAGTGGCGCTTCGAACCGGGCCGCGCGCACGGCCAGATCGTGCGCTTCCGCATGGCGGTGCCGGTGGTGTTCAACGTCGCCGACGACCGCTGAGTCCCCGCGAAAAAGAATCTTTCTCGTTCCTCCTTATCTTTCTCTTTCGTCCGCCCGCAGAACGAACGCGCGGCGCGAACGAGATCACACCGCCCGATCGATCGCGCCCGGCGAGCCCGCTCCTACAACACCGCGGCAATCGTCTGCGCGCCGCCGCGGTTCGCGACCGCGAGCGTATCGCCGACACGGCGTCCGACGAGCTGGCGGCCGAGCGGCGACTGTGGCGTGACGACCAGAACGACGCGGCCGTCGACTTGAATTTCCAAGCCGCCGGCGCGCGGCCCGATGAAATACCAGGCGCTCTCGCCGCGCGCGCCCCGCAGTTCCACGAGCGCGCCGATCGCGATCGCATCGCCGGCGGCAAAATCCGGCAGCGCCATCGCCGCATAATGCGTGAGGCTGGCGCCGATTTCGGCGGCGAGCCGCGCCTGGCCCTCGGCGAGGTAGGCGGCTTCCTGGCTGTGCGTGTCCCACTTGTTTTCGGGCTGGCTCTCCTCGCTGATCGCTTCGTCGCGCGCCAGATGCGCGGCACCGACCTGCCGGTCGAGTTCTCGGCGAAGTTGTTCGAGAATGGCCTGGCGCAGGGCGGATTTGTTCACGCGAAAAACTTTGGTAAAAGGGCGAACCAGCCGCCCGTTTTTGTCTGGCTCCAGCGAAACCGCTGCCGCATCTTGCCGAGCATCCGTTCCGGCTTGTCCACGGCAACCACGCATGGCGCGCAAAATCAGTTTTATCAACTACAAGGGAGGCGTCGGCAAAACCTCGCTCATCGTCAACACCGCCGCCGCGCTCGCGAAGCTGGGCAAGCGCGTGCTCCTTTTCGATTTCGACACGCAGTCGAACGCGAGCATCTGGCTGCTGAAGCTGGAGCGCTGGAACAAGATCAACTCCACGGGCGAAGGCGCGATCTATTCCATTTTCGATCCGGGCAAGGCGCAGGCGAAGGACCTTGTCATCAAGGACGTGCTCGAGGGAAAAGCCGGCGAGAAACTCCTGCCCGGCCTCGACCTCGTGCCGACGACCTTCAACCTCGTCGACCTCGAGAACGAATACAACGGCGAGCGCCCGCCGTATCTGGTGTTCGCCGAGCAGCTCAAGGCGATCGAAGCGAATTACGATTTCATCCTCTTCGACTGCCCGCCGAACATCCTGCGCGCCTCGCAGTGCGGCGTGTTTGCCTCGAACGAAATCTACGTGCCGGCCAATCCCGATGCGCTGAGCCTGATCGGCTTCACGCTCCTCGTCGAGAAGCTGCACAAGTTTCACCAGCTCTCCGCGAGCTTTCGCACCGCCGCGATGGGCGTGCCGGCCGCGGTGCAGGGGATCGTTTTCAATTCGATCAAGACCGGCGTCGACATCGAGGTGCCGAAGATGCGGATGCAGCTTCGCCTGAATCAATTTCGCACGGCGAAGCGCGTGGCGCCGACGGCGAAGATTTTCGACACGCAGATCCGCGACGCGATGGTCGTCCGCCGCGCGGTCGCGCTCGGGCTGCCCGTCGCCCTCGTGAGCGCGGAGGCCGCCGAAGCCGGACCCGGCGGCGACAACGTGATCAACGATTATCGCAAGCTCGCCGGCGAGATCGTGCAGCACGTCTCCGCCTGAGGAACCCGGCCACGGGCGACGCACTCCCTTTTTTTCCGCTCCATGAAATCCACCGCCAAAGATTGGGATGAGGTGCGCACGGCGTTTGCCTCGTCGATCATGGTCGATACGGCGATCAGCAGCCTCGCGCAAAATCTCGACGGCCCCGACTGGCCGATCAAGGGCAAGGACGAGACGCCGGCGAAATACATCGACCACACTTTCGACGAAGTCACGGAACTGCTCCAGCTCAAGGGCCAGTCGCCCGAGCGCATCGACCAGCTCGTGGCGATCCTGAAGGAGACGCTCGCCTTCGACAGCCCGTTCGGCGAAATGGTCGAGCAGACGCAGGCGGCCGAAGCGCGCGACAATCCGCTGCTGAAAAATCTCGCGAAGCTCGGCATCCCGGAAAATTTCCCGATCGCGCTCACCGCGCTCGAGCCGGGCACGCTGGAGTTCTGCAAGCTGGAAAAACTCACGACCCTCGGCGAGTTCGCGGTCTTCGCGCAGGGCATGGCGCAAAACGTGATCGTCGGCGGTGATTTCAAAAAACTGCTCAACGCGCTCTCGCATGTCGACGAAGCCGCGCTGGCCGAGGTGCTGCCGTTCCGCCGCGGCGCGAAAGGCCTGCACCTCGCGGAAGCGCTCGCGCAGGCGACGCGCACGCCCGACGCCGCGGCGCGCGCCGAGCGGGCGACGACGTGGTTCAGCGACGAGCTCGGGGCGATCGAGAAGGAACTCGCCGCGGGCGGCGCACTCGAGCGGCAGTTTGTTTTTCTCGGCAACCCGCCGCTCGAGGCGCAGGCGATCGAGCTGCTCCGGCCGCACTTGCGCACGCCGGCGAAGGCCGCGGCGACCGAGGGGAAAAAATCCGGTTTGTTTGGTTGGCTGTTTAAAAAATAACCGGCACGTTGCGGTGGGAGTTCATCCATGCCGGACCCGGAACCGCCTTCGCCGTCGCCAGCCATCAAGTTTCCCGTGCCGCGCCCCGCGCCGGGCGGCGCGCCGAGCCTGTCGCTGCGCCGGCGCGCGCCCGCGGTGACGCGCTCGCCGTTTGAAATCTCGGAAGCATCGGCCGCGGCGCGCGAGACGATCAAGGCGATCGTCACCGCGACGCGCGCGCCTTTCACGATCGCCGGCGCGAACCCGCCGCCGCCGCAGATCGCCGACGTGGAGCGCTCGCTGCGGCAGCTGGAGCTGACGCTCGCGGAGCGCGAGCGCGTGATCAACGAGACCGAGGCGCGGCTCGCCGACCGCGAGCGCGACCTCGCGGAAATGGAAGCGCTGCTGCAGGCGCGCGAGAAGCTGCTCGCCGCCTCGCGCAAGCCGGCGCCGCCGCAGGCCGCGATTTCGCCGGAGGAAAAAGCGGCGCTCGAGCAATTGCGCGCGGAATTGGAGAAGCAGGAGGCGGGCGTGAAGGAGGCGAAGCAGGCGCTGCGCGAGCGCGAGCAGTTCCTCGACGAATCGGAGACGAAGCTTTTCGAGAAAGTGCAGGCGCAGCAGGAGAAGGAAATCGAGCTCGAGCAGAAGCAGGAGGATTTGCGGGCGTTCGAGCGGCGGCTGCGCGAGCGCGAGGCGGCGCTCGATCCGCAGGCCGCGGTCGCGCTCAAGGCCGCCGACGAAGCGGCGAAGCAGCGCGACGAGTTCAACGAATAGAGCAGGGCGCGGCGGGTGCGACCGCGGTCGCGCTGGCCGGTGGACAAGCGCGAAATTTTTTTTCACGCTCGCGGCATGACTCCCGATTGGAAAGTCGCGAAGACTTACACCGACATCCTCTATCACAAGGCCGGCGGCATCGCGAAGGTGACGATCAACCGGCCGGAGAAGCGCAACGCGTTTCGGCCGCTGACGGTGTCGGAGATGTTCGACGCGTTTTCCGATGCGCGCGAAGATCCGCAGGTCGGCGTCGTGCTGCTGACCGGCGCCGGCCCGCACACGGACGGAAAATATGCGTTCTGCGCCGGCGGCGACCAGAGCGTGCGCGGGCACGCGGGCTACATCGACGAGGCGGGCGTGCCGCGGCTCAACGTGCTCGACCTGCAAAAGCTGATCCGCTCGATGCCGAAGGTCGTGATCGCGCTCGTCGCCGGTTACGCGATCGGCGGCGGTCACGTGCTGCACGTCGTGTGCGACCTCACGCTCGCCGCGGACAACGCGATCTTCGGCCAGGTCGGCCCGAAGATGGGCAGCTTCGACGGCGGTTTCGGCTCGAGCTATCTCGCGCGCGTCGTCGGGCAGAAGAAGGCGCGGGAAATCTGGTTTCTCTGCCGGCAGTATGGCGCGAGGGACGCGCTCGAGATGGGATTGGTCAATGCGGTCGTGCCGGTCGCGCAGCTTGAAGCCGAAGGCGTGAAATGGGCCGGCGAGATTCTGGAGAAGAGCCCGCTCGCAATCCGGCTGTTGAAGAGCGGCTTCAACGCCGAGCTCGACGGCCAGGCCGGCATCCAGGAACTCGCGGGCAACGCGACGCTGCTCTACTACATGAGCGAGGAAGCGAAGGAATTTCACGCCGCGCAGCGCGAAAAAAGGAAGCCCAACGCGCGCAAGTATCCGTGGCTGCCGTGAGGCGACGACTGCGCGGCCACGGATCGCGCAGCCAACACGGATGAGCTGAAGCCACTCGCGATCGCGGCTGCGGTCGGCGCAACATTCGTGTCGTGGGGCGAAAACGCGGCGGCTTTCGCGCGATCGTGCCTGCAATAAAAAAGCGCGGCTGAAAAGCCGCGCTTCGAAAGCGTGTCGCGGGAGTTGGAACTTACTTGCCGAGGCTCTTGCGGAGATCGGCGAGCTGGTTCTCGGAGCCGAGCAGTTTGTTGCGGCTCGCGATGAACTTCGCGTATTCCTCGATGAAGATCTTGCCCGGCGGGCGGAAATCGAACTCGCCCGGCTTGTCGCGGAAGAACTCGCGATGCACGCGCGTCCACACGAGGCGGCCGTCGGTGTCGATGTTGACCTTCGTCACGCCCAGTTTGGCGGCGGGAAGGTATTCGTTCGGGTCGACGCCCATCGAGTCCTTGATGGTGCCCCCGGCTTTGTTGATGCGGTCGACTTCATCCTTCGGCACGCTTGAGCTGCCGTGCATGACGAGCGGGAAACCGGGGAGGAGATTCTTGATCTTCTGCAGGACGTCGAAATGGAGCGATTGCTTGCCCTTGAACTTGAAGGCGCCGTGCGAGGTGCCGATCGCGCAGGCGAGACAGTCGGTGCCGGTGAGACGAACGAATTTCTGCGCCTCGGCGGGATCGGTGAGGCACGCGTTGCCGTCCTCGACCTTGATGTCTTCCTCGACGCCACCGAGCATGCCGAGCTCGGCCTCGACGGAGATGCCCTTCTTGTGGGCGGCATCGACGACGCGCTTCGTGATGGCGACGTTCTGGTCGAACGGATCGTGCGACGCGTCGATCATCACCGACGAATAGAAGCCCGAGTTGATGCAGTCGTAGCACGTTTCTTCGTCACCGTGGTCGAGATGGACGGCGAAAATCGCCTCCGGAAAAATCTCGTCCGCGGCGCGGATGATCGCCTCGAGCATGCGCTTGTCGGTGTATTTGCGCGCGCCCTTGGAAATCTGGATGATGAACGGCGCCTGCGACTGGATGCAGCCCCGGAAAAGTCCCATCGCCTGCTCGGCGTTGTTGATGTTGTAAGCGCCGACGGCGTATTTGCCGTAGGCATGCTTGAACAGTTGCGCAGTGGTGACGATCATGTGTGTCTAGGTTGACGTTTCGCAGCTTCCGCCCCGCGGCAACGAGCCGCAAGGGTTTTCTCTGTGCATAAATGGCCAACGCGTGCGCGCGGGTTGTCGCGAAGCGCCGAGTGAAACGCAACGCCCGGGAATCTCTCAGCCGCCGCCGCGTCGACCGCCGCCGGCGTTGCCGCCGTTCGCGTCGGGAGACGGCGGCGTTCGCAGCGCTTGATTCACGAGCTGGCGCAACTGCTGGGTCTGCTGCTGTTGCTGCTGGATTTGCTGCAACGCTGCGACCTGCGGCGCGGTGAGGACGGTTTGCGCCTGCGCGACCGCGGCGGGCGTCACCCGCGCGACGGTATTGCCGCCGGCGAAGGCGTTGCCGAGCGCGCCGCCGGCGGCTCCGCCGACAAACGCACCCGCCAGCACGCCAAGATCGCCGCGGCCGCCGAGCGGCCCGACGCCGACGGCGGCACCCGGGTCGTTCGTGTTTTGCGAAGCCGGCCGCGCCGGCGAGTTCGAGTTTGCGGCGAGGATCTGCACGAGTTGCTCGGCCTGGCCGGGCGTGAGCGGGGAATCGCTGTAGCTGAGGCGTTGCTGGAGATCGTTGACGACGTTGCGCTGCGGAATCGTCTGCTCGTAGTTTTGCAGTTGTTGCACGCCGGCGTCGCCGATCACGGCGCGGATGCTGTTGTCGATGTCGTTTTGCGCGGCGGTCATCAGCTTGGCGAAGCCGTCGCGATCGGTGCGCGGATCGATGCCCTGGTCGCGCGCGGCGGTGCGCACGTCCCGCAACGTGGCCGGCCGGTCGGCCAGGATGGTCGCGAGCTTGTCGGCCTGGTCGGGCGTGAGATTGAGATTGTGAAACAGCGCGGCGTAGCGCTGCTCGACGCCCAACTTGCGCTGCGATTCCAGAATCGCCTGCACCTCCGGGCGGGTCATCAATTCGCCCACGGGTCCTTGCGCAGGCACCAAACCGGCGCGCCCGCCGCGAGCGCCGCCGCGCGATCCTCGCCCGGGCTGGTCGCCCGCAGGTGGTTCGTCCGTGGCGGCGGTGAGCATGTCCTCGGCGCTCGGGACCGGTTGGCGCGCGACGAGTTGATCGTTCAACTCGCGAATCTGTTTTTGCAGGTCCCAGATTTTTTTCTGCAGGTCGGCGCGCTCGTTTTTGTCGAGGGCGACGGCGCGCAACTCCGCGAGGTCCTGATATTGCCGCCAGGCGAGGACCGCGCCGCCGATCGTCGTGAGCGCGAGCACGACGACGAGGTAGGTCTTGGGCGATTTCACGGAAGGCAAGACGAAGGAGGCGACGAGGAAATTACCGCGCGAGCGTCATGGCCGCAAGCAGTGGATCAGATGCGGCTCGAGCGTGGCACGGGCATGCTGGCCGTGTTTGATGCAACACGGGCGGGACGCCCGTGCCACAGGGCGACCTCGCGCGGCGAGCTCTCAGCGCGGCGGAAATTCGAATTCCGCTTTCGCGCCCGTCTTCGAGAGCACGAGATACGCGCCGAAGGGAAGGCCGCGTTTCGACATGAAGCCTTGGATGAGATCGGTGCGGCCCTGTTCGAAAAGCTTCAGCGCTTCGTCGCGCGGAATCTCCTTCTGGCAGAGCTGCTTTTTCAGCGTGAAGACGATCCGGTTGTCCTGATCCGGCCGGCGCACGTAGAACGCCTCGGGCGTTTCCAGAATCTCGCCGTCCTTGTGCGATTTGCTGCGGCCGATGACTTCGGCCTTCGACAGATCGGGCGGGGCTTTTGCTTTGCGCGCGATCGGATTGCCGTCCTTGTCGAGCTTCGGCTTGCGCGGCGGAAATTCCCACGCGATCCGCGCGTCCTCGCGCTTGAGAAACGCGTCGAACGGCCGGCCTTTTTTCGAGATGAAGCCCTGGATCAGCTCGGTCTTGCCTTGGGTGACGAGCTGGATCGCGGCCTCGCGCGGGATCGCCTTCTGGCACATCAGCCGGCCGACGCGGAACGTCTGCTTCCACTCGCCGTTGCCGTTGACGCGTTCGCGGAGCACGTAGCTGTTGCCGGCTTCGCAGAGTTGTCCGCCGGTCGCCGGATCGGTCCAGAACGGCTCGAGCGTCGCGACGTCCTGCTTGTCACCGAAATCATACTCCGTCTTCCACTTCGCCTTTTCCTCGTCGCGGACGAGCTTGAGCGTCGCCGCGAAGCGCGCGCGCGTCTTCGCGGAAATAAATCCGTCGAGCGGGCCGACCTGGCGTTTTTCGACGAGCTCGCGGACTTCGTGCTCCTCCATTTTCCGGCCGCCGATCACCTTGTAGACCATGAACTCGCCGTCCTGCGATTTGTAGCCGCGCAAGGTCTCGCGCAGCGGCTTGCCATCGGTGGGCGAAGGGATGTCGGTCTCGCGCGCGATCGAGTCGTCCTCCTCGAAGCCTTTCACGCGTTCGACGATGCCCTTCGTCGTCGCGACGATCTCGTCCATGAACTTCGTGCGCGTGAACTTCCCGTGCTCCATCTGGCGGAGCTTGTATTCCCATTCGCCGGTGAGGTCGGGCTTGGTCAACTCCTCCGCCTTCACGGCGCCGAGAAACTGGAGCAACTGTTCCGCCTTCGCCGTCGGGATGAGTTCGCGCTGCGGACGGTCGATGTATTTCTGGTTGATCAGGCCGTCGATCGTGTCGGCGCGCGTCGCCGGCGTGCCGAGCCCGCGCTCCTTCATGGCTTCCGCGAGGTCTTCGTCGTCGACGAGCTTGCCGGCGCCTTCCATCGCGGAGAGCAGCGTCGCTTCCGTGTAGCGCGGCGGCGGCTTGGTCTGCTCCGCGTGGAGCACGGGATCGAGCGTTTTCGCCTGCGGCGTGCGCCCGTCCTCGGGCGAGAGCGCGGGCAGCGCTTTCGAGTCGGGCGAGTCGTCGTCGACGGTGTTCTTGCCGTAGACCGCGAGCCAGCCGGGGAAGGTGAGGACCTTGCCCTCGGTTTTGAAATCGTGGCCGGGCGCGACGGTGCTGAGGCGCGTCGTGACGTCGAACTCCGCCGCCGGAAAAAACGCCGCGACGAAGCGCCGCGCGATCATGTCGAACACCTTCGCCTCCATCTCATCGAGGTGCTTCGCCTCGTGCGTGGTCGGGATGATCGCGAAGTGATCGGAGATTTGCTCGTTGTTAAAGATGCGCTTGTTCGGGCGAACCCAGCCCTGGTCCAGAGCTTTTTGCGCGTGCTCGGCGAGATGATGGTGCGCGACGAGGTTGGTCATCGTCTCGCGCACGGTCGGCACATAATCCTCCGGCAGCGCGCGCGAATCGGTGCGCGGGTAGGTGATCATCTTGTGCCGCTCGTAGAGCGCCTGTGCGATCTGGAGCGTGCGGCGCGCGGGCAGGCCGTAGCGGTTGTTCACCTCGCGCTGGAGGGTGGTGAGATCGTAGAGCCGCGGCGCGGCCTGCGTGCTGGCTTTTTTCTCGTCGACGACGCTCGCGAGCGGCTGGCCCTGGCACGCGGCGAGGACGGCTTCGGCGAGGGCTTTGTTCCAGACGCGGTCGATGCGGTCGTGCTCGTCGTTTTCCGCGCGCTTGAAATTCGGCCGCTGGTAGACGCCTTCGTAGCGGCCCTTCGCGACCTCGAACGTCGCCGTCACGCGCCAGTAATCGCGCGGCTTGAAATTGCGAATCTCGAGCTCGCGCGCGTAGACGATCGCGAGCGTCGGCGTCTGCACGCGGCCGACGGAGGCGACGTTGCCCGCGCGCGAGCCGAACATGCGCTTGGTCAGCGCGCGCGTGCCGTTGATGCCGATGAGCCAGTCGCTCTCGCTGCGGCAGCGCGCGGCGTCCTCCAGCCCGTGCATCTTTTCGCCGGGGCGCAGGTTCTTGAATGCCTCCTGGATGCCGCCGGTCGTCATCGTCTGCATCCACGCGCGTTTCACGGGGAGCTTCGATTTCGTGAGCTGATAAAGGTAGGCGAAGATGAGCTCGCCCTCGCGGCCGGCGTCGCAGGCGTTGATCACCTGGTCGATGTCCTTGCGGGCGAGAAGTTTTTTCAGCGCGCTGAAGCGCTCCTTCGACTGCTCGATCGGTTTCAACCCGAACTTCTCGGGCACGATCGGCAGCGTCTCGAGCCGCCAGAAGCCGTATTTTTTCTTGTCGATGTCCTCGGGCATCTCGAGCTCCACCAAGTGGCCGAGCGCATACGAGATGACGAATTCGTCGTTCTCGTAGTGGTCGCCTTTCTTGGGAATTTTTCCGAGTGCGCGCGCCAGGTCGGCTGCGACCGACGGCTTCTCGGCGATGACAAGAGACTTCATGGGCCTGCGAGCCGTTAGTCGCGTCCCGACGAAGTGCAAGGAGAACTTTTTCTTTTCGAGTCGCGCACGCGCGTGCGCGCGAGGGTGGCGGCGCGGGCTCAGCGCTTCGACGGGGCCGAGTCGAGCAACACCAACCGCTGCTCGCCCGGGCGGCCGATAAGCGCGACGCCTCGCTCGGAAAACAGCGCGAGCAGCCGGTCGTCGTCGATCCATTTGACGCGCGGCGTCGCCGCGGTCGGAACGGCGGTCGACTGCGCCGCCGGTGGCGCGAGGCGACGCTGCATCACCGTCGCGAACAACAGGGCAAAAGCCGCCGACGCCACCGCAGTTGCGGCGATGACGCGACGCCGGCGCCGTCGACGCAGCATCGCCACGCCGGCGGCGAGCGTGGCGGTGCGCACGCGTTCCAGCGCTTCGTCTGCGAGGATTTCCCGCAGCAGCCGATCTTGGTCGGAGCGTTTCATGGCGAGCCGAGTTTTCTGCGCAAGCGCTCCGCGAGGTCGCGGCGGAGCCGGAGCAGCCGCGATTCGACCGTCTTTTCCGTGAGTCGGTTTGCTTCCGCCAGTTCCACGACGGTCGCTCCGCGCAGATATTTTCCGGCGAGCAGTTCGCGATCGTCGGGCGTGAGCTCGGCCAGGGTTTCCTCGAGCAGCGCGCGGAGATCGGCCTCGTGATTCCGCTCATCGCGCGCGACGAGCCCGAAACGCTCGAGCACCGCAAAGTAGCGCCGGCGGCGGCGCCCGCCATCGCGAGCGGCGTTGCGCGCGACGGCGCGCAGCCAGGCCCAGAACGCTTCCTCGTCGTCGAATTCCCGGGCGCGACGCGCGACCCGCAGCATCGTTTCCTGCAACGCTTCCTGTGCGGCGTGCGTGTCGCCGCGCGAGACGACGAGCAGGAACTGGTAGAGCGGATCGAAGTAGCGCGCGTGGAAGGCGCGAAACGCCGCTTCGTCGCCAGCCGCGAGCCGTCGCGTGAGCACGACGATCTCCTCCGGCTGCGCGTCGTTCGCAGGCAAAAGCGGCACGGCGGGAAAACCGTTCAGCGAGAGGGCAGCGGAATGCGCGGCATCGGCCACGAGATCAGTTTGGAGATTGCTGGAGCGCGTTGACAACCTTCCGCGTGACATCGATCGCGGTATCGGACCCGATCACAATCAACAAATAAGTGCCGGCATGGTATTCGAACTCGGGCGGCTTTTCACCTGGATTGAGCTTTTCGAGCGTGGAACGGGCGACCTGCACGAGCGCGTCGATGCGCGCTGAAACCATCTCCTTGCTCAGGTGCTTTCGTTCCAGTTTCTGCTTCAGCAGGTCGATTCGGTTTTTCTGCAGCTCGATCTCCGACTGGATTTGGTCCGACTCATCCGTGGGCTGAAGTCCGGCGGCGAACCTCGCCGTCGTCTTTTTGAGATTTTTGCCGAGATCATCCAGGTGCGTCTCGGCCTCGCGTCGCTGCAACTCGAGCTCGGCCGTTTCGCCCGGACCCTCGAGGTAGAGCTTGAGATTGAAAACCTCGATGTTGCGTGCGGGCGCGGCCGACGTGACGCGCGTCCGAGAAAGAACATACGTCCTTTCGCCGAAACGCTTCACGGCAAATTTCGGCTCGTCGGTCGCCTCGACCAGCGTGTCGAGGATCGCATGGACCGTGCCGTCGACGCGATCGAACCCGACGTGAGGAACATGCAGAATCACGTCACCCACAACCACGTCGTCGACACCGGCGATGTTGATGACGGCGGTCGGATACAGGCGCATGAGCTCGTCGGCGAGATTGCGCAACGTGGCGCGGGTCGGCCGGCCGTCGGTGGTGCGACCTTGGATCACGCCATGCGCGATCACGAGTTGCGTCGGGCCGGACGGCTCGGACGCGGCGGGAGATTTCTCCTCGGCGCGGCCGGCGGTGAAAAACAGCGCAGCGGCGACGACGGCGGCCAACGGGAGGTGAAGCGGGAATATTTTCATCGGTTCGGGGCGGCAGGCATCTGCCTGACACTCTCCACACGCCGCTCGCCGGCCGAATCCCGCAAAAAAATTACCGTGGACGCGATCTATTCGCCGTCGAGCAGCACGAATTCGCGCGCGCCATTCTTCTTTTTCACCACGAGCAAGGGCCGGTCGCGGAGCTCGGCGAGCAACTGGTCATCGGAGATGATTTTGTAGCCTTTGGCCGCGGGTGCGGAGGATGGAACCGATGTGCGCGGCGTCGAGGTCGCGGAGAAAAGCATCAGGGCAATGGCGGCCGCGGCTACGATGCCCGCGCCGCCGACGGCAAGCGAGCGCATCGCGCGCGCACGGCGCGCGTGCGCCGCGGCCGCACGGGCGAAGTCAGCGGTTTGGCCTTCGGTCCAATCGCCGTGGAAAATTTCCGCGAGCAGTCTGGTTTCGCGATCGTGGCGGTTATTCATGGCGGGGAAGCGCGGCGAGCAGGCGATGGCGCAACTCGGCGCGCGCGCGGGTGAGCCGCGACTCCGCGGCTTTGGCGGAAATTCCAAGCCGGCTCGCGATCGAGCGCACATCGGCGCCGGCGAGGTATTTGGCTTCGAGCAGCGCCCGGTCATCGGCATCGAGGAGCGCGAGTGCCCCGTCGAGGGCCGCCAGCAGGCGATCGTCCTCGGCGTCGAGATTCGCCGAATCCGGTTCGACGGCGCGGCGGCGCAGCAGTTGCCAGAAGCTTTGTCGCCGGCGACGGCAGTCGCTCAGTGCCGTGCGTGCCACGACGCGCAGCCAGGTGGCGAATTCCGCCTCCGAATCGCATGGTCGCGCGTAGCGCGCGATGCGCAGATACGTTTGTTGCAGCGCTTCGCTCGCGAGATCGTGGTCGCCGCGCGTGAGCGCGAGCAGTCGCCGGAAAATCGCCGGGCCGTAATCGCGATGAAACCGCGCCCAGCTCGCGTCATCGCCGCGCGCGAGCGCCATCGTCAACGCCCGCAGCGGCGACGCATCCGTGCGTGACGGGGAGAGCGGCACGGTTGAGGCGAGCGAGGCGGCGGACGGGCCGGTCATTCCTTATCCTTTTCGGGCGGCGGAGCGGGTGGTTGGGGCCTTCCATCCGAGGATTTCGCCTGGTCGCGAAGCTCGCGCCGGCGGCTCACCTCCTGCGCGACGGCTTCGAGCCGGCGCCGCTCGTCCTCGGGCGAAAGCGCGATGCGAACCGACGGGGTGAGCGAATTCACCACTTGTCTCGCGAGTTCAATGCCGGCGGGCGAGCCGGACGCGAGGAGGAGCTTCGTCGGTGGATGAAATTTGACCTGCAGCTCGTCGGCGCCGTGTGCGGGGTTCATTGTCCAAGCTGTCCGGATGGCATCGATGATGTCCTGGATGGAATGCTTTTGCAGATACGGTTCCATCTGGAAGGACTCGAAGATCGTGTTCGAAGGCCGCAATGGACGAATCAACACGAAGACGGGTTCGGCTCCGATCGGGCCGCTGCCGGTCTGTTCGACCGAAAGGCCGCGCGCGTGAACCAGTTGATCGAGCGCCTTGGCGAGCCCGGTAGGCAGCGCATTGCGCACCGAGAATGCCGGTAGCGGCGTCGCCATTTCTTCGTTGTTGGCGAGCAGATTGAATCGCGTTCCGTTTTTCGCGAGCGTGGCGAGCAGGTCCGCGACGGAGCCGCCGACGAAGTCGATGCTGAGCGTGGGCACCGGAGCGGCGGCTTCCCGAGTGACGTTGACGTAAGAGGGCGGCAGGGGGATGTCCTGGCCGGCGAGCGGGACGGCGGCAGTCACGAGCGCGAGTGCGGCGGTGAGCGAAGCGGGGAAGCGGAAGTTTGGTTTCATGGGGCAAGTCTCGTAATAGATACGCGCGCCGCCGTTAAATCCTTCGCGGAGAATGATCGTGCGCGGGCGATTGTCGATCTCGCGGCGGATTCGCGCGCCGGTGATCGCGAGGCAGACATCATGCCGACGTGACGCGCGGCCGAGTTTCGCTTTGCACCGCGGGACGAGAGCGTCCTCGCTTTTGCAATGAGCCCAGCCTCGCTGCGAGTTTTCGTGTTGTGGACGCTGGCGTGCGCGTCGGTTCGCCTTTCGCTCGCGGCGCCGATCGACCGACACGCGGTGGTGAGCCGGTATGATGTGCACGTGACGAGCGTCGATCCCGAGGCGGCGATCAGCGTCGGCAACGGCGACTTCGCGTTCACGGTCGATGTGACGGGACTCCAGTCGTTCGGCGAACTTTACTTCGAAAAAGGACTGCCGCTCGAAACGCTTTCGACGTGGGCGTGGCATTCGTTTCCGAATCCGCACGGCTACACGCTCGCGGACGCGACGAAGCTCTATGATTTCCATGGCCGCAAAGTTCCCTACGCGAGCCTGCAGAGCAGTCCGGCCGGCACGTATTTTCGGGAGAACCCGCATCCGATTCCGCTCGGCCAAATCAGCCTCGTCTATCGCGGCCGGGAAATCCGGCCGGATGAATTGAGCGCGATCGACCAGCGGCTCGATCTGTGGACCGGCGTCGTGACGAGCCGCTACACGCTCGCGGGCGAGCCGGTCGTGGTCGAGACGGTCGCGCACGCGGCGCAGAGCGCGATCGCGGTGAAGTTGATCTCGCCGCTCGTGTCGCGCGGCGAGCTGCAGGTGCGGCTGCATTTGCCCTACACTTATCAATTCAGTTCCGATGCGCAGGGCGCGCGCAACAAGCCGCCGTTCGTCTGGGCGCCGGAGAAACATCGCACGACGATCGCGCGCCACGGCGCCGGCTTCGCGCAGCTCGTGCGCACGCTCGACGATGCGCACACGATCGTGAATCTCGCGTGGCGCGGCCAGGGCGAAGTGACCGAAGCCGCGCCGCACGATTTCCGGCTGCGTGCCGCGGACGGCGACGCGCTGGTGTTCGCGTGCGCATTTGCGCCCGAGGCGAACGCCGCAACGGCGCCGACTTTCGAGGCGACGCGCGACGCGAGCGCGGCCGGCTGGCAGGACTACTGGACGAAAGGCGGGATGATCGATCTCGCCGGCAGCAGCGATCCGCGCGCGGCGGAGCTCGAGCGCCGCATCGTGCTTTCGCTTTATCTGATGCGCGTGAACTACGCGGGCGACGTGCCGCCGTCCGAAACGGGCCTCGCGCAGATCAGCTGGTTCGGGAAGCACAATTCCGAAATGTTCTTCTGGCACGCCGCGCAATTCTACGCGTGGGGCCACACCGACCTGCTGGAAAAAGGGCTCGGTTGGTATCGCAGGATTCTCCCCGTCGCGCTCGCCGCCGCGAAGGAGCAGGGCTTCGAAGGCGCGCGCTGGCCGAAGATGACCGGGCCCGACGGCCGCCCGGGTCCCGGTTCGATCAACCCCTTCATCATCTGGAACGAGCCGAACCCGATCCTGCTTTCCGAGCTCGTCTATCGAGCGCATCCGGATCGCGCGACGCTCGAGAAATATCGCGACGTCGTTTTCGAGTCGGCGAGATTTCTCGCGTCGTTCGCCTTCTACGATGCGGCGACGCAGCGCTACGTGCTCGGCCCGCCGATCAAGAACGTCAGCGAGCGCGCCG
This sequence comes from Opitutaceae bacterium, assembly GCA_035545575.1. Classification (GTDB taxonomy): domain Bacteria; phylum Verrucomicrobiota; class Verrucomicrobiia; order Opitutales; family Opitutaceae; genus ER46. Next base: position 28,903 of record DASZYB010000036.1, on the reverse strand, counting down.
GCGAAAACACGACGCAGAATCCGGCCTTCGAGCTGGCCGACTGGCATTACGGGCTGCAGCTCGCGCAGAGCTGGCGCGCGCGGCTCGGCCTCGCGCCCGAGCCGAAGTGGGCGGACATCCTGCAAAAACTTTCGCCGCTGCCGGTCAGCGACGGCAAATATCTCGAGATCGAAACGGAACCCGGCATTTACGAGCGCCGCGGCGGCCTGCCGACGACGATGCTGCTCGCGCTCGGTTATCTGCCGCAGACGGATTTCGTGGACGTGGAGACGGCGCGGCGGACGTTCGCCGAAGTGAACCGCCGCAACGGTCCCGATCATTGGGCGAGCTGGCAGCTCGGGCAGGGCGCATTGACGGCGGCGCGATTCGGCGAAGCGGAGCTTGCGGTGCGCATCCTCACAAATCCGTCGCCCGCCGCGCGCTTCATGCCGAGCGGCTACGTGCGGCGGCCGAAAGAGCCGAACGGCTGCGTGGCTTATCTGCCGGTGAACTCGTCGTTGCTGCTCGCCGCGGGCTTGATGGCCGCGGGTTGGGACGGTGCGCCGAAAGTCAACGCGCCGGGTTTTCCGCAGGACGGCACATGGAGCGTGCGCGTCGAAGGATTGAATCGGATGCCGTGATCAATATGGCTGCGTCAGCCGTAGGGCGTCTGTCTTGCAGAGGCCGAGGGAGATTGGCGGCCCAAGGCGTCTGCGAGACAGACGCCCTACGAGCGCAGCCCTGGCTTGGGAGTAATTCCGCCGATTACGCCGCCGCGAGCTTCGGCGTCTCGGCGAGCGCGGCGTCGAAGGATTTCAACATCGCGGCGATCGTCGCGTCGGTCTCGTCGCCCATGTTCGAGATGCGGAAGGTTTTTCCCTTCAGCTTGCCGTAGCCGCCGTCGATCACGAGGCCGTGCTTCGACTTGAGGGTCTTGTTCAGCGCGGCGAGGTCGTAATTCAGGTTGTTCGCGAAGCAGTTCAGCGTGACCGAGCCGTAGCCGTCCTTCGGGAACATCTTGAAGCCTTTCGCGAGCACATGATCGCGCACCGTCTTGTTCAGCCGCGCGTGCCGCGCGAAGCGCGCGTCGAAACCCTCGGCCTTGATGTCCTCGAGCTTCGACTTGAGCGCGTAGATGTGCGGGATCGTCGGTGTGCTCGGCGTCATGCCGGCCTCGTGGTTTTTCTGGAATTCCGAGAAATCGAAATAGTAGCCGCGGCCTTCGGTCTTCGCGGCGCGCTCGAGGGCGCGTTTCGAAACCGAGAGGAGCGAGAGGCCGGGCGGAAGCGCGAGCGCCTTCTGCGAGCCGGTGATGAACACGTCGATCCCCAGCTCGTCCTTCTTGATCGGCAGCGCGCTGAACGAGCTGACCGTGTCGACGATCGAGATGACGTCGGGAAATTCGCGCACCGCTTTCATGATCGCGGCGAGATCGCTCATGCAACCGCACGAGGTTTCGTTGTGGATCAGCGTGATCGCGTCGTAGCCGCCCTTGGCGAGCTCCTTGCGCACGGCCTCGGGATCGACGGGCTGGCCCCATTCGAATTTCAGCGCGGTCGCCTGCTTGGCATCGCGCAGCGCGACGTCGTTCCACTTGTCCGAGAACGCGCCGTTCATGCAGTTCAGGACTTTTTTCTGCACGACGTTGCGGAGCGAGCCTTCCATCGCACCCCACGCGCTGCTGGTCGAGAGGTAGACGGGATCCTTGGTGAACATCAACGCCTGCAAGTCGGGCTGGATGGAATTGTAGAGCGCGACGAAATCCGTGCTGCGATGCCCGATCATGGGCTGCGACATGGCGCGGAGCGTTTTTTCCGAAACGGCGATGGGGCCGGGAATGAAAAGTTTGTAGCTCATGGTGTAGGCGCGTAGGCGAAACAAAAACAGTTTACGTGGCGGGACGCGTCAACCTTCATTCCTGTCAACGCAATGTCCCAGCCCTGGCTGAAGAAACAATTCACCGCGCTCGAGCTCTATACGGTCGACGTGATCTACGGGCGGAGAGCAGGCGCCGGGCCGGCAGTCTACGGCGCTTTTTTGCAGGCGCTGTCATGGCTCTTCAACGGCATCGCGCAGGCGCGGCTCTGGCTTTACCGGCACCGCATCCTCCACGACCAGCCGCTCGGCTGCCTCGTCGTCGTCGTCGGAAACCTCACCGTCGGCGGCACCGGGAAGACTCCCGTCGTGGAAAAATTCGCGCGCGCGCTGCGCGACCGCGGGCGCAAGGTCGCGATCCTCAGTCGCGGCTACAAGAGCAAGGCGCCGCCGTTCTGGAAAAAATGGTGGTGGTCGCTCACGCAGGCCGCCGAGCCGCCGCCGCGCATCGTGAGCGACGGCACGCGCGTGCTGCTCGACAGCGAGCAGGCCGGCGACGAGCCGTTCATGCTCGCGCGCAACCTGCCCGGCGTGATCGTGCTCGTGGACAAGAACCGCGTGAAGGCCGGCGCGTTCGCGATCAAGAAATTCGGCTGCGACACGCTCGTGCTCGACGACGGTTTTCAGTATCTGCCGCTGAAAGGCCGGCTGAATCTCCTGCTCGTCGACAAGACGAATCCGTTTGGCAACGGCCACCTGCTGCCGCGCGGCATCCTGCGCGAGCCGATCAAGCACCTGAAGCGGGCGAGCTACGTGTTCCTCACGAAGTCCAACGGCCAGCGCGACGCCGAACTCGAGCGCCTGATCGAGGAACACAATCCCGGCGTCGACATCATCGAATGCGTGCACCGGCCGCAGTATCTGCAGCGCTTTGGCGCGGCGCCGGATGCGCCCGACGCGCGCGAGCCGCTCGCGTTCCTGAAAGGAAAGCGCGTGTTCGCCTTCAGCGGCATCGCGACGCCGGAGAGCTTCGAAAAATTCCTGCGCGATCTCGGCGCGCTCCTGGTCGGGCGCGAGCGTTTCCTCGATCACTATCGTTTCGCCGAGGAGGATCTTGCCGAATTGTTCGCCGCGGCGCAGCGCGAAGGTGCGGACTGCGTCGTCACGACGGAGAAGGACGCCGTGCGCATCAACGAGCGCTACGCCGGCGCGCTGCCGTTTTTCTACCTGCGGCTGGAGATCGACATCATCCGCGGTGCGTCGGACTTCGACGAAGCGGTCGGGCGGATTTGTTTTCCGCAAACCGGTGCGCGGGCTGCTGGGTAAGCAGGCGTAGGGCGTCTGTCTTGCAGACGCCAATTTTTGTTCGCGTGTAGGTGGCGCGCTTGCCGCGCCACTCTGCCGGCCGGCACAGCGAGAGACGCTTGCAACCTACCACCGAGCCGGCGTCTGCAAGACAGACGCGCTACTCGGGAGCGTGATGCCAGCTTTCCCCTTGCGAGCGGGCGGAAGCAGGGCGTTAGTTGCCGGCCAACATGATCATCGATCCACGATTCTCCCAACTGGCCGAAGGGCTCGCGGGCTTTTCGACGGCGCTGAAGAAAGGCGAGCGGGTCCTCATCGATGCGTTCGACGTGCCCGACGCGATGGTGATCGCATTGGTCCGTGCGACGCGGGCCCGCGGCGCGCATCCCTACGTGCAGATTCACCGCGCGCGCGTGACGCGCGAGCTGGCGCGGGGCGCGGAGGAGGCGCAGTTCGCGCCGCATGCGGAGATCGAGCTCGCGCGGATGCAGAAGATGGACGCCTACATCGCGCTGCGCGGCTCGGAGAACATCTTCGAATCGTCCGACGTGCCGTCGGAAAAAGTGCAGCTCGTCTCGCGCCTGATGAAGCCGGTCCTCGATCACCGCGTCGGCAAGACGAAGTGGGTCGTGCTCCGCTGGCCGACCCCGGCGATGGCGCAGCAGGCCGGCATGAGCACGGAGGCGTTCGAGGATTTTTATTTCAAGGTTTGCACGCTCGACTACGCGCGGCTGGTGCCGGGCATGAAGGCGCTCGCGGATCTGATGAAGAAGACCGACCGCGTGCACGTCACCGGGCCCGGCACGGACCTGCGGTTTTCCATCAAGGGCATCGGCGCGGTGCCGTGCGGCGGCCTGCGCAACATCCCCGACGGCGAGGTCTTTTCCTGCCCGGTGAAAGACAGCGTCGAGGGATACGTGCAGTATAACGCGCCGACGGTCTACCTCGGCGCTTCGTTCGACAACATCCGGCTCGCGTTCAAGAAAGGGAGAATCGTCGAGGCGACTTCGAGCAACACGAAGCGGCTGAACGAAATTTTGGACAGCGACGCGGGCGCGCGCTACATCGGCGAATTCGCGATCGGTTTCAATCCGCACATCCTCGAGCCGATGCGCGACATCCTTTTCGACGAGAAGATCGCCGGCTCGTTTCACTTCACGCCCGGCCAGGCCTACGAGGAGTGCGGCAACGGCAACAAGTCGCAGGTCCACTGGGACATGGTTTGCATGCAGCGCCCCGAATACGGCGGCGGCGAAATCTGGTTCGACGGCAAACTCATCCGCAAGGACGGGCTCTTCGTGCCGAAGTCGCTGCACAAATTGAATCCAGCGTATTTGCTCGGGAAGAAGTCGTGAGTAGCAGGTAGCGAGCATCACGCTAGCGCGGCTCCACTTCTCGCTATTCACTACCCGCTACTCGCTGCTTTCAACCTCATGCGCGATTTCATCCAGGCCCTGCCGAAAACCGAGACGCACCTCCACGTCGAGGGCGCGCTGCCTTACGAACTGCTCGTCGCGTGGCAGCCGGACCAGTGGCCGCCCGATCCGGCGTTTCGCGCGCGCAGCTACCGCTACACGTCGTTCCCCGATTTCGAACGCATTCTCCTCGACAACGCGCTGCCGTGGTTCACCTCGGCCGAGCGCTATTACGAAGCGGCAAAAGTGATGTTCGCGAAACACGTCGCGCAGAACGTGCGCTACGTCGAGACGAGTTTTCACCTGCCGGTGACGAAATTCATCAACGTCCCCGGCCCGGAAATCATCGCGGCGATCCGCGCGGCGGTGCCGGCGGGACTCGAGGTGCGGATTTTTACCGGCATGCTGCGCAGCGATCTTGGCGGCGAGCTGCGCCCGACGATCGACCAGCTCGACGCGTGGGATGGACTCGCGGGCGTCGACCTGCACGGTTTCGAGCAGATGCCGACGCATCCCGACACCGCGGCGGTCTGGGCGAAATTGCGCGCGGCGGGCAAGGTCACGAAGTGCCACGCCGGCGAATTCGACGGCGCCGCGCGCGTGCGCGAAGCGATCGAGGTGCTCGGCGTCACGCGTGTGCAGCACGGCGTGCGCGCGGTCGAGGATCCCGCGGTCGTGAAGCTCGCGGCGGAGCGCGGCGTGACCTTCGACGTGTGCCCGATCAGCAACGTCGGTCTCCAGGTCGTGCCCTCGATGAAAGATCATCCGCTGCGCGCGTTGTTGCGCGCCGGCGTGCGGTGCACGGTGAGCACGGACGACCCGCTGTGTTTTGCGAATTCGCTCGTCGAGGAATACGAGACGCTCGCGCGCGAGCTCACGTTCACCCGCGCGGAGCTGGCGCAGCTCGCGCGTCATGGCTGGGAAGTCGCCGACGTGCCGGCGGCCACGCGCAAGGCCGCGCTCGATACGATCGCGCAGCTCGCGGCGTAGCGTGGATTGTCCGCGACGCGCGCTCGCAGCGTTGCGCTTCCCGCGAAACGCGGGTTAAGCATCACGCGCTCAACCATGCCGCAGACCTACACCGTTCCCGAAGGCACCCGCGTGCTGCGCGCCGACAAGGCGCTCGCGCTCGCATTTCCCGACCACAGCCGCACGGCGCTGCAGCGTGCGTTCGACGCGGGATTGGTGACGTTTCACGGCCGCGCGATCAAACGCGACCACACGGTCGCCGCGGGCGACGCGATCGAGTTTTCGCTGCCCGAGGTCGTGCCGACGGAGCTGAAGGCGGTCGACATCCCGCTCGACGTGATTTTCGAGGACAAGCACCTGCTCGCGGTGAACAAGGCGTCGGGGATGATCGTGCATCCCGGCGCGGCGACGGGCGAAGACACGCTCGTGCACGCGTTGCTCGCGCACTGCGCCGGTTCGCTGAGCGGCATCGGTGGCGTCGAGCGGCCGGGCATCGTGCACCGCCTCGACAAGGAAACGACGGGCGTGATCGTCGTTGCAAAATCCGACAAGGCGCACCGCGCGCTCGCGGATCAGTTTGCGACGCGCGCGTTGAAGAAGGAATATCTCGCGCTGGTCGCGGGCGTGCCGCAGCTCCTGAGCGGCACGATCGATCGCGCGATCGCGCGGCATCCGGTGCACCGGCACCGCATGACCATCGGCGAAGGCGGGAAACCGTCGCGCACCGACTGGGAGCGCGTCGAGGCGTTCGGCGACCTCGCGGCGCTGTTGCGCTGCCGTATTTTCACGGGCCGCACGCATCAGATTCGCGTGCACCTGAAATCGCTCGGACACCCGATCCTGGGCGACCCGCTCTACGGCTGGAAACCGGACGCGCGGCTGAAAAAGCAACCCGAGCGCGTGATGCTGCACGCCGAGCACCTCGTGCTCGCGCATCCGATTTCCGGCAAGGAACTCGACCTGCGCGCGCCGTTGCCCGCGGATTTTCAGGCGATCATCAAAGCGCTCCGGCAGGCGGCGAAGGCGCGCTAAAGAACTCATTTCAAGACCTCGGCTACTCACTCGCGATGGGTCGACGTGGCACGGGCATCCTGCCCGTGAGCGGGGCCGAAACACGGGCGGGACGCCCGTGCCACGTCGCCGCGGTTTTGAAATGAACTCTAAATGGTTTGCGGCGGCGGCGACGCAAGCAGTTCCGCGGCCAGTCCGTAGCGGAGGTTGGAGATGGAATGCCGGAACGCCGAAAAATTTCCGAGTTCTGCGACGGCGATCATCGTCGCGAGCGCGGTGGGAAAAACATCGGCGCGCGCCGGCGGCAGGCCGGGGATTTCCCTGCGCTCGGCGAGCGGCAGCGCGGCGAGGCAGGCGAGCAGTTCGCGCAGCAGCGAGAGCGCCAGGCGGGGATCGGTCGCAGCGAGCGATTTTCCCGCGCGCGCGCCATCGATCGCGCGGACGGTGGTCATCGTGCCACCGGTGCCGACCGCGATCGCGCCGGCGGGAAGGTCGAATTCAAAGGCGGATTGCGCAAACACGCTGCGCACATGCGCGGCGATTCGCGTCTGCAACACGTCGGGAAACGGCGCGGCGGTGTCGCGCGTGAATTTTTCCATCAGCCGCACGCAGCCGAGCTGCAGGCTGACCGCCTGCGTGACGTGGCGATTCCGAAACGCGAGGCACTCGAGGCTGCCGCCGCCGAGATCGAAGACGTAGAAATCGCGCAGCCCGGCCAGCGCCGGATCGGCGGCGAGCCCGCGCCCGATGAGGTCGGCCTCTTCGTCGCCGCTGAGAATGCGGATCTCACGGCCGGTGGCGTGGAGAATGCGCGCGCGAAACTCCGCGCCGTTCTGCGCGTCGCGCACGGCACTCGTCGCGACGAGCTCGACGCGCGCGGGTTTAAACGGCGCGATCTCCGCGAGCAGCGCGCGAATCGCTTCGAGCCCGCGTGCCATTCCGTCCTCGCCGAGCCGCGGCGAACTCTGGCTGATGCCGGCGCTGATGCGCGCGTCGATCGTCCGCTGGTGGAGCGGCGTCACGCCACCGTCGGGGGCGCGGGTGGCGACGAGCACCTTGATCGAGTTGCTGCCGATGTCGACGACCGCGACGGATGTTTGCTCTCCGGCATTCACAGCACAAAATCCTTCGGCGCGACGAGCAGGACGAATTCGCCCTTGAGGCTGGCCTTGGCGAGGCGCGCCTGCACCTCGGCGGCCGAGCCGACAAAGAACGCCTCGTGCAGCTTCGTCACTTCCTTCGCGACGCAGATCACGCGCGCGTCGCCGAGCGTCGCGACGAGCTCGGCGACGGCTTTGTCGATCCGGTGGCAGCTTTCGTAGAGGGCGAGCGTGTAGTCGAAGTCGCGGTATTTCTTGAACGCCGCGACGCGCGCCGCGCTTTTCGGCGGTAGAAAACCGAGAAACAGAAACCCATTGGTCGGCAGCCCGCTCGCGCTCAACACCGCGAGCAGCGCGCTCGCGCCCGGCACGGGCACAACCGGCAATCCGCGACGACGGCAGGCGCGCACGACCCGAAACCCCGGATCGCTCAGCGCGGGCGTGCCGGCATCGGTGACGAGCGCGACGGATTTGCCGGCGGCGAGTTGCGCGGCGAGGCGCTCGGCGGCTTCCGTTTCGTTGTGCTCGTGGTAGGCGACGAGCTCCTTGTGCGGCAGGGCGAGCCGCGCGAGCAGTGCCCCGGTCGTGCGCGTGTCTTCGCAGGCCACGAGATCGACGGCGGCGAGAATCGCGCGAGCACGCTCGGTCAGGTCCGCGAGGTTGCCGATCGGCGTGGCGACGACGTAAAGATGGCCGGGCTGCGGAGTGAGCGAGAGGTTTTCCGGCACAGTCGGAAAAGAGAAAGGAGAAGGCGGAAAGGAGAAGGAAAAAAACTCCTTCTCGTTTCTGCCTTCTCCTTTCGGGCGCGCCGCGAGCGGCGGTTCAGCGGCCGGTGGGCTGGCCCATGCCGGGAATCTGGCCTTCCCAACTGGCGGGCTGGCTCCACGGAATCGCGGTGTTTTTGGGGCTGTTGGTGCTGCAGCCACCAAGCAACGCGCCAAATGCGATGAGCAGGAGAGCGAGGATGGTTTTGCGGGAGGTGGTCATGGTCTAGCGGAGTAATACAGCCACGTCGCCCTTCTGCAAGACCCCGCGCAACGTGTCGGGCAACACCTGCGCAATCGAGAAGTTGGGGCGGACATCGCTGATGAGAACGGTCGCGATCGGATCGGTTCCGCCGCCGATCGTCAACTTTTGCCCGACGGTCGCACCGCGCGTGGCGCCGAAGTCGAGCACGACAAAGGCGTTTTCCGCGCCGACGCTCAGCACGGTGCCGCGGCCGGTGCGGCTGGCGAAAACGGCGGTGGCCGCACCGGCGGCGTTGGGTGCCGCGACGCCATTGCCCGCGGCGGCGAGCTCGCGCTCGAGCTCGGCGATCGTGTTTTTGTAGGCGGCGACGGCCTCGGGCGAGGCACTGGAGCTGCGCGCATCGGCGAGATCCTGGCGCAGCGACGCGATTTCGGCGGCGAGCGCCTGCGCGTTGCGCTCGTGCATGGCGATCGCGGATTTCGCCTGCGCGAGCTCGCGGTCGAGCTGGGTCGCCCGCGCGTCGCTGGCGGCGAGTTTCGTTTTCGTCGCGCCGAGCTCGGACTCCGTCTCGCCGAGATGCGATTTCAACGCGGCGTTTTCCTCGTGCGCGACCGCGAGGCTGGCGGCGAGTTTGGACGCGCGCATCGTCTCGTCGGCGAGCGTGGCCTCGAGCTGCCGGCGCGCGCGCTGGGTTTGAAAAAACAACGCGCCGAGCGTCGCAGCACAGAGCAGCGCGACGACGTTGAGGATCACAGGCAGGCGCGACATGGCAGCGGGATGAATTGCGGCGTCGGGCGGCGCGTCGCAACGACAATCCCCGGTCGGTGGCTCAGCCGATCCGATACGTGGACTCGAACCACGGCGTGCGCGCGCGTTTTTTCACGCCGCTCGATTTGTTGGCGGCGAGGTGCTCGAGGATTTTATAGGCGAGCTCGGTCTTTTCCGGCGCACCGGCGGCGACGGCGAGCTGCTCGGCGTTGAATGCCTTCCCGGGCGCGGCTTGAAGCGCGGCGACCAGTTTCGTTTTCAACGCGATCACGCCGCCCGCGGCTTTCTTGCCGGCTTCGACGCCGGGCTGGTGGTAGGCGTTGATGCCGACGAGCGACGCGTAGAAGCCGACCGCGCGCTCGTAGAGTGCGATGAGCATGCCGAGCGAGCGCGGCGAGACGTCGGGCACCGTGATCGTGATCGAGTGGCGGTCCTTCTCGCTGAGCGCGTCGCGCGTGCCGAGGAGGAAACCCTGCAGGTAGTCGCCGCTGGTGATGCCGGGTTCGACTTCGAGCGAGGTCTTCGCGTCGCGGTCCTTGAGCACCTCGATGAAGGTGACGAAGAAATTATTCACGCCCTCGCGGAGCTGCTGCACGTAGGCGTGCTGGTCGGTCGAGCCTTTGTTGCCGTAGACGGCGATGCCCTGGTTGACGACGCGGCCCTGCAGGTCGAGCTCCTTGCCGAGCGACTCCATGATGAGCTGCTGCAGGTAGCGCGAGAAAAGGAGCAGCCGGTCCTTATACGGCAGCACGACCATGTCTTTCGCGCCGCGACCGGCGGTGGCGAAATGCCACATCAGCGCGAGCAGCGCGGCGGGATTTTGCGCGGTCGTGGAGAAACGCGTGGCGACATCCATCGCCGCGGCGCCGTCGAGCATCGCCTGGATGTCGATGCCTTGCAGCGCGGCGGGCAAAAGGCCGACGGCGCTCAGCTCGCTCGTGCGGCCGCCGACCCAGTCCCACATCGCGAAGCGCGCGAGCCAGCCTTCGGCCTGCGCGGTCTGGTCGAGCTTCGAGCCGACGCCGGTGACGGCGACGAAGTTTTTCGCGTGCTCGAGCCCGGCGGCCCTGAAGGCGGCGATCGCCTCGAGCATGCCGTTGCGCGTCTCCGCGGTGCCGCCGGATTTCGAGATGACGACGACGAGCGTCTTCGCGAGCTGGCCGCGGAGCGCGGCGAGCACGTAGTCGATGCCGTCGGGATCGGTGTTGTCGAAGAAGTGGACGGCGAGCTCGTCCTTGCGCGGATGGCCGAGCGCGTGGCTGACGAGCTGCGGGCCGAGCGCGGAGCCGCCGATGCCGATGACGAGGAGGTTTTTGAATTTTCCCTTCGAGCCGGCGACTTCGCCGGAGTGGACCTTCGCGGTGAACTCCTTCACCGCGGCGAGGGTGGAAGTGATTTCGCCGGCGAGATCGGGCGTCGGCGCGAGCTGCGGCGCGCGGAGCCAGTAGTGGCCGACCATGCGCTTCTCGTCGGGGTTCGCGATCGCGCCGCCCTCGAGGTGCTTCATCGCGGCGAACGCATCCTGCATGCGCGGCTCCATCGTAGCGAAGAAATCGTCGGGAAAGGGAATGCGCGAGATGTCGAGCGAGACGCCGAGGCCGGCGTTATGGAGCAGGTGGGTCTTGAAACGATTCCAGTTCATGGCGGCGGAAGAATTCAAAGGCAGAATTCAGAATCCTGAATTCGGAATTCAGAAGCCAGAAGGAAAACGAGCCCGGTCTTTTCGCCACGGACGACACGGAGCTCGGACCCGGAGGACACGGAGGATCGCTGGTGGATGAACGTCGTAGCGGGATAGACGCGCCCGAGTGAGTCGCGCCTTCTCCCGAAGTTGATCTGAGCTCCGTGTCCTTTGTGTCGGAGCTCTGTGCCCTCTGTGGCGAAAGATCGAAAACTATTTGGCTCTACTGCAACGCGACCGAAGCGTCGGGTTTCGCGTTTTCGTCGAGCTCGAGGCGGAGATAGTCGTAGACCACGCCACTCGTCACGTCGCCGGCAGGGACGGTGAGTGTCATTTCGTTTTCGCCGGGGTGGAGGAGCGCGGCGTCGAATTTCTGCGTGTATTCGCGCCAGATGCCTTTGTTCGTGTTGTAGCGCAGCGCGTTGGTCGAAACCGTGCGGATCGTGCCGACGGATTTGCCGTTGACGCCGATCGTGACGCCTGGGCCGTCCGCGCCCGCGAGCGCGAGGCGCAGCGTGGCGACGCCTTTCGCGGCCTGGTCGCGATTGAATTTGATCGTCCACGTCGTCGCGCGGCCGCGGCCCCAGTCGCGCCACGGATCGGGCGAGCCGGTCGGCAGCGACTTCACCCAGCCGAAACGCTGATTCGCGGGATCCTTCGCGTCGGGATTGAGCCATGCGGTTGTCTCGCTGTGCGGCACTTGCTGGAAGAACCAATCCTTCCGGTAATCGCTTTTGCCGATCGTGTAGGTGATGTCGTTCGGGAAGAGCAGCGCGTAGCGCAGGCCCCAGCCCCAGAGCCAGTAGTTCGCGCCGTCGCCTTTGAAAAACTTGTCCGCCGCGCGCGTCGGATAGCCGATTTCCCAGAGCTGTTTGCCGTAGCGCACGGGTTTCCAGTCGAGCGCACCGAGATCGAGCGACTTGCCGGCCTCGACGGTGATTTCCGTTTTCGCGAACTCGCCGAGCACGCCTTCGGCAAACGCGTGCAGCGTGTAGGTGCCGGGGCGGACGTTCTCGATCGTGAAGCGGCCGTCGTCGCTGCCCTCGGTCCAGAACTGGTAGTAGTTCGCATCGTGATCCCACGTGACGATGTCGCCATTGCCGGCGCGGCGCGCGAACGCGGAGCCGGGCCCTTTGTAGTCGGGATGCGCGAGGCCGACCCACAGATGCGGGAGCTTCGTGGAGGCAGCTTGCGAATCGCGGAGCGCGAGCTTGCCGGTGACGGTGGCGCGGCCGGATTTCTGCGGGTAGTCGACGCCCTGGACCCATGTGTAGGGCCACTGCTTGCGCGTGATCTTTGCCTGCGCGAGCGCGTCGTTGAAGAGCGCATCGGCGTTGGCTTTCCACGCGGGCGGGATCGTCGGATTGCCGGCGGTGGCGGCGAGCGTGTCGAGATCGGTAGGCGAGGGCGTCTGCGCGGTGTCGAGCGCGTTGCAGTAAACGAAGATCGGGCCGACGACCTTGTTCCAGACTTCGCCCGCGGGGATGCTGCACTCGGCGCCGCCGGCGTAGTGCCCCGAGGTCCAGTAATCGAGCATCGTCGCACTCATGTGGCAGACGAGGTCGATGCGCGTGGGGCCGCCGCCGAGGTATTCGTTGGACGGGTTGATGAACCAGACGCCGACGTGATCCTTGATGCTGGAGAAGCCGTAGGCGGGCAGCTTATACATTTCGGCGCAGTAGCTGTATTTGTGCTCGACCGAATTCTTGTAGAGGCCGGTGCTGAGGATGCGCTGCTCCTTCGCGTGGATGACGACGCCGGCGTTCAGGTCGGGCGTCTTGCACAGCGGCATGTTGCGATCGGCGTCGACGGAGAGCCAGTCGAAGGTCGGCACCATTTGGTTGATGAAACGGCTCTCGCCTTCGCCGGCCGCGGGGTAGTTCGCGCCGTGCGAATAGATCGCGTAGGTGTAGAAACCGCTGACGCCGCGCTCGAGCGCGTAGCGGATTTCGATGTCCATGCGGCCGGTCACGCCCTTGACGGCGACCTCGGCGCGCGCGCCGCCGTTGCTCGCGGGATCGATCGTGACCGACGGCGTCGTCGTGCCCGAGGCCAACTGCTCCCAGCTTTCGGAATTTCGATTCAGCACCTCCATGCCGTGATAACCGAGCGACGTCATCTTGCCGGTCTTCTTCACGATGCCGGCCTTCACGATGCCGTTGTCGATCGTCCACGAGTCGCCGTTGTCGGTGACGGTGACGGGAGCGTTGACCGCGGGCCGGGCGACGACGGGCGCGGATTCGGCGGCGAGGATCGCGGGCGCGCCCGCGCTGGCGAAAACCAAAGTCGCGAGCAGCAGGCTGCGACGGCAGAGGACCGAGGGAGTTTTCATAGACAGGAGGAAGATAAAGATGCGGATCGTCCGCGATGCACGAGAAGCGCGACGCGAGTCAGTTCGCGGAAGCGACGGAGGCGCCGGCGAATTTCTGGTTTTCGTCGAGCTCGAGGCGCAGGTAATCGTAGACGACGCCCGACGTGACTTCACCGGCGGGAACGGTGAGCGTGAGTTCGTTTTCGCCTGACTGGAGAAGCGCGGCATCGAAGCTCACGGTGTATTCGCGCCAGACAGCCTTGTTGGTGTTGTAGCGCAGCGCGTTCGTCGAAATGAAATGGACCGAGCCGACATCGTGGCGATTCACGCCGACGACGAGACCGCCGGGCGCGCCGGGATTCGCGAGGCCGGCGGTGCCGTCGGAACCGGCGAGCGCGACGCGGAGCGAGGCCTTGCCGTGCGCGGCCTGCGGCAGGTTGAACTTCACCGTCCACGTCGTCGCGCGGCCGTGACCCCATTCACGCCACGGATCGCGCGCGCCGGTCGGCAGCGACTTCACCCAGCCGAAACGCTGGTTCGCGGGATCCTTCGCGTCGGGATTCTGCCACGCGGTCGTCTCGCTGTGCGGCGTTTGTTGGAAGAACCAGTCCTTCCGATAATCGCTCTTGCCGATCGTGTAGGTGATGTCGTTCGGAAAGAGCAGCGGGTAGCGCAGGCCCCAGCCCCAGAGCCAGTAGTTCGCGCCGTCGCCCTTGAAAAACTTGTCGCCGGCGCGCGTCGGATACCCGATTTCCCAGAGCTGTTTGCCGTAGCGCACGGGCTTCCACGCGAGCTTGCCGAGGTCGAGCGATTTGCCGGGTGCGACGACGATTTCGGTTTTCGCGAATTCGCCGAGCACGCCGTTGGCGAACGCGTGCAGCGTGTAGGTGCCGGGGCGGATGTTCGTGATCGTGAACTTTCCGTCTTCGGCGCCGTCGGCCCAGAACTGGTAGTAATTGCCGTCGTGCGGCCAGGTGACGATGCCGTTGTTGCCGGCGCGCGCGCTGCCGCCGGGATAATCGGGATGCGCGAGGCCGACGGTGAGTCGCGGGAGCTTCGTCGTCGCGGCCTGCGCGTCATCGAGGACGAGCTGGCCGGTGACGGTGCCGCGCTCGTTCTTGTGTGGATAGTCGACGCCGTTCACCCAATCGTAGGGCCACGCGGCCTTTTCTTTTTTCGCCTGCGCGAGTGCGTCGGCGAAGAGGAGGTTGGCGTTGTCGCTCCAGGCGGGCGGCACCGTGGGATTTCCGGCCGTGGCTTCGAGCGTCGCGAGATCGGCGGCGGCGGGAGATTTCGGAGCGGCGAGGGCGTTGCAGTAAACGAGGATCGGGCCGATGACCTTGCTCCATTCCTCGCCGGCCGGGACGTGGCAGCTCGCGCCGCCGGCGTAGTGGCCGCCGCACCAGTAATCGAGGATGATCGGGTCGGGGCTCTCGCGATCGTCGTAGTGCGCGACGAGCTCCACTTTCTCCGCGCCGCCGCTGAGATACTCGGTGGTCGGATTGATGAACCAGACGCCGACGTGGTCCCTGGTGCTCGACCAGCCGTAAGCCGGAATCCGATACTGGATCGCGTTGTAGCTGTATTTGTGCTCGACGGAATTTTTGTAGTAGCCCTGGTTCAGGATCCGCTGCTCCTTCGCGTGGACGACGACGCCCGTGCCCCAATCCTCCGGCGTGCATTCGAGCATGTTGCGGTCGGCGTCGACGGAGATCCAGTTGAA
Organism: Opitutaceae bacterium; assembly: GCA_035545575.1. Taxonomy (GTDB): domain Bacteria; phylum Verrucomicrobiota; class Verrucomicrobiia; order Opitutales; family Opitutaceae; genus ER46. Next base: position 13,857 of record DASZYB010000036.1, on the reverse strand, counting down.
GGTGTGGCTCAGTTTCGTGATGAAACGATTTTCGCCGTAGCCGCCGGCGGGATTTGCGGCCGGGTGCGTGTAGATGCCGTAGGCGTAGATGCCGCTGATGCCGCGCGCGAGCGTGTAGCGCAGCTCGATGTCGATGCCGCGGCCGTTCGGCGTGCCCTTGATCGAGACTTCGGCGCGCTCGCCGCCGTTCGCGGCCGGGTCGATCGTGACGCTGGCCTTGGGCGCCTGCGGCAACGATTCCCAATAACCGCCGCCGCCCATGGTCTCGATGCCGTGGTAGCGCAGCGAAGTCAGGTTGCCGTTCCGCTTGTTGATGCGCGCGGTGACGATGCCGTTGGAAAGCGTGAACGACGCGTCGTCGGACGCGAGCGTCACGGATGCGTTGGTCGCCGGGCGTTCGATCGCGTCAGCGGCGTGAAGCGTGGACGCAAACGACAACGCGGCCAACGGGACGAGCGCGACGAGGCAGCGGACGCGGATGAGGCGGAGTGACTTCATGGGAAGAAAGCGAAGAGCGTGAAAGCGGGTTTTGTAGATTGAACCACAGGTGGCGCGGAGAGCACGGACAAATGCGTCAGACGACAGCGGCGCCGCGGGCGGACTGCGGCACGACGCTCAGTTTGCCGCGACCGAGGCGACGGCGAGCTTGGCGCCCGGATCGAGCTCGAGCCGCAGGTAATCGTAGACGACGCCACTCGTGAGTTCGCCGGCGGGGACGGTGAGCTGGATTTCGTTTTCGCCGGCTTTCAGCAGCGCGGCGTCGAACTTCAGCGTCTGTTCCTGCCACACGCTTTTATTCGTGTTGTAGCGGAGTGCGTTCGTGCTGAGCGGGCGGATCGCACCGGTCTCCTTGCCATTGACGCCGACGATCAGTTGCTGCGCGTCGGCGCCGGCGAGCGCGAGGCGCAGCGCGGCGACGCCTTGCGCGGGCTGATCGAGGTTGAACTTGATCGTCCACGTGCACGCGCGGCCGCGGCCATAGATGCCCCACGGGCCGCGCTGATTCGTCTGCGGATATTGCTCGAGCGACTCGGCCTTCACCCAGCCGAAGCGCTGGTTGGCGGGATCCTTCGCTTCCGGATTCAGCCACGCGGTCGTCTCGCTGTGCGGCGTTTGTTGGAAGAACCAGTCCTTCCGATAGTCGCTCTTGCCGATCGTGTAGGTGATGTCGTTCGGGAAGAGCAGCGGGTAACGCAGGCCCCAGCCCCAGAGCCAGTAGTTCGCGCCGTCGCCCTTGAAAAACTTTCCGCCGGTGCGATCGGGGTAGCCGATTTCCCAGACCTGTTTGCCGTAGCGCACGGGTTTCCAGTCGAGCGTGCCGAGATCGATCGACTTGCCGGGCTCGACGGTGATGTCGGCCTTGGCGAATTCGCCGAGCACGCCGTCGGCGAACGCATGCAGCGTGTAGGTGCCCGCGCGCACGTTCGTGAGGGTGAACCTGCCGTCTTCGCTGCCGTCGTTCCAGAACTGGTAGTGCTTCGCGTCGTGGACCCAATCGGTCGCGCGCGCGAAACCGCCGGCGCCACGACCGCCACGGCCGCGTGCGGCGCCGGCCGCGGGTCCGCGCGAAGCTTCGGCGCCTGCGCCGACGGCGGGCGCGGCGTTTGTGGATTCAGCGCTCACGCTCGCGAGGGTGATGAAGGCGTTGCCGTTTGCGCCGGCGCTGCCGGGCGCGTCGGGATACGCGAGGCCGACGGTGAGGTGCGGAAGTTTTTTCGACGCGGCCTGCGGGTCGTCGAGCACGATCCGGCCGGTGACGGTGCTGCGCTCGTTTTTATGCGGGTAGTCGACGCCGTTGACCCAATCGTAGGGCCACTTCGCTTTTTCCTTCGCGGCTTGCGCGAGCGCGTCCTGCCAGAGTGCGGTGGCGTTGTCTTTCCAGGCGCTCGGCACGGTCGGGTTGCCAGCGGTCGCGGCGAGTGTGTCGAGATCGGCCGGCGAAGGCGCGGCGAACTGCTCGAGCGAATTCACGTAGATGAACATCGGGCCGACGACCTTGCTCCACGTTTCGCCGGCGGCGACGTTGCACGACGCGCCGCCGCCGTAGTGCGTGCCGCGCCAGTAATTCAGGATGATCGGGTCGGGGTTGTCGTTGTCGCCGAAGTGGCAGACGAGCTCCTGCTTCGTCGCGCCGCCGCTGAGGTATTCGATCGTCGGATTAACGAACCACACGCCGACGTGCTCCTTCGTGGACGACCAGCCGTAGGCGGGGATTTTGTATTGGACAGCGTTGTAGCTGTATTTGTGCTCCACGGAATTTTTGTAGACGCCCTTGCTCATGATGCGCTGCTCCTTGGCGTGCACGACGACGCCGGTGCCCCAATCGGTCGGCGCGCACTCGAGCATGTTGCGATCGGCGTCGACGGAAATCCAATCGAAGACCTGGTTGAGCTTCGTGATGTAGCGGCTCTCGCCGACGCCCATCGCGCCATACTCCGCGGGGTGCGAGAAGATCGCGTAGGCGTAGATTCCGCTCTCGCCGCGGCCGAGCGCGTAGCGGATTTCGAGATCGCACATCGTGCCGCCGCCGGGTGCGTTCGGCGTCAACATCACCTTGCCGCCGGTTTTGCCGGCGATGGAAATCTCGGCGCGCTCGCCGCCGTTGTTCGCCGGGTCGATCGTGATCGATTGCTTCAGGTCGGGTGCGTTCGACGGGTCCTGCTCCCAATATCCCGCGCGCCCCTGATCGTGGCCCATCGTGTCGATGCCGCGATAAATCAGCGCCTCGAGGTCGCCGCTGCGCTTGTTGATGCGCGCGGTGACGATGCCGTTGTCGAGGGTGAAAATTTTTCCGTCATCCTTCACCGTGACCGGAGCGCGGGTCGCGGGCCGGGCGAGAACCGGCGCGGCCGCTTGAAGTGGAGCGGCGAGCGTGAAGGCGACAGCGACCAACACCGGGGAAACACGGGCCAGCGCCCGAACGGGGAATTTCATGCGCAGGAAGAGACGAACGAGAGCGTCCGAAGATGCGAACGTCCCGGCAACGCAGCCGCGAGCGGACAGTCTGCGTTGTTCGCGTCGTATCTCTGCCCGGCCGCGACGGGCTGCGCACTCAGGCGGCGGTCTGGATCGTCTCGTCGGGCAGCAGCGCGGCGATCATGTCGGCACCCGCGGTCTGCTGATCGTCCGTGAGCGTCAGCGGATTGGAATCCGTGAGCGCGAGGGCGGCGAGTTTGCCGGCGCCGCCGTTGTAGAGATCGACGAGCGTGCTCCAACTCGTGGCGATGTCGTCCGCCGTGTCGGCGACCGAAATCTGGCGAACGGTCGAATCGTCGGAAGCCGTTTGCGCATCGCCGGCGGCCACTGCGGTGAGATCGACCTGGTAGCTGCCGTCGATCTTGCCAAGCGCATCCGCGCCGGACGTCCAGTCTTCCTCGCTCAGCGAGAGGACGGGCGTCGTGTCGGTGAGGTGGAGATTCGAGAGCGAACCGCCGAGCGCGAGCACGTCGGCGAAATTGTCCGAGACGTTTTCCGCGGTGTCGCTGATGCCGACCGAGGCAACCTGGCTGACCGCCTGGACATCGGCGAGGTCGGCCATCGCGACGCCGGTCGCCGCGATCTGGAAGCCGCTGCCGATTTTGGCGAGCGTGTCGCCACCGTCGAGGATCTGCGAGGAGCTGAGCGTGAGCGTGCCGTCTTCGTCGGTGAGCGAGATCGAGTTCACGCTGTCGAGCGCCGCGAGCGTGTCGAACGCCGCGCCGACATCGGCGGCGGAACCGGTCACGTCCATCGCGGAGACGTGGGAGTCCGCACCGAGCGTGGCGGCGTCGGCGACCGCGACGTCGCTCAGCGCCACGTTGTAATTTCCGCCCTGCACCAGGCCGAGGACATCCGACGACGCCGCGAAGGTGTCGGCCGACATCGCGAGCGCGGTCGAGGGATCGGAGATCTGGATCTGCGTGAGCTTGGACTCGTCGGCGAGGTCGCCGAGTGCGCCGGAAACCGCGGTCGCGGTGTCGGTCACCTGGATGTGCTGCACGAAGTCGTCGTCGCTGAGCGTGGCGAGATCCGCGACGCTCGCGCCGGAGATCGAGACGGCGAGGTCGCTCGAGAATTTGTCGCTCACGCCCGGCGCGGAGCTCCACTGCCGCATCGTCAACTGCAGGGCGGACGAATCGGTCTGCGCGATGTCGGTGACTTTGCTGCCGAGGGTGCCGAGCGTGTCCCACGCGTGCGCGAGGTTCGCGCCGGTGTCGGAAACGGCGAGCGAGTTCACGTAGGTGCTGGACGCGAACGTCGCCGCCTTCGCGGCGGCGACGGCGGAGAGGTCGGCTTGATAGCCGCCGAGGATTTTCGCGAGCGTGCCCTGGTTCTGCTCGAACGCGGCGCCGGTCAACGCGAGGTCGGTGTCGGAGGCGTCGGTCTGCTCGATGCTCGTCAACTTGTGCCCGATGGCGGAGAGATCGGAGAGGTTGTCGACGATGCTCGAGGCGTCGCCGGTGACCTGCATGGTCGCGATCTTGGAGTTGGCGGTGAAAAGCGATTTCGCATCGGCGGCGTCGACCTGATCGACGGCGAGCGTGTAGTGGCCGCCTTTGACGAGGCTGAGCACGGACTGCGCGTCGTCGAGCTGGCTGGCGTGCAGCGCGAGACTCGTGGCCGGCGTGCTGACGGTGATGCTGTTGAGCTTGCCGCCGGAAGCGAGGTCGCCGAGGTCCGACAACGAGCCGGCGATCGCGCTGCTGTCGTCGGTGACGTCGATTTTTTCCACCGCATCGTCGTCGGCGATCTGCGTGGCTTGGGCGACGCTGGCGCTCGAGACGTCGAACTTCAGGTCGGAATCGAATTTTCCGATCAGCTGGTCGTTGAGCGCGGAGAGATACTGATCGACCGAGAGCGAGAGCGAACCGTCGTCGGTTTTCGTCACGCCATCGAGCGTGCCTGCGACCGAGCGCAACGCGTTCCAGTGCGAGAGAAGATTTTTGCCGCTGTCGGCGACGGACATGCCGGCGACGTGGGCGTTGGCGGCGTCGGTCAGGATTTTGTTGGCGGTGACCGCGGTGAGATTGACGCTGTAGCCGCCCTCGATCTTCGCGAGGACCGAGGCGCGCGACTCGAACGTCGCCTGCGTGACATCGAGCGCCGCGCCGCTGTCGGACTGCTGGATGCTCGCGACCTTCTTGCCGAGCTGATAGAGCGTATCGAGGTTGGATTCGATCTGGTCGCTCGATGCGCCGATCTGCATCGAGACGATGCGCGCGTTGCTCGCGAGGTCGTTGAGCGCGGTCATCGAAACGCCGGTGACCGCGAGGCTGTAGCTGCCGTTGGTGATTTTGTTGAGCACGCCCTGCGTCGCGGTGAGCGAGTCGCCCTGCAGGCGCGCGGCGTCCATGGACAGCGTGAAACTTTTCCCCGAGAGCGCGATGCCTTTGAGCAGACCGAGGTCGTTGACGGCGGCGAGATCATCGAGGTTGGCGGCGACATTGTCCGCCGTGTCCGACACCTTGATCGAGTCGACGTGGTCGACATTGGCGACGCCCGCGGCCGAGCCGGCGCTCACCGCGGAGACGGCGAGCTTGTAGGTGTGATCGTCGTCGTCGGTAAACTTGTTCAACAAGTCCTCGCTCTGCGCAAGCTGGTCACCGGTGATTGCGATCGCGTTCGAGGAGTCGGTCACTTCGATGGCGCTGAGACTGTCGGTCAGGTGCTGGAGCAGCGACCACTTCTTGGAGATATTCGCGGCGGTGTCGGCGACGGAAATGGAGAGAACTTTGTGATTGGCCGTGAGTGCGGAAGTCTGCGCGGCGGCGGCGCGCGTGACGGCGAGGTGGTAGCTCGTGATGATTTTCCCGAGCGCGACGGAGTCCTGGGTGTATTGCGCGCCGGTGAGGTCGATCGCAGAGTCGGCGTCGGTCTGCGAGATGCTCTTGAGTCGGAGGCCCACGCGCTGGAGCGCGTCGAGATTCGTTTCGATCGCGTCGGTGGTGTCGCGGACGTCGATCGATTTGATCTTGGCGTTGGCGGTGAGCGCGGTCTGGTCATCGAGGCCGAGCGTGGCGCTGACGCTGGCGTTGGTGATCGCGAGCGTGTAGGCGTGATTTTTGATCGCACCGAGCGCGTCTCCGTCCGCGGCGAGTTGCGCGGCGGTGATTTTCAAATTCGCGCTGGCGCCGGTCTGGACGATTTGCCGGAGGTCGCCGCTGCTGACGAGCGATTGGAGCGCGTCGAGGTTCTTCTGGATGTTGGCGCTCGTGTCGGAAACCGTGATCGACGAGACGTAATCGGGCTTCGCGTCGACGAACGCTTGCGCGCTGGCGGCGTGCACGGCGGTGACTTCGATGGTGTCGCCGTCGGTCGCGCCCCATTTCGCGAGCAGCGCGGAGTGGCTCGCATACTGCGTGGCGGTGACGGAGAGTTTCTGCGTGCTGTCGGTCGTCGAGAGGCTGGTGATCTTGCCGGCGACCTTCTGGAGCGCGTCGAGGTTTTTCTGGATATTCTGGACGGTGTCGGCGATCACGACGGTGGCGCTGGGCTTGAGCCGCAGCGTCGTCAACGCCGTCGCCACCGTCACCGGATCCGAGGAGGATTGCGGAACGAAAATCGAATCAGCAGCGGCATTGCCGACGCCATTGATCGTGGGCATGACCCACTAATCGGCGGCGCCGGAGGCGACTTGAGAAGAAGCGCAACGTGGGCGCGGAGAGGCTGGCCGACGGTTCGGCGTGGCGCGCTGCGAATAACGCGCCCCGCCTTTTCCGACGGCGTGAAGAACAGCCCGCGCCGATGGACGCTACTGCCCGTAGGAAATCCGCCAGATCGTCCCGTGCGCGTCTTCGCTGATGAGCAGCGCGCCGTCGTGCGCGACTGTCACGCCGACGGGACGGCCCCAGACCTGCGTATCGTCGATGACGAATCCGGTCAGGAAATCGTCGTAGTCGCCGGTCGGCACGCCGTCGCGCAGGCGCACGCGGACAATTTTGCTGCCGGTGCGGCCGGTGCGATTCCACGAACCGTGAAACGCCGCGAAAATATCGCCGCGATAGTCCGCCGGAAACGCCGACGGGCCGGAAGGCTTGAGCGGGTAAAACGTGAGTTGCAGCGACGCGGAATGCGGCTGCTCCGGCACGTCGGGCGCGAGCGCGACGCCGGCGAGATCGGGGCGTTCGCCCGCGTGGCGCGGGTCTTCGTGGTTGCCCATGTAGAACCACGGCCAGCCGTAGTAAGCGCCTTCCTTGATGTGCGAAATATAATCCGGCACGAGGTCGTCGCCGAGGCCGTCGCGCTCATTGGTCGAGACCCACACTTCGCCGGTGGTCGGGTGCACGGCGAGGCCGACGGGGTTGCGAATACCGGTGGCGTAAGTGCGCAGGCCCTGGCCGTCGGGGTCGGCGACGAGCACGTTGGCGCGGTTGGCTTCGTTGCCCCACGCGGCGCCGCGACCGTGCGCGGTTTCCCAGGCGCGAATTTCCTCGGCGGAAAACTTCGCCATGGTTTCGCCGACGTTGGAGCCGGAACCGACGGAGATGAACATGCGCTTGCCGTCGAGCGAGAAGGCGACGTCGCGCGTGGTGTGGCCGCCGGTGGTGTTCGAGAGCTGGGCGACGATCGTCTCCGCGGGTCCGCGCGCTTTCAGGTCGCCGTTGCGATACGGGATGCGAACGACGGAGTTCAGCGTCGCGATGTAGATCCACTGCGGATCGTCGCCAAGCGGAAAGAACGCGATGCCGAACGGGCCGCGCAATTGGTCGACGAAGATCGCGTTTTCCGTGGGCGCGTCGGCACCGTCGACGGTGCGCAGGACGCGGATGCGGCCGCGGCCGGTTTCGGCGATGAAGATATCGCCGTTGGGCGCGGTGCGCATCAGGCGCGGATTGGAAAGATCGGAGACGAAGAGCTTCACCTGAAAACCGGCGGGCACGGCGAGCTCGGCGCCGGCGGGGCGATCGGCGACGTGCGGGTGATTACCCGCCGAACTCGTCGCATACGGCGCGGGCAACTGATCGAGCCGAATGCGGTGGCGCGCGCCGGGGTGGTCGTTTTGCCAGTCGCCGGGGCTCGGCGCATGACGGCGCGCGGCGGCGAGTTCCTCCGCGCTCGGCGGCGCGACGGGCCGCAGTGTCGTGAGAAACGCGATCACGTCCGCGCGATCGGTCGGATCGGGAATCGGGATGAGCATGTTCGTGCCCGGCACCATCGTCGTCGGCGAGGTGAGGAAACGGTCGAGCGTGGCGGCGTCCCAAGTGAGGTGGGATTCCTCGAGCGCTTTCGTATAACCGAAATCCGCGAGCGACGCCGCGCGGCGGCCGACGACGCCGGCGAGCAACGGCCCCTGGCCGGCGGCCGGCTTTGCGTCGAGTCCGGTGGCGTGGCAGAGCGCGCAGCTTTGTTGAAAGAGAACGGAGCCGTGTTTCGCGTCCGCGGCGCGAAGAACGGCGGGCTCGATCATGAACAGGGAGATCACGGCGGGGCCGATGGCGGACGGGAGGAATTTCATTTTGGCCCTCGCCGCGGATGCAGCGGCAAGCGGCAGTTGCAGAAACGATCGGCGGGTGGGCTCGTGGGGCATAGTGCGTGCGAGTGAAAGCGAGGCGCCGGCGATGGCAAGAACGACGGTTTGCCCGCCTGGCGGCCTTCGGCACGAAATTCAGCCACGAGATTTTCGGTGCGAAAAAAGGCGACCGACACGCGTCGCAGTCGGGATGTGACCGGAGTTTCGCCTGTTGGCTCGCGAGTCACCGGAACGCTGACGCGGCCATTTACGTTGCGTGGCTGCGATCCCGCGGATTAAAAGAACGCCGAAGCCGAAGGGCGCCGACATCGCGGCTACGGACAGGTCGGCGGGCCCGTCGGTTTTTCCTTTATGACGAACATCACGCTCCGAGATTATTTTGCGGCCCATGCTCCGATGACGCCCGCCTGGTTCACGTCGACGGTCCCGAGAGGAAAAGTGGAGATGGTTCCCGATCCCGCGCGCGGGGCGGGCTATGTGAAGAGCAACACCGTCGTCATCGAGGAGACTCCGCTGCAACGCGAAGTCCGCTGGCGGTTCGCCTACGCGGACGCAATGCTGCTGGGAGCGAATAAGACGACCTGAGGAAGCGCGCACGGGCGGGCGGCGAGACAGCAGAGTGTTGGGCGAGGGTCGCGCCATGGGCGCTTCGGCTCGGCATGAGCGCTTCGGGTTCCGCCCTTTTTTAGGGCGAGTGAGATCCTGGCATAGTTGGACGAGATTCATCCAACTCGCTCACTTGACTACGTCTTTGGATCGGTTGATCACGAGGCTAAGTCCAAATGGCATCCGTAAATGCTCCGCTTACCATTGCATTGCCCCCGGCGCTCTTGCAGAAGCTTGACGCGGATGCCAAGAAACGTGGAGTCGAAAGAACCATGCTATTGCTGGAGGCTGCCCTCGGCGCCGTAATCGATCCACCGAAAGTCACGAATCAGGATAATGCCGTTCAAGTTAGTTTTCGAATCGCACCGAGTCTGCGGCAAAAACTCGCGAAGGTCGCCCGTGAGAGGGAGACTTCGATCAGTCAGCTTATACAAGAAACACTTAAGCGTCGTATCGATTCAGCGCCTTGGTGAGAGCGAAGCTGAGGTGTCCGCCAAAACTTTGCCTTGAAAAAATGGTCAGGGTGAAAACAGTGATGGCGCGACCAGAGTGGTTCGGCCCTTTGCCGTTCCCGTGACTAGTTCCCTGGCCGCACTTTTTTTTGCTGTTCTTCAAGCCAGGCCAGCACATCCGGTAAGGATTCGGACATTCGTAAGATTAGGGGATCCACAAGCGCGACACCAGATGCGTCGAGCGGCTTGACCGGAATGCCGGCTTTTTGCTCCTCCTTTTTGCGCGCAGCATAGACACAGAGGTCGCAAAGCTGGAGCGGGAGGCTCGACGCCGAGTCGATAAAAAATCCTTTTTCGATAATTTGTTTCAACTTCAATGCTCCCTGTGTGCCTCGCAAAAGCTTGTGGGCCTTTTCGACATCTCGAACAACGTCCTTGTTCTCGTCAGAGATGAACATGCCCAGCGTCTTTGGACCTAGACCTTGTAAATGCGTATCAACCGCTCGGGCAACGATTGGAAAAGCAGCAACGTGTGGATTGATCGCTACGCCGGCGCCAAAAACCGAATGAACCCAGGCTTGAAAGCGTTTCTTAACGATGGCGCGGTAGATAAACTTGATTCCGTGCCGCTGAGCTGCACGAAACCATTCGTCGCGAAACTCAAGACGATGTGACACGCTAAAACTCTTGCAGAAATCACGTGCGTTATGGAGTTCGGACGCGTGAATTTCGAAATGATCGACGCGAGGTGATGGAAAAAATTTTTCGACGATGCTATGCAGCTCGATTTCGAGCGCGAGCCAGCCCGTTTCAGGAACAATCAAAGCGCCTAAGACAAATATCGGCTGCTGCGCTGTGTTGAGATTTGTTCCCGTGTTACCCGATTCATCGAAGTATATTAAATGCATATTCGAAGAATTGGCGGAATGATTTTCGCAACTACGATTTAGAGATCCTTGTCCGTGACGGCGCCGAAGGAGGCGCTCGTCACGTGGCTGGCATACTTGGCGAGGACGCCGCGGGTTTCCTTTTGCACGAAGGGCTTCTTCGCTTTCTTGCGGGCGGCGAATTCCTTCGCGGGGATCGCGAGCGTGAGCTCGTTTTTCACGGCGTCGATCGTGATGGTGTCGCCGTTCTTGATCAGGCCGATCGGGCCGCCGACGGCGGCTTCGGGCGTGATGTGACCGACGACGAAGCCGTGGCTGCCGCCGCTGAAACGGCCGTCGGTGATGAGCGCGACGTCCTTGCCGAGACCGCGGCCCATGATCGCGCTCGTGGGCGAGAGCATCTCGGGCATGCCGGGGGCGCCGACGGGGCCTTCGTAGCGGATCACGACGACGTGGCCGGCCTTCACCTTGCCGGCGAGGATTGCGTCGAGCGCTTTTTCTTCGCCGTCGAACACGATCGCCTTGCCGGTGAACTGCAGGCCTTCCTTGCCGGAGATTTTTGCGACGGCGCCGGTCGGCGCGAGGTTGCCGTAGAGGATGCGGAGATGGCTGTCGGGCTTGATGGGATTCGAGAGCGGGCGGATGACGTCCTGGCCGGCGGGGTAGGGCTGCACGTTCTTCAGATTTTCGGCAACGGTCTTGCCGGTAACGGTCAGGCAATCGCCGTGGAGCAAGCCCGCATCGAGGAGAATCTTCATCAGCGGTGGCAGGCCGCCCACGCGCGAGAGGTGCGCCATGCTGTATTTGCCGGACGGCTTCAAGTCACCGAGGACGGGAACGCGCTTGCCGATGCGCGTGAAGTCGTCGATCGAGAGTTTGACGTTGGCGCAGTGCGCGATGGCGAGAAGGTGAAGGACGGCGTTGGTCGAGCCGCCGAGTGCGATGGCGACGGTGATGGCGTTCTCGAACGCCTTTCGCGTCATGATGTCGCTCGGCTTGATGCCGGCCTTGAGCAACGCGAGCGCGGCGGCTCCGGCGTTGCGGCAATCGGCTTTTTTCTCGGCGCTGATCGCGATCTGCGCGGAGGAATTCGGAAGCGACATGCCGAGCGCTTCGATCGCGTTGGCCATGGTGTTGGCGGTATACATGCCGCCGCAGGAGCCGGGACCGGGGACGCCGCATTCCTCGATCTTGCGGAGGCCGGTGTCGTCGATCTTGCCCGCGGCGTGCTGGCCGATCGCTTCGTAGACGGAGACGATGTCGCACTCTTTTTTCGTGTCGGGATGGATGCCGGGAAGAATGGTGCCGCCGTAGACGAAGACGCCCGGGCGATTCAAGCGGGCGAGTGCCATCACGCAGCCGGGCATGTTCTTGTCGCAGCCGCCGATCGTGACGACGGCGTCGAAGCCCTCGCCGGCGGTGACGGTTTCGATCGAATCGGCGATGACCTCGCGGGAAACGAGCGAGTAACGCATGCCGGGCGTGCCCATGCTGATGCCGTCGGAAACCGTGATGGTGCCGAAGATGATCGCCTTGCCGCCGGCCGCATTGGCGCCGGACTCGGCTTCGCGCGCGAGGGCGTCGATGTGCATGTTGCAGGGCGTGACCATCGACCACGTGGAGGCGATGCCGACGATCGGTTTCTTGAAATCCTCATCGGTGAAACCGACGGGGCGCAGCATCGAGCGCGCGCCGGCGCGGGCGGGGCCGTCGGTGACGACGGAGGAATGAGGACGCAGGGGATCGGGCTTGGTGCTCATGGGGGAGGCGAGTGGTGAAAATCCGAAATTCGGAAATGGAGGGAGTCGAGAGTTGAACGCCGCCGGCGGAGAGTCGAGTGCGGAGGAGCGACGGGAAGCGCAGCGGCGGCCGTTCTCGGTGCGAACAAAAAAACGCACTTTTCCTGGGCGGTGTGTCCGTTTCGTCGCTTTCGGCTCGTGGTAGATCGTGATGCGGCCCAATTTCACCGCGTCGCCGGGCGGGCCGGCGCGTCCTCACATTCCATGAGCAAACTCCGTGTTCTTGTTGGCACGCGCAAAGGCGCGTTCGTCCTCACCGCCGATGGCCGGCGCGACAACTGGAAAGTCGAAGGGCCGTTTTTCGGCGGCTGGGAGATTTTCCACCTCAAGGCGTCACCGGTGGACCCGAACCGCATCTACGCTTCGCAAACGAGCGCGTGGTTCGGCCAGGTCCTGCAACGCTCGGATGACGGCGGCAAGACGTGGGCGCCGGTCAGCAACGAGTTCAAATACGAGGGCGCGGTCGGCACGCACAAGTGGTATGACGGCGCGCAGCACCCGTGGGAATTCAAGCGCGTATGGCACCTCGAGCCGTCGCTCACCGAACCGGACACGGTCTTCGCGGGCGCGGAAGACGCGGCGCTTTTCAAATCGACCGATGGCGGCAAGACGTGGCGCGAGCTGCCCGGACTCCGCAGCGCGAAGGGCCAGCTCTGGCAGCCCGGCGCCGGCGGCATGGGCCTGCACACCATCGTGATCGACCCGACGAATCCGGACCGGTTATACGTCGCGATTTCGGCGGCCGGCGTCTTCCGGACCGACGACGCCGGCCAAACCTGGCGCCCGATCAACGCCGGGCTGAAGTCGCAGTATGAGCTGCCCGATCCCGACGCAGAGGTTGGCCATTGCGTGCACCGCATCGCGATGCACCGCGCGCGGCCGAACGTGTTGTTCATGCAGAAGCACTGGGATGTGATGCGCACCGACAACGCGGGCGAGCTGTGGCATGAAGTCAGCGGCAACCTGCCGAGCGATTTCGGTTTTCCGATCGATGTCCACGCGCACGAGCCGGACACGATCTACGTGGTGCCGATCAAGAGCGACTCGGAGCACTATCCGCCCGAGGGAAAATTGCGCGTGTATCGCAGCCGCTGCGGCGGCAACGAGTGGGAGCCGCTGACGAAGGGGCTGCCGCAGCAGGATTGCTACGTGAACGTGCTGCGCGACGCGATGACCGTCGACTCGCTGCAACCGTGCGGCGTGTATTTCGGCACGACCGGCGGACAGGTCTACATGTCGGCCGATGGCGGCGACTCGTGGAACGCAATCGTGCGCGACCTGCCCGCGGTGCTCTCGGTCGAAGTGCAGACGCTGCCATGATTCGCGTGCTGCTGCCGTTTCACCTCCGCACGCTCGCCGGCGCCACCGGCGAGGTGCAGGTGGACGTCGTGCGGCCCGCCACGCTCGCCGCGGTGATCGCCGCGCTTGAGACGAAATATCCGATGCTGCGCGGAACGATCCGCGACCGGGAGACCGGCAAGCGCCGGCTGCTGGTGCGGTTCTATGCGTGCGAGAAAGATTTTTCGCATGAGCCGCTGGAGACAACGGAATTGCCCGCGCCGGTCGTCGCGGGCGAGGAGCCATTGCTGGTCGTCGGCGCGATCGCAGGCGGATGATGAGTGATGTGTAGGGCGTCTGTCTTGCAGACGCCGTTGAACGCTGAG
>DASZYB010000035.1:0-24548 GCA_035545575.1 Opitutaceae bacterium | reverse complement strand
AGCTTTTGAAAGATTTTAATCCCGAAACTCAGAGGTAATTTAACCCTGCCGCCCCAGCGAAAAGACGAACGATGCCGAGTAGCTTCATGCAAGGAGAGACTTTTAAACCGGAGCTTTTTTCCCGTGCTTTGCGTTCGCCGAACCAGTCGCTAGAGCCAACGCGGTCGCTCGCCCTGAGTTTTCGGAAGATCAATTTGACCTCGAACATCAATCGCCGCGTGGCTCATCTGTGACGTTGGGCGAAGAACCGCATGCGAATCCTGAAAAAGCTCTTCGGTCGGGACGATGGCGGTGAGACGCGGGAATTTCGCGACTTCGTCGAAGGCAGTGTCGAAGGGCTGCAGTTGCAGACAAGCGTGCATCAAAGCGCTTGGCATCTTGGGGAAGAGGAACGCTGGAATATCGATCAAGTCAGAGGAGAGCTCATCTTCACTTTCCCAGACATCATCGCGTGGGCGCGCGCACAAATTGTCGGGACGTTAGATACGCATGCGGGCACGTGGATGTGGGCGTGGGCCAATCCAAGTGTGGCGGACGCGCTGAAGAAGGACTCTTTGCGCGTGCGTGCTTACGGAGAGGAGCGGGGGATTCGCCGCCTGACCACGCCGTCTTGGCCCGCCGAAGAAAAAGACGGATGGCGGATGACGGCGCTTGCTTCGCGCCTCCCTGAATAGACTGACGCTCGCTCTCGTGATCATTGCAGTGCTCGCATTGACTTGGGACATCTTCAAATGGGCGAAACAGCCTAACCAAGCGCCAGAGCCAACGACCACGGCCGTCACGCCTCCTGCTGCGCAGGAGTCGCGCCGGCCGTAGTCGTGGCTCATCTTGAACGTTAGGCACAAATGAAAGCATCGCGCGTCGCCCTGCCATTGGAGAAGCGGCTCCGTCACGCGGGCTGTTACCTGAAGCGCGAGGGCGGTTCCCACTCACTTTGGATCAATCCAAAGACAGGCATCGTGGAAGCGATTCCGCGTCACGCGGAGGTCAAAGAGCCGCTTGCGTGGAAGATTTTGAGATCGCTGGACGCTGGCTGATAAAGCCGAACCAGACGCTAGAGCCAACGCCACCATCTCTCACGGATCGTGCTGGCACCGGCCGTTGCCGTGACTCATCTTGACGTGCGGTAAAGAAAAAAATGAAAGCGTGGCTCGCATTCCGAAAAAATCTCTGGCTCCTGGTGCCGGGCGGTTACCTTTTCCAGGCGGAGAGGAGAAAGAAAATCCGCGACGAACGAAGGGAAAAAATTCTGGAGACAAGCTCGCCGGTGAAAAAATTCATCCGTTTTGATGGCAGAGAGCGCATCACGATATTCCAGTGCCCGGGCGAGACATTCGGTGCGGTGCTTGAATCTATGCACGGAAAAGCAGGTTGGCGTTCGGACAGCTTGATTGGCCCGGGCGCGGTCTTCGATTCCGTCGAAGCGGTGGAAAGCCAGGTATTGGAAACGATCCGCTCGCTGAGGTGGAAGAATGTCTGACCAGCCGCTAAAGCCAACTTCACCGTCCGTCACGGATCGAGCCGACGCAGACTTCGCGCCAGCCGTCGCGGTGGCTCGTTGGTGACGTTCGGCAAAAGAAAGGATCGTCCATGTTCGACCGCATACTCGAGATCATCCAGACGGTAGCTCTCCTCGTGTTGGTTTCCGTCGTAGTCTGGCGGCGCCAGAACAAGCCCGAATCGGGTGACATATCCAACAAGAAGAGCGAGCGCTGAAGAGCGTAGAATCGACGTCATGTCGCGAACAAACTCGGCCGCCGTGGAAAAGGAAATCGATCTGGCAACGAGGCGGCATCCATTCCCCTGCTGATGTGTGATTCCGTTTCGCTCTTCGCGCCTAATCAGCCGCCAGAGCCAACGCCACCGCTGTGTCGTTCGGCAAGGCCGAGAAATTTTACTGGAATCCGCTAGTCACGTCCAAACCATGAAGGGAAAATCCACTCGTTTCGCACGGACATCGCTTCCTCTGCTTCTTGCGTGCGCCGCATTGCTGGTGGCGTGCAGCACGACCGGACGGTCGCTCGAAGAGACCAAAGCTGCATACGCCTCGGTAAGGATTGGCCAGAAAGAAGAGGATGTCGTCACGCTGCTGGGCCCTCCTCGGCACCGGTCGAAAGATGGCCACGCGGATTGGCGGGAAGCGGAAGGCCCGAGAAACTACGTTGAGCTGGAGGTCGAATTCGATAGCAATGGAGTGGTGCGCAGCGTGCACCGATCAGCCGCGAGTCATACGTCGACCGGAATGGATGCGTTTGATCCCTGAGGCAGGCGGGTGAAAAATGAATCAGAGCATCGGATGCGTTTCGGTTCTGGTCAGGGACTACGACGAGGCCATTGCCCACTATCGGAGACGCCGATGAGCAACGAGCCGAACCCGTCGCGAGAGCCAACGTCACCGCCGCTCTCAGAAGCGGCCCTCAGCGGCATCTGCATCGTCGCGGCGGCGGCAATTTCCCTGGTGTTCGGCCTCAACTATCTCGGCGCAGTTTTCGCCGGTCCGGCTGGCATTTTTCTTTGGGCGGGATGGCGCAAAAAGGAATTCAGTTTTCGCGCCAGGCGTTCCGGTGCCGTGGCCGTTTTTCAGCGATCGACGTCTCCCGCCGCGTATTGGTGCATCGCGGCGCTTTGCCTCATTTGCTTTGCCGTCGGCCTCGCCATCATCTTCGATCAGCGCATGCACCGAGGCGTTCGATGATAGAACGCCACCAATTGCTGTAGCGGTGAAAAAAGAATCCGTCCCCGAATCTCACGCGCGATTGGTCATGCGCGACTTCAAGCGCGGGACGTCGCGCGCGGATGGCGCGACGGCACAGTTGTCAGGCGAGCAGTTCTTCGCGGCGCCAGTCTCGGGCGACAACAGCGTCGCGGTGACTGTGAAGCGTGTCGGCGGCAACTTGGTTTCACGCCGGACCCATTTCCTCACGAGCGATGGCGACGTTCCTCGGAGTTTAATCGGAACCCGACGCGATATGTCCCAAACGCCTGACAAGGCACTCGCGCCGGCGCGCGACGCAACGACTCGTCTTTTTTCGTTCGGAAAAAAACTCTGATGAACCCTCCCCCGCTCATGTTGGTTACGACCGCGAATGACTTCACCGGCTACGAGATCGTCGAATACCTGGGCATCGCTCGCGGCATTGTCGTTCGGTCGACGGGCATTGCGCGCGGCATCGTCGGAGGCCTGCGCTCCATCGGTGGCGGGAATATCCCCGAATACGTCGCCGTTTGCGAAGAAGCGCGGGTGCATGCTTACGAGTCGATGGTCGCCCACGCGACGCAGATCGGGGCGAACGCGATCGTTGCTTTCCGTTACGATGCGACGGAATTCATGCAAGGCTCGACCGAGGTTCTCGCCTACGGAACCGCCGTTAAGGTCAGAAAAACCTGACGAAGCGCGCAGAGCCCGCGCCGGGAAAAAACGCGGATGCCAGTGGCAACTGCGCAGGCGAAAAAGAAAAATCCAGCGTGGGCGAGCCGCGGTTCAAGAGCCGCCGCCGTAGCCGAGGACTTCGACGGAGATGATCGAGGGCAACTTCTCCGCTTGCGCGGCGGCCTGATTCTGGCGGGCGACGTCGCTCGCGGCGCTCGACGCCGCCGCGGTGGTGTTGGCGGCGGCGAGCAGGCCGCCGATGTTCGGCGCGGCGACGGCCGGCGTGCCGACGCTTGCGCCGCTGACCTGGATGTTCGCGGCGTTCACCACTTGCAGCGCGGAGACGTTGAGATTGCCCGAGACGCGGATGCCGGCGTCGCCCGCGTCGATCGTGCCGGCGGGCGCGATCAGATCGACGTCGCCCGCGGCGACGCCCGACACCGTGGCCAGCACGCCGATGCCGCCGCCGGTCGCGAGGCCGGCAAGGTCGGTCTTCACGTCACCGCTTTGCGGATCGATGAGCACGCGCGTCGGCGGCGCCGATTGCACCGTCTTCGACGCGGCGCCGGCGGCGATGTTGCCGGTTGAAGACCAGATCACTTCGTTGCCGCCGCGCAGGGTGAAGATGCGCGACGTGCCGACGTTCACACTGTCGCGCGCGAAGATGGAAATATTGCCGCCCGACTCCGTGAGGATGCCCTGGTCAACCGCCTGCGCGCCGGTCACGTCGAGACCGACATCGAGCTTGCCGCCAGGCGCGAGCACGCGGATGTCGCCGCCGTTCGCGGTTTTGATTTCACGCGAGGTGAGCGAGATGTTGCCGCTCCATTTCGTGCCGGGAAACAACGAGGCGACCGCCGCGAAGCCGCCATCGTAAGTGCGGAAACCCGGGCTCGCGGGATTGCCGTGGTCGCGGCCGGCGTCGCGCAGGACGAGATAGAACACGTCGAGGGCGACGCGCCGGCGCCGCTCGATCGCGAGCTGCTGGTAGGCGGCCCACGTCTGCGCGTCGTTCGCGTTCGACAGCGAAAGCAGGTCGCGCACGTCGGCGAGGTAACGCGCGGCGTTCGCGCCGGCGCTCGCGGGGTTCAGAAATTTCTGCTCGAACGCCGCGAAGTCGAGCTGGCTCGCGTCGAGCGCTGCGGCCGGGCCGATGCCGGCGGCAGCGACGATGTCCGCGCCGGCGAAACCGAGGTGCGGATTGCGCGCGTTGCCGATGCTGGCGATGCCGACGCCGGTGCCATCGCCCGCGCCCTGGCCGACGCCGAGGTCGAAATTCCGGCCGGCGAGCACCTCGAGCGTGCCGGGACCGCTGACCTGAATATCGCCGGCGGTCGGGTTGCCCGTGCCCGGGCCCGGCGCCGTCGAGCTGCTCGGCAACAGCTCGTTGCCGGGCGCCTGCGCGGCGATGCGCAGCGCGGAGTTGGGATCGAACGCGACGAGATCGCGACCCGCGGAGACGATGCTCACGTCGGTCGGTCGCGTGTTCTGGAGATAGAGCGCGAGGTCGGTAAGATCGCGGCCGGCGACGACGCGCGTCGCCTTGGCGGAGAACAGCGTGACGCCCGAGATGTCGCCCCCGCGCGCGTAAACGTGCACCGGTGTCGCGTCGTTCGCGTGCAGCGGGCCGGCCGCGTGCAGCGCCTGCTTCGTCTGGATCACGGCGAACAGGCCTTCGGTCGAGCCGGACTCGTTGAACAACACGTTGAATCCGTCGAACAGATCGATCGGCGTCACGGTTGGCGCGAGCGCGGCCGCGGCGGAAAGCGTGAGCGGCGCGACGAGGCTCGGGATGTTGCGTGGATCGGCGTCGGAGAGATTCACGAGACTCGAACCCCACCCGCGCGCGTGCGTGCTCGCGTTGAGGCCGTTCACCTGAAGGCCGTTGACCGATTTCGCCGCGAGGAGATCGAGCGTGCCCTGCGGCGAGGGCGAGAGCGTGAGTGCGCCGGTGAGATCGATATCGCCGGTAAACGCCGTGCCGCGCACCGTGCCCGGCAGCAGCGCGACGGCGGTGTAGAAGGGCGTGAGATCCGTCTCGAGCAACCGCAGCCACGGCTGCGAATACGACGAGAACGTCGCGCGGTGCGCCGCGTCGTAGAGCAGCACGTTGGCATACCAGTCGGCGAGCGAACCGGTGCGGCCGTCGGTGGTGGGACGCAGCGCGAGCGTGCCCGTGAGCGACGACGCATCGACCGCGGAGCCGGGCGCGAACGTGGAAAAATACGTTTTCTCGAACGCGTTGTTGTTCACGCCCTGCGGGAGCAGAAACGGATTCGCGACGGCGCCGAGCGTCACGTCGCCTCGGCCGGCGACAGCGAAATCGCCTTGGCCGAGAAACAACGTCGTCGGCAGCCACGTCGCCGGATCGGGCGTGAGCCGCTGCGCGTCGAGCGAAACGATGTCCGCCTGCGTGAGCGCGGCGCGCGTGGCGTTCGAATGGATGCTGCCGCCCGCCGCGAGCGTGCCAGTGCCGCGCTCGACATAATAAACGCCGCCATCGATGTCGCGGCCCGCGCGCACCGTGAGGTCGCCGCCGCCGAGTTCGGTGAGGCTGGCGACGCTCGGCGTGCCGCCCGGCAGGCGCGCGTTGGTCGGGACGGCGGCGTCGATGTTGCTCACGTTGCGGCCGGCGACCAGGCTCACGTCGCCGCCGCCGAGCGCGCCGATGTCGGCGAAGAAATTGCTGAAGTCGATCCACCACGCGGTCGAGGCAGTCTCGCCGCCGGCGTGCGTCGCGCCGAACTGGCCCGTCGCGGGATCGACGTAGCCGCGCCGGTAGAGCCAGTTGGTCGGCATCTCGCGCGACGAGTCGGGCACGAGCGCGCCGTTGACGAGGGCGTAGCGCGCGATGTCGTTTTGTGCGGCGATGGTGATGTTGCCGCCGGCGAGGCTGAACTGCGCCGGATAAATCGGCGTCTGCGTGCGGCCGAGTTTGCTGTTGCGGATCGGCGCGGCGAGATTCGGACCGTCGAAATTCGCGAGCGCCGGCGCCTGCGTGCCCGCCGTGTAGATCGTCGCGAGCGGGTTGAGCAGCTGCACGTCGCGCGCGGCGAAGATGCCGATATCACCCGTGCCGGTGCGGATCGTCTGGAAAAAATTCGGCACGATGCTCTCGCGCGCGTCGGAGGTGCTGTTCGGGCTGTTGGGATTCAGCGGCAACGGAATCGGCGGGCTGTTGCGACCGAGCAGCAGCGAACCGCGATCCGCACCGACGTTCGCGAGCGGCTGCACGCGACTGAAATCCGCCGCGGAAAAATCCGCGCCCGCGACGAGCCGGTAAGACCACGAGAGGCTGCCCGGCGCGAGCAGCGGCGCGTCCCACAGGCCATACGTCGATGCGCCGCCGAAGCCGTCGCTCAACGTGCCGATCGACGCGACGCGCGTGATCGCGTTGAAGCTGTAATCGAAATTCAGGTCGCCCGCCGCGCGGAGCGTGAGCACGCCGGGCTCCGCGAGATCCGGTCCGAAGCGGAACGGCGACAAATCCCACGCGCTCGCGAGCGTGAGGTCGCCCGCGGAATTCACGATCTCGGCGCCCGGCCGCACGTGCAGCTGCGGAGCGAGCGCGTTCTGCGTGCCGAGCAGACGCGACGCGATGGCGGCGGTGTTGGCGGTGAAGGCCGTGCCGTTCGCCAGCACGCTCGCCTCGGTGCCGCTGTCGATCGTCGCACCGGACGCCGACGTGAGATCGAAAACGCGAAAGCCCTCGACGACGATGCTCGACGCACCGCGAACCGTGCCGGCGATTGGCGCGATCTGCACGTCCGCGGCATTCGCGGTTTGCGGCGCGCGGAGGTGAAGCGTGCCGGTGAACTGCCCGAGCGCCGCGCTCGCGGCCGTGTTGCTCGCGACGGAAAGATCGATCGTCGCGCCGGAGCGGAGGTCGATCGCCGCGCCGTTCGCGCCGCGCGTCTCGAGCGAAACGGAGCCGCCCTTCCCTGCCGCGTCGAAGTTTTTTCCCGCCACCGTGAGCAGTGCGCCGGATTGCAACGCGACGCCGCCGGAAGCCTCGAGGCCGATCGTGCCGCCCACGTCGCCCGAAGCGTCGATGGTGCCGGTGACCGCGATCGCGCCGGCATCAGCCGAGAGATTGAACGCGTGCGCGGTCGCGAGTCCGTCGAGCGCGAGGTCGCCGTGGCGCACGCGGATCGTGCGCGAGAGCGTGAAGCCGCCGGCGTTGAGCGCCGCGTTCAGCGCACCGAGGCTGCCGCCGGCGACGGAGCCGACATCGAGCGAAAACGCGCCGCCGCCGCCGAGCAGCGATCCGTTGCTCGTGAACGTGCCGCCGGGCGCGCTCGCCTCGAGCGTGCCGGCGCTGCCGCCGCCGCTCGCCGGTGCGACGGAGAGAATGCTTCCAGCCGCGAGATTGATCGAGCCGCGGTCGGCGCCGAGGCTGAGCGTGCCGCCGTCCGTAAATTTCGTCACGTCGTAGAATGTCTGCGCCGTGCCGCCCGCATCGAGCCGGCTCGCCGCGCCGATCGAGACATCGCCGCTCGTCGCGCGCACCGTGAGCGCGCCGCTCGGCAGCGGCACGTTGCCATTGAGCGTCACGCTGGCGCCCGTCAGCGCGAGCGTCGCGCCGAGTCCGGCGGTCATCGTCGAAGCCGTGCCGGGCGCCGCCGCAAACGTGAGCGTGCCATTCGCGGTGAAGCCGTAGTTCGCTGCGGTCGCACCCGTGAGCGCGGGCGCGCGCAGGTCGAGCGAACTCGAAGTCGTCAACGTTCCCGTGCCCTGGCCGAGAATGCCGCCGGTGGCCGCGAGCGTGACCGCGGAAAAATTCTGCAGGCTCAACGCGTTCGCGCCGAGGCGCGTCGTGATCGAGTTGAAAACCAGCGCGCCCGCGGAACCGGCGCCGGAGGCTGGCGCGATTCCGTTGGCGGAGTTGTCAAGCGTCAGGTTCTTCGCCGCAAACGACACCGTGCCCGCCGCCGCGTCGAAGCCGCGGATCGCCGCCGCGTGCAGCGCAAGGCTCGCCAGCGTCGGCACGCCGCTCGCGTCGAGCCCGCCGATCTGGCCGCTGCCGTAGATGTCGATCGTCGCGTAGCTGAGCAGCGAAAGACTTTGCGCGCTTTGCAAGCCCTGCAACGCCGCGCCTGAGAGCACGAGCCCGCTGTCCGCCGGCAGCGCGCCGGCGCCGGCGAGTTGCAGCGCGATCTGGCCGCTGCCGAGCGCGAGCGACTGCGTGCTCAAGGTCGCCGTCGGCGCGAGCGTGGTCGCGTGCGTCGAGTCGAGCGTGACGCTCGCGCCGGCGATGCGCGCCCCGGCGCCGACGACGAGCGTCGGCGCCGTCGAGGCGTCCACGCCGGCGCGGTTCACCTGCGCGGTCGGATCGCTGCTCACGCGCACCAGCGCGCCGTCGCCGCTGCCCGGGCGCGTCGCGTCGCCGAGAAAAATCGTCGCGCCCGTGCCCGCGGCGGCGCTGCCCTGATCGATGACGGCACCGGGCGCGATGGTGAGCGTTTTGTTGGCAACGAGAATGATGTCCGCGCCTGCGAGCGGCGTGCCGGCGTTGCTGAGCATGAGATTGTCCGTCTTCACCGCGACGCTCGATCCTTGGGCGGTCGTGGCGCGCACGCCGCCGATGAGCAGGCTCTCCGCACCGAACGCGTCGAGCTCGGATGCGTTGAGCAGAAGCGAACCCGACGGCGCGGTGCCGCCCGCGCCCACGATGAAAATGTCAACCGGGCTGCTGATGTCGACGAGCCCGCCGCGGCCGTTCGCCGGCGCCTGCGCCGCGACCGATCCCTGCAGCGTCATCCCGCGCGTCGCGTCGAAGACGAGCTGGCCGGCATCGACCGGCAGGCGCGGCACCGCGGCGTCGTGCGCGGTGGCGCTCGCGGCCAGGAAGGTGTTCGCGCGCGAGTCGTCGTATTCGGCGCGGGCGCGCACGACGTTTGGCGGCGCGACTTCGAATGCGCTCGCGACCGGCGCGCCGGTGCGCGCGGCGCTGAGGTCGTTGAAGCGATAGCCGCCGACGATCGCCGAGCCGTCGGGCTGCGTCGCGGCGGAGGCCGGCGGCACGCCGGCGCGCGGCGTGACGAGAAACGCGCCCGGCAGCAGCGCATAACGCGCGGGCAGCAGCGTGTAGTCGCCCGCCGGCAGGCCGCTCGAGCCGCCGAGGTGGATGCGGTCGCCGACGGCGAGCGTGGCATTCGCGTAGCCGGCGTCGCCGTTGAGATTTTCGTTGAGCGTCGTCGGGTTGAACGACGCGAACGGCGCGTAATCGGCCTGATAGCCGGGCACGATCGCGAAGCTCGCCGCCGAGCCGAGAATATCCTTCGTGCCGCCGACGCCGGAGACCCAGCGATAGGCGTAGAGATCGCCGCCGCCGCGCACATCGATCGACGCGCCCGACTGATCGGCGACGTTCACCGCCGAGAGGTGCACGGATTTTTCCGGCACGCCGCCGACGGTGATGTCGGTGCTCGTGGGATCGATCCACGACGTGCCGTTGAGATTTACGCCGTAGGGAATCGTGAGCGCGTTGCCCGTCGCCGCGTCGATCGCCGACACGGATGTCACGCTGCCGCTCGCGAGCGTGAGCTGCTGGGTGGGCGCGAAAATCTGGTTGGAAACCAGATCGCGCGGGCCCGCGCCCGTGCCATCCCAGCCGAGGTCGATCGTGCCAATCGGCGCGCGCAACGTGCCGCCCTGCACGACGGTCGAGCCGTAGATGTTCAGCGTGCCGCCGGCGGAGAGCGGCGTCTGCCGCGCACCCGAGCCGACGATCGTCACCGAACCTTTCGACAACGTCTGGCCGGCGACCGTGCGATCGAAGGCGGCGATCGTGAACGTCACCGCCGTCGGCGGATAAATCTGTCCGGCGCGCAAAGTCAGGTCGCCGACGAGATCGAGCGTGCCGTCGCCACGGATGTCGCCGTTGTCGGCAGCGAGCGTCGCCTGGGAGATGTTTTGCAGCGCGAGATTGCCGACATCGATAAGCCGCGCCTTCACGTTGAGCGCGCCGGTGCCGAACGTCGGCGGCGCGTAGAACGGCTGCCCTTGCACGAGAAACGCCGCGCCGATCTCCTGCGGCAGCAGCGGCGTCTGGAAAGCGGTGCCGAGCGCGACGTAGGGCGCGTTGAGGCTCGCGACGCCATCGGCGAACACGATGCCGCTCGTCGCGACGGTGAGGCTGCGCGCGGCGTGGAGCGTCACCGCGCCGGAAAACCGCACCGTGCCCTTCAGCGCGAGTGCGTCGAAGCCGCTCTGGTTGAACGTGTCGGCGGCGAAGTAGCCCTGGCCCGCGAGCGCGTTGCCGCTCGCGTCGGCGAGCGTGAGGCCAACGAGCGACTGGCCGCCCGCACGCATCTGCGCCGGGATCGTCGCGCCGCTTTGCGTGAGCGTCAGGCTCACATCGAGCGGCGTCTGCGCGCTCGCGCTCGTGCCCGGCGGATAAAATCGGCCGGATGAAATATTCAGCGCACCGCCGAGCGCGGAGGGACCGCCGGCGGCGCCAAGCAACGTCGCGTCGACGAACAATTCCTGTGCGCCGGAAAATGAAATCGCGCCACCGCTGCTATCGAGGCGCGTCGGCACGACGAGTGCGCCGGAGGTCGAGGCATTGCCGGCCGCGTCGAGCGCGCCAAACGACGGCGCGAGATCGAGCGTGCCGCTCGCACCCGAGACATCGAGTCGCGCGCCGGCCTCGGCGGCGATGTTGCCGGAGACGCTGATCGTGCCGCCCGCGAGCACGGCGCCGCTGCGAATCCCGCGCGGATCGGGTGTCAGCACCGTCGTGCCGGCGGTCGAGAGCGCGCTACCGGGCGCGAGATCAACCGTGATCTGCGCGTGCCCAGGATCGGCGAACAACAACGTCGCGTCCTTCGCGCCGCTCACCGCGATCGTGCCGCCGGGCGCGCTCACGCTGCCGCGCACGAGCACCGTGTCGCCGCTCAAGGCGACGCTCGCCTTCGCGTCCGTTTGAATCGACGCGCCCGCGCCGAACACAAGATCGCCGCGGACGGCGATGGGATTCGAAACGTTGAACACGTCGCGCACGCCCACGGCGCCGAGCGCAAGGCTCACCGGCGTGCGCACGCCCTGCGGCTCGAGCACGTTCGCGAACGCCAGCGTGCCGCTGGTGCCGGGCGTCGCGATCCGATTCTGTGCGGTCGGCGCGATGAGGGTGCCGGGCGCGACGACGAGCGCGGGCAGATACTGGCCGGCGATGGCTGTTTTCGCGCCGAGCCCGTTGATCGAGAAATTCGTGAAGCCGCCCGCGTCGAAAAATTCCGGCGCGAGCAGCAGCGTGTCGGCGCTCGCCGCCGTGCCGCCGATCTGCACCGTCGGCGCGAGCAACGTGAGCGAGCCGCCCTTTCCGCCCGAGAATGCCGCGAGCGACGCGCCGAGCGCGAGATGCCCGCCGAGGAGCGATGCGACCGCGGGATCCTGCCCGGCCCTGATCGCGATCGCGCCGCCGTCGCCGTAAGTGAATTTTCCCGCCACTGAAACGAGCGTGCCGGCCGACGCATCGATCGCGCTGCCGGCAGCGAGCTCCGCGGTGAAACTCGCGATTGAAACGTTGCCGCCCTTGGTCGCGATCGGCGCATTCGCGGCCGCGGCCGTGCCGTCACGCTCGTCCGTCGTGAGGCCGGACACGTCGAGCGTCGCCGCGCTGCCGAGCGTAAACCTGCCGCGCGTCGCGTCGGGCTGCGGCGCCGCCGGCAACGCGCCGCCGGTGAGCGCGCGGTCGGCGAAGGGCGAGCGGTCGAAGACCGTGAAACTCAGCGTGCCGCCGGGCGCGCGGATTTTTCCGGCAATGTCGAGGTTCGCCGCGCTGAGCGTAAGGCCGCCGCCCGCTGGCGCGACGAGCAACACACCCGCGGGCACGCTGATATTGCCATCGCTGTTGTCGATCGTGAGCGAGCCGAACGCATCCGCACCGAGGAGCGTCGGCGCGAGCACGACTTTTTTCTTCCGCTCCTCGGGCAGGTTCGCTCCATCGGCCGAAAATGCGCCGACCGCGGCGAGTTTCGCCGCGCCGTCGAACGTGATGCTCGGCGGCGTCGGCGAATAAAAAGGATAGAGATTCTGCGCGAGCGCCGGGTCCTGGCCTTTGAACGCGAGCGCAAGCGAACTCGGCGTGGGCGGCGCGCTGCGTTGGCGCGCGCCCGAGACGGTCGAGCCGAGCAGCCGGCCGTCGAGCGCCATCGCGGGCGCCGCGATCGAAAGGCTGCCGCCCGCGCCGCCCTGCACGTAGCCGGCCTCGAACGCGCCGACGAGCTGCGGATTCGTCGTCGTGCTCGTGACACCCCACTTCGCATCGCTCGTCGTCGTCGCGCCGGTGTAGATGCCGTCGTAAACGCGATCCGGCGTCGCCTGCGCGATATCGATCACGCGACCGTCGGCGACAAGCTTCGTGGTCGCGACGATCCCGCCCGTGTAGTCGATCCAGCCGCCAGAAACATTGATCGTCGAACTCGACTGCAGCACGACGGCGCCGCCGGCGTTGAGCTTCACGTTGCCGCCGGAGGTCGTCAGCTCACCGACGGTGTGATCGACGAGCGCGACGTAACCGGTTGTGTCGGCGAGCGGCGTGCCGATCCACGTCTGGCCGTTGTAGACACCGGTCTGCCGCACGTCGACCTGCACGGTCTGGCCGCGCAACGCGCCGTCGCGTTGCAGCGGCGAATTCGCCAGCTCCGCGCCGCGCAGCTCGACGGAGACGATGTTTTCCGCGATCGAAGCGGCGACATCGGCCGAGCCGGAGACGTCGATCGTCGCGCCCCCATCGAGATAAATCTGGCCGCCGGTGTAGGCGAAATAATCCTGCGCGGTCGCGCCGCCGCCGGTGAGATTCCAGTTGCCGGCGTCGATCGTCAGGCGGGCGCTGGGCGCGACCAGCGAAGAGTTCGGCGCGAAGTAGATCGAGCGGCCGCGCACGTTCATCTGCGAGGCGAGCGCGAGCTGGCTGCCGACGACGCGATCCGTGCTCGCGAGCTCGGGGAGAATTTGCGTGACGCTGCCGGCGCCGAACGTGACCGCGCCCGTGCTCTGCGGAAAAAACGGCGCGAGGCCCGCGAATCCGCCGCTGCTCACCGCGTCGTAATCGGCGAGCAGATCGATCCGGCCGTTGAACGCGACCGACGTCGTGCTCGCGACGACGCCGAGCTGGTCGATCGTTTTGCCGGCGAGCATCACGCTCGCGCGCGGCGCGTCGACGATCGCGCCGGGCGCGTTGGTGACGTTGCCGCCGCCCTGTCCCACGAAAACATCGAGGCCGCGCAGCGTCGGATCGTTGCTGTCGTGCGCCGCGAGCCCGATCTGCTGGCCGGCGGCAAGAATCGTCTGGCCGTCGGGCGTGGAAATCGTGCCGGCGTTGGTGACGTTGCGGCCGAAAAGTGCGACGCGGCCACCGACGTGCTCGGGCGTCGTCGGGCTCGAGAGCTGCGCGCCCGACTGGACGACGACATCGCCGGGCAGACCGCTCGGCGTGTTTGCCACGGGCGGCGCGAAAGCGGGCGTGCCGTTCGCACCGGCATTGACCGGCAGCGCGGAGAACAGGAATTGCTGGTCGGGATTGTTGAGCAGGCCGCGCGCGACGAGGTTGTCGTTGATCGGCAGCGACGAGGCGACGAGCGCGTGCGTGTTCACCTGCGCGGTGCCGCCGAAGATGATGCCGTTTTGATTCAGCACGTAGACCTGGCCGGGCGCCTGGATCGAACCGAGAATCTGCGACGGCACGCCGGTCGGATCGTCGATCTGGTTGAACGCGATCCACGAACTCACGTCGGCGCCGCCGAGGCTCTGGTCGAACGCGAGCGTCGTGTTTTTGCCGATGTTGAAGGTCTGCCACGTGAGCAACGCCTGCTGCGCGGTCTGCGCGACCGTCACCGTGGTTTTCCCGCCGCTCGTCGCCTGCGTCGGCGCATTCGCGCCCTGCCACGCGGACACGTCGATCGGCTGCAACGCGCCGGCGCCGAGGCCGTCGGACACGTTTGGCAGCGTCCTGCCCGGGTGATTCGCGTCGAGGCCGAGATTGTTCGCGCCGGATGCGGCGAGCGAGCGCGCGGCAGCCTGCATCGCCTGGACGGCCTGCAGCGCCTGCGTGGTGCGCGCGAGCGTATCGAGGGCGCTGGTGCGACCCGCGGTGCTCATCGCGGGCGCGGCCGCGCTGCCAGCGGAAGGCGGCGTCGCGAGCGGCGCCCCGCCGGCGCCGGCGCGCAAAATATCGCCGGCGCGCGCCGGCGGAGTCGCGTTGAGCAACACCGCGGCAATGCACACCGCGAGCCGGCGGGACTGTCGCGCGCGAAACGCCCTCATCACTTCACCCGGTTGTCGGCGAGCTTGTCCTCGTAATCCTGCACGAGCGTTTCGAGCTTCGCGCGCGTGCGGCCGACGAACGGCTCGCGCGCCTCGAGCGCCTCGCCGAGGCTGAATTTTTCGTAGCGCGCGAGGATCTCGTTTCCGAGTTTGAAGAGCGCGAGATTCTTCGCCTCGCGGTCGGCGACGACGCGCTGCAGGGCGATGTTCTCGGCGGCGAGTTTCGTGCGCTCGGTCTCTTTCGCCGCGGCAAGCGCGGCGGCTTCCTTGTGCTTCGCCTCGGATTGCTCCGCCGTTTCCTTCGTGCGGGCGAGCTCGGCTTCCTGCGCGGCGAGCTGCGCCTTCAGGGTGGCGATCGTCTTGTCGGTGGCGGTGCGCTCGGTGACGACGTCTTTTTTCAACGCGTCCAGCTTTGCGGCCAGCGTTTTGTTTTCCTCGGCGAGCGTGGACTGCGCGGACTGGAGCGACGCGCGATCGGACTCGGCGGCGCGCAACTGCAGCGTGACGTTGCGCAGCGCCTCGCGGAGCTTGGCGTCGTTGGCATCGGCCGCTTCGGCGGCGAAAGCGCCAAGGGCGGAAAAGAGAAACAGGATCGGCGTGAGCGTGCGGCGCATGGTCAGAACTTTCCGTTGAAGTCGAATTGGAGCGTGTCGTTCTTGTAAGTCGGTCCGGCGATGCTCGTGGCGCTCAGCCAGCGCGCGGTCAGCCACACGTTGCGCGTGAGCGCGAACGAGCCGCCGAGCGTGAAGCCTTTCAGGTTGGTGCCGCCGTTGCCGAAATCGGAATCGGTCAGACCGTCGAGCGTCGCGTCCGTTTCGAGATAGCGGTAACCCAGCGTGACGTTCCAGTCGCGCGGCGCGGCGATCGCGGCGCGACCGATCTTCAACTCGAGATTCCAGCCGGTGTCGCCGCCGACAAAATCGCCGAGGCCGCCGGGGCCGAGATTGTTGACCGCCTCGCGCGCGATCCGGCGGCGGTGAAAGGCGAGGTTCTTCACCCACTCGGCGGTGAGCGAGGTCTGCACGCTTGGCGCGTATTTGTTGAAATCGATCTTCGAGGTGAGCACGAGTTCGCGAAACGGCGCGGCGAGGCCGAAATACTGCCACTGGTTCGTCGTGCCGAAGTTGTTCAACGGGCTCGGCGTGATGTCGCGCAACGGGAAGTAGGTGTTGCCGGTCTGCGCGAACGACGGCCGCGTCTCGTCGGTGTCGCCGTTGTCCGCCGACGTCACCGGGACGAACGGCGAGGATTTCCGGCCTTCGACGTTGTAGAAGTAGTAGTAGCTCGCGGCGACATTCACGGCGACGACTCCGGGGTCGCCCCAGAAATGCGCGACCTGCGCGCCGAGCAGCCATTTGTCCTGGCTCTTGAATTTCGCCGGCTGGTTCGTGGCGAAATCGAGGGCGCTGCTGAAGAGCGGAAACGCGCCCAGCGTGATCTTCTGCTGGGTGCGGCCGATTTTTCCATTGAGGATGGCTTGAGCCGCCAGTCCGTCGAAGCCGAGGTCGTCGTCGAAGATCATCGACGTCGCGAGGAACGGATTGTCGAACCGGCCGCCGAGGAACTGCACGCTGTCGTTCTCGTCGAGCAGCCAGTTGTAGCGGACGAAAGCGCGGTCGAGCCACAGCGAGTATTTGGTGAAATTGCCGCCGCTCGCGCCGAGGCTCTGGTTCGTGCTGACGGGCGACTTGCTCTCGCCGGTCGCGATGCGCACGCCGGTCGAGAAATTATCCTCCAGGTCGATGTCGGCGCCGAGGCGCGTGCGCACCCGCAGCCGGTTGCGATCGCGGTCGACGTTGTTCTGCGGCGAGAACAGCGTGCCGGTCACATCGAACGGCGCGCCGGAATTGATCGCGTTGAAATTGGGAAACGCGCCGGTGTTGTTGTTGCCCGCCGGGAAGAACAGCGCCTCCTCGCGCAGGCGAACGTCGCCGAACAGCGTGTAGCGCGTCACCCAATCCGGCAGCGCGCGCGGCGTCGACCAGTGCTCGGCGCGCTGTTGCGCGAGGATTTCCTGCGTCACGTCGTCGCGAATCTGCCGCTTCACCACCTCGGGCACGTAGGTCACGCGCACGACATCCTGGTCGGTCGCGGCAGGCGCCGGCGTTGCCGCGCGCGACGCGGACGAAGCGGTCTCGGCCCGAGCGGTCGGGCTCGCGGGCGAATTTGCGGCGATGGCGGGCGAGCCTTGGGCGGCCTCGAGTCGCGCGAGCGCCGCCTGCGTGGCGGCCGCTTCCGCGCGCGCGCTGGCCGCATCGTTTTCCGCCTGCTGCAGCAGGTCGATCGCGTCGTCGCGCGAGAGCAGGCCGCGGTCGACCATCCGGTTGATCAGGTTGATCGTGACGCTCTCCGAGCGCGTGACCGCGGGCGCGGCCAGCACGGCGCAGGTCGTCGCCGCCCACCCGAGCGCAAGCGAGAGCACGCGCCACGCGCGAGAAGCTGGGAACGTCGTTTCGTGGTGGTCGTTGTTCATTTCAATTGGGCCGGCGCGCGGTGAGGCGCATCACGATCGGAAGCGGCATGCCGTCGGGCGGCGGCTCGCGGAGCTGGAGGCCGGTGAGCACGTCGTCCTTCAGCGCGCGATCGACCGCGGCGTCGCCGGTCGAGTCGGCGAGTTGCGCGCGCGTCACGCGGCCGGCGATGTCGGGCCAGATGCGGACGACCACGCGGAAATCCGCGTCGCGCGTGCGCGGGTCGCGGCGCAACGCCTCGCCGATCGTGGCCTGCACCTGGCTCGCGTAGCCGCCCCAGCGGCTGGCGCTGGCGTTGCCGCCGCCGGAGCGCGCGCCGAGCGTGAAGCCGGCGTTGCCGTTGCCGCTGAGGCCGAACGCATCGCTGCCGCCGCTGCCTTTGAGGTTGGTGCCGACTTCGTTCGACGCGGGCGGTGTCTCCTGCGGCTTTTCGTCGGGCACCTCGACCATCTGCTGCTCGACCATTTTTTCCTGCACCATCTTCGGCTCCGGCGGCGGCGGCGGTGGCGGTGGAGGCGGCGGCGTGGAGATGATTTTCACCATCGTCACCTCCGGCGCGTGGCGCGGCGCGGCAGTGCGCTTGAACAGCGACTGGCCGACGAACACGACGGCGACGACCGCCGCGATGCCGGCGATGCCCAGCGCGAAACCGAAACGCTGGAAAAACCCGCGCTCTTCGCGTTCGTCGTTGGAATTCGTTTCGCGCATCGCGGCGATGGTTGCGGCGGACGTTCGCGTCTACTGTCGCGCCTTCGTCGCGAGGCCGACCTGCGTGATGTTCAGCCGGCCGAGCACGTCGAGGACGTCCATGATGCTCTGGTATTGCGTGAGGCTGTCGCCTTTCACGACGACGGGCAGGTCGGGCGTCGCCGCCTTCAACTGCCCGAGCCGCTGCTCGAGTTCCGCGAGCGTGACCGGCGTCGTATCGAGGAAGACCTTGCCCTCGTTGTTGATCGTGACGGCCTTCGTCTTCGGCTTGCCGAGGCTGGGCGCGGTGCTCGCCTTCGGCAGGTTGACCTTCAGGCCCTGCACCGACGCCGTCGTCATCAGGATGAAAATCACGAGGAGCACATACGCCAGATCGAGCATCGGCGTGATGTTGATGTCGTCGTAAGGTTTGTCTTCGCCCTGGACTTGCATGGCGGCTCCTTATTTGCGGGCGATGGCGACCGGCTCGCTCGGCGCAAACGGCGCCTTCGTGATCGTGCGGTTCGCGTCCGCGGTGTCGGAATAAAACTCCGCCATCTTCGCGACGAACTCGTCGATGAACACGTGCATGTCGCTCGTCGCGGCTTTCACGCGCGTGAGGAGATAGTTGTAGCCGAAGAGCGCGGGGATCGCGACCGCGAGCCCGGCGACGGTGGCGGCGAGCGCGGCGGCGATGCCGGGTGCGATGGCGTTGACGTTCACGTCGCCCGCCGCGGCGACCGCGGCAAACGTGATCATCACGCCGACGACGGTGCCGAGCAGCCCGAGAAACGGCCCGCCGGAAATCGCGATCGTGAGCAGCACCATCTGGCTGCCGAGCCGGTGCGTCTCGCGCACGAGCGCGCCGTCGAGCGCGGCGCGGATCGCCTGGATCGAGCGCGCGGAAAGCACCTTCGTGCTGCGATCGGCGGTGAGCCGGTGGCGGATTTCCCCGACGCCGACGTGATACACGCGGAACAGCGGCGCATCGCGCATCGCCCGCGCGCTCGCCGCGGAATCGACGCGGCCGCCGAGCGATTTGGCGTGCGCATCGTCCGCGTGGTCGAGCACGGAAAGGTCCGTCGCGACGTGCCGCCACTCGCGGAGAAAACGTTCGTTGCCCGCGCCGACGCGATTCAGGTAGCGGGCCTTCCCGATCATCACGACCCAGCTGACGATCGACATCACGACGAGCACGCCGATGACGACCCAGCCGTCGAGGCTCAGCGAACTGATGATGATGCCGACGTAGCCGCCCTTCAGCCAGCTCAGCCAGCTCTTCGGCTGCTCGTCCTCGCCGACGACGAGCAGCTTCGCGGCCTTCTCGCCGCCCTGCTCGATCGCCGCGAATTTGATCGCGCCCGGCGCGCGCGCCGTTTTCGCGATCTGCAATTCGTCCATTTCGCCCACGAATCCGCCGCCGCCGAGCACCGCGTCCGCGACGCCCGAACTGCGCCCGCTGCCGATGACCATCGGGCCGTCGAGCGCGGGCAGATGCGCCGCGAGCGTGGCGTAAGGTTCGCCATCGAGAAACAGCGCGACCTTCGCGGCGTCCGCGACGACGGCGACGTGATGCCAGCTATTCGCCGTGATCGGAGTCGCTGCCTGGCTGCGCTGGCTGCCGCCGGGATTCGTAATTTCGACGAACGGGCTGCCGTTGTCCGCGCCGACGACAAACGCGCTCGAACCGCCGGCGCGGCTGAAGATCACCGCGTTCGCCTGCGGCGCGCCGAACTTCACCCACGCGGACCACGTCATCGGCGTGCCCTCGGT
The DNA here is from genome assembly GCA_035545575.1 of Opitutaceae bacterium. GTDB lineage: Bacteria > Verrucomicrobiota > Verrucomicrobiia > Opitutales > Opitutaceae > ER46. The sequence goes on along the minus strand of DASZYB010000035.1, from coordinate 4,979 downwards.
CCACGCGAGCGAGGCCGACGCGGGAATGACGACGGGCGTCTTGCCGTCGAGCCGCAGCCCGCCGCCAATCATCGCGCCTTCGCTCGGAAGTCCGGCGGCCTGGGCGTTGTTGCCCTGACCAGAAGCGTCGGCGGCCGGCGTGCCGCGTTCGGCAAAATGATAAACGAGCGGCGTGTCGGCCTCGTAGGTGCCTTTCGGATCGTCGATGCGCGCCGCGGAATTTCCGCCGTTGCCGTAGTAGAGCCAGAACGTCGTTTGCGCGCCGGGTTTGACGTCGGGCACCTTCACCCAGACGAAGGCCTCGTTGAGCAGCGAATCGAATTTCTCGATATGAAACGCGAGCGGCGTCCGGTCGTCGGCGGCGACGAAGCGCAGGTCGCTGCCGTCGGGTTTGGCCGAGGCGAATTGGAAATTTCCGTCGTGCAGCCGCACGAGCACGACGGCCGGGCCGACCGGATCGGCGATCGCGCCGGCGGCGGGTGCGGCGTCGATCGTGATTTTTTTGCGCGTGGTCCAGTCGGCATTCCACCACGCGCGCGCCGGAGTGGCGCAGGCGAGAAGGAAAAGCAGGCCGCAAAGCAGGGAGCGGAAGGCAGGCGTGGTCGCGCGTTTCATGTTTTCAAAAATCGGCCCAGAGGCGGAAGGTGAGACGGAGATCGTGCGCCTTGGTGTGCGCCTGGTTGACGAGCGGCACGCCGGCATCGAGCGAGCCGTTGAAGCGCTCGTCGAAACGCAGCCGCGTGCCGAAGCCGTAGCTCGCGAGGTAGAAGCGCGCGGCCTGCTGCGGGAGCGGCTCGTCGATGCCGAGCACGCCGCCGTCGGCGAAGGCGTAGAGCCGCCACTCGTCGAGCTTCGCGCCGATGAAGCGCGCGAGCGACGGCGTGTGCAGCTCGAGGGAGCCGAAGATCGCGTTGTCGCCGACGACTTCCGATTCGAGGTAGCCGCGCGCGGTGCCGAGCCCGCCGCCGCTGAATTGTTCGCTGTCGAGCAGCGGCTGGCTCGCGGCCTGGCCCTGCGCCTTCGCGACGAGTTTCCAGCCGTGCGGCAGGTCGCGCGTCTGCGTGGCGTCGGCACGAAAATAAATGAAGCTGCCGTCGGCCTGGTAGCGGCGCGCGTCGAATTTCGCCGGGCCGCTGCCGAGGCCGCGCACGTGCAGCGTAACGCTCGCGTCGAATTCCGTGAGCGTGCGCTCGCCGACGAGCGTCGCGGTGTAGGCGGCGCTGAGCGGATAATACGCGATCGGCGCGAGCTGCGTCGTGCCCGCGAGCCGGAGCGTCTGCTCGAAGCGTTTGTAGTCGGCGCCGAGCGTGACGGACTGGAAAAAGTTTTTTCCATCGGGCAACCGCAGGATGGCGCGCGCGCCGACGGAGCGTCCGCGGCCCGTCACCGCCGCGCCGCCGAGCGTCGACACGTCGCTGTCCTGCTTGGTGGCTTGCAACATCAGTGTGAGATCGTGCGCCGCCAGGGCGCGCGACAGGTAGTAGCCGGAAAAAACCTTCGCATCGCGGGAGCGCTGCGGTGCGACTTGAAAGCTGACGCCGGCGGAATCGCCGCGCTGCCACAGGTTGTTGTCGGTGACCGAGGCGTTGGCGCGCAGCGACGTCGTGTTCGCGCTCGACCGGTTGTTCAACTCGACGCTCGCGTGCAGCGGGAACGAGTCGGTGACGTTCAGATCGACATCGACCGAACCGGGCGCGCGGCCGGCGCTGAGCGTCGGCGTGACGCGGCGGTCGGGATTCTGGTTGAGCGCGACGATGTCGTGCGGGACGTCGTTGAAATCGACGAGCTTTCCCTCGGCGAGTGACGGCGCGCCGGCCTTGATCGCGCCGGGCGAGAAATAGCGTGCGCCTTTCACGCGAAGCCGCTCGACCGTGCCTTCGACGACTTGGAGATGCACGATGCCGTCGCCGACCTGCTGCGGCGGGATTTGCACGGTCACGGTCTGGTAGCCGGCGTCGCGATAGGCTTTCTCGAGCGCGGCTCGCGCCTGCTCGACATCGTCCTGCGTGCGACCCGGGCCGAGGAACGGATAAACCGCCTCCTCGATCGCGACGCGGGCGAGCCGATGCGCGCCTTCGACGCGATATTCCTGAATGAAAAGCGTCGCCGGCTCTTCGGCACGCGCGAGCGGCGCCGCCGCGAGCGCGAGCGCGGCGATCCACCCGCCGCGCGCGTCGGCGAATCGCCGCCAAAACCGCACGCCCGCGGCACGGCGAAACGAAGCCGACGGCCCCGCCGCCGAAAAGCGGAGGGGCCGGGCAGCGCGCCCGTCGGGAGGACGGACGCGGATTTTCAATGGCGACGAAACGTCAGTCAAAACGCAGCGCGCGGTTTACAGCCCGGGGGCGAGAACGAGTTGGGACGTGACGTCCGTGCTGCCTTGCACGAGCTGGCCCTTGTTGGCCTGGGCGGTCAGCGTCACGGCACCCGAGGTGCTGCCATCCTTGAAGTGGATCTGGGTGATGCCACTGACCTGGACGGCGCGGCCGTTGTCCTGCTTGAGGTCGCCGCCCGTGATGCGGACTTCGACGTCGGACTTGCCGATCACGAGATACGGCGTGGCGTCGGTTTTCGCGTTGATGTCGCCGACGTAAACCGGGCCGGTGAACTCGACGCTCGGCGCGTAGACACCCGTGATGCCCTTGGTATTCCAATACGTCGCGTCCGCCGTGCGCAGGCCGCCGAACTTTCCGTTCGTGCTCGAGATCGCGACGAACGCGATGTCGGCCACGCCGTCGTAGCTCGTCGTCGCATGACCGGTGAAGAGCGAGCTGCCGTTGTTCGCCGGGTTGTTCGTCGCGCTGACGGGGAGGAGGATGTTGAAGCCGCCCGTCGGGTCGAACGCCGTCGCGCGGCCGACGGTGAAGATGCTCAGGTTCGAAGTGTCGTCCGCACCCGCGATGACGATGCCGACGTGGCCCTTCACGTATTGCGTGCCGGCCTGGCTGTAGTTGACGGGCTCGGCCGGCGCGCTCGCGCCGTCGAACACGAACGAGAGCGTGCCTGCGCCGGAGAACTCGACCTGCACGATGTCGTCGTTCATGTCGATGAACGACGTGCGCGTGATCTGCGGCGCGGCGTTGCTCACCGCGAGCGCAGAGCCGGTCACGAGAACCTGCTTGTAGAAGTTGCCGTTGGGATGCTGTTGGTTGGCGAGCGCGATCGTGCCCGTGCCGATGACGCCGCTGGTCGTGGTCACGCCCACGATCGCCGGCTGCGTGCTGATCGTGCCGGAGGAGTTGGTGGCGATCGCGGTGTAGACGCCGACGTTGGCCGGCTGGACGATCGCGAGATTCAGCGTGGCATTGGTGGCGTTCGAGATCGTGGTGCCGTTTTGCTGCCACGTGAACGTCGGCGAACCGGTTGCGACCGCGGTCAGCGTCACCCCTCCGCCCGCGGCGACGGACTGGCTGGTCGGCTGACTCGAGACGGCGGGCGCGGCGGCCGCGCCACCGGCAAAGTAACCGGCGGATTTCGAGAAGGTCAGCGTGCCGTTGGCCGAGAGGCCGAAGGAGCCGACATAAGTGGCGGAAGCCGCGCCGGGCTGCAGTTCATACAGGTCGAGCACCGCGTAGCTCGTGCCGCCGACGGTGGCCGCGCCATCGATCGAGGGATTGAAAAACCCGAAACTCGTGCCGGCCTGAAACGTGTCCTGCACGGAGTAGCTGCCGCTCAGCGTGGCGGTGACGAGCGCGGAGAACGTGCTGTTCGGGCTGGCGCTCGCGCCGTTGAGGCTGCCGGGCGCGCCGAGGAAAAGCGTCTCGATGCTGGCGGAGGCATTGGTCTGGGCGTTGCGGCTGCCGGGGGTCCACGGCGTCGACGGCGTGCCCGCGGTCGTCTCCGTCCGCGAGGCCCAAAGCGTGGCCGCGGGCTGGCCGGTGGGGCCGGTGCTGATACGGCCGGCGGTGCCGACAATGCCCCAGACGAGGTCGGTGCGCGCGTTCCACGTCGAGCCGTAGGTGCTCGTGAGATCGGCGAGCGCGAGCCGGCCCACCACCATCGGGCTGCTCGCGGGATTCGTGTAGAGGGCGACGCTCCCGAGATCGACCTCGAGATTGACGTTCTGGCCCTGGCCGCCTGTCGCCCGGAAGCCGAGGATCAGGTCGTTGAAGTTCGCCTGGACTTGCGCGCTCGCCGGCAGGGCGAGACCGAGCAGGGCCAGGCATGCGGTCGAAAGAATTTTTTTCATTAGGTAGGCCGTTTCAGGATTGAGGACTTCGCCGGCATATCGGACGCGCTCGCGCGCCCGCCGGCGGAAGGATCGAAACGTTCCGATCAGTTGTGGATGATGACGCCGCCTTCGACGGCGCGGCTGACGTTCATCGTCGAAAGCAGCACGCCGGACTGCACCGCATCGGCGGTCTTGATCTGGTTGGCGATCTGATCGGCGATCGTCTTCGTCGTGCCGGTCAGCGTCGGGCGATACATCAAGTGCTCGTAGGACCAGCAGGTGTAGCGGCCTTCGCGCACGGCCGCGTCGCTGTAGGCGACGCCGTTGAACGTGAGGTTGTTGTTGCCGCCGTTGACGCCGTTGGCGTCGTTCACGCCGAAATAAGCGATGAGGGCGAACTTCGCGCCGAAGGAGTCGCGGGCCGTCGCGGCGACGGGGGTGTTGAGCGCGGTGGCGAGCGCGCCGCCGCCTGAGTAGCCGGAGTGGCCGGCGGGATAGTTGAAGCCGAGGATCGAGGCCGCGGGCCAGGCAGCGATCGCGGTGATCGCGCCGCCGGCGACGGTCGGCTGATACTGGATGGGGGAATTGAAAACGCCGAACTCGGACTCGGACATCTCGCTCAGGCGCGTGCCGGAATCCTCGTCGCGGCCCATCGGGTAGACGTAGATGCTCGAGTCGGCGGAATTGCCGGTGAACATCGAGAGCGGCGCGCCGGCCGCGAGCACGAGCCGCGCCTGCAGCGGCGTGATGTTCGTGAGATTGGCGAGCGCGGCCGTGACGGCCGTGTCGCTGCTCAGGCCCTTCGTCC
>DASZYB010000034.1:0-1738 GCA_035545575.1 Opitutaceae bacterium | reverse complement strand
TAGGCACAACCTCAAAGCAAACCGTTACTCGTAGTCCTTAACACGGGGCGAGACGCGATGGCAGACACGATTGCGTTGCTCAATATGAAAGGCGGCGTTGGAAAGACGACGCTTGCGGTCAATCTTGCTTGGCATAGCTATAGGTGGTCTCGAAAAAAAGTGGCTCTTCCGTTTTCAGGTGTAATACCCGCTGAATACGGCCTGGATGCTGCGGGCGAGGTCGTGCAATTCGGACACGGCGCGATGGGCGACGCCGCCGAGCCGGTTCACTTCCAGCGCTAAACGCCGCCACAGACTGTCGGCCGATTTGAGGCCGTAGCTGCGACGCGTAATCACGCGCGCTTTGTTGTTCAGGCCCTCGACCGCGGCGCTCGTCTCGTGGCGATCGAAGTAGGCCAATACGCCGTCCCGCCAGCGATCGTAGAAGGCGAAGAATTCCAGCAACTCCGGTTCGTCCGCAACCACCCCGCGCAATTCCTCCAGCTTGGCCGACGCCGCCTCGCGATTCGGCGCCGTGTCGAAGATTTCCGCGATGTCCTCGCGAAAGCAGTAGGGCAACTCCAAGTCGGGAACGCGCTTGAACAACTCGTACAACTCGTCCTCGTCTTGCTGGGTCAGATCGCGTCGACGGCGGCGAAACTGCCACATTCGCGAACGGAACTTCCGCCGCTCGGCCGCCGACAATGCTAGCTTGAAACGGCGTGTTTTTTTCTCACGCGGTCCACCAACTCGCCCAGATGCTTCGCCACGTGGAACCGATCCAGCACCAGTTGACTGTTCGGCAACTGCTCGCTGCAGACTTGCGGATAAACGGCGCTCATGTCTGTGCGATGCGAACGCACCGCTTGGCGCTGTTGCGGCGAAAGCATCGCCAGGCATTTCTCGGCCGCCGCCCGATCTCGGCCCTTCACCACCGCCAGCACGCGCGGATGCTCCGGGTCCGACAGGTCGCTCATCACCGTCACGTACAGCTTGTGCCGCTTTTTCAGGCTCAATTCGTCCAGGCCGATGCTCGTGATTTCGGCATCCGGCGGAATCGCCCGCTCCAACTCCAAGCGATGTTCCAGAATCCCCTCGACCATCTCGGCCGAAACGCTCAGCCGCCGCGCCACTTCCTCGACGCTGAGTCCGACCAACAACTCCAACACCCAGTCCTCGAAGCGATAGGTGTAGGCCGCCCGCGGCCGCTTGAAGAGCGTGGGAATCTGCGTGCGTTGCCGGCAATGCGGGCATTGGTGCATCGGCGGCTGATAGACCCAAAACGTCCGCTGGCCGAACAGATCGAGATCCCGCACTGGCAGCACCTCGTTTCTCCATCGCACGTTCGCCTCAGCCTCGCGGCGACACTTCGGGCAGACGCATCGCTCGGGCAGTTCGAAATCAATCTCGAACACATGCGCCCCTCGATGCCGTTCGTAACCGCGAACCGTCACGCCGTCCGGCAGATCGACCTCGATTTCCACGTTCACGCTATGCATGATCACGACTCCGCCATGACCCAAACTATGCCCCGCATAAGCGTCATTCTAACCGTCGAGCCGAAGATTCGTCTCCAGGCACCGCTTTTCACCCGAGCCCGGCGCCCGAAAACGGAAGAGCCCCTTATTCACGCCGGTGGGGAGCACCATGACTGCCGACCGGTTGAAGATCACGTGCAATTCAAGCCCTGTTTCCTGAATTGCCTGAAGCACTGAGTTGTGATGTGGGAGCCACGTTGCGACGACCACCCGCCCGATCT
>DASZYB010000033.1:0-14254 GCA_035545575.1 Opitutaceae bacterium | reverse complement strand
GGTCACCATCGACACCCCCGGCAGCTCCGCCGCCGGCGAGATCGCCTTCGCCGGCTTCGGCTCCACCTGGACCACCTGGGTCACCCCCCAGGGCGGCCAATACTTCGACCACGAAATCCGCCCCACACCAGAGCCCAGCACTTACGGCGTGATTTTCTTCTCTTCATCGCTCTGCCTCCTCGGAGGCCGTCGCTGGATTCGCCGCAAGAAAGCCGCGAAGGCGGCCTGAGTCCGCCGCGCGACCGCGGGCGCCACCGCGCGATCGCCCCCATCGGGTGAAACCCGCGGCGAGTTTGTCTCGACCGCGTCGCTCCCGCCGCTTCCGTCTTCATCCGCCATGCCCGAGGTTCGCGTCACTCATCTCCGCATCTCCCGCCGTGGCCTCGCCGGACTCGCCGCGCTGGTGCTGTTGCCCTGGGTCTTTGTGCTCTGGCTGGCGCGCGAACGATCGACCTCACCTTCTCCCGTTCTGAAATCAACGCCTGCGGCGACCGCCGCTGCACCGGCGCCGGCCCCCGGCAGCGGCTGGGTCGCGCTCGCACCTGGCCCGTGGGGCAATCTCCAGTCCACGCGCATCGTGATCGAACCGCCGGAGGACTATGTCCCGACCGGCTACATCAAACCCGACGCGTTGCGCTGGATCTTCAAGGGCTATTCTCCCGCCACACTCGACGCCCTCTGGCAGCGCGCCGGCCTCTCGACCGCGCAACGCCAGGTCCTCGCCGAAGCCACCAAGGTCGAGCGTGGCGCCATCGCGATCGATCCTTCTCCCGAATTCATCATCGGCCTCACTCCCCAGGCCCGCGCCACGATCTACGTCGCGCTTGCCGAGTTCCCGGAAAACCATTCGCAGAACGAACCCTATCGACTCCGCGCCGATGCCGCCACCGAGTGGTTCGCCGAAAGCGGCCTCTCGCCCGAAATCCTCGATCTGACCAAGCGCCTGCTCTACGAGCGCAATGGCAACGTGTTTTTCGCCGACGACGACGTCGTCCTCCCCCGCATCGCGTCCACCACCGAGCGCGTGCAGTTCATCAAGACGCTCTCGCGCAAATCCACCCAGCTCGTCCAGCTCGTCGTCGGACCCGACACCTCCGCGGAAGCGATCGCGCGCTACTGGGGGCGCGGCCGCCGCAGCAAGGACATCGAGCCGCTCATCCAGTCGCTCGTGCGCAAGCCCGGCGGCGGCGCGATCGACATCGTCCACCTGGTGCCGCGCTTTCCACGCTCGCTGCTCTACACCTACCCGCTCGCCTCCGAGAAGCCCGAGGATGCTGCGCACGACTGCCACTGGGCGGCGTTTAATTTCTTCAACGACATTCCCGACGAACGCTTCGCGAATATCGATTTCGTCAGGGAGACGCTCCTCAACCGCTACTATCCCGTCGCCGGTGCGCCGACGTTCGGAGATCTCGTCGTGCTCGTCCGCGCCGATGGCACCGTCGTCCACTCGTGCGTCTACCTCGCCGCCGACGTGGTCTTCACAAAAAACGGCGCCGCCTATTCCGTCCCGTGGATGCTCGGCAATCTCGACAGCATCGTCGCGTTCTACTCGATCAGCAGCCCCGTCGAGGTGCGGCGCTACCGCCTGAAAAACCTGTGATCGCCTGCGCGGCGGGAAAATCCCGGCCGCTTGTCCCGGTCGTTGCCCGGTAGTCGGCGCGCACCTTTCCGGCCACAGTGACCCGGGTGCTCGATCGTTCGCGTCTTTATCCTGCGCTCCAACAATTAGCCGGAAATAAGGCTGACGGCCCGTCCGATTAGCCGCCTTATTTCCGCGACGGCGCCGGCCACTATTAACTCGCGGGGCCATCGAACCGCCGCCAAAAATTTTCCGTTCACGACATACCCTTCGGTCCGTTCCTGCATACCTGACGGCCCGTAAACTCAACTCCTATGAAAGTCTGTGACTCCCTGAAACTGGGCGCGATCTGCGTGCTCGCGTCTACTCCCTCGGTCCTCCGCGCCAGCGAAGCCGATATCAAGATTCCGGACCTGACCCAGGTTCGATTCGACGGCCTGGGAGGCGTGAGCGGCGAGACGTTGATGTATATCGGCATCGCCCTCTGCATTGTGGGAGCGATCTTCGGGCTCGTCCAATATCAGCAGACGAAAGCGCTGTCGGTCCACGCCTCGATGGCGAGCGTCTCCAACACGATCTGGGAGACCTGCAAAACCTACCTCTTCACGCAGGGCAAATTCCTCGCGATCCTCTGGGTCCTGATCGCCGCGTGCATTTTCTACTACTTCAAGGTTCTCGAGGGCAACGGCGTCACTCACGTGCTGGTCATCCTGCTCGCCTCGATCCTCGGCATCCTCGGCTCCTACGGCGTCGCGTGGTTCGGCATCCGGATCAACACTGTCTCGAATTCCCGCACCGCGTTCTCCGCCCTCAAGGGCAACCCGCTCGCGACCCTCGGCATTCCGCTGCGCTCCGGCATGAGCGTCGGCCTGCTGCTCGTCTGCGTCGAGTTGTTCTTCATGATCTGCATCCTGGTCTTCCTGCCGCGCGCGCTGGTCGGCCCGTGCTTCATCGGCTTCGCCATCGGCGAGTCGCTCGGCGCCTCCGTGCTCCGCATCTGCGGCGGCATCTTCACCAAGATCGCGGACATCGGCTCCGACCTCATGAAGATCGTCTTCAAGCTGCCCGAGGACGACCCGAAGAATCCCGGCGTCATCGCCGACTGCACCGGTGACAACGCCGGCGACAGCGTCGGGCCGACGGCCGACGGCTTCGAGACCTACGGCGTCACCGGCGTGGCGTTGATCTCGTTCCTCGCCCTGGCCCTTGTCGCGAGTCCCGCCCTTTGCGCGATGCTCATCATCTGGTTGTTCACGATGCGCGCACTGATGATCGTGACCTCGCTCGTCTCGTATTTTCTGAACCAGGCTATCAGCCAGGCGAAATACGGCCACCAGAAGGATTTTGATTTCGAGGCGCCGCTCACCCACCTCGTGTGGATCACCTCGGCGGTGTCGATCGCGATCACGTTCCTCGCCTCGTATTTCCTGCTCGCGCACCAGGCGGGTATCGACCCGAGCCTCTGGTGGGTGCTGTCGGTGATCATCAGTTGCGGCACCGTCGCCGGCGCCGTGATTCCGGAGTTCACGAAGATTTTCGTCAGCACGAATTCCCGCCACGTGAAGGAAGTGACCAACTGCTCCAAGCACGGCGGCGCCTCGCTCAACATCCTGTCGGGCCTCGTCGCCGGCAACTTCTCCGCGTTCTGGATGGGCCTCGTCATCATGCTGCTGATGGCGGCGTCCTACTACTTCTCGCAGAACCCCGCGCTGCTCGCGCTGATGCCCGCGAAATTCCTCTTCGCCGCCCCGATCTTCGCGTTCGGCCTCGTGGCGTTCGGCTTCCTCGGCATGGGCCCCGTCACGATCGCCGTCGACAGCTACGGTCCGGTCACCGACAACGCCCAGTCCGTCTACGAACTCTCGCAGATCGAAGGCCGCCCCGGCATCGCCGCCGAGATCGAACGCGACTTCGGCTTCAAGCCCGACTTCGAGAACGCCAAGTATCAACTCGAGAAAGGCGACGGCGCCGGCAACACCTTCAAGGCGACAGCCAAGCCCGTGCTCATCGGCACCGCGGTCGTCGGCGCCACCACGATGGTCTTCGGCATCATCATGCTGCTGCAAGGCCTCTACGACGTCCAAGTCGCGTCGAAGATCGCCGGACCGTTCAAGGAAGTCGTCAGCGCCCTCAGCATCGTGCAGCCCGAGATCATTCTCGGCCTCATCATGGGCGGTGCGGTGATCTACTGGTTCACCGGCGCCTCCTGCCAGGCCGTCGTCACCGGCGCCTACCGCGCGGTCGTCTACATCAAGGAGCACATGAAGCTCGACGCCAAGACCGCCTCCGAGAAGGACTCGAAGGAAGTCGTCCGCATCTGCACGGTCTACGCGCAAAAAGGCATGTGGAACATCTTCATCGTCGTGTTCTGCATGGCGCTCGCGCTGCCGTTCTTCAACGCCTACTTCTTCATCGGCTACTTGATCGGCATCGCGTTCTTCGGCCTCTTCCAGGCAATCTTCATGGCCAACGCCGGCGGCGCCTGGGACAACGCCAAGAAGATCGTCGAGGTCGAGCTCCGCCAGAAGGGCACCGAACTCCACGCCGCGACCGTCGTCGGCGACACCGTCGGCGATCCGTTCAAGGACACCTCGTCCGTCGCGATGAATCCCGTCATCAAGTTCACCACGCTCTTCGGCCTCCTCGCCGTCGAGATCGCCGTGACGATGACGAACCAAAACCTGAAGACCGCCATCGGCGCGTTCTTCTTCCTCGTCGCGCTCGTCTTCGTCTACCGCAGCTTCTACGCGATGCGCATTCCCGAGGAAGACGCCGGTTCGTAAGAAACGATTGCCCGTCCAACGCGCCCGGCGAAGCAACAACCTCGCCGGGCACCGAACCGCATCGCGGTTCGCTCCCTTCAAGCGGAGCCCACCGGCTCCGCTTTTTTGTGCCCGCGCATTTCCGCCCGACGTGTCGCAGCGCTCGGTCGAATAAACCGCCGCCTGTGCGAGGCCGCTCGCGCGCGCCCTTGCCTCGCGCACACCCTTCAGGCCGACTTTCCGGCGATGCCCTCGGCCTCGTCCGATCTCGAAAGTTACTTCGCGCGCCTCGGCTACACGGGCCCGCGCACACCGACACTCGCCACGCTCCGCGCATTGCAGTTCGCGCACGTCTGCGCCGTGCCGTTCGAAAATCTCGACGTCCTCCTCGGCCGCGGCATCCGCATCGATCTGCCGTCGATCGAGGAAAAAATCGTCCGCCAAAAGCGCGGCGGCTACTGCTTCGAACAAAACACCCTCTTCGCCGCCGTGCTCCGCGCGCTGGGATTCGCCGTCACTCCGCTTTCCGCGCGCGTGCGATGGCAGGTGCCCGCCGACGTCGGCACGCCGCTCACCCACATGCTGCTGCTCGTCGAGGCGGAAGGCCGCCGCTTCATCGCCGACGTCGGTTTCGGCAGCATGTCGCTGACCGGCCCGCTTCTTCTCGACACCGAGGACGAGCAGCCCACGCCGCACGAAGCGCGCCGGCTCGTTCGCCGCGGCCCGCTCGTCGTGCATCAGGCGCGCCTCGGCGAGGAATGGAGCGATGTCTACCAATTCACCCTCGAGCCCCAATCGCCCATCGATTACGAGCTCGCGAACTGGTTCACCTCGACGCATCCGCAGTCCCGCTTCGTGCAAAATCTCACCGCCGCGCGCGTCGAGCCGGGCCTCCGCCACACGATCCTCAATCACGAATTCACCACGCGCCACGTCGACGGGCGCATCGCGAAGCGCACGCTCGCCGACGCCGACGAACTCCTCGCCGTGCTCGCGGAATATTTTCATCTCTCGTTTCCCGCCGGCACGCGCTTCGGTTCGCCCGGTGCATCGTGGCCGGTGTGACGGCCGCGCGATCACGCCGCCAAACCGCAGGGAAAAACGCGGCGCGCTGACGGAAATGTCAGCCGCGACCGCTCGCGGCGTTTGGTGCCGCCCGCGTGAAATTACGCGATGGTTCAGTCCTCGACAAAAATTTCCCTCTCCCCCGTCACGGCTGTTTCCCTTCCTCTTCGCCGCCGTCGCGTGGGCCGCACCTCCGCCGCGACCGGCGGAATTCTCGCCGCCCAAAGTCCACTGCCGCGCATCGCCCTGGTCTCGACGCACGGCTACATCGCCGCCACGCCGCCGCTCGGCGCGGCGGACACCGGCGGCCAGGTTGTCTACGTGCTCGAGCTCGCCAAAAAACTCGCGCTGCTCGGCTACGAGGTCGACATCTGGACGCGCCGTTTCGAGGCGCAGCCCGAACTCGAGCCCGTCGCCGAGCGCGTGCGGATCATCCGCATGCCCTGCGGCGGCCGCGATTTCATCCCGAAGGAATATTTGTGCGACCATCTCGCCGAATGGAACGAGCACGCGCTGCGCTTCATCGCGCGCCACGGCCTCGAATATAAATTCGTCAACAGCCACTACTGGGACGCCGGCCTCGCGGCGCAGCACCTCAGCACGGTGCTCGACGTGCCGCACATTCACACGCCGCATTCGCTCGGCCTCTGGAAGCAGCGGCAAATGCAGGCGGACTTTCCCGCCGGCGCGGCGGAATTCGAGCGCCGTTACAATTTCGCCCACCGCATCGAGGAGGAGCGCAGGCTCTACGCCGATTGCGACATCGTCATCGCCACCACTCCGCCGCAGCTCGACCTCATCGTGCGCGACTACGAAGTGCCGCTGGCGAAAGTGCGGATGGTGCCGCCCGGCTACGATGACCACCGCTTCTTCCCGGTCAGCGAAGCGTCGCGCGCCGCGATTCGCCGGCGACTCGGATTCGAGGGCAGAGTCATCCTCGCCCTTGGCCGGCTCGCCCGCAACAAAGGCTACGATCTGCTGATCGACGCGTTTTCGCTCGTCGCGGCTCGCGAGCCCGCAGCCATCCTTCACCTCGCCGTCGGCGGCAAGGAGCTGAACGCCACCGAGCAGGCGCTCCTCGCCGATTTGCGCGCCCGCGCCGAGAAATCCGGCTGCGCCGATCGCATCCGGTTCGGCTCGTTTGTCGGCGACGAAGATCTCGCCGACTACTACCGCGCCGCCGATCAATTCGTGCTCTGCAGCCGTTACGAGCCGTTCGGCATGACCGCGATCGAGGCGATGGCGTCCGGCACGCCGACCGTCGTCACCGTGCACGGCGGACTGTATCGCGCGCTCTCGTTCGGCCGGCATGCCCTCTTCGCCGATCCGTTCGACCGCGAGGATCTCGGCATCACGATGGCCAAGATCTTTCGCCATCCGCGGCTCTGCACGCGCCTCGCGCGCATGGGCGCGCACAAGGCGCGCAGTCTCTTCACCTGGACCGGCATCGCGCACCAGCTCGTCGCCGCGGTCGAGCATCGCCTCGGCGCCGCCGCCGCGCTCGACGACAACGAGTGGGACGAGCCATGGCATGATGGCGACTAAACCGAACGCACCGCCATGTCCCCCGGCCGCATTCGCCTTTTCTCCACCGATCTCGACGGCACGATCCTCGGTTCGCCGGCGGCGAGCTGGCGCTTCAGCCACGCGTGGCTCTCGCTGTCGCGCGGGCTGCGTCCCCTGCTCGCGTATAACACCGGCCGCTCGGTCGCCGACACGCTCGCCCTGATCGCGGCGCGCCATCTGCCCGAGCCGGACTACATCGTCGGCAGCCTCGGCACGGAGCTTCACGACTCGCTCTATCGCCGCGCGGACGATCATCGCGCTTTGCCCCGAGCGGATTGGAGCCTCGAAAAAATCGAGCAGATCGTCGGCCGTTTCCCCGAGGTGAAGCGCCAGCCGGCCGAATTCCGGCACGCCTTCAAATCGAGCTGGTTTTGGGAACGGGCGCGCCGCGAAGAGCTCGCCGAGTTGACGCAACATCTGCGCGATGCAGGCCTCGCGGTCCACGTGAGTTATTCGTGCCGGTATTTCCTGGACGTCGTCCCGGCGTGGGCGGGCAAGGGCAACGCCCTCGCGCGCCTCTGCCAGCGGCTCGACCTCGATCTGAAATCCGTGCTCGTCGCCGGCGACACCGCCAACGACACGAGCATGTTTCTCCTGCCCGGCGTGCGCGGCATCGCCGTCGGCAACGCGCTCCCCGAGCTGCTCACGGAAATCGCCGGGCGGGAAGTCTATCTCGCGCCGTCCGCGATGGCTGACGGCGTGCTCGAGGGCTTGCGGCATTTCGGCGTCATCGCGGAGCTGCCCGCGTTCGACGCGATCGCGATGCCGCCCGGATTTTTCCGGCATGCTTCGTAAAATGCCCGAGCGCGATGTCCTCCTCGTCTTTGGCCCAGCTTCGCCCGATGCGTCTGACAGAAATGTCAGTTTCGATTCGTTGCCGCACCGGCGGGTCATTCAAACCTCGCGCGTTCCGGCCCACCCGCGTCGCGCTCACCGGCTTTCGTCTCCGAGGCGTCTCATTCTAGCGCGCGAGTGTTGTGGCATACCCGAGGGCGCTGGACCCCGCGCGCTGGCTGACTGCAGCGCGCGGGGCTTTTCGCCCGCGGCGACTCGCCTCCTGACGCAAATGTAAGCCGCGCCTCCTTGTGCAGACGCCGGCCGCGAAAAAAATTTCGCCTGCCCGCACGGAAACCGGCCGCGGTCGGTTTCCGTGCGGGCAGCTTCAGGCAACCGCAACCTCAACCCCCCTGACCCCGATGGCTACATATGATCGGGTGCGCCTGCGCACCTGTTGTCTCATGGCTTTGTTCGGCGCGAGCATCGCCGCCGCCCAAACCGCCGCTCCTGCGTCCGCCTCTCCCGCGGATCTCGCCAGATACGACCGCAACCACAACGGCCAGCTCGATCCCGACGAACTCGCCGCCCGCGACCGCGACCGCGCCAAAACCGCCGGCGCAGCGCAGGCAGCGAAACCGGATTCGTCACAGAATTCGGACGTCGTCCAGCTCTCGCCCTTCGAAGTCAGCGGCGACGACGACAAGGGCTATGCCGCGTCAAGCACCCTTGCCGGCACCCGGCTCAATTCGAAACTCGAAGATATCGCCGGCTCCGTTTCGGTCGTGACCAAGCAGCAATTGATCGACACCGCCGCAATCGATATCAACGACATCTTCTCCTACGAGGTCGGCACCGAAGGCACCAACGAGTTCACCGATCTCACCAACGACGGCCGCGGCGATTACGACAACGTCGCCGGCAATCCCACCGGCGCGAATCGCATGCGCGGCCTCAGCTCGGCCAACATCGCCGTCGGCGGTTTCACCGCAAGCAGCACGATCCCGATCGACACTTACAACGTCGCCGCCGTGGAAATCGCGCGTGGGCCCAACTCGAATCTCGCCGGGCTCAGCGACGCCGGCGGCACCGTCAATCTCGTCACCAGCACTGCGAACACGACGCGGGAAAGCAGCAACGCGCAGTTCCGCGGCGACAGCTACGGCGGGTTCCGCACCAGCGTCGACCTCAACCGGCCGATCGTCCGGAACAAGCTCTCGGTCCGCTTCTCCGCCGTCTACAACGAGACCGGCTACGTGCGGAAACCGTCGGTCGACCGCACCAACCGGCAGCAGATCGCGGTGACGTATCGGCCGTTTCACAACACGACGATCAACGGCTCCTTTGAATGGTTTCACGAATTCGCCCAGCGCGCGAACTCGATCACGCCGCGCGACACGATCACGCCTTGGAAGGCGGCGGGCAGCCCGACGTGGGATCCCGTTTCGCGCACGTATTTCGTCAATGGCGTTCGCTCCGCTCCGATCACGAACACGAATCTCCTGCCTGCCGGCCTCTCGGGCCTCGGCAGCTCCAACGCGCGCATCCTGCAATACATCGACGATGGCCAGATCGCGTTCATGATGCGCGGCGCCAACACCGCCAACGCCACGCTCGGCCAGACCACGATGCAGCAGTTCCTGCAGAGCAGCAACGCCTCGCTCGCCGGTCCGCTCTACAAGATCCCGGGCACGACCGACAAATCGATCTACGACTGGACCAGCGTGAACATGGCCGCCTCCGGCTACGAAAGCCAGAGCGCGCGCATCGCCAACCTCACCATCAACCAGGGCCTCCTCGCCACGCGGCGCAACCGCCTCGACCTGAATCTCGCGTGGCGCCGCGAGGATCAGGACGACTACCGCCGCATGTTCATCGGCCAGCAGGACGGCGTCGGCACCACGCTCGAGGTCGACGTGAACGAGAAGCTGCTCGATGGCCGGCCCAATCCGTTTTTCCTCCATCCGTTCATCGGCGGCGTGAATCCACAGGTGTATCAGAAACCTGTGTTCAACGACAACTACCGCTGGCAGCTCGCCTACCAGCTCGACCTGCGGCACGAGTCCAACCTCCTCAAGTGGCTCGGGCTGCACCGCGCGATCGGCTACCAGGAATACCAGCTGAACATCCAGTCGCCGAATGGTCTTCGTTATCACGACATCGTGACCGACAACCTCGATTTCCAGCCGGCGCTCGCGAGCCCCACGGCGACCACCAACGTCACCGGCAACGCCGGCGCGCTCTTCTATCCGCTCTATTACTTCGGCAAGACGCCCGGCGGCGGCGTGGAATACGCCAACACCGGCCCGGTCAATCCCAATGGCAAATACGTCGCCTCCTTCGCGAGCGCCACGTCCATGACGCGCAACCTCGCCGATCCCGTGACCATCGACGAAGTCTACTTCGCCATCGGCCAGCAGAAAAAGAAAACCCGGACCACGGGCGCCACGATCCAGAGCTATTTCTTCAACGACGCCCTCGTCACCACCTTCGGCAAGCGCCGCGACAAGGTTTATACGAGCGACAATTTCCCGCTGGCGCTCGACGACGGATTCTACGACACGACCAACCTCTACAATTTCGGGCTGAACAAACGCTGGCGCATGGGCGACACCGATACGGAGGGTTTCGTCCTCAAGCCGTTCCGCAATTTCTCGTATCTGCGCGCCAAGGCCAATGAAAGCGCGCCCTTGCCCCGCTTCCTCGCGCAGACGCTCCTCGGTTTCAGTTTTTACCGCAACAAGTCGAACTCGTTCAAACCGGCGGACACCGCCTACAACCTTTTCCTTCAGGAGCTGCCCAACCCCATCGGCGAGACGGAGGAATACGGTTTCGGCCTGAACATGTTCGACAACCGCTTCTCGCTCCGCCTCACGCATCAGGAGACGCAGCAGACGCACACGCGCGCCGGCACCGGCGTGATCGCCACTCGCGTGCTCGGCCTCGATTTTCATCCGGGTGGCCAGGATCTCTCCTTCAACCTCTACGACGCCGCGACCGGCTGGGAGCAGGCGCTGCATCCGAACTATTCGCCCGAGCAGGCGCAGGCCGCTGCCGCCAAACGCATCGGCTACACACCTGAATATATCGCCGATGCGTCGGGCAAAACCATCTCCGATGTCAACGACGCCACGTCAAAAGGCTGGGAACTTGAGCTGCAGTTCAATCCCAACCGCTACTTCACGATGAAGGTCACCGGCAATCAGCAGGAGGCGATCGATTCCAACGTCTCCCTCTTCATCCAGCAATACATCGACCAGCGCCTGCCGCTCTGGACGACGATCCGCTTCCCCACGGAACTACTCCCCGACGGCACGCAGCTCCCGAACGCCGGCCAGTTGTGGTGGGAGACCTCGCAGGGCAGCAACCGCATCCCGCGCGACTACTTCACCGGCAACGTCCAGACACCGCTGAATCTCGCCATCACCACGCAAGGCAAGAAGAAGCCGCAGACGAGGGAATACCGCATCTCCGCGCTGACGAAATTCCAGCTCGCCGCGATCGCTGGAGATCACAAATGGCTGCGCAACATGGCCGTCGGTGGCGCCTATCGCTGGGCGAGCAAGGGCGCGATCGGCTACCTCGCCGGCCCGCCCGATTCCGACGGCGTCGTGCGGACGCTCGACCGGACGAAGCCGTTTTACGACAAGCCCGTCGGCAACATCGACGTTTACCTGAGCTATAGCATGCGCCTGTTCCGCGACCGCGTGCGAGCCAACTTCCAGCTCAACGTGAAGAACATCACCGAGAGCGGCCACCTCCAGGGCGTCGCGGTGAATCCCGACGGCCAGTTCTGGCAATACCGCATCATCGATCCCCGCCAGTTCATCCTCTCCGCGAGCTTCGATCTCTGAGCCGGACGCTCAACTCGCTCCAATCCGCGGCGCGCCGTTCGTCCCGGCGCGCCTTTTTGTTTTAATCACGGAAGTGCGGAAGCACGGAAAAATTCAGCCAACGCCACCCCGCTGATTCCGTGTTTCCGCTCTTCCTCCCTTTCGTGCCTCCGTGCTTCCGTGATCCCACTTTTTCATACCTCCGCGCCTCCGCCACTCCGCGCTTCCGCGATTTAAACCCGTCCGCGATTTTCTCTCGTTTCGCGCTTCACGCTTTCGGCAGCGTCAGCCGAAATGTGCTGCCGTTCGGCTCGCCCGGCTCGTAGCTCAATGCGCCGCCGAGCACGCGCATGTAGGCTTTCGTGATCGAAAGCCCCAGGCCGAATCCGCCGCTGTTTCGTCCGCGGCCGCGATCGGGCCGAAAAAATCGCTGCATCAACTGCGCACGACTCTCCGCGCTGATGCCCGGCCCGTGGTCGATCACCGCCACGTCGATTCCGTCGGCGAGATCGCGCACGACCACGCGGATCGTCGAGTTCGGCGGACTGTATTTCACGGCGTTATCGAGCAGGTTCTGCAGCGCCTGCCGGAAAATCACGGGATCCGTTTTCACTTTGCACGGCATCGCGGCGAGCGTGATCCGCTGGCCCCGCGCCTCGGCCAGGATCGACAGCTCGTTCACGCAATTGCCGACGAAATCGTCGACCTTCACCTCGCGCCGGTGCAGATCGGCCGCGCCTCCCTCCGCGCTCGCGAGTTCGAGCAGCCGTTGGATCAGCAGCTGCAGCCGCTGCGCCTCCTCCAGCATGCTGCCGATGATCTCGCGATATTCCTCGACCGTGCGGCTGCGGCGCAGGCCGACTTCGCCGACGCTGCGCAGCGTCGTCAGCGGCGTGCGCAGCTCGTGCGAGGCGTCCGCCACGAAGCGATCGAGCGCGTCGAACGACGCCTCGAGCCGATCCAGCGTGTCGTTGAACACGACCGCGAGCCGCCCGAGTTCGTCGTGCGGATTCGCGACCGGCAGGCGCCGGCTGAGATCGTCGGCCGTGATCCGGTCCGCCTCGGCCGCCATCCGATCCAGCGGCATCAGCCAGCGGCGCGTGAAAACCGTGCCGACCGCCACGAGCAACGCGATGACGATCGGCAGGGCCACGATGATGATCAACTGCAACGCCCCCAGCGCGTCCGCCACCGGCTCATGGATGCGCATCAACCGGATCATCCAGGTCTGTTCGCGACCTGGCACGCGCCACGGCACCGAGAGCACCCGGAGCCGGAGATCGGAGGCGACGTTGAACACCGAAATCGTTTCGCGTCCGCGCACGGGCGGATTCGGCAATTGTTGCACCCGCGTCTCCTCGAAAGGCCACAGCCGCCGCACGAGGCGACCGTCCTCGTCCCACAGCTCGAACCACGGATACTGCGTCGTCCACTCCGCCGTCGGCCCGACTTCGCGTCCGTCCCACCGCACGCTGCCATCCGGCCGCACCTCGAGCCGGCGCTCGACCTCCGCGAGATCGCGGCGCAACTGATGATCGAGCGGCAGCGCCATGCGGTTCGCGACGTAGAGATAAAGCGTCGCGCTGAATCCCGCGAGCAGCAGCGTGCCGCCCACGGCATACCAAAGCGCGAGCCGGAATCGCAACGTCCGCCGTTCCCACCAGCGTTTCACTCCGCCTCCTTGCCGATGCGATAGCCGATGCCGCGCAAGGTGTGGATCAACCGCTCCGCGCCTTCGCCGTCGACCTTGCGCCGCAGCCGCATCATCTGCACGTCGATCACGTTGTCGAGCGAGGTCATGCGGTGCGTCTGCTTCCAGACGTCGCGCTCCAGCATCTCGCGCGTCACGATCTGGCCCTGGTAGCGCAACAGGTATTCGAGCACGTCGACTTCGCGCGGGGTCAGCGAAATTTCCTCGCCGCCGCGCACGGCCACGCGCGCGCGGGTGTCGAGCTGCAGATCGCCGCACCGCAGCAACCGGCCCGTGGCCCAGATCGGCCGGCGCAGCAGCGCGCGACAACGCGCCAGCAGCTCGGCAAACGCGAAGGGTTTCGGCAGATAATCGTCCGCGCCGCTGTCGAGCCCGATCACGCGATCGTTCAGCGTGCTGCGCGCCGTCAGCATGAGCACCGGCGTGTGATCCGCGCCGCGGCGGATCGTCTGCAGCACCTCCAGCCCGTCGCGATCGGGCAGCATCCAGTCGAGCACGACGAGATCGAACTCGCCGCGGCTGAAATGCGCGATCGCCTCGTCGCCCGTCGCGGCGGTGGAGACGATCCAACTCTCCAAGCGCAGGCCCTCGGCGAGCGAGTCCCGCGTCTTGGCCTCGTCCTCCACCACGAGCACGCGCGGATGATGCGTTGATTCGGCATTGGGTGCACTCATGCGATTTCGCGAAACGGTCGCCGCGGGAAAAATATTCTCCACCGTGGCCGCCAAGGAATCAAGCGGCCGCATGTTCGCGACGCGCCCGGCGCCAGCGGAAACCGCCGAGCAGCAAACCCAGCGCACCGACGAGCATCACGCCGTAGGTGCTGGGCTCTGGTGTGGGGCGGATTTCGTGGTCGAAGTATTGGCCGCCCTGGGGGGTGACCCAGGTGGTCCAGGTGGAGCCGAAGCCGGCGAAGGCGATCTCGCCGGCGGCGGAGCTGCCGGGGGTGTCGATGGTGACC
>DASZYB010000032.1:0-34776 GCA_035545575.1 Opitutaceae bacterium | reverse complement strand
AGCCGTCTTGAACAACATGCGCCAGATCGCGGCCGCCGCCGACCAGTATTATCTGGAAAACGGCGTGACCACGGTGGCGCTGACCAGCCTGATCGGCCCCGCGAATTACGTGAAGTCGCTCTCGACGGTCGCGTTCGAAGTTTACCCGACCGATTACACCCAGGGCGTCACGATCACGGTCACGAACATCGCGAACTCGCGCACGCTGACCTACGCGCCGTAACCCCTGCCCCGCGACCGCCTCGCGCGCTCGCCAGGTTGGAGTTCATTTCGCTTCACTCCCGGATGCGCCGTTTTAGCGGTGCGTCCGGGAGTTTTTTGTGATGGGAATTCTGGTGCCGGCCGTCCGGCTCAACCCAGCACCGTGTATTCGTCTTCCGCCATGAACGATCGCCACCCCCGGCGCAGCGGTTTCACGCTCATCGAGATCATGATCGTCGTCGCGATTATCGGTTTGCTCGCGGCTCTCGCGATTCCGGCATTTCAGCGCGTGCGCATGGCCTCGCAGGACAAGGCCGTGTTTAACAACATGCGCCAGCTCGCCGGTGCCGCGGACCAGTATTTTCTCGAGAATGGCGTGACGACCGTGTCGCTCACCAATCTTCTCGGGTTTTCCAGCTACCTGAAATCGCTCACTACCGTCGCCTACGAAGTCTACCCGGCGAATTACACCGTCGGCGTCACGGTGACGGTCACGAACATCGCGAATTCGCGCGTGCTCACGTTTTCCCCATGATCGGCCCGAAGGCCGCGGCACGCCGAAGCGAACTTCGAAGCGGAAAAGCGTTGGTGCGCCTTGCCCGCAGGTCTGACCGCGCCGCGGGCTGCACGTCCCGATGCTGCCGGCGCGACACGTCGGCGGCGGGCGAAACGTTCGCGTTGTCGCAGGATTGCATGCCATCACGGCGGGACCTACGCCTTTGTTGATGTCTTTTGCCACGATCAACGTTCCTCCGCGCCGTGTTTTGCTGGCGGTTTTGATCGGGGCGCTCGCGGTGCTGCTGGGCTTCTTCACCTTTTCCGCGAACCAGGCGCTCGCTGTCGTCACGTATGGCGGCTACTGGGTGATCCTGACCACCATCGTGTTGTTCGGAGCGATGCTCGTGCGCATCGCACGCGAGTGGTGGCGCGGCTGGCATTTCTCGTGGCGCGCGGCGGGATTCGCGGCTGCGGTCGTCGCGTGCGGCATTTTGCTCCAGGTCCACGAGCCGCGCGGGTTCAAGATTCTCATGGACGAGATCATGCTCCTCGGTTCGTCGATGAGCCTGCACCTCGACAAGACGCCGCTCGTCCCCCTTCGCGGCAACGACCTGCAGGGCGCGTTTCAACTGCTGAGCGGCATGCTCGACAAACGCCCGCTCTTCTTCCCCGTGCTGCTCTCGATCATGCACGATCTCACCGGCTACCGGCCGGCCAATGCCTTCTGGCTGAACAGCGCGCTCACGTTCGTTTTCCTCGGCCTGATGTTTCTCCTCGGCCGACGGCTGGCCGGCGCGCGCGGCGGAATTCTCGCCGTTCTCCTCATGACGTCGCTGCCACTGCTCGGCCAGAACGCCACCGGCGGCGGCTTCGAACTGCTCAACATCGTCATGCAGGTCGCCGTGATTCTGCTCGGCATCCGTTATCTCGAGCGCAAGGACGACCTCTCGCTCAGCGCGTTCTGCCTCGGCGGCGTGCTGCTCGCGCAGGTGCGTTACGAGTCGGTGTTGTTCATCCTGCCGGTCGCGGCCGTCGTCGCGTGGTCGTGGTGGCGCGAGCGCGAAGTGCGGCTGCCCTGGCCCGTGCTCTTGTGCCCGCTGCTGCTGGTGATCTATCCGCTGCAGAACCGCGTCTTCGACGTGCGCACGCAATCGTGGGAGCTGTCGAGCCAGCCCGGCTACGAGAAGGTTTTCTCGCCCGCGTATATCTCGGACAACGTCGGCCACGCGCTGAATTTCTTTTTCGATCTCAGCGGCGATGCGCCGAACTCTCCGCTGCTCGTCATCGCCGGCTTGATCGCCGTGCCGTTTTTTCTGCTGACGCTCGCGAAAAAACTGCGCGCCGGCCGTGCGACGGCGCCGACCGACGTCGCGCTCGCCTGCTTCGGCGCCGGCTTTCTCGCGCTCGCCGGGCTCCTGCTCTGCTATTTCTGGGGCAAGTTCGACGACCCCGTGATCCGGCGCCTGAGCCTGCCGCTGCACGTCTTCATGGTGATCGCGACGGTCGCGGTGCTCAGGGAGGTGCGGCTTTCGCCGAAAGGGTGGAACGGCCTCATCGTCGCCGGCATCGCCTTCATTTTCGCGTGGTCGATTCCCGTGATGGCGCGCCACGCTTACACGCTCCAATACGTCCACGCGCGCGAGGTCGCGTGGCGCGAGGATTTCATCGCGCGGCATCCGACGCGGGACTTCGTCGTGATCGACAATTCCTCGATCATCTGGATCACGCACGAGGTCTCGAGCACGCCGATGGCGCAGGCGCGGGCGCGCAAGGACGCGATCGATTTTCTCCTCCGCAACCACAGCTTCTCCGCGATCTACGTGTTTCAACGGTTCGAGATCGATCCGGTCACGCACCGTGAAAAACCGGAGAAGGACGAGGACTTGAGCAACGACTTCGCGCTCGAGACGGTCGAGGAGCGCCGGCTGAAGCCGCTCAGCATCACGCGGATTTCGCGCGTCGTCGCGGTGAAGCCCGGCGCGGTGCAGCCCGCCGACGCGCGTGAAGCGGAGGATTTCGCGAAGCTCACGCCCGAGGAACGCGAAAAACTGCGCCAGAAATATTTCGAGAACTGGCTGCAGCATCTGCCGTGAACGGCCCGCGCATGGCTGGCTGGCGTCAACTCGCGGCTTCGTTGGTCAACGACCGCGCCCTGCGCGCCCGTGCGCTCGCGTTTGCCGGTGCCGCCTTCGTCGCGCTCGCGCTCGGCTACGTGCTGCCGAATCCCGCGCTCGCGGCGCTGGCATTCCGCCGCTGCGGCTACTTCATTCTCGCGGCGGCGTTCGGCGGCTTCGGCTGGGTGATGTTTCAACTGCTGCGCGCGCGGCTGCGGTTTCCCGCGGCGTCGGCGTGGCGCCGCGCGGTGCCGATCGTCCTCGCGCTCGGCGCGCTGCTGTGGCTCGCGCTGGTGAGCGAGCCGGCCGGCTACAAGGTGACGAACGACGAATTCGTGCTGCAGGCGACGGCGCTCGACCTGCACCTGCGGCGCGAGCCGGCGGTGCTCGTGCGCGCTTACGATATCGAGGGCGCGTTCACGCCGCTGCTCGCTTACACGGACAAGCGGCCGTTCTTTTTTCCGTTCGTGCTCACGCTCGTGCACGATCTCACCGGCTACCGCGAGGCCAACGCCTTTCTCCTGAACGCCGCGCTCGCCGCCGCGAGTCTCGCGCTCGTCTTCGTGCTCGCGCGCCGGCTCGCCGGCAATTCCGCCGCCGCGCTCGCGGCCGTGGTGCTGTGGGGCGGGCTGCCGCTCTTCGTCCAGAACGCCACCGGCTCGGGCATGGAGTTGCTCAACGTCGTCATGCTCGCGGTCGTGATGTTGCTCGCGTGGGAATATCTCGCGGCGCCCGACGAACGGCGCGCCTCGGCGCTCGTGCTCGCGTCGGTGCTGCTCGCGCAGACTCGTTACGAATCCGCCGTGTTCATCCCGCTCGCCGGCGTCGTGCTGCTCGCGGGCTGGCGCGTCGCGCAGCGGCCGATCCTGCCGTGGTCGGCGGTGGCGGCGCCGCTGCTCATGCTGCCTTACGCGTGGCAGAATCATTTCACGAACGCCAATCGCGCGCTCTGGGAATTGCACGCGTCGCAGGAGAGCCGTTTCGACGTCGGTTACCTCGCGCGCAACCTGCAGGAGGCGGGGCGATTTTTTTTCACGTGGCAGGATCGCATGCTCGCGAATTCCTGGCTGCTCTCCGTCGCGGGCGCGAGCGCGCTGCTCGCCGCGGCCGCCTGGGCGTTGCGCCGGTGGCGCGCGTGGCGGATCGACCAGCCGGGCTGCGTCGTCGCGCTCTACGCGCTCGGCGTGCTCGCGAATCTCGGGCTGCTGATGTTTTACTACTGGGGCCAGTTGACCGATCCCGTCGCCGAACGGTTGAGCCTGCCGTCGCTGATGATCGCCGCGCTCGCGCTCGCGTGGGCGCTCGGCCGGATCGTCGCGCGCGGCTTCGATGCGCGGTGGGCGGTCGGCGCGGCGGCCATCTACGTCGTCGGCGTGATGCGGCCGCAGATCGCGAATCACTACTACACGCAGTTCAACCCCGCGCCGCACGAGGTCGCGTGGGAGGAAAACTTTCTCCGCCAGCGGCCGCCGATGGAGCGGCTCATCATCACCAACAAAACCGTGCTGCCGTGGATCATCGATCTGCAGCCCGCCGTCATGCTCAAATACATGCCGGGCGAGCGCGAACAACTGCGCTTTCATCTCGGCGCGGGAACGTTCGGCGAAATCATCGTCACGCAGAAACTCATCCCCTCGACGCGCGACGGCGATTATGTCGTCGATCCGGCTGACGCGCTGCCGCGCGATTTCAAACTCGAGGTGCTCGCCGAGCGGCGCTTCAACGCGATGATCGACCGCATCAGCCGGCTGGTCGCCGTGGGCGACGATCCGCCGGCCGGAAACAAAACTGCCGCGGTCGCGCCCGCGCCGCGCTCAGCGGCCGTCGTCGCGCTCCATCAGCCGCACGAGATCGCTCAGGCTGCCGTCGACGGCATCGCGCAGCTCCGCGGCCGTCACGCGGTAGATCAGGATTGAGTAGCCGATCTCCGCTTCCGGTTTTCGCCGGCGCAGGTATTCGCAGAGCCGCGCGAACCGCAGCGCTTCGTAGCGCTCCCAGATTTTTCCCGCGTTCGGATCGGATTCGAACGTAGCCGCGATCGCGGCGCGCTGCGCGGGATTCTGCGTCCAGAGTTGCGCGACGTTTTCGAGTCCGCGCAGCGATTGATAGAGGCGTTCGCGCTCCGCGGTCCACGGTCCGGCGAACGGGCTGTAAGGCTGCTGCAGCATCGTCGCGCTGATCGCGTAGAGGCCCGGCCGCAATTGGCTCGGATGCGGGTTTTCGCGCGCCGGCAGCGAGGGCAGCGTCTGCGCATCGATGCCTTCGTAAGCGGGACTGCCGAGACCGAAATAGGAAAGGTGCACGATCTCGCCGGGCATGCGATGCGCGCGCAGCCAGCGCGCCAGTCCCGGCAGATCCTGGCCCCAGTCGAGCGAGCTGTCGACGAGATGACGATAACCTTGCGTCGGCCCGCCCGCGAACGCGTTGAAATACGCGAGGTAGTCGGGCCGAATCGCCCACGCGACGCTCGCCGACCACGCGAGCAACGCGATCAGCGCCGCGCGTCCCGCCCATGCGCGCCGCCAGAGCGCGCCACCCGCCGCGCCGGCGACGATGAACAGCGGCGGATAAGTCGGCAGCAGGTGACGCTGGCCGATGTTGAGATGACTCGTGAGCGACGCCGCCCAATACACCGCGAACAAAACCGCCAGCGGCGCGAACGCATACGCCGGCTGAAGCGCCGCGAGCAACCGCTGGCCCGCCGTCGCCACGCGCCGCCGCCAGCTGTGAATCGCGACGCCGGCCGACACGAGCAACGCGACAAAAAACGGCCACGGCGTCTTCACCAGAAACGCATACGGAAAAAACGCGAGCCAGCCGGTCGTGCCGACCTCACCGTTGAAAAACGCCGCGCGCGCCTGCGAGTAGGCGACGACGTTCGCGAGTCCGTAAGCGTAGGGATCGGGCACGATGCCGGAGTCGCGCAGCCAGAGAAACGGCTTCGCGTGGGCGCCGAGGTAGTCGATCACTTCCGACCACGGCCGGTGATATTCGCCCGGCGGCAGCGCCGAGTTGAACGCTTGCGCGTGCCAGCCGTAGAACGTCCAGATCACCGCGAGCGCGACGAAGACTTGCGCCACGCTCGCGGCGAGCAGCATGCCCGCGCGGCTCACGCTTCGCGGCCACGTGCGTCCGGCGAGGGGCAACGGCTCCGGATCGATCGTGCGAAGAAGCCAGAGCGCGGCGCAGATCGGGCCGAGCAGAACGGCGGAAAATTTCGCGACCGCCGCGAAACCGAGGCAGAGGCCGCTGAGAAGCGCGCTGCGCCACGACGGCGCGTGCAGAAATCTCCAGTAGGCTCCCGTCGCCGCGAGCAGCCAGAACGTCATCGCCACGTCCGAAGTCGCGAGCGGCCCGTGCGCGAGAAAATTCGGGCAAAACACAAAGAGCGCGAGCGACGTCGCGCCACCTGCGACACCGAAGCGGCGCCACGACCAGCCGAAAATCAGCAGCGCGAGCGCGACGAGATGCAGCGTCATCGCCGAGCGCGCGAGCAGGATCGCGAAGTCGGTGTCGTTGCCGAGCTCGTAGAAGGTCGTGTTGCCGATGCGCCAGATGTCGGCGTTGCGCCAGGTCGGATCGCTCGGCGGCGGCAGCCGCCACGGCAACAGGAGCGTCGGCAGCGCGGCGAGCCGCTGCGGGAGAATGCCGTTTTCCGGCTGCAACCGAAAGTCCTCGAACCGCCAGTAGCTCTGCCCGCCGACGATGTGCGCGATCTCGTCGCTCGTGATGCACTTGTCGACCGTCGCGGTCAGCGCCCACACGGCCTGCGCGAGCGCCGCGAGCGCGGCGAGCGTCCACGCGAAATGCCGCGAGCCGCTGAACATCGAGCTCATTTCAAAACCCGCGCGTCATCGCGGGCGCGCGAGCGCGGCGCGCAACGCGTCGGCGACGAGCGCGACGTGGCTTTCCGTCATCTCGGGAAACATCGGCAGCGACAGCACCGTGCGCGCGGCTTCCTCGGCGCGGGGAAATGCGCCCGCGCCGAGGCCGAGCGCAGCGTAGGCTTTCTGGCGGTGGATCGGCACGGGATAGTGCACGACGGTCTGAATGCCGCATTCCGCGAGTGCGCGGGCCACGGCATCGCGATCGTGCTCGAGGATGCGCACGACGAACAAATGATAAACGTGCCGGCCGGTCCACGACGCTTCGACCGGCAACGCAAGGCCGGCGCAGTCGGCGAGCGCCGCGCGATACCAAGAAGCGGCGGCGCGCCGCCGTTCGTTCCAGCCGGCGAGCCGGCGCAATTTCACGCCGAGGATCGCGGCCTGCAACGTATCGAGCCGCGAGTTGTAGCCTGCGACTTCGTGGTGATATTTCACGACCGAGCCCCAGTTGCGCAGCAGGCGGAGCTGCTGCGCGAGCGCTTCGTTGTTCGTCGTGATCGCGCCGCCGTCGCCGAAGGCGCCGAGATTTTTCCCGGGATAAAAACTGAAAGCCGCCGCGCGCCCGAGTGCGCCGCAGATGCGGCCGTTGGCGAGCGTCGCGCCGTGCGCCTGTGCCGCATCCTCGATCAACGCGAGGCCGTGCTTCTCCGCGATGGCTGCGAGCGCGGCGATGTTGGCGGGCTGGCCGTAGAGGTGGACGGGAATGATCGCGCGCGTGCGCGGCGTGATCGCGGCGGCGACGGCGGCCGGATCGATGAGAAAATTTTCGCGCTCGCAATCGACGAGCACCGGTTTCGCGCCGGCGTAGGAGATCGCCTCGGCGGTGGCGATGAAGGTGTTGGCGACGGTGATGACTTCGTCGCCCGCGCCGATGCCGAGCGCGCGCAGGATGAGTTGCAGCGCGTCGGTGCCGGAGCCGACGCCGATCGCGAAACGCGTGCCGCAGAATTCCGCCCACGCCTGCTCGAACGCCGCGACTTCCGGGCCGAGGATGAATTGCCCGTGCTGCAATACGCGATCGATCGCGGGGTCGAGCTCCGCGCGCAGCTCGCGGATTTGCAGCGGCAGATCCTGGAAGGGAACTTTGAGCGGAGACGCGGGATTCATGACGGGAGAGTGGGGCGCGGTTCGCGGCGCCACGTCGACCAGAGCGAAAACAATCCGCGGAGCGTGCGCCACATCACGCGCAGACGCGAGGCGGAAGGCACGCCGCCGAGTCGCGCTTTCATCGCGACGTCGACTTCGACGATGCTCGCGCCGCGATCGCGCAGCCGCACGAGCGCCTCGGCGAGCATCGGGATGCCGCGTTGCGTGAGCCGGATTTTCAGGAATGCCTCGCGTCGATACGCGTGAATCCAGTTCACGTCGCGCAGCCGGAGCCCGAAGAGCAGCGCGACCAGTTTCGGGTAGAGCCACGCGTTGAAGAGCATGAGCGGGTTGTAGCCGAGGCGCTGCTGTCGGCAGCCGACGATCACATCGGCGCGGCCGAACTGCGCCGCGTAGGGCGCCAGGTCGCTCGCATCCGCCGGCATGTCGGCGGGCCAGAGCATGAGATAGTCGCCCATCGCGCGCGCGGCGCCGGTGCGGAAGGCGCCGCCGATGCCCTGGTTTTCCTGATGGCAGACGACGACGCGCGGCAGCTCCTGCGCGAGCCGGTCCGCGATCGCGTCGGTCGCGTCGCGGCTGCCGTCGTCGACGATCACGATTTCCGCGGCGAGATTCAGTTCGGCCAGTGCGCGGTGCAGGCGGCGAATCGCATCGTCGAGCAGCGCCTGCTCGTTGAACGCCGGCACGACGACACTCAGCGCGAGCGCGGAGCTCATGAACGCGGCCGCAGCACGCGCGCGGGCACGCCGGTGACGGTCGCGCCGGCCGGCACGTCGCGCGTCACCACGGCGCCGGCGCCGACCGTCGCGCCGGTGCCGATCGTCACGCCGCCCATGATGAGCGCGCCGGAGCCGATCGACGCGCCGGCTTTCACCACGATGCGCTCGAGCCGCCAGGTTTTCGCGCGCGTCGTGGCGACGGAGGGGTGGCGGTCGTTGATGAACATCACGCCGTGGCCGACAAACACGTCGGCCTCGAGCGTCACGCCGGAACAGATGAAGGTGTGGCTCTGGATGCGGCAGCGCGGCCCGACGACGACGTCGCGCTGGATTTCCACGAACGTGCCGAGCATGCACTCGTCGCCGATCGTGCAGCCGTAGAGATTGACGAAGGCGTTGAGCCGCACGTCGCGGCCGAGCGCGACATCGGCGGCGATGCACTGCAGCGATTCGGGGCGCGGCGTCATCCGGCGGAAATTTTCACCGCGCGGCCCTGCTGCGCGAGCGACGCGCCGGCGGCTTCGAGCACGCGCACGACGGCGAGGCCGAACTCGCCGCTCGCGAGCGGTGTCCGGCGCGAGCGGATGCAGTCGACGAAGTCCTGGTCCTGTTTCAGCAGCGGCTCGAAGAGCTTCACCTTCGGGCTCAGGATCGCGCCATCGCGCAGGATCATCTGGAATTCGCCGAACGACGAATAGTGGTCCGCGGTCACGCCCTTGTCATAGTAGCGGACGGGCTCGAGGTTGTTCATGTCGTCCCAGACGGCCATCTTGTGGTCGCCGACGATCGTGAGCTGGCGGACTTTGCGCGGATTGAGCCACGAGGTGTGGATGTGGCAGACGACGCCCTTCGGATACGCGAGCGTGAGGAAACCGATGTCCTCGATTTTCTCCTGGAGAAAAAATCCGCCGGTCGCCGAGACTTCGGACGGCTCGGCGCCGAGGAGGAAATTGAAAATCGAGATGTCGTGGCTCGCGAGGTCGTGGATCGCGCCGACGTCGCGCCGCACGGGACCGAGGTTTGTGCGCGTGGCGTCCATGTAGTAGACGCGCCCGAGTTCGCCGCGATCGAGGTCGATCTTCAGATGCTGCACGCTCGGGTTGTAGAGGAAAACGTGGCCGACCATGAGCAGCCGCTGCTTCGCCGCGGCGAGTTCGCAGAGCTCGCGGCACTCGGCGACGGTGGCGGCGAGCGGTTTTTCGCAGAGCACGTCCTTGCCGGCTTCGAGCGCCTGCCGCACGAGCGCGAAATGGCTCTGCACCGGCGTGGCGATCACGACGGCGTCGATGTCCGTGGCGCGCGTGATCGCGGCCGGATCGGTCGTCATGTCGAGATCGCGAAACTGTTTGCGCGCGAGGCCGAGGCGCGCGGCGGACGCGTCGCACACGCGCCGGACATCGCAGTCGTCGATGGTGCGGAAATTCCGCACATGATTCGGCCCCCACTGGCCGAACCCGATCACGCCGATGCGCACGCTGGACGAAGGGGTGCTCACGCGCCGCCAGCGTCATCGCCCGGCGCGGGCGGTGTCGAGAGCGAAGTCCCGCCGCGCGTGGCGATTAGATCGTTTTTGACGAGCGGCGCATCCGGGGTGGCTTCCGCACGCGACAAGCGCCACGCGCGCGCCGCGGCGAACAACACCACGCCCACGAGTGCGGCGAGGCAGACCGGCCACGGCACGCCGAACTCGTCGGCGAAGAAATCCTGGTTGAGCCGGATTTTCGATTCGAGGTTGTAGCGGGCGATGTTGCTGAGCGACGCGAGATACGCGCCGAGGTTGGCGTAGGCGTCGCGATTCAACGCCAGCGCCGTGCCCGCGTAGTGCAGTGCGATGCCGAGCGAAAAATCGAGCGCGAGCGCCGCGACGAAGAAACCCGCGAGCCAGCGACGCCGCTGAAATACGTCGGGCAGCCGCGCCGCCGCGAGCGCGATGGCGAGCAGGATGAGCGGCTGCAGGCAGATGTGCGCGACGCCCCATTCGTCGATGTGTCCGTGCACCGCGGTGCCAAGGACGATCACGACCGGCACGGCGATCCACCACACCCGCGGCGATGCAAGCTGAGGCCACGGGCCGCGCCGAAAAACAAGCGCGGCGAGCACGACGAGCGCCGGCGTGCCGATGCCGAAGAAGAGATTCGATTGATACAGGTAGAAATAATTATCGCGGAGCAGCGTCCACGGATTCGCCTGCGCGACGAAGTGCCGGTCGATCGTGCGCAGCGTGTGCGGCTCGAGCGTATACCAGAGCTTCGGGCCGACGCTGAGGAGGTTTTGCCACCAGGTGAAATGCGAGCCGGTGGCGACGGTGGAATTGCTGCCGAACGTCGCGCCGAGCCCGTAGCGCGCGACCGCGAACGCGAGCCACGGCGCGAGCAGCGCGGCAAACACGAGCGCGGCGCAGACGAGCGTTTTTCGAAATTCGCCCGCGCGCGCGCGACTGCGTTGCAGCACGAGCCACGCGCCGCCGAACGCGAGCAGCCAAACGCACGCGGAATAGTGGGCGAGGACGGCGAGCGCGAAGACGCCGAACGCCGTCACGACGCGCGCGGGCGTGTTTTCGCCGGTGAGCAGGACGTGCAGCGCGGTGAGCACGAAGAAAACGGTGATGAGCTTCGTCCACGCGTAGGACGCGTTTTGCAGGAACATCGGATTCACCAGCACGAGCACGGCGAGCCACGCGATCGCGCCGCGACCGCCGCCGAGCGTGCGCGCAAAAAGCGCCGCGGGCAAAAATGCGAGCGCGTTGAGCAGCAGCATGAAAACCTGGTGGCGCGCGTAGCCGGCGCCCGTGATCGACAGCAGCGCGGCGTCGGCGAGATTCGCGAGCGGCGGTCGCGCGGTCATCGGCGAGAGCCGGCGGAACAATTCGTCCTCCGGCCGCAGCCGCAGGAAAATCAGCGGCCGCTGGTAATGCTCCTCCCAGTCGGCCATCCACGCGCCGCCGTTGTAGCTGACGATGCAGCCGAGCACGAAGATGCCGCCGGCGGTGACGAGCGCCCAGTTCAGGGCGGCCTCGCGGACTTCGGCGTCGGAAAAAATCGCCGCGATCGTCCGCCGGCGCAGCACGGCGACGACGGCGAGCGCGACGAAGCCGGAGAAAAACCAGCGGTCGCCGAGCGCGGCCGTGGAGGTGACAAACACGCCGAGCCCGAGCACGCCGAGCGCCGTCGCGATGCCGACGCACCACGCTTCAAGCGCACGCGCCGAGCGCGGTGGCGCGAGCGCCGCTCCGCCGACGAGAACCGTGGCGGCGAAGAGCAACCAGTCGCGGGCGAGGACGAGAAGCATCGACGGGGATGGGCGGGTAATCCGGCACCGCGCGCGCGATTGGCAAGGAGAATGAAGCCGCCGCCCGTTCATCCGCGGCGCGCGTCCGCTCATCCCGAAGTCGGTGCGGGCCGCGCGCGCTCGCGCCAGGATCGCGGGCATGAAGTCGCCGGACTCGCTTCCGAGTCGGATCGTCCGCCGCCGCCCGCGCGGGGCGGGCGCAGCGCGGCGTTGCTCCCGGCGGGCGGTTCCGCATGCTCGCGCGCGATGAGCTCCGCGGCCGATACGGACATCGTTTGCGAGGACGTCGCGCGTCGCGAGCGCGCGAAGGCGCGGCTCTACCTTTTGTTTCAGGCGGGCAGCTGGGGCTTCTTCTGGCTGTTTCAAATCGTGCTGCTCGCCACCGCCCTTGCGCCGCGCCCGGGAGCGGGTGCGGCGGATCGCTTTTTCCAAGTCAGCATCAACACGATGGTGATGGCGCTCGGGCTGCTGCTCACGCATTTCGGCCGGCGCGTGATTGCGCGCCGCGGCTGGAAATCGCTCGGGTGGCGGCCGCTCGTGCCGCGCATCGTGGCGTTGTCCGCCGTGCAGTCGACGATCTGGGTGACGGTGGGGCTCGGCTGGCCGTATCTGATCGTCGGGCACGCGTGGCCTTCGAGCAACTCGTGGCCGGTGATCGCGCTGCTGCTGTGGTTGAACGGCATCTGCACGCTGCTCGGGTGGCACTGCGTTTATTTTTTCTACCACCTCTACGACCGTTTCAACCGGCTCGAGATCGAGCGGCTCCGGCTGCGCACGAGCGTGAAGGAGGCCGAGCTGCGCGCGCTCAAATCGCAGATCAATCCCCATTTCATCTTCAACGCGCTCAATTCGCTGCGCGCGTTGATCGACGAGGATCCCGCCCGCGCGCGGCTCGCCGTCACGCAGCTCGCGAACCTGCTCCGCTATTCGCTGCAGTCGGCGCAGGCGGAGACGGTGGCCTTCGAGGATGAGCTCCGCGTGGTGAACGACTATCTCGCGCTCGAGCAGGTGCGGCACGAGGAGCGGTTGCGCGTGCGGCTCGACATCGCGCCGGAAACGCTCGGGCTCGCGGTGCCGCCGCTGCTGCTGCAGACGCTGGTGGAAAACGCGGTGAAATATGGCATCTCCGCGCGGCCCGAGGGCGGCGAGATTCTGGTGCAGGCGCGCTGCGAGGCCGGGCAGCTCCGCCTGCGCGTGACGAATCCCGGCTCGCTCGCGCCCGCCAACGCCGGCGCGTTCAAGGCCGGCTCGACCGGCCTCGGCCTGAAGAACGCGGCGGAGCGGCTGCGCCTGTTTTTCGGCGAGCGCGCGAGCCTGCAGGTGCGCGCCGAATCGGCGTCGCTCGTCGTGGCCGAAGTCTCGCTGCCCGGGCAGCTGACGCGCGCATGAAAGCCCTGCTGATCGACGACGAGCGGCTCGCGCGCAGCGAATTGCGGCGGCTGCTGGCGGCGTTTGCGGACATCGAGATCGCGGGCGAAGCGGCGAATGCGAAGCAGGCGCGCGAGCAGCTCGCGACGACGAAGGCCGGGCTGATTTTTCTCGACGTGCAGATGCCGGGCGAGACGGGGATCGACTTGCTGGCGTCGCTCGAGCCGCCGGTGCCGCACGTGATCTTCACGACGGCCCACGACGAGTTTGCGGTGAAGGCGTTCGAGTTGAACGCGCTCGATTACCTGCTGAAGCCCGTCGATCCCGTGCGTCTCGCCGCCGCGCTCGAAAAACTGCGCCCGAAAACGAACGGAGCGTCCGCGGACGCCGGCGCCGCGAAGTCCGCGCGCGAGCGGCTCGCGGCGGAGGACAAGGTGTTCGTGCGTGAAGGCGAGCGCTGCTGGTTCGTCGAGGTGAAGTCGATCCGGCTGCTCGAAAGCGAAGGCAACTACACGCGCGTGCACTTCGACGCCGCGCAGCCGCAGCTCTTCCGCTCGCTCAACGCGATGGAGGAGCGGCTCGACCCCAAATATTTTTTCCGCGCGAACCGCCGGCAGATCGTGAATCTCGCGTGGATCGACCGGATCGAGCCATGGTTCAGCGGCGGCCTGCTCGTCCACCTGAAAGGCGGCGCGAAGGTCGAGCTCAGCCGGCGACAGGCGCAGGAGTTCCGGGAGAAAATGAGCCTGTGAATTTTACTCACGGAAACACGGAAGCACGGAATCAATCGCCACCTCTCTTTGAATTGTTCCGTGTTTCCGTGCTTCCGTGATAAACAAATCCGTCTGCCGCATCACGATGATTGAAAGCCTAGCAATTCACGAAATCAGTCTGGGAATTTTGATCGCGGAAACGCGGAAGAACGGAAACGCGGAATCAATGGCATCCATCCCCCTGAAATTTTTTCCGCGTCTCCGTCCTTCCGCGTTTCCGCGCTAAAACCAAACCGCCCTCCGCCTCACCATGATCGAAGCCCAGCAACTCACGAAGACCTTCCGCGATAAGAAGCGCGGCGAAATTCGCGCCGTGGACGAGGTTTCGTTTCGCGTCGTGCCCGGACAGATTTACGGGCTGCTCGGCGCGAACGGCGCGGGCAAGACGACGACGCTGCGCCTCCTCGCCACGCTGCTGCGGCCGACGCGCGGGACGGCATACATCGCGGGCTGCGACATCGTGCGCGAGCCGGAGAAGGTGCGCGCGCAGGTCGGCTTCCTCGCGGCGAGCACGGCGCTCTACGCGCGGCTCACGGCGCGCGAGATGATCGCGTATTTCGGGCGGCTGCACGGGCTCGATCCGCGCACGATTCGCGCGCGCACGCAGCAACTCGCCGACGAGCTCGGCATGCACGAGTTCCTCGACCGGCGCTGCGACACGTTTTCCACCGGCATGAAGCAGAAGACGTCGATCGCGCGGACGCTGATCCACGATCCCGCGGTGATGATCTTCGACGAGCCGACGCTCGGGCTCGATGTCATGACGGCGCGCGCGATCGTGCGGTTCGTGCGCGACTGCCGCGGGCGCGGCAAAACGGTCATCTACTCGACCCACGTGATGAGCGAGGTGGAAAAACTCTGCGATGTCGTCGGCATCATTCACGACGGCCGGCTGCTGGCCGAGGGCTCGCCGGCGGAGCTCGCCACCCGCACCGGCGAACGCGACATGGAGGATATTTTTGTGAAGCTCGTCACCGTGGAGGCCGCATCATGAACTGGACCAACATCGCGACGGTTTACCTGAAGGAGCTGAAGGATTCGCTGCGCGACCGGCGCACGCTGATTTCGACGATCTTCATCCCGGTGCTCGTGATGCCGGCGATGACGTTTGGCCTCGGGCGCGTGGCGACGAAAGTCGTCTCGACCGCGCGCAACGAGACGCCGAGCGTGATGATCGTGGGCGGCGAGGATGCGCCGCGCGTCGTCGCCGCGTTGAAGGCGTCGCCGAAGTTTCGCATCGTGGCCCTGCGCGACGACTACCGGCAGCAGATCACGGACAAGAAAATCCGCGCGGCGGTGCGCCTCCCGGCGGGCTTCGAAAAGGACCTGGCCGCCGATTCCGCGCAGCCGGTGACGATCCTGCACTACGAGGGCGAGATCAAATCCGGCTTCGCCGCGGGCGAGCTCGAAAAATTTTTCCGCGAGCTGCGCGACAGGCACATCGCGGATGCGCTCGCGGCGCGGAACCTGCCGGCGACGCTGATCAAGCCGTTCGACATCACGCGCGAAAACGTCGCTCCGCCCGAGAAGGTCGGCGGCAACATGTTTGGCGGCTTCGTGCCCTACATGATCATCATCCTCTGTTTCACGGGCGCGATGTATCCGGCGATCGACCTGACGGCGGGCGAGAAGGAGCGCGGCACGATGGAGACGCTGCTCTGCAGCCCGGCGTCGCGCGTGGAGATCGTGCTGGGCAAATTTCTCATGGTGCTCACCGGTTCGCTGAGCGCGATGGGCCTGTCGTTGCTCTCGATGGGCGCGACGGCGGTGGGCATGGGCCTGATGCTCGTCGGGACCTCGCGCGGGAGCGCGATGGTCGCCGCGGCGCAGGCTAAAACCGCGGGCGGCGCGGTGCCGCTGATCGATCCGGCGGGAATCCTCGGCGTGCTCGCGATGGTGATCCCGGTCGCGGTGCTGTTTTCCGCGGTGCAGTTCACGGTGGCGCTGTTTGCGCGCTCGACGAAGGAGGCGCAGAGCTACCTCGGGCCGATGATCTTCCTCGTGATTACGCCGGCGGTCGTGGGCATGCTGCCGGGCATCGATCTCAACGCACGCCTCGCGCTCGTGCCGCTGCTGAACCTCTCGCTGGTCTGCAAGGAAATGCTCTCGGGCGTCTGGCACTGGCACTACATCGCGCTGATCTTCGGCTCGTCGTGCGTCTACGCCGCGGTCGCCCTCGCGCTCGCGGTGAGGATGTTCAATCGCGAGAGCGTGATCTTTCGCGTGTGACGCAGCGCGCCGCGTAAAACTTTTTCGAAATCCGGCCGCATAGGGGTAAATCCGGGGTAAAACCCGGGTGAACCCGTAGTCACGACGGAGGGAAAGGCGTAAGGTGAGGTCAACAAGCCACACCACATGAACTCCCTCGTCACCTTTCCCGCGCCCGCGCCCGAGCTGAAACTGCCGCGCGCTTCTGCCGAAAAATGGGCCGCGACGCTCGCCGAGGAGCGCCGCCGGCTGCAGGAAGATCACGACGCGCTGCGTGAGCGCGAAAACAATCTCCGCGAATACGAAGCGCGGCTGCGCGCCTGGCAGGCCGAGATCGACGCCGGCCGCGCCGCCTCCGCGAATGGCCGCGCCGCCGCTGCGGCCACGCCCGCCGCCGCGCCCGCGCCCCGGCCGACGAGCCGCTCGCCCTTCAACGCCGACGACCCGGTGCTGCAGGCGGCGTGGGAAAAACTTCACCGCGCGCGCGAACTGCTCGAGGCCGAGCAGGCGCACCTGCGCACGGATCGCATCGCGATCGTCGACCAGGACAAGGCGCTGAAGAAGCGCGAGGAGACGCTCAAGGTGCGCGAAGCGCAGGTCGTCGAGCGCGAAGCGATGATCGCCGCGGCAATGCCGCCGCCCTCCGCGGAGCCGATCGCGGGCGAACACACGATGTCGGCGATGACGCGGCTCACGCGCGCGCCGTTCGAGATGGCGCGCTCGGTCTTCGGCAAAAAATAATTTCGCGCCGCCGGGACGCGGTGCATTGTTGGGGGAAATCAAAAGCGGCGGCCTGCGGGCCGCCGTTTTTCTTTTCGGGATTTCGCGTGGCGATTTTGCGTCGCGCGGAATTTCCGCTTGCGCCGCGCGGGGAACTTCCGCATTTCCATCGCGCGATGATTTCCTCCGTGCAGCTCTGCGTCGACGCGTCCGTCAAAATGACGGCGGTTAAACGCGCACGCTGGCACGGGTCGGCTTGGCGACGATGGTCTGGCGCACTCCTGATGCGCCGCGGCTGAGAAGCAAGAAAGCCGCAGACTGCCACCGCCAAGCCCGACTCGAACCCGAGTCGGGCTTTTCGTTTTCCACCGCCAACGTTCACGCCCGAATCCATTCCCCACCATGCCAACGCTCACTGCTCCACCACCACCGGCCGCCGCGCGGCGGCCGTTTCCCCGCGCGCTGCCGCCGCCGCGGCCGGCGCTCGAACTCGAGTTGCCGGCCATCTCCTTCTTCGGCCGCACGCTCGCCGAATACGCGCAGTTCTTCGCGCTCGACGTCAATGCGCTGCGCGGGCGCGACGTGCTCGATGTCGCCGCCGGCCCGTCGTCCTTCGCCGCCGAGGCGTGCGCGCGCAAAGTCGACGCGGTGGCGATCGATCCGCTCTACGCCACGCCGGTCGAGGAGCTCGCGGCGCGCATCGAGCGCGACTACGAGACGATGTTCGCGCGGATGCGCGCACGGCGGCCGCTCTTTCGCTTCAGTCACGGGCGGGGATTTCCTTCGTTCGCCGCGGCGGAGACCGAGCGCCGGCTCGCGGCGCAGCGGTTTCTCGCCGACTACGAGGCGCAGCGGCTCTACGGCCGCTACGTCGGCGGCGCGCTGCCGCGGCTGCCGTTTTTCGACGGCACGTTCGACCTCGTGCTGTGCGCGCACCTCCTCTTCACGTATGCGGCGCGCTTCGACTTCGACTGGCACCTCGCTGCGTGCCGCGAGCTCGTGCGCGTGAGCGCGGGCGAAGTGCGGCTGCATCCGCTCTGCGGGCCGGACGGGAAAACGTATCCCGGCCTCGCGCGGCTGCGGCGCGAGTTGAAGGCGGCCGGCATCGCGAGCGAAGCGCGCGCGGTCGATTACGAATTCTTCGCCGGCAGCAACGCGATGCTCGTGTTGCGGAAGGAGGCGCCGTGAGCGCCGCTGCGGGCATCGCCCGCACGCCGGAGCCGCCGTATTACGCGGTGATCTTCACGTCGCAACGCGCGGTCGACGACGGGCGCGCCTATGCCGCGATGTCCGAGCGGATGGTCGAGCTCGGCTCGCGTTACGACGGCTTTCTCGGCATCGAGAGCGCCCGCGGCGCGAACGGCGTCGGCATCACGGTCAGCTACTGGCGCGACGAAGCCGCGATCCTCGCCTGGAAACGCGACACCGAGCACCAGAAGGCGCAGCACGCCGGCCAGAAGACCTGGTATACCGACTACGAAGTGCGCATCGCGAAAGTGGAGCGCGCGTATGGTTTTGAGCGAGCGACGCGCCGCTGATCTTTCTCTTTCTTCTTTATCTTTCTCTTAATCCCACTCGCACGATCCGAGATAAAGATTAAGAGAAAGAGGAAAGAGAAAGATTCTGCATGCCCGGCACTGCGCTTTTTCCCCAGCATGTCATCGCCCGCAAACGCGACGGCCACGCGCTTACGCGCGACGAGATCGCGAGCTTCGTGCGCGGCGCGACGGACGGCTCGTGGGCCGACTACCAGCTCAGCGCGATGCTGATGGCGGTTTTTCTCCGCGGCATGACGGCCGAGGAGACGGCGCACCTCACCGACGCGATGATGCGCTCCGGTTTCGTGGCGGACCTGTCGAACGTGAAGCAGCCGCGGGCGGACAAGCATTCCACCGGCGGCGTCGGCGACAAGATCTCGCTGCACCTCGCGCCGATGATCGCCGCGTGCGGCGTCGCGGTGCCGATGATTTCCGGCCGCGGGCTCGGCCACACCGGCGGCACGCTCGACAAGCTCGAATCGATTCCCGGTTTTCGGGTGAACCTGTCGACCGCGGAGTATCGCGCGCAGGTCGAGCGGACCGGCCTTTGTCTGATCGGGCAGACGGCGGACCTCGCGCCGGCGGACAAGAAACTCTACGCGCTGCGCGATGTGACGGGCACGGTCGAGTGCATCCCGCTGATCTGCGCGAGCATCCTCTCCAAAAAACTCGCCGAGGGCACGCAAGTGCTGGTCGGCGACGTGAAGTTCGGGCGCGGCGCGTTCATGAAGGAGAAGGCGAAGGCGCGCGAGCTGGCCGAGACGCTGGTGCGCGTGTCGAATGCGATGAGCACGCCGATGCGCGCGGTGTTGACGGCGATGGACGAGCCGCTCGGTCGTGCGGTCGGCAATGCGCTGGAAGTGCTCGAATCGATCGACTGCCTCCGCGGCCGAGGGCCGGCGGATACGATGGAGGTCACCTTCGCGCTCGGCGAACAGATGCTGCTGCTCACCAAGGTCGCGGCGACGAAACAGGACGCGCGCAAGAAACTGGAAGCCGCGATCGCGAGCGGTGCGGTGCTGGAAAAATTTCGCGCGATGATCGTTGCGCAGGGCGGCGACGCGCGCGTCGTCGACGAACCGGAGCGGCTGCCGCAGGCGAAATTGAAAATGCCGCTCGCCGCGTCGCGCGCCGGATTCGTGACCGAGGTCGATGCGATGGGCGTGGCCTTGGCGGCCCTGCGCCTCGGCGCCGGTCGCGCGAAGGCGGAGGACAAGGTCGACCACGCGGTCGGCGTGAGCGCGCTCGTGAAAATCGGCGAGCGCGTCGCAGCCGGCACGCCGCTGTGCACGATCCACGCGAACGACGAGAAAGCGCTGGCCGAGGCGAAGGTGATGCTGGCGAAAGCGATCGCGCTCGGCGAAACGCCGCCGTCGGTGCGGCCGCTGATCGACGAGATCATCGGCTGACGCAGCGCGCGTGGCACGGGCATCTTGCCCGTCGGTTGGCGGGGAAACGGGCGAGTCGTCCGCGGATGGAGCGGATCACGGGCGAGACGCCCGTGCCACTTGCGCGCGAGCGCGG
The DNA here is from genome assembly GCA_035545575.1 of Opitutaceae bacterium. Taxonomy (GTDB): domain Bacteria; phylum Verrucomicrobiota; class Verrucomicrobiia; order Opitutales; family Opitutaceae; genus ER46. Next base: position 14,831 of record DASZYB010000032.1, on the reverse strand, counting down.
TAAAAATAAACTCGTAGCCGCGTCAGACATGCAGGTCGGGGTTTATCCCCGACGTGTTGGGCGTAAAGCCCGACCTACACAAACGGCTGCAGCATTTTTGAAACTGCTCGAGTGCGCTATTTTTCCATCTCGGTCAGCTTCGTCGCGGCGTCCTCCCACGCGGTCGTGGCCGCCGCGATTTGATCGACGATGCTGCTCAGTTCGCGGTTCAGGTGGTGGAATTTTCCCTTGTCGGCATAGGTCTCCGGCGCTTCCAGCTCGGCGGTGATCTCGGCCTGTTTCTTCTCGAGCTCGACCACGGCTTTTTCGAGCTGCCCGACGTGCTCGCGAAATTTGCGGATTTCGTTTGGGCTGGTTTTTTTCGCGGTCGGCGCTTTCGCGGCGGGGGCGGCGGCCGCGGTTTTCTGCACCGGCCGTGCGTCGGTGAATCCGGCGGTGAGCGCGGCGCGGGCGTCGGTCGCTTTCGATTTTTCGAGATAGTAGTCGTAGTTGCCGGCGTAGGGCGTGAGCCGGCCGCTGTGGACGTGGAGGACGTTGGCGTCGAGCTGCCGGATGAAATGCACGTCGTGGCTGATGAAGATGAACGTGCCCTCGTAATTTTTCAGCGCGCCGATGAGCGCGTCGATCGACGGGATGTCGAGATGCGTCGTGGGCTCGTCCATCAGCAGCAGGTTGGGCGGCTTCACGAGGAGGCGCGCGAGGGCGAGGCGGGATTTTTCACCGCCGGAGAGGACGCCGATCGGCTTGTGGACATCGTCCTTGCGGAAGAGAAACGCGCCGAGGATCGCGCGCGCCTGTTGTTCGGTGAGCTGATTTTCGTTCGTGCGCAGCTCCATCACGTTCTCGAACACGGTCAGGTCCGTCTTGAGGTTGTCGACGCGGTTCTGCGCGAAGTAGCCGGGGACGACGTTGCTGCCGAGCTCGCGCACGCCGCCCTGGATCGGAATCACGTCGGCGAGGATTTTCAGGAGCGTGGATTTGCCGGCGCCGTTCGGGCCGACGAGGACGAGCCGCTGCCCGCGCTCGGCGGTGAAGTTGAGGTCGCGGTAGACGACGTGGTCGCCGTAGGACTGCCGGACGTTTTTCAGCTCGATGACGCGGAGGCCGGAGCGCGGCGGCTGGGGGAATTTGAAATTGATCCGCTTGAGTTCCTCCTGCGGCTCCTCGACGGCGACTTCCTGCAGGCGCTCGATTTGTTTTTCCTTCGATTTGGCGCGCGTGGCGAGCGAGGCCTTGGCGCCGAAGCGGTCGACGAACTTTTGCAGATGCGCGATCTCGCGCTGCTGGTTTTTGTAGAGCGCGGCCTGCTGGGCTTTCCGCGCCTCCTTTTCCTGGAGGAAATTGTCGTAGTTGCCGTGGTAGTAGTGGAGCGCGCCGGCGCGGAGCTCGAGCATGCCGGTGCACAGGGCGTTGAGAAAGGCGCGGTCGTGCGAGATGACGACGAGGCCGCCGGGATAGCGCGTGAGATAATCCTGAAACCAGAGCAGCGCCTCGAGATCGAGATGGTTGGTCGGCTCGTCGAGGAGGAGGAGCGCGGGTTCGGCGACGAGCAGCCGCGCGAGGTGCGCGCGCATGACCCAGCCGCCGGAAAACGTCTTCGCGAGCTTGGTGGCGTCGCCTTCCTTGAAGCCAAGGCCGGCGAGGATTTTTTTCGCGCGCGGCTCGAGCGTGTAGTCGATGTCGAAGTCGTCCTCGGTGGGCTCGAGTTTTTTGCCGCTGGTCGCGATGTGGAGGATCGTTTCCTCGCCGGCGGGCGCGCTTTCCTGCGGGAGGAAGCCGAAGTCGGCGCCGCGCTCCCACTCGATCGTGCCGGTGTCGGGTTTCTCCTCGCCGAGGATGAGATTGAACAGCGTGGTCTTGCCGGCGCCGTTCGGGCCGACGAGGCCGAGCCGGTCAGTGCGCGCGATGAAAAGCGACACGTCGCTGAAGAGCGTGCGCGTGCCGTAGGACTTCGAAACGTCGGCGATCGTGAGCATCGAAACCGGCCAAAACATCGGCCGCGGCGCGCGTCGTCAACACCTCTGCATCGCGAAGACACAAAGATCGTTTGCGCCGGGCGAAGCGCGAAGGCCGCGCGGGGCGGAGTTTGGCGGCCGGCGTCGGCGGGCGGGCGCCGTTCCGCCCGCTATCGGCTGCGGGCCAGCGCGATGCAGCCCGCCACGGCGAGCACGCCGCCGAACACCGACTGCCGCGACGGGCGGTCGCCTTCGAGGAAATACGCGATCGGAATCGCGAGCAGCGGCGTGGTCGCGGCGATGGGCAACACGATGCCGGAAGGCGTGGTGGCGAGCGCCCACTGATAGCAGCCGACGCCGAGGACCGGCCCGGCGAGGCCGTTGGCGATCATCCAGAGTCGCGCGCGGCGTCGCTCGGCGGAAGTCGCGCTGGTGGGAGAGGGCAGGCGGCCGAGGCGACGAAGCACGAGAAACCAGACGGCGGTGAACGCGAGCCCGGCGAGCATGCGAAGGTAGGCGGCGTTGAGGCCGAACGTGGCGTTGTGCGTCGCCTCGCCCGCCGCGGTCGCGACGTCGACGGCCTTCCGACTGACGAGCGCGCCGAGGCCCTGGCCGGCGGCGGCGAGCAGGCCGAGCAGGAAACCGACCGGGCGCACGCGCACGCGTGGCGGGCTCGATTTCGTCGGCAACAGTGCGACGGCCACGCCGAGGAGAATCACGGAGCCCCAGAGAATCTGCGGTCCCGTGAGGCGCGTGCCGAGCCAGAGCCACTCGCCGATCGCGGCGATCGGCGCGGCGAGGCACTGGATCATGAGCACGGTGAGCCGCGAACCGAGCAGCGGAAGCGCGCCGTAGGTGCCGAGGTCGCCGAGCCCGAGCCCGATCAAGCCGCTCAACAAAAACCAGCCGAGGCTCGCCGTGGCCAGGCCGCTCCCCAGCGTGTGCGCGAACACGCCGAGCACGACGGCGGCGAGCGCGATGCGCCCGAGATTGGCGCGCATCACGCCGGACGCCCGCACGCTGTGGCTCGCGCACGTGGCATTGAGCGCGAAAAAAAACGCCGCAAGAAACGAAGCGAGCATGGCCGCGGCGAGCGTTTCCGCGCGCGCGCAGCCGGGCAAGGCTAACCCGGTCGCGCGGCACACAGCGACGACGGCGTTTCGCGAGGTAGTGTGCGAGCGTCTCCGCCAGCCGAAAAGCGGGGAAAAATCAGCGCCGTCTCCGCGCCCGAAACCGCGCGGAAGCCGCAGCCGGCTGCGCACTAACGTAAGGCTGGCGGCAGCACGCCGCGGCGCGGAGGTTTCGTCTGGCGTTGCGGCGGGCGGGCGGATGTATTTTGCGGCTCCGTATCATGAAAGCCAAACGCCAGACGCGACGCCCCGAGGACCTCAATGCGGCGCTCGCCGCGAAGAAGGGGCCCGTCTCGCGTTTCGTGGCGCGGCATTACCGGCACTTCAACGCCGCGTCGCTGGTCGACGCCGCGAAAGGCTACGAGGCGCACCTCGCGGCGGGCGGCAAGATGCTCGTGACGCTCGCGGGCGCGATGTCGACCGCCGAGCTCGGCATCTCGCTCGCGGAGATGATCCGGCGCGACAAGGTCCACGCGATCGTCTGCACGGGCGCGAATCTCGAGGAGGACATTTTCAATCTCGTCGCGCACGACTACTACGAGCGCGTGCCGCATTATCGCCAGCTCACGGCGGACGACGAGCAGGCGCTGCTCGACCGGCACATGAATCGCGTGACCGACACGTGCATCCCCGAGATGGAAGCGATGCGGCGGATCGAGGCGGCGGTGCTCGAGGAGTGGACCGCGGCGGATCGCGCGGGCGAAAGTTTTTTCCCGCACGAGTTCATGTATAAACTGATCCGCGGCGGGAAACTGCGGCGGAGTTACCAGATCGACCCGAAGAATTCGTGGCTGATCGCGGCGGGCGAGAAAAACCTGCCGATCTTCGTGCCGGGCTGGGAGGACGCGACCTTGGGCAACATGTATGCGGCAGCGGTGATCCGCGGCGACGTGAAGCGCGTGCACACGGTGCGCACGGGCATCGAATACATGACGGCGCTCGCGGAATTCTATACGCGCACGGCAAAGCGGCTACGCACGCGCGAGGGCTCGATCGGGTTTTTCCAGATCGGCGGCGGCATCGCGGGTGATTTTCCGATCTGCGTCGTGCCGATGCTGCACCAGGATTTGCGGCGGACCGGCGTGCCGCTGTGGGGCTATTTCTGCCAGATCAGCGATTCGACGACGAGCTACGGCAGCTACTCGGGCGCGGTGCCGAACGAAAAAATCACGTGGGGCAAACTCGCCGCGAGCACGCCGAAATTCGTGATCGAAAGCGATGCGACGATCGTGGCGCCGTTGATCTTCGCCTGGGTGCTCGGGCAGTAGTGTCTCTCACGCGTCGCGCGCGGGCGGCAGGGGCGCGGCCCTTGCTTCTCCCTGCACGGCGTTATAGAACGCGGTCATGAAAGCGGGCGCGATTGCATTCTTGGCGGCGGTGGCGGGCGTGGTTTCCGCGCGGGGCGATGAGCTGGCGCAGCGGATTTTTGTGGAGCCGCAAGCCGGCACCGTCTGGCGGACGCTGGATGGTCCGCTGCTGAGCGGGAGCGGAATTCTGCCTGGCTCGCAGGTGCGATTTCGCGGTGGCTCCGGACACATGGAGCCGTATGGCGGAATTTTTGTCGGCTTCCGGGTGAACGAATTTCTCTCCTTCCGCGCGGGCTACGAGGATTTCGGCGCGACGGAGCTGAAGGTGCAGCCGCCGGCGAGCGCGTCCATGGTGGTGCCGACGGATTTTCGGTTTCGCGATTCGGCCTTCACGTTCGAACCGGTGCTCACCTGGCAGCTCGCGCCGCGGGTGCGTGTGCGCGGTTACTGGGGCGTCGCGTTCAATCGCACGGATCGCCTCGTGCAAAATTATCAAGTGATCTCACCACTGCCGGTGATCGTCGTTATCGGTGGCCCGGTCAGCCCGCTCCCTTATTACGATCCGCACGTGCCCGATCGACGCACGTTATCGCATCTCGCGCGGCAGGGCGCGAGCCTCGCGGTCAAACTGACCGATCGACTCGACCTCGATTTGGGGGTCGATCACCAGGGGCTGTCATCGTTTGCCGACGATGCGTGGATGATTCACGCGGGCGCGGTGTATTCCTTCGACGAAGCGAAGTGGCTGGAGAATCGGTTGTATGTTTCGACCGAGGCGGGAGAGATTTGGCGGAAACTCGACGGGCCGCTGCACTCGCAGCCGGGGATATTGCCGGGAGGAGCGGTCGCGTATCGGAATGGTTCGTCGGATCGTGCGCTCTACAGCGCCGTCGGGGTCGGCGTGAAGTTGAGCGAGTGGCTCGCGATCGAAGGCGGCTATCAAGATCTCGGCACGACTTACGTGATGCTCAGCGAGCCGCCGGGGTTTGCCACGTTTCCCGAGTATTATCCTCCGACTGCTTTTCGTTCGCGCGACTACGCGTATACGCTCGATGCGGTGTTCGGCTGGCGCGCGGGCCAGCGGGTCAGCCTCTACGGTTCCGCGGGCGCGGCGTTCAACTACTCGGACGTCGTCTGCGAGACTCAGGATTTTTATTATGCCTGGTCCGCCTACTTCGGCGACGTGCGCGTGGGCTACCGCGCGAACAGCTCGCGGTCGGTGCAGGCGCGCTTCGGCGCCGGAGCAACGATCAACCTGCTGTCGCATCTCGATCTGAAGCTCGGCGTGCGATATCAGAAGCTCGCCTCGTTTGCGTCGTCCGCATGGATGACGCACGCGGGGATCGCCCTGAATTTCTGAGCTGCGCGCTCAGCCGTCCCACGCCGGCGCGGGGACGAGCGAGTTGAGGTAGTTCTCGAGCGGCGTGTAGCCGTTGGGGGACGTCACGATGGCATCGGCGGAATTTTTCGGATCGAGCTGGTGCGCGGTTTCCCACGCGTCGGGGATGCCGTCGCGATCCGTGTCCGTCGGCGCGGAGCCGCCGAGCACTTCGGTCAAGCCGCCGGCGAGCGCTTCGCCTTTTTCGTCCGTGTGCGGAAGCGTTTTTCCGGCGCGGCCGAGCGACGTGAGTTCGGCGATCAGGCGGCGGTCGACGGCGTCGCGGCGCAGCGAACAGCCGACGCCGGCGACGATTTTGTGGTAGGCGACGGTCGCGGAATCGGTCGTGACGGCGACGGGCGGATGCAGCGCGGGAGCGTTGACGAACGTCGGCGCCGTGTAGGTTTTTTCGTCGGCACGGTGGAATTCCGCGGGCGTGACGAGCCGGCCGTTGAGCACGCCGTCCGCATCGAGGTCGGCGAAGTTGCCCGCTTGGAAAACGTGATCGGTCGCGTAGAACTGGCCGGCGAAGCGGTCGTTCGACGACGGACCCTTGATGAAATAATTCCCGATCACGTCGAGGTCGTGATCGGCGGCGGAGTGGCCGCCGCAGAGGCCGGTCTCGCCCCAGTTGTAGACGACGTTGTTGATATACTGGATCGTGCCCTTGGCCTTCGGATTGCGGCTCTCGTTGCTCATCCAGAGATTGTGGCTGAGCGTCACGTGCGTGACGGTGTCGATCAGCGCGCCGAAGCTCTGCGGGTGAATGCCCTCCGCCATCAGGCAATACTGGATGGTGATGTCGTGGCTGTTGACCGTGATGCCGAGATCATCCCAGCGGCCCCACTCGACGGAGCAATGGTCGACGATGATGTTCGCGGCGTGATCCATGCCGAGCGACTTGCGGCCGCGATCGCTGGCGATGCCGCCGCGAAAACGCAGGTAGCGGACGACGATGTTTTCGTGTCCGCCGAGCGACACACCGGCGCCGTAGAGACAGATGCCTTCGCCGGGCGCGGTCTGGCCGGCGATCGTGAGATCGCTGGCGACCTCGACGTTGCTGGCGAGTTTGATAATGCCGCCGACATCGAACACCACAACGCGATGCGGCTGGCTCACGGCGTCGCGAAACGATCCCGCGCCGCCGTCCGCGAGCGTCGTCACGTGATACACCGCGCCGCCGCGGCCACCGGTCGCGAGCGCGCCGAAACCTTCCGCGCCGGGAAACGCGACGAGCGGCGCGGCCGCGCGACTGGGCGCGAAGCTCAGGCAGCCGAGGAGAGGAAGGAGAAAACGAAAGTGGGCGAGGCGGGGCATGGTGTGGCGACGACGATGCGCCCATAATGGTCCGCGAATCGCGCGATCGTCAGCCGAAAACGCATCGGACCGTCGCGCGATTTTTCGGCCAAAGGCGTTGCTTCGCGCGGAGGTTGCGCGAACTTCCTCGCGCATGCCCAACGCGCTCGCCCACGAGAAGTCGCCTTATCTGCTGCAGCACGCGGACAATCCGGTCGCGTGGCGACCCTGGGGCGAGGCGGCGTTTGCCGAGGCGCGCGCGGCGCAGAAGCCGATTTTTCTGAGCATCGGCTACTCGACGTGCCACTGGTGTCACGTGATGGCGCACGAATCGTTCGAGGACGAAGCGGTCGCCAAAATCCTCAACGAGCATTTCGTGCCGATCAAAGTGGACCGCGAGGAGCGGCCGGACGTCGACAAAGTCTACATGACTTACGTGCAGGCGATGACGGGCCACGGCGGCTGGCCGTTGAGCGCGTGGCTGACGCCGGAGCTGAAGCCGTTTTATGGCGGCACTTATTTTCCGCCGGAGGACCGGCACGGGCGCGCGGGGTTTGCGTCGATCCTGCGCGCGATCGCGAGCGGCTGGACAAACGAGCGCGAGAAACTCGTCGGCGAAGGCGAGCGCGTGATCGCGGCGCTGCGCGACTATACGCGACGGGGCGGCGATGCGGACGCGGCCGCCGGCGCGGCGAAAGAAAACGAACGGACGCTGGCGGAGACGGCGGGCGCGGCGTTCGAGAAAGGGTTTCAGTATTTCTATGAAGCGTTCGATGCGGCGCACGGCGGTTTCGGCGGCGCGCCGAAATTTCCGCGGGCGGCGAATCTGAATTTCCTGTTTCGCCTCGCGGCGCTGCAGCACGGCAGCGAGCTCGGCGACGAGGCGGTGCGACTCGCGACGGCGACGCTGCGCGCGATGGCGCGCGGCGGCATCCACGACCATGTCGGCGGCGGGTTTCACCGTTACTCGGTCGACGAGGCGTGGTTCGTGCCGCACTTCGAAAAAATGCTCTACGACCAGGCGCAGATCGCGCTCAACGCGCTCGAAGCGAAGCAGGCGACGGGCGACGAGCGGTTCGCGTGGCTGGCGCGCGATATTTTCGGCTACGTGGCGCGACAGCTGACGAGCGCGGCGGGCGGATTTTTCACGGCGGAGGATGCGGATTCACTGGTGGCGGATTCGGAGGCGAGAGGCGAAGGGCGAGAGACGAGAGGAAATAGCCCGCACGCGCACGCGGAGGGCGCGTTTTATGTGTGGACGGCGGAGGAACTGCGCGCGGTGCTCGGCGAGGAGTTCGGCTTTTTTGCGCGGCACTTCGGCGTGGAGGAAAACGGCAACGTGCCGGCGCAGCTCGATCCGCAGGGCGAACTGCGCGGGAAAAACATCCTCGTGCAGCGACGCTCGCTCGCGGAGACCGCGAAGGAGTTTTCCCTCGGCGCCGAGCCGGCCAACGACCGGTTGCTCGCGGCGCTGGAGAAGGTGCGGCGGGTGCGGGCGACGCGGCCGCGGCCGGGCTTGGACGACAAGATCGTGACGGCGAACAACGGCCTGATGATCTCGGCGCTGGCGAGGGCGCATCAGGTGCTCGGCCGGGAAGACGCGCCGTCGTCGTCGCGCGCGGAGCGCGGCGAAGGCGTCGCGCCCCCGGATCATCTGCAGGCCGCGACGCGCGCGGCGGAGTTTGTCGCGCGCGAGCTGCACGATGCGGCGCGCGGAGTTTTGTTTCGCTGCTGGCGCGAAGGGCGCGGCGCGGCGGAAGGCTTCGCGGAAGACTACGCGTTTTTCATCCAAGGGCTGCTCGACCTTTACGAAGCATCGTTCGAGCTGCGCTGGCTGCAGTGGGCGGAGCGGTTGCAGGCGACGATGGACGCGCGGTTCTGGGACGAAGAGCGCGGTGGCTATTTCAATTCCGCTGCGGACGATGCGAACATCGTGCTGCGATTGAAGGAAGACTACGATGGCGCGGAGCCGGCGGCGAGTTCGGTCGCGGCGATGAATCTCCTGCGGCTCGCGGCGATGCTGAATCTGCCGGAGGGGCGCGAGCGCGGCGCGCGCTGCATCGAGGCGTTTCGCGCGCAATGGGAAAAGGCGCCGCACGCGCTGCCGCAGATGTTGGGCGCGCTCGAGCTCGCGCTGGAGCCGCCGCGGCACGTCGTGCTCGCGGGCGATCCGCACGCGGAGGATTTCCGCGCGCTGGCGGCGGTGTTGCACGAAAAGCTGGGCCCGCGGCGCGTCGTGCTGGCGGTCGATGGAGGCGAGGCGCAACGCTGGCTCGCGCAGCGCGCGCCATGGCTCGCGGAGATGAAGCCGCGCGACGGGCGCGCGGCGGCGTTCGTGTGCGAGGAGTTCGCGTGTCGCGCGCCGGTGAGCGATGCCCGGGCGTTACGTAGCGCGCTGGCGTAGAAATCTCCGTTGCGGGCGGCGACGGGCGCGAATGGTTTCGGCTCATCGCTTCGCCCCCGATGCCACCCTTGTTCGCGACCGGTTTCGCGCCGGACCTCGTGTTCGCGCAGTTCATGCCGCACGGCTTTTGCTATGCGTGGTCGGACGGGCTGGTGTGGACGCACGTCGTCTCGGATGTGTGCATCGCGCTGGCGTATTTTTCGATCCCGCTGTCGCTCGCGCTCGTGTGGCGGCGGCGCAATGACGTGCCGCACCACTGGTTGTTCGCGCTGTTTGCGGTGTTCATCCTTGCGTGCGGGACGACGCACCTGCTCGAGGCGTGGAACGTCTGGCACGCCGATTACTGGCTGTCCGCGGGCGTGAAGGTGTTCACCGCGGCGATGTCGGGACTGACGGCGGTGCTGCTCGTGCGGCACCTGCCGGCGCTGCTCGCCACGCCGAGCCCGGAAATGCTGGCGCAGTTGAATCGCGGGCTCGAGACGCGCATCGCCGAACGCACGCGCGAGCTCGAGACGACGAACGCGCGGCTGACGGTGAGCGAGCGCAACTACCGGTTTCTCGCGGACCTGATGCCGCAGATGATCTGGACGGTGCGGGCGGATCGCACGTTCGAGAGTTTGAATCGCGTGTGGTGGGACTATCTCGGCGTCGACAGCGAGGCGGCGGCGCTGGACGCGCTCCGCGGCGTGGTGCATCCGGACGACCGGGCGGCGCGGGATGTCGAGTGGGAGGCGATGTTTCGCGAAGCGCGCGATGCCAGCGGCGAGCTGCGGCTGCGCCGGCACGACGGCGTGTATCGCTGGCATCTCTGGCGCGCGCATCCGCAACGCGACGACGCCGGGCGGATCGAGCGCTGGGTCGGAACCTCCACCGACATTCACGACCAGAAAGAAGCGGCGAATCAGCTCGAGCAGCGCGTCGCCGAGCGCACCGCGGAACTCGCCGCGAGCGAGGAACGGTTTCGGCGGGCGTTCGACGACGCGGGCGTCGGCATGGCGCTCGTCGCGCCGGACGGCCGCTGGCTGCGCGTGAACCGCGTGCTTTGCGCGATGGTCGGCTACACGGAGGCGGAGCTGCTGAAGAAACTGACGCAGGACATCACGCATCCGGACGATCTGGCGCCGGATCTCGCCCACGTGCACGATCTGCTCACCGGCCGGCAGAATGCCTACCAGACCGAGAAGCGATATTTCCACCGCGATGGCCGCATGGTGTGGGCGTGTGTGACGGTGTCGCTCGTGCGCGACGCCGACGGGCGGCCGGTGCACTTCATCGCGCAGATCGAGGACATCACCGAACGGAAGCAGGCGACCGAAGCGCTGCATCGCAGCCAGCAGATGTTTCGCCGGCTGTTCGAAAACGCGCCGGACGCGATGATCCTCGTCGACCTCGAAGGCCGCATCGTGCGCGCGAACGAGCGGGTGACGACGATCTTCGGCTACGCGGCCTCGGAGATCGTCGGCGGCCGGCTCGACCGGCTGCTGCCGGAGCGACTGCGCGAGCGCCATGCGACGCGGCTCGCGGAGTATTTTGCGGCGCCGCGCGTGCGGGCGATGGGCGCGGGGCTCGAGCTTTTCGCGCGACGCAGCGACGGCAGCGAGTTTTCCGTCGACATCATGTTGAGCCCGCTCGAGACGGAAAGCGGCCGGCAGACGCTGGCGGTGGTCCGCGACATCACCGAGCGCAAGCGGCTCGAGGAGAGCCTGGCGCGGGCGCGCGACCAGGCGGTCGAGGCGTCGCGGTTGAAATCGGAATTTCTCGCGAGCATGAGCCACGAAATCCGCACGCCGATGAACGGCATCATCGGGATGTCGGGCCTGCTGATGGATTCGCGGCTGGCGCCGGACCAGCGCGAGATGGCGCGCGTGTTGCAGAGCAGCGCGGAGAGCCTGCTGGGGATCATCGACGACATCCTCGACTTCTCGAAAATCGAGGCGGGCAAGATGCGGATCGAGCCGGAGGATTTCGAATTGCGCGCGGTGGTCGAGGAGACGCTGGCGCTTTTCGCGCCGCGGGCGCAGGAGAAGCAGGTCGAGTTGCGCTGCGATTTCGACGCGCGGCTGGCGGCGTCGTTTCACGGCGACGCGGGGCGCATCCGGCAGGTGCTGACGAATCTCGTGTCGAACGCGGTCAAGTTCACCGAGCGCGGGCGCGTGACGGTGAACGTGCGCTGGCTGCGCGACGAGGAGCAGCGCACGACGTTTCAGGTCGGCGTCGAGGACAGCGGGCTGGGCGTGCCGGAGGAAGTGCAGCGCAAACTCTTCGAGCCGTTCACGCAGGCGGATGGATCGGCGACGCGCCGGCAGGGCGGCACCGGCCTCGGGCTCGCGATCTGCCGGCAGCTCGTGGAGCTGATGGGCGGCGAGATCGGATTCAGCAGCGCGCCGGGCAAAGGCTCGCGCTTCTGGTTCAGGCTCGAGCTCGTGCGGCGCGGCCCGCAGCCCGCGGCGGGTGCGGCGCCGGTGCTGCGTTCGGGCGAGAGCGCGCTCGTGGTCCATGCCGACGCGGCGCAGCGCGCGCAGATCGTGCGGCAGTTGACGCAGCTCGGCTTGAAGGCGCACGCGACGGCGGACGGCGCGGCGGCGCTCGCGCAGTTGCGCGCGATGGCGCAGACCGGCGAGCCATGCCACGTCGTGCTGCTCGCGGAGGGCTCGGCCTTGCAGATTGCGGTGGACATCCGCGCGGACGAGACGATCGCGCAGACGCCGCTGGTGGTGCTTTCGAGCGGCGCCGCGCCGGACAATCCGGGGATGGCGGCGGCGGTGGGCTTCGAGGCGATTCTGGTGGAGCCGATTCACGAGCTGCAGCTCAAGCGCTGTCTCGCGCGCGTGTTTGAAGAACATCCCGCGGCCGTCGCCGCGGGGAGTGCGCGAGCGGTCGCGGCACCCGCGGCAAGGTCACCCGGCCTGCGCATCCTGCTCGCCGAGGACAATCCCGCCAACCAGACCGTCGCGCAGATGCTGCTGGCAAAAATGGGCCACGCGGTCGACGTCGCGAGCAACGGCCGCGAAGCGCTGCGGCAGCTCGCGGAGCAGCCTTACGACGCGGTGTTGATGGATTGCCAGATGCCCGTGCTCGACGGCTACGAGGCGACGCGCCGGATTCGCGGCGGCCACGAGCCCGGCGTGAACCCGCGCACGCCGATCATCGCGCTCACCGCCTACGCGATGCCGGACGACCGGCGAAAATGCCTCGACGCGGGCATGAACGACTACGTCGTGAAACCGGTGCGCGCGCGCGAGCTGCGCGAGGCGCTGCTGCGCTGCGGGCTCGCGAAGGGCGACAGCGCGACGCCGCTCGCGGTGCGCGCGCCCGGTGCGGCGCAGCTTGGGGCGAGCGAGCAGACGCTGGCCGACGCGCTGGATCTTTCGGTGTTGGAAAACATGCGCGCGCTGCCCGGCCGGCATGGCGATTCGCTGCTGCCGGAGTTGATCGCGGCCTTCGTGCGCGAGGAGCCCGGCCGCATGGCGGAAATCCTGCGCCTGACGGAGGCGCACGACGGCGCCGCGCTCGCGCAGGTCGCGCACACGATGGCGGGCAGTTGCACGAGCATCGGCGCGCGACACATGCGGGCCGCCGCGCTCGCGCTCGAGCAGGCGGCGCGGCAGGCCGCGTGGGCGGAAGTCGCGGTGCGCGTCGCCGCCGTGCACAACGCGTGGTCGCATGTGCGCGCGGCGCTGATCCGATTGCAGCTTTATCAACCATGAAGATCCTGGCGGTGGAGGACGACCCGGTGGCGCAGCTCGTGCTCGAGGCGGAGCTGAAATCGCTCGGGCACGAGGTCGTGCTGGCGGCGAACGGCGAGGACGCGTGGGACGCGTTGCGCGAGCTGGCGCTGCGCGTCGTGGTGAGCGACTGGCGGATGCCGGCGACCGACGGGCTCGAGTTGTGCCGGCGCGTGCGCGCGCGGGGCGGAGACTACGTTTGTTTTATTTTGCTCACGCAGCTGTCGGCCACGGACGAGAACGTCGACGCCGCGCTCGCCGCGGGCGTGGACGATTTTCTCACGAAGCCGGTCGACGTGCGCGAACTGAAGATGCGCCTGCACGTCGCGCAGCGGCTGGTGGGCCTCACGAGCCAGGTGCGGCAGCTCGAGAGCTTCCTGCCGATCTGCGGCTACTGCAAAAAAATCCGCGACGACCGGAATTACTGGCAGCAGCTGGAAAGTTATTTTTCCGAGCGGATGGGCACGGCGTTCAGCCACGGCGTGTGCCCGGAGTGCCACGAGCGGCACGTCGTGCCGATGTTGCGCGCGGCGAAAGAGGAGGCGGCGCGGCAGCCGCCGCGGGCGAAGCGCGTCGATTGAGCGCGCGCCGCAGGCGTGGCTCGGCGGCGGACGCGGCGGCAAAGCATTCGCGCGGCGGCGGCAGCGCGGTGCGTCGCCCCGGCGAACGGCGCCTACTTAGCGCGCTGGGTAATTTTCGAGGTTGCGCCTGCCACGCGGCGAAATGACCTATTTACGCCCGTGAAAATCCTCGCCGTCGAAGACGATGCCGTTGCGCGCGCTGTGTTGCGCCAGGCTTTGCGCCGGCTCGGCCATGAGGTCGTCGAAGCGGCGGACGGCGAGGCGGCGTGGACGCTGTTGCAGCAGGAGCCGGTGCGCGTGGTCGTGAGCGACTGGATGATGCCGCGCACGGACGGGCTCGATCTCTGTCGGCGCATCCGCGCGCGCACGGGCGTGGAGTATATTTATTTCATCCTGCTTACGAGCCGCGATGCGACCGAGGAAAACCAGAACGCCGCCGCCGATGCGGGTGTGGACGATTTTCTGACGAAGCCGCTCGACCTGCCGGAGCTGTGGACGCGGCTGCGCGTCGCCGAGCGGATCCTGCGCTACACGACGCAGGTGCGCCAGCTCGAGGAGATGCTGCCGATCTGTTCCTACTGCAAAAAAATCCGCGACGACCAGAATTACTGGCAGCAACTCGAAGGCTACATCAGCGACCGGACGGGCAGCGACTTCAGCCACTCGGTCTGCCCCGACTGCTACAAACGCGTGGTGATGCCGGAGCTCGCGCAGTTCAAGGAATCCGCCGAAACGAAAACCACGCCGACCGTTGAACGAAAACATTAAGCGGCTGGAGGAGAAGATCGCCTACCTCGAGCGGCATGTGACGGAGCAGGACCGGGCGATGCTGGAACTGGCGGAGGACATCGCGCGATTGCGGCGCGAGTTGAAGGCGCTGGGCGCGACGCGCAGCGACGGCGCGAGCGGCGGAGGAGCGGCGGACACGGCGGCGGAGCCGGAACGACCGCCGCATTATTGAGCGATCGTTTCAAAGCCAGTTCGTCATTCTGAGCGTCAACGTTCGCGGGGCGTGGAGTGGCGCGGGCGTCGCGCTCGTCGTGCCCGTGAAAAGA
>DASZYB010000031.1:0-52814 GCA_035545575.1 Opitutaceae bacterium | reverse complement strand
ACCGAGACGGAGGCCATGTCTTTCGACCTCCTTTCGCGTGCTGAGAAGCAGGCGAACGCCACTGCCCGGTAGCTCAGTGGCAGAGCAGGTGACTGTTAATCACTTGGTCGCTGGTTCGATCCCAGCCCGGGCAGCCATTTCCTTCAAGGAGATGCGCAATCAGTGGCGAGGGGCAAAAAACTGACATTCCGGTTACATTCCGGTTTTGGCTTTCCCCATCAATTCCCGCCCTGCCCGCGCTCGCCGTTCTTGCAAGGCGCGCGAGTTGCCGAACGCGGAAGGATTTTGAGGCAGCCGTCATGGCAGGTCCGAATGAGCAATATCTGCCGAATTTGGCGGAGTTCGTCTGCCGCGAATTGGGGAGCGCAACTCCCGTGAATTCGGCAGATGCGCGCGCTTGGAAAATGAATCGATGCGGACACATGAAGAGGCATGAACTCCAATAAATCACGCCTCCCGGTTGCCGGGCGGCTTCGATGCCGAAGTTCGAAGCGATGAGGGAGCCGCTTTCTTTGCGAAGTGAATGAATTGCCTTCTTGTCGCGAACACCTTTCTCGCGGAGCCAAGCGTGCAGTTCGCGCCACGTGCAGTCGCAACGATAATAATCGTAGGTCGAGGCGCGGTTCGGTTCGGCGCCGTTCAGAACGAATTTGCCGTCGCTGCCTTCTTTGTAGCTCCGAATGACGGCCATGGCCTCGGGCACCAAATCAATCACCCGCTGGCTCTCTTCCGTCTTCGGTTCGAAAAACTCGGTTCTACGCACGTGAATGGTGCCCTGTTCAAAATTGATCTGTTCCCACATGAGCAAATCGACCTCCTTCCGACGAAGCCCGGCCCAGAGGCAAAGAAACAACGCCAGGTATTGCTGAGGGTGCGCCTCGCGTAGTTCTTCGTTCGCTTTTGCGAGGAGCCATTCAGCGCTCACATCGGAACCGCAGATCGTCAGCGGGTGAGTAGAACTCGTCTCGTCCTCCAGGGTCTGCTTGCATTCCCTATGCTTGTCCGGTTTTCAGTGAGTCGTTCGTTGAATCACCACAGGATCCCCCGATGAAAGTTCTGTCAGCCATCGTCACGGCGACCGCGATGCTCGCCTCCATCGCGATCGCCCAAACCAATTCAAAACAATCCATGAACGAAACTCCCAGTGAGCGCAGCCGCTCAGGCTACGCGCCCGTGAACGGACTTAAAATCTATTTCGAGGTGCACGGCGTTCCGCGCTCGAACGTGCCGCCTTTGGTGCTGTTACACGGCGGAGGCGATACGATAGAGACTTCGTTCGGTCGCATACTTCCCCTGCTGGCGCGCGACCGCCAGGTCGTCGCGTTCGAACAGCGTGGTTTTGGCCACACTGCGGATGATGACCGTCCGTTTGGGTTTGAGGATTCAGCGGATGACACCGCCGCGCTCCTCGACTACCTGCAGATCGAGCGCGCCGACCTTTTCGGCTTCAGCAATGGCGGATCGATCGCGCTACACGTTGCGATTCGACACCCCAACCGGGTGCGACGGCTTGTCGTCTGCACGGCAATTATGAAGCGGGCCTGGGTGGCCCCGCAATTTTGGGAAGCGATGAAAACGGCCGAACCCACTACGATGCCGGCCGAATTGCGCGACGCCTACCTGAAGGCCGCGCCTCACCCGGAGAACCTGGAATCGTTCTTCTACAAATGTCGCAACCGCATGCGGGATTTTCAGGACGTGCCAGACGCGCCGATACAGGCGATCAAAGCGCCCACTCTGGTGTTGAGTAGCGACCGTGACGTGCAGCTGCCTGAAGGAGCAATCGCCCTGTCCCGGTTGCTGCCACACGCGCAGCTCGCGATTTTGCCTGGCGTGCAGCACATGCAAATAACCACAAAGACCAGCATTCTCGTTCCAATGATTTCCGAGTTCTTGGACGCCCCCGACGGGCGCTGAGGACACACCGCGTTTGTATCACCGCGGGGCTGCGTGCCGCTAGTTTCGCCATCCTACACCCGCGTCAAGGCCCTAGCGGTGCGCGGTTTGCCTCACGGAAACAGATCGGACCCACGCAGGGATGGAGGCGAGGCCCAGACAAACGCGAACCTCGAACACATAGCATCTTTCATCAATCCTCAGACGGCCTCGGGTCCTCTGGTGACCGGCAGGGGCAATCGAACCTCAATCCGTTTCTTTTTCTCTACATAGTGCGATGACGTAGTGCGGATATCGCGATGGCCGAGATGTTGGCGCGCGGCTTCGATCCCGAAATTCGAGGCGATGAGAGAACCACTTTCTTTCCGTAGCGCGTGAATCGCTTTTTTCTGTCTGACGCCCTTGCTGCGAAGCCACTCGTGCAAGTCGCGCCAAGTGCAATCGCAGCGGTAGAAATCGTAGGTCGAGTCGGGACGCGGGTCGGTCCCCTCCAAAACGAATTCGGAACGACTTGCCTTCATGAACGAGCGCAACACCTCGACCGCTTCCGGTGAAAGATCGATGTCGCGTTGGCTCTCCTCGGTTTTCGGTTCGAAATACGCCGTCCGTCGAATGTGGACTTGGCCCTGCTTCAAATCGACCTGTTGCCACGTCAGCAGGTCGGCTTCCTTTCGCCGCAACCCGGCCCAAAGGCATAGAAAAAGTGCGAGGTATTGTTGCGGGTGGGTTGCTCGTCGTTCGCGCTCTGCGCACATCAGGAGCCACTCGGGGTTGGTCGTGAGTTTTCATGATTGCTTGGATGTGTTTCCGAACCGCACCGCCTCGCGCAACGGCGCCGGCATCCCATCGGCCGTTTTCCCAAATGCAACGACCGTTTTAGCGCCGGGGGGGGCCGCACCGGGTCTTTCGCGTCGCAGCGGCATGCCGCCGACGCACGCGAGCCCGCGCGTCGTTTCGGAGCCGCGCGGTTTTTCGTCCGACAAGTTTTGAATCCGGTCCGCCAGCCCGCGCGTAGCAGAGCCCATGAGTTCCCTCGCCATCATCGGCACCGGCATCGCCGGGCTCGGCTGCGCGCATTTTCTCCAGCACGACTTCGACCTCACGCTCTTCGAGCAAAACGACTACGCCGGCGGCCACACGAACACCATCCGCACGCCCGAACCCGGCACCGGCCGCGCGCTCGCGATGGACACGGGGTTCATGGTGTTCAACCGCGTGACCTACCCTCACCTCACACGCCTCTTCGAGCGGCTGAGCGTGCCAACGAAGCCGGCCGCGATGTCGTTCAGCGTGCGCCACGCCGACCGCGGGCTCGAGTTCGCCGGCTCTTCGCTGAATCATCTCTTCGCGCAGCGCCGCAATCTCCTCCGCCCGCGCTTCTGGAAAATGCTCGCCGCGATCGATCGCTTCAACCGCGAAGCCGTCGCCACGCTCGACGATCCCGCGATCCAGACCGAAACGCTCGGCGACTACGTGCGCCGCCGCGGCTACGGCCGCGATTTCTTCGATCTCTACCTCGTGCCGATGAGCTCCGCGGTATGGAGCACGCCGCCGGAGCTGATGCTCGCGTTTCCCGCCGCGACGCTGCTGCGCTTCTTCCACAACCACGGCTTCCTCGGGCTGCACACGCAGCATCCGTGGTGGACCGTCGACGGCGGCGCGAAGACCTACGTCGAAAAACTCACCGCGCCATGGCGCGAGCGCATCCGGCTCGGCGCCGCGGCCACGCGCATCGTGCGGCTCGCCGACGGCGTGCTCGTGCGCACCGCGGACGGCGGCGAGCAGGTTTTCGATCGCGTGATTCTCGCCTGCCACGCCGACCAGGCGCTGCGGCTGCTCGCGGCGCCGACCTTCGACGAAGCGCGGCTGCTCGCGCCGTTTCGCTACCAGACGAATATCGCGACCGTTCACACCGACGCCACCGTCATGCCGCGCAAGCGCCTCGCCTGGTCGAGTTGGAACTACGAAATCAACCGCGACGACGCCGGCCGCATCTCCACCGCGACGCACTATTGGATGAACTCGCTCCAAGGCGTCTCCGACCGCGAAAACTATTTCGTCACGATCGATCGTCCCGACGCGATCGCACCCGAACGCGTCCTTCGCCGCATCCGCTACGAACATCCGCTCTTCAGCCTCGACGCGATCCGCGCCCAGCCGGAACTCCCCGCGCTCAACGTCGCCGCGCGCGGCACGACGGAAACGTATTTCGCCGGCGCGTGGCAGCGCTACGGTTTTCACGAGGACGGCCTGCTCAGCGCCGTGCGCCTCTGCGAACTGCTGCTCGAACGCGACCCGTGGACATCGCCCGAACGATCGTCCGCAGGAGCGCAGGATGACTCGCAGAAACACCACGCATCCGAAGCCGCGGCGCACGCGTAGCATCCTCGTTCGCCTTCCGAAATGAAATCGTGCCTCTACGAATGCCACGTCATGCACGCGCGTTTCGCGCCGCGCCGGCACCGGTTTCTCTATCGCATTTTCCTGTTCGCGCTCGACCTCGATGAACTTCCCGCGCTCGCGTCGCGGCTCGCGCTTTTCTCGACCCGCGGACCCAACGTCTACGCGTTTCGCGAGCGCGATTTCCTCCCGCTCGACGCGCCCGCGCACCACACTCCCGCGCCCGCGCCCGGCGCGACCTCACCCACCACGCTCCGCCAGCGCGTCGAAACGCTCGCGGCGCAACACGGCGTCGATCTCGCCGACGGTCGCATCGTCCTCGTCACACTGCCGCGCGTGTTCGGCTATCTCTTCAATCCCGTCTCGTTTTACTTCTGCTTCGATCGCCACGGCGCGCCCGCCGCCGCCATCGCCGAAGTCACGAACACGTTTCGCGAGATGAAGCCGTATTTCCTCGCGGCCGACGCCGCGACTGCGGCCACCGGCGAATTTCGCCTGCGCGTGCCGAAGCACTTCTACGTGTCGCCGTATTCCGACGTCGATGTCGCCTTCGATTTCACGCTGCGCTGCCCGGCCGATCGCCTCTCGGTGCAGATCGACGACTACGCCGGCGACGAGCGCACGCTCACCAGCACGCTGACCGGCGCGCGCCGCGAGCTCACCTCCGCACGGCTGGCGTGGTTCACCCTGAAATATCCGCTGCTCACGCTGCGCATCATCGCACTCATCCACTGGCACGCGCTGCTGCTCTGGTGGAAACGCGTCCCGTGGTTCGCCAAGGCCGCGCGCGCCGCCGACCAGCTCGGAGTCCACCGCCCGCATCGCTCTCTCCAGCCCTCCGACGTCGCATGAGTTCCACCGCCACTTCAACTCGACTCACCGCCCGCCTCGCTCCGTCCACCAGCCCCAGCCTCGCGCGTCGCGCCGTGCTCGGCGCTTTTGCCGCGATGACGCGCGGCAGCCTGCGGCTCGACCTGCCCGACGGCAGCGCGTGCGAATTCGGCGCGAGCCGCGACGCGCCCGGGATCGCGCTGCCCGGCGGCATTTCCTCCGCGGCGCGCGTGCACGTCCGCCGCGAGGCGTTCTTCCAAAAATGTTTCTGGTCGGGCGACATCGGCTTCGCCGAATCCTTCGTCGACGGCGACTGGGATTCGCCGGACCTCGCCGCCGTCGTCGCCTTCTTCATCCTCAACGTCGAAAATGCGCCCACGCTCTCCGGCTCGCGCCGCGCGTCGCCCCTCGCGCTCAATCTCCTGCGCTTCGCGCATCGGCTCGCGCACCGGCTGCGGCCCAACACGCGCGCGATCGCACGGCGCAACATCCGCGAGCACTACGATCTCTCGAACGAGTTCTTCGCGCTCTGGCTCGATCCGTCGCTGATGTATTCCAGCGCGCTGTGGCCCGCACACGCGCCGCAACTCTCGCTCGCCGACGCGCAGCGCGAGAAAAACGACGCGCTCTGCCGCAAGCTCCGGCTCGTGCCGTCCGACCACGTGCTCGAGATCGGCACCGGCTGGGGCGGCTGGTCGCTCCACGCCGCGCGCAACTACGGCTGCCGCGTCACGACCGTGACGATTTCCCAGCGACAATTCGAACTCGCCCGGCAACGCGTGATCGACGCCGGGCTCGCCGGTCGAATCGACGTGCAGCTCTGCGATTTTCGCGACGTGCGCGGCCACTACGACAAGATCGTCTCGATCGAGATGATGGAAGCGCTCGGGCATCGTTATCAGGCGACGTTTGCCGAATTCGTCGCGCGCGCCCTGAAACCCAACGGCTTGCTCGCGCTGCAATTCATCACCTGCCCCGACGCGCGCTACGACGAATTCCGCCGCGGCGTCGATTTCATCCAGAAGCATATTTTTCCGGGCTCGCTGCTGCTCTCGCTCAATCGCGTCAACGACCTGCTCGCCCGCGCCGGCGGCTTCACGCTGCACGAGATGCAGGACTTCGGCCTCGACTACGCGCGCACGCTGCGGCTCTGGCGCTCGGCCTTCGCGGAGAAACTGGAGGCGGTGCGCGCGCTCGGCTTCGACGAGCGGTTCCTCCGCAAATGGACCTACTACCTGTGCTACTGCGAGGCGGCCTTCGCGCTCCGCAACATCTCCGTCGTGCACACCGTCCACACCCGCGCGAACAACCTCAGCCTGTGACGAGGTAAAATGACACGCCGACTCGGCAAACGACAAGGTGGACGGCGACCTCCGAGCACCGTCTCGCTTCCTTCCCGAGCCGAACGCGCCCGGAGGTCGGGTTCCACCTCGGGCCAACCGCATCGCGCCCGCTCACCATGATCATTTTTCTCCGCGGCCTTTTCCTCGTGATTCTGCTCTCGATGCTCGCGGTGACGTCGTGGGCGAGCGCGCACACGCCGCTGTTTTCGATCCCGCGCGAAGTGCTCGGCCATCCGTGGTTCGTGGCTACGCTCTTCGACGCGTATTGGGGCTTCGTCACGTTCTTCGTCTGGGTCGCGTGGAAGGAGCAGTCGCTCGCCGCGCGCGTGCTCTGGTTTCTCGCGATCGTCGCGCTGGGCAACATCGCGATGTCCGTCTACCTGCTGCGCGAACTCTTCGCGGTGCCGGCGACGGGCGCGCTCGGCGACGTGTTCGCGCGACGCAATCCCGGCAAACTCCTCCTCGCCGCAGCGCTCACCGCGATCGGCGTCGCCGTCTACGTTTTCGCATGAGCACGATCACGCTCGCCCTTTTCGCCATGCTCGCGCTGTGCGTCGCCTTCGCCGCACTCTACTTCGTCGCGCGGCGGATCGAAAACTACGGCATCGTCGACATCGCGTGGTCCTACGCCTTCGGCGCGCTCGCGCTTTTCTATGCGTTCGCCGGCCGCGGCTGGCTCGAGCGCCGCGCCCTGCTCGCGACGATGGCGGGCGTCTGGTCGCTGCGGCTCGGCACGCATCTCTTCGTCCGCGTCGCGAAACATCATCCGACCGAGGACGCGCGTTACGCGCAGCTCCGCCGCGACTGGGCGGCGAATTTCGCGGCGAAGATGTTCGGCTTTTTTCAAATGCAGGCGGTCTCGGTCGTCGCGCTCGGCGCGGCCTTTCTCCTCGCGGCGCAAAATCCCGCGCCCAGCTTTCGCACGCTGGAGATCGCCGGCGCGGTGCTCTGGCTCGTCGCGATTTCCGGCGAAGCGCTGGCCGACGCGCAGCTCGCGGCCTTCAAGCGCGACGCGGCCCACCGCGGCCAGGTGTGCGAAGCCGGCCTCTGGCGCTACAGCCGGCACCCGAACTATTTTTTCGAGTGGCTCATCTGGGTCGCCTTCGCGCTCTTCGCGCTCGCGTCGCCGCACGGCTGGCTCGGGCTCGTCGGGCCGGCCGGCATTCTTTATCTGCTCCTGCGCGTGACGGGAATTCCCATGACCGAGGAGCAGAGCCTGCGCAGCAAAGGCGACGCCTACCGCCGCTACCAGCAGGTCACGAGCGCGTTCGTGCCGCTGCCGCGCCGCAAATTTTCGTCTCCTTCATGATCGACACGCTCCTCGAAAAAGAACGCCTCCCCGACGCGCTGGTCCGCCTCGGCATCCGCCGGCTGCTCGCACAACGCCTGCGCGACGAATCGCACCGCTACGACCGCGCGTCCTACGTCGCCGATTTGAAAACCCGCGCCATCGCCGAGCAGACCGGCGCGGCGAACGACCAGCACTACGAAGTGCCCGCGGCGTTTTACCAGGCGTGCCTCGGCCCGCGGTTGAAATATTCCGGCTGCCTCTTCCCCACCGGCGACGAGACGCTCGCGCAGGCCGAGGAGGCGATGCTCGCGCTCTACGTCGAGCGAGCGCGCCTCGCCGATGGCCAGCACATCCTCGAACTCGGCTGCGGCTGGGGCTCGCTCTCGCTTTACCTCGCGGAGCGTTTCCCGCGCGCGCGCATCACGGGCGTGTCGAACTCGCACTCGCAGCGCGAGTTCATCGAGGCGGAAATCGGCCGGCGCGGCCTGCGGAATCTTCGCATCCTCACCTGCGACATGAACGCGCTCGACCTCGCGCCCGCGCAGTTCGACCGCGTCGTCTCGATCGAGATGTTCGAGCACATGAAAAATTACCGCGCGCTGCTGGCGCACGTCGCGCGCTGGCTGCGGCCGGAGGGATTGCTCTTCGTGCACATCTTCACGCACGCGCGGCTCTCGTATCATTTCGTGCCGCGCGACGCGACGGACTGGATGGCGCGCTATTTTTTCACCGGCGGCCAGATGCCCGCGCACGACCTGCTCGCGCAATTTCAGGACGACGTCCGGCTCGTCGCCGACTGGAAGGTGAACGGCACGCACTACCAGCGCACCGCCGAATGCTGGCTTGCGAACATGGACGCGCACCGCGCGGAAATCCTCCCGCTTTTCGCCGACACCTACGGCGCGGGCCGAGAGCGGAAGTGGTGGTCCTACTGGCGCGTGTTCTTCATGGCCTGCGCCGAGCTGTGGGGCTACCGCGGCGGCGCGGAGTGGCTGGTCAGCCACTATCTCTTCGAAAAGCCGCGCGGCGGTTTCTGATCCGAGGCGGAATAAGATCTGGTTAAAACCGCCGGCAGTGCCAGAGCCGTCGGCTGTAGGAGCGGCTTTATGCCGCGACTCAAGCGGGGGAGATCGCGGCGTAAAGCCGCTCCTACAGCAAGGCGGGGCATCGTGCCGAGGTAGCTTTGAATTGCTTACGCCTTCAATGTCGCCAGCACGCCGCGCCACGCCTCGCGCGTGCCGAGCTCGAAGGCCGCGCGCTGCTTGAACACGAGGCGGTTCACCGTGAGCGCGAACCCGATGCACGTCCACACCGTCAGCGCCATCGAGTGCAGGAAATGCCACGGCGCCGGGATCGCCGGATTGCGCTCGTGCCACGCCGGCCAGCCGAACGCGAAGAGCGCGTAGAAGCACGCGCCGAAGACGATCGTCGCGATCACCGCGCGCGCATCGACGTTGCGGAACAGCAGGCCGATGATGAACGCGGAGAGAATCGGCATCGAGAACAGCCCGATGAGCGACTGGATCAACTGCATGATGCCCTGCGACTGCGCGTAGGCCGGCACCATCGCGATCGAGAACAGCGCGAAGCCGACCTGCAGCCACGTGCTCACGCGGCGGACGTTCACCGCGGGGTTGATGTATTTCTGGTGCAGATCGCAGACGTAGAGCGCGGCGGAGGAATTGAGCGTGGCGTTGTAGCTCGTCATCACCGCGCCAAACATCGCCGCGGCGAACGCGCCGAGCAGCCAGTGCGGCAGCAGTTGCCCGACGATGTGTCCGTAGGCGGCGTCGTGCTCGAGCCGGCCGTAGAGCTTGTAGGCGCAGAGGCCGGGGAGGACGACGATCGGCGGGATGATCAGCAGTCGCACCGCCGCGGCGGCGTAGACGCCTTTTTTTGCCTCGCGAATCGACGGCGCGGCGAGCGCGCGCTGCGTGATCGTCTGGTTCGTGCTCCAATAATAGAGCTGGGAAAAAATCATGCCGGTGAGCAGCGCCGGCCACGGGATCGCCGAGTTCGGACCGCCGACGAGCGTGAGCCGCTCGGCGGGGATGCCGGAAAAATCCCAGTGCACCGCGTTGAGCGAGAGCACCGTGACGAGCATCGCCATCCCGAGCACGACGACGCCGGTGTAGGTGTCGGAAATCGCCACGGCGCGCAGGCCACCGCCGATCGCATACGCGGCGCCGACCGCGGCGACGCCGCACGCGAGCACGATCAGCGGCGTATCGAGGCCGAACATCGTTTTGATCAGCAGCGAGCTCGTGTAGAGCATGATCGGCAGGAAGATCAGCACGTCGCCGAGGAGAAAAATCGCCGACACGGTCGCGCGGATGTTTTTGTTGTGGTAGCGGCGTTCGAGCAGCTCGGTGACCGTCGTGCAGTCGTATTTGTAGTAGAGCGGCACGAAAATCTTCGCCAGCAGCAGCAGGCCGACGAAGCCCGACAGCTCCCACAGCACCATGATCAGCGTCTGCGGGCCGTTCATGCCGACGAAGGTGTCGGTGTTGATGTTGGTCAGAGTGATCGAGCCCGCGATGAACGCCCAGTTCAGCCCGCTGCTCGCGAGGAAATACTCGCGCGTGTCGTCGGTTGCGCGCGAGGCCTTCCGGCAATGCAGCCACGTGATGACGGCCACCGCGGCGTTGAGGCCGAGGAAAACGAGGAGCTGGACGATGGTCTGGCTGGTCATGGAAATCTTTCAGTTCGCGATCCGAAAAACGACCGAACCGTCGTAACGTCCGTGCGCCTTCGCCGGCAGCGCCGAGGGGCCGGATTGCTCGGGCGTCTTGAACTTCGAGCCCATGCCCGCGATCGCGTGCAAAAACGAAACGTCGCCCGCCGGAAAATCCGCGGTCGTGTTCGGATGGTCGATGCGCGGTGTGCCGACGCGCACGAAAATCTTCGGATCCGTCGGCGCCAGCTCGAGCGCGCCCGCCGCCGTGTCGAGCCGCGCCCAGCGCACGCCGGCGAAGTAGCCGTCGAACTCGGGATACGCGAACGATTCTCCCGGCTGCAACGCGTGCTGCGCGACTTCGTGGAAACCGAGCCACGTGCCGCGCAGCCGGTTTTGCCACACGCGATTCGGCCCCTCGCCGAGCCAGCGCAGCGACTTCATCGCGTCCTCCGCGTGATCGAACGTCACGCCGTGATAAACGAAATCGCCATCCAGCGTGTAGCTGTAGTCGAGCCGCAGCCCGCCGTCGGCCGCGAGCGTCCAGCGAAAACGATCCAGCCCGCCACCGCCGCGGCTCTCGAGCCAGGCGACCGCACCGCTTTGCTCATCACGCGCGGTGCCGCTCGTGAGCGCCGCGCCCGCGCCCGACTCGGCCGGGAAACGCTCCGCGGCGTAGCTCGCGACGAATTTCTTCACGGTCGCAGGCTGGCCGTCGGAAAAACGCACGTTCGACACGCGCACCGCGGCGACGCGCTGCGGCGGGAAATCGTAGCGCGCGCCGTCGCCTGGACGGCGCGTGCCGTCGAAAATCGTCCGCCACGTCGCGCCGTCCGCCGAGAGCTCCAGCTTCAATCCGAAGTAAGCCGTGCCGCGCGTCGCGTCGGTCTCGATGTCGACGGCATTCGCGAGTTGCGGCGTCGCGAGAAAACGCGTGAGCGCGCCCTCGGCGGCGTCCGTGCGCCACGGCAGCTCGATCGATTTCCCGGCCGAGAGCGGCCGCGCGAAGGCGAGCCGCGGGCCGTTCGTCAGCGCGAGTTGTTTTCCGGCGCGCGCGAAGGATTGCAGCCGACCGGTCGCGCCATCGAACGTCGCCACGACTTCGCCGGCGACGAGCCGGATCGCGTTGGCGTCTTTTTCCACGCGAGGCGTCGCGTTCCCCGCGCCGTGCAGCATCGTCGCCGCGTGCGATGCGAGCGCGGCGGTCGGCCACGTCCACGTCCAGAGCGTTTCGTCGCGCGGGTCGGTTGCCGTCACCGCGAGCGCGTCGGCCTTCTGCCAGTCGGCTGGCAGCGCGAGCGCGAGTTTTCCATCGGCGTGCGCCGCGACCGCGGGACCGGCGCTCGCGCCTTCGGCGAGCGTCTTCTCCGCGCCGGCGAAGCTCACGAGCCGCCACGCGAACCGGCACTGCGCGAGCGACGTGAAATCGTAGCGGTTGTGCACCGCGAGCGTGCCGTCGAATTTCGCGTCGAGCGTCGGCGCGTCGATCTGCACGGGCGACCAGACGTCGCGCACGGCGTAGAAGCTGCCCTCTTTTTCGAAATGCGGGCCGACGATTCCGTCCGGCGCGAACGTGCTGAACACGTCGACGCGTCCGCCTTCGTCCGTCCGCACGACGCCTTCGTCGGCGAAATCCCAGATGAACATGCCCGCGCCAAACGCCGAGCTCGTCGTCGCGCGCCAGTAATCCTCGAGTCCCGCGCCCGCGCCGCCGTCGTAGAGCGCGTGGAGAATTTCCGTCGGCATCACGAGATTCGGCCCGCGCAAGCGTCGCACGTGGTCGTCGTAGGACGTGTAGTGCTTCGCGTCGATGCCGCCGAAGGGATCCCACGGATGCAGCACGCGGCGCTGTTGCGGATCGTAGAGCGAGTATTCGCCGTCGAGATCGCGGTTGAAGCCGCCCTCGTTGCCGTTGTCCCAGAAAAGAATGCTCGGGTGATTCACGTCGCGCTCGACCATCTCGCGCACGAGCAGCCGTCCGACGACGGTGTCGTGCGCGTGCTGCCAGCCGCTCAGCTCGTCGAGCACGTAGAGCCCGAGCTCGTCGCACGCCTCGAGGAACGCTTCATCGGGCGGATAGTGCGACATGCGCACGGCGTTCATATTCATCTGCCGGATGAGCCGCACGTCGGCGTAGCAGTCCTCGCGATTCAGCGCGCGGCCGGTCTCCGGGCGGAAGCTGTGGCGGTTCACGCCTTTCAGCAGGATGCGCTGGCCGTTGAGAAAAAGCCCTTCGCCGTCGCGCACCTCGAACGTGCGAAACCCGAAGCGCCGCGTGACGCTGTGCACGGTTTCGCTGCCGCGCAGCCGCGCGACGCGCAGCGTGTAGAGCGCCGGCGTCTCCGCCGTCCAGAGCCGCGGCGAAGCGATGTGCGTCGCGAGCCGCAGCCGGCCGATGCCGCCGGCGGGAATCTTCGCACTGAAAACGTCGCCGACCGCGTGGCCGTCGGCATCGAGCACCTGCGCTTCCACGCGCTCGGGCGCGAGCGCGGGGCCGTCGGGGCGGACGTTCGTCGGCGCGGACGCGAGCGTGACGTCGGCCGTGAGCGAGCCGTCGGCCCGCGCGTCGATCGCGACCTGCTCGATGTCCTGCGCCGGCACCGCTTCGAGCCACACCGCGCGATAAATGCCGCCGAAAATCCAGTAATCGCCGCCGCGCTCGGCGCGCTCGGTGTCGGCGTTGGCGGAAACTTTCGCGACGTCGACCTCGAGCACGTTCTCCGCGTCGAATTTCACCAGGTTGGAAATATCGTAGCGAAACTGCATGAACCCGCCCTGGTGCACCGGTCCGGCCGGGCGTCCGTTCACGGTGACTTTCGTGTCCGTCATCACGCCGCCGAACACGATCCGCACGCGCCGGCCGCGCCACTCCGCAGGCAGCGTGAACTTCGTGCGATACAGGCCGTGTTCGTCGGTGTGCCCCGGCGCCTGGCCGTATTGGTAGCTGCCGAAACCCTGCAACTCCCATTGTGACGGCACGAGGATCGTCGTCTTCTCACCCGCGCGACGACCACCGGTGACGCTGAATTCCCACGGCACCGCATCCGCCGGCCCCTGACCGGAGAGATAGCGACGTTCCGTCTGCGATGCGTCGGCGGCGATGCCGAGCGACACGCAACAGACAGTAGAGAACGCAAAGAGCAGCCGGGCGAGCGAGGTCATGGTGAAGCGGGGGTTGGAGGCGTGCGGCCGGAATTGAATTTCGGTCGAGCAGAAGGCGGAAAATTCAGGTCAGGAAAAGTTCACGAGAACGGCACCGAGAACGAAAATATTCTACTCGTCGCGTTCGATTTCAACGATCACTACCCGTTTGACCGGTGCATCGACCCAATAACTGATCACGTAACCCTCGGTGGCAACATGGGCGATCGCGCGCCCGTCGGCATCCGGCAAGACATAATCGGGTTCGGCAAAGGGGTTTTCGGCGATCGCATAAGCGATATCGGCAAGCTTCCTTATTTTCCGTCTCGGCTGGGCGAAAACGAATTCTCCCGCCTCCTCCTCGTAAACGACCCGAAAGCGCGCAAGATCACCCACGGGCGATGCGTTTTTCGAGGTCCTCGGCGGAAATGAAATGCCCGGCCTGAACCGCCCGCAGCTTTTTCGCTGTCGCGCGTTTCCATTCGGGCGTGCTGTGCCGGAGCCGGATCAGATACGCATTCAATTCCTTCAGCTCGCGGGCCGTGAGGCGCTTCATCTGGTGCTTGATCGCGAGGAGCGTCATGGCAGGCACGATGCGGGAGCGATTGGCGTCGTCAAGGTGGCAGAGCCCGCCGAACGAGAGGCCGATCGGGCGTGAAGCCCGACCTGCTAAACGACCTCACGCGCGCGGCGACACGGCGGCTTGCGTCCATTGCCCGTCGACGAGGCGCCAGGTCGCGCCCGTCGGATTTTCGTCGCGCAACGCCGCGGGCAATCGCGCGGGCCGGACGTTGTCGTAGCACTGCAACGCCGCGAAACGGCGCAGCGACGCGGGAATGCCGACCGCGGTGAAGCCCGGATGGCCGGTGGCGGGATACGGGCCGCCGTGATTCATCGCCGCGCTCACCGCGACGCCCGTCGGCATCTTGTCGTTGAGGAGCCGGCCGACTTTGCGACGCAGGATCGGCTCGAGCCGCGCGTAGCTCGCGTCGTCGCGGCCGTCGGTCGCGGAGTAGACGCAGCCGGTGAGATTGCCTTCGAGGTGTTCGAGCACGGCGGCGGCTTCGGCGAGATCGGCCGCAATGACGAGCAGCGAAGCGTTGCCGAACGCCTCGGTCTGGAGCTTTTCCGGTGCGGCGAGAAATTCGGCGCCGCTCACGCGCAGCAGCGTGTTCGCGAAACGATAGCCCGGCGCTGCGAGCGGCCGACCACCGGTGACGAGGTGCGCGCCGGCGGATTGCAGCGTCTGCACGCTCGCGGCGAGCGCGCGCGCCACGGCCGACGAGAGCAGCACCGTCGGCGGCGTCGCTTCGAGCCGCGCTTTCGTCGCGGCGACGAACGCATCCGTCGCCGGTCCGGCCAGCAGAAGAATCAGGCTCGGGCTCGTGCAAAACTGCCCGGTGCCGAGCAGGCAGCTGCCGGTGAACTCCTCGGCCATTTTTTCGCCGCGCTCCGCGAGCGCGCCGGGAAAAATCACGACGGGATTCACGCTCGAGAGCTCGAGATAGATCGGCTTGCCCGCGGCATCGGCGGCGGCCTTGAGCTTGAGTCCCGCGGAGCGGCTGCCGGTGTAGCCCGTCGCGCCGGTGCGCGGATCGGCGACGAGTTTTTCGCCGTCGGCATGGCTCGTGCGATAAATAAGCTGCACCGTCGCCAGCGGCAGACCCGCGTCGCCCAGCGCGGCAAACGCTTCCTCCGCGAGCAGCCGCGACGTGCCGGGGTGCGACGTGTTGGCCTTGGCGATGACGGGATTGCCGGCCGCGATCGCGGCGACGAAATCGCCGCCGGCCACGCTGTTGAACGCGAAGGGAAAATTGTTCGGGCCAAAAACCCACACCGGCCCGATCGGCGCGAAGTGCGAGCGAAGGTTCAGCTTCGTGTCGATCGTCGGCATCGCCCACGAACCTTCGCGCACGGCGGCGGCGCCCTGCCGGAGCTGGCCGGTGGTGCGCGGCAATTCGACGTCGGCGAGCCGCGGCTTTTTCGCGAGGCCCGATTCCGCGTGCGCCATCTCGACGAGCTCGCCTGCGCGCGCTTCGATGCGCTCGGCGAAGCGCTCGAAAAATCGCGCGATCGATTCGCGCGGCAGCGTGAGGAGTTTTTCCGCGGCTCCCGTGGCGGCGGCGAGCGCTTCGTCGCAATCCGCCCACGCGCTGATCGGATATTCGTCGGGCAGCGGGTGGCCGCGCGCGGGATCCTCGGCGCGAAACGTGCCGGCGCTGTGACCGGGTCGCCAGCGGCCGGCGATCAAGACAGGTTGGAGAGGCATGAGTTAATTTTTTCGGCGCAACGGCTCGATGACCGCGGACATGTCCCGATCGCCGTGGCCGGCGGCGATCGCGCGCTCGAACGCCGCGAGCGCCGTGGTGGCGGTGGCGAGCTCGAGCGATTGCCGGCGCGCTTCCGCGATCGCGTAGCCGAGATCCTTGGCGAGCAGGCGGAGGAAAAAATTCGGCGTGTAGTCCGCGGCCGTCATGCGCGCGGAAATCGTCTTCACCAGCGGACTGCCCGGCGCGCCGGAGAGCATGACGTCGAGCGCGCGCTCGCGATCGAGGCCGCTGCGCTCGATGAAGGCGAGGGCCTCGGCCAGCGCGGCGACCTGCGTGCCGCAGACGAAATTGTTGATGAGCTTGATCGTCGCGCCGCTGCCGACCGGGCCGAGGTGCGTGATCGTCCTGCTCATCGCGGCGAGCACCGGGCGCGCGCGCTCGAGCGTCGCGGCGTCGCCGCCGACGAGGAAATTCAACTCGCCGGCGCGCGCGTGGCCCTTGCTGCCGGTCACCGGCGCATCGATGAACGCGCAACCCCGCGCCTGCGCCGCGGCGGCGAGCTCGCGCACCCATGCAGCCGTGACGGTGCTCGACTCGATGCAAATCGTGCCGGCGCGCGCCGTCGCGAGCGCGCCGTCGGCGCCGAGCCACACTGCGCGCGCGGCCTGATCGTCGGCCACCATGCTGAGAATGACGTCGGCCGACTGCGCGGCCTCGGCGGGCGTGGCGGCGAGCTTCGCACCGGCGGCGGCGAGCGGCTCGGCTTTCGCGCGGCTGCGATTGTAGACGACGAGCGGAAAGCCGGCGCCGAGCAGCCGCGAAGCCATGCCGGAGCCCATGAGGCCGAGGCCGAGAAATGCGACGCGCGTGGTGGGAGCGGGAGCGTTCATGCGAGAGAGCGGACGACGACGGGAACGGCAGGCGTGCCCGCGACGGCGAGCGGATTGCGCAGCGCGCGGCCGAAGCCTTCGAAGGCGACGACCATCACGTCGCCATCCTGCAGCAGGAAACCGTCGCCGAAACTCAGCGCGCACGCGCCGTAGTAGTGCACATGCACGTCGCCGGGGCGGCGGTGCGATTCGAACTTGAAATGATGGTGCTCGAGATTCGCGAGGCTGTGCGACATCTCGGCCTCGCCGGTGGCGATGTCCTTCGACCAGACGACGCGGCCGCTGCGCTCGATCGCGACGCGGCCGGGGACCGACTTGAACCCGGGATCGATCGCCAGCTCGGGACCGAGCGAACACGGGCGCACCTTCGAGCCGGCGAGGTTGAGATAATTTTTCTTCTCGAATTTGTGGTCGGAAAATTCGTTGCCGATCGCCATCCCGATCCGCCGCGGCTGGCCGGCGTCGTCGACGAAGTAGACGCCCGCGATCTCCGCCTCCTCGCCGCCGTCCTCCGCGTAAGGCGGAACGGGCAGCGGATCGTTCGGCCCGCGCAGGATCGAGCCCACGCCCTTGAAGAACCATTCCGGCGCGATGCCGATGGCGCCCGCCGCCGGACGGCCGGCTTCGACGCCCCAGCGAAACATCTTCATGCTGTCCGTCTCCGTCGCGCTCGTCGCGGCCGCGTGCATCGCGGCGCGGTTCTTGGCGCTGCCGAGATGCGTGAGACCGGTGCCGGAGACGAGGCAGCGCGCGGCGTCGACCGGATGATCGATCGGCGCGAGCAGCCGCCACGACGAGCGGCCGGCGTAGATCGGCTCGTAGTCGAGCGTCTCCGCCGTGGCGCGACGCCGCGCGAGCGCGACGAGCGAGCCGTTGCTCGCCGCCGCTTCGCGCACGAGGTCGTAGACGGACGCGACGCCCTCGAGCAGCCGCAGGTGCGGCTCCTCGACGAGCGCGACGCGGCGCTGCGCGCCGTTCTGGAGTTGGACGAGACGGGTCATGCGCACGAGAGCGGCAAGGCGCTCATCCCGTGACCTCGAATTTCTTCAACGCTTCCTCGTCGACGGTGAGGCCGAGGCCGGGCGTGTTTTCGTCGAGGTCGATGAAGCCGTCCTTCGCGACCGGCTCGCCCTTGAAGATATACCAGAAGAGCTCGTTGCCGACCTCGACCTCGACGGGCGGAAAATATTCCGCCATCGGCGAGTTCAGCGACGCCATGACGACGTGGTAATTGTGCATCTGGCCCGCGTGCGGGATCACCGGGATCTGGTGCGCCTCGGCGAGCGCGGCGATCTTGCGCGCCTGCGTGAGGCCGCCGACGCGGTTCGTGTCGAACTGGATGTAATCGACCGCGCGCGCCTCGATCAACTGGCGGAAACCGAAGAGCGTGTGCTCATGCTCGCCGCCGGAAATCGGGATGCGACCGAAGCGCTTCAACTCGGCGTAGCCGTGGATGTCGTCGGGAATCACCGGCTCCTCGAGCCAGCGCAGATTGTATTTTTCGAGCAGCGGCAGCATGCGCTTCGCGTAGTCGAGATTCCAGCCCATGTAGGCGTCGGCCATCACGTCGACGCCGTCGCCGACGGTCTCGCGCACGGTGCGGACGAGCGCGACGTTGTGCTGCATGCCTTCGGCGCCGTCGACCGGGCCCCAGCCGAAA
Source organism: Opitutaceae bacterium (assembly GCA_035545575.1). Classification (GTDB taxonomy): domain Bacteria; phylum Verrucomicrobiota; class Verrucomicrobiia; order Opitutales; family Opitutaceae; genus ER46. The sequence goes on along the minus strand of DASZYB010000031.1, from coordinate 34,418 downwards.
CGCAGCTTCATCGCCTTGTAGCCCTCGGCCTTGTATTTCGCGGCCTCGCGCGCGAGCTGGTCGAGCGGCGTGGAGTAAAGCCGGCTCGAATACACCGGAATCCGCGGCTTCGTGCGTCCGCCGAGCAGCCGGTAGACGGGCTGCTTCGCGGATTTGCCGAGGAGATCCCAGAGCGCGATGTCGATCGCGCTGATCGCGACCATCGCGATGCCCTTGCGGCCAAAGGCCATCGTCTTCCGATACATGTGCTGCCAGAGAAATTCCGTGTCCCACGGGTCGGCGCCGACGAGCAGCGGCGCGAGCTGCAGGTCGATCAACTGCTTCGAGAGCTGCGGCGCGAGCGCGGCGTTGCCGATGCCGACGAGCCCGGTGTCGGTGAAAATCTCCACCAGCAGCCAGCCGTGAAACGTGAACGTGCTCATCGTCGCCCGCGTCAGCATCGGCGAGATGACGTCCATCGGATTCGTGCAGAAATGCGGCGGCAAGGGGACGGTCTTGCCGCGCCATTGGACGACGCGCGTGCGGATTTCGGTAATTTTCATGCGGAGAAATTCGGAGCCGGCGGGCTGAAATCAAGGGCGCGAATGCGCGGGATGACGACACAGATCAGGACAAACGCCACGACGTGCAGCGAGCCGGCCGTGACGAGGATCGGCGTGTAACTGAAGCCGTGGTCGCGCAGCCAGCCGGCGATCTGGCCGAGCACGATGCCGCCGAGCGCGCCGCCGAGCCCGACGAAACCCGCCACCGTGCCGACCGCGCGCCGCGGAATCAGGTCGGTCGGCAGGATCATCACGAGCGTGGACCACGACTGCTGGCCGAAAAACGCGAGGCTGAAGATGAAGATCACCGCCGCGAGCGAATGCAGCCCGGGCACGAACATCACCCACGGCATGAACGCCGCGCTCAGGCCGAGCGCGATCTTGCGCGCGCGGTTGACCGACGCGCCGCGTCGCAGCAGCCAGCTCGACAATCCGCCGCCGACCAGGCAGCCGACGCCCGACGCCGCATACGGAATCCAGCCGACGCTGCTCGCGGCGCTGAATTTCAAATCGAACGTCTCCTGCAGAAATTTCGGCAGCCAGAACATGTAGAAATACCACGCCGCATCGGTGAGGAACTTCGCGCCGATCACCGCCCACGTCTCGCGATGTGCGAGCAGCCGCGCGATCGGAATCGAGCCGCTGGAGCCAGAGGAGTTTTGCGACGACGACGCGGCGTGCCCTTCGAGAATCAGCGCGCGCTCGGCGTCACCGACGTGCGCGTGCTTTTCCGGCACCTCGTAATCGCGCGCCCACCAGATGCTCCAGATCAGCCCGAGCGCGCCCGTGATCAGAAACACCCAGCGCCACGGCGCGACGCCGAACCAGCCCGTGTGATTCAGCACGACGAGAATCAGCCACGGCGCAGCCACCGCGCCGATCGCGGTGCCGGCGTTGATGAGGCCCATCGCGGTCGCCCGCTCGTTGACGGGAAACCATTCCGTCACCACGCGCGTCGCCGCGGGAAACCCCCCGCCCTCGCCCGCTCCGAGCAAAAACCGGCTCGCGACCAGCATCGCCAGCGCGAACGCCATCCCGAAAACCGCCGGCATCCCGTAGTTGCCGGCCAACCCCTGGCTCGCGCACGCGAACGACCAGAACAGCATCACGGCGAGAAACCCGCGCCGCGTGCCCCAGCGGTCGAGCAGCTGCCCGCCGCCGACATACATGAGCCCGTAGGAAATCAGAAACGCGGAATCGAAAAGCGCCTTCGTCTGCGCGGAGAACGGATACTCCTTCTGGATTTCGCTCAGCGTCCACGGCAGCGTGAGCCGGTCGAGGTAGCTGAACGTGATCGCGGCGCACACGAGAAACGCGATGCGCCAGCGCACGCGGCCCGCGCCGCGCGTCGCGGCGGAGGCGGACGAAGCGGCGGGCGTGGCGGGCGCGGGATTCACGGGCACGGAGGCGGCGGGTTTTTCAGTTCGTTTTCGCCGGCGCGAAATCGGCCGGCGTCACGTCCGCGACGTCGATGAAAATTTTTTCCGGCCGCGCGTCGGGCGCCGCGGCGGTGAAGTGCACGTCGCGAAAAATCACGCCGCGCGCGTGGCGCAGATAAAGGCCGGAGGCCGGCATCACGCGGCCGAACATGTTGTATTCCGGATAAGCGGATTCCTTTTCCGCGAGCTGCACCTGCGCCTGCTCCGCCGTGCCGCCGCCGGGCAATGCGATCTCGATGTGCTCGAACGTGAGATTTTCGACCGGATGGCCGGGCACGCCGTTGATCAGCATTCCGATCTGCCGCGCGCCGGTCACGCGGACGTTGCGGATCGTCACGTCACGCAGCTCGCCCGGCGGCTTCGCCGTATCGCCGGCGTGAAACGTCTTCAACCGCGCGCCGAGCCGCACGCTGATCGGCACCGTGACGCCGTCCATCGCGATGTCGGCGATCGTCACGTCGTGCAGGTGCGCGCCGTCGACCGAGTAGAGCGCGATGCCGCTCATGTTGGTGTCGCGGATCTGGCAGTTGCTCACCGAAATTTTCTCGAAGTCGCCGATCGACTCGGTGCCAAACTTGATCGCGTTGCACTTGGTCGAGAGCTTGCAGCCGCTTGCGATGAGGTCGCGGCACGGCAGCGGGCTCGTCGCCTTGAAGCACAGCGAATCGTCGCCACTCTCGATGTCGCAGTCGCGGATGCGCGCGCCGTCGCACGAGTCGAGGTCGATGCCGTCGTTGTTCGGCAGCCCGGTGGTGCGCGTGCGAATCGTCACGCGCTCGACCACGATCTGCCGGCTCTGGAAAAAATTCAGCGTCCACGCGCCGGGATTCGCGAGGTGCACGTCGCGCACGCTCACGTCCGCGCAACGCAGCCAGCGCATCAGGAACGGGCGGATCTTGTAGGGCGACTGCGCCGCCTTCAGCGCCTGCCCCTGGCCATCGATCGTGCCGCGGCCTTCGATCGCGACGTGGCGCGCGCCGTCGGCCACGATGAGCGCATAGCCGAGCGTGGCGCCGACGCCGTCGACGAACGGATCGATGTTGCGGTAATCGTCCGCGTTCGGGCTGCCGAGCAGCACGGCGCCGTCGTCGAGGCGGAGCGTGACGTTGTCCTTGAACTGAATCGTGCCCGTGAGATAGCGGCCGGCCGGCAGCTCCAGCGTGCCGCCGCCGCGCGCGCTGCACGCGTCGATCGCGCTTTGCAGCGCGGCGGTGTTGAGCGTGACACCGTCGCCGACGACGCCGGCTTTCGTGAGATCGTCGGCGCGCGCGGACGGCGGCGTCTGCGCGAGCGCAAACGCCGGCAGCGCGAGCAGGCAGAACACGAAAGGTTTCATCGTTTCAACACGCAGCGAAAACGAAACGCGGCCGAATCGCTCACTTGTCCGCGGCCTCGAAAACCAGCAGCGACACGCCTTGGCGCGGCAGCGTGAACTTCACGGTCGCGGCGCCCTGCGCGAGCGCGATGCGCTCCGGCGCGGCGAGCGGCGCGAGTTTGCCGGCCTGCTCGAGCTCGGCGTATTGCTTTTCCGTCGGCGCGAGCGGCGAGCCGAGGCGTTTCCACGCGGAGTAGGAATTGCTGTGGCCTTCGTCGACGCGGTAGTGCGCGAGCGTGACGGCGGACGCGCCGCCCCAGCCGGCGAGGTTGAACTCCACCGCGGCGTCCGGGCCAGGCACGTCGTCGTCGTGATAGTGCCACACCATCACGCTGAGCCGGCGGCCGTCGAAGCTCGCGAGCGCGCCGACATCGGCCTGGCGGCGCACGCCGTCGCGCTCGATCTCGGCAAGCGGGATTTCCGCGGAGCTCGTCGACTCGACGCGCTGGCCGGCCATCTGGCTGAACATGCGGAAGACATTCAGCACGGGCAGATCGAGGCCGTTGCTGCCGAGCGCGCGGAAGCCGGGAAAATACGACTGGTCCTCGAACTCGAACGCCCACGTGAGCGCGCCCTCGAGGTTCACGCCGTGCTTGGCGGCGAGCAGGTGCTTGCGCGCGAAGACCGCGGCCGTGTAGCTCGAATACATCGTGCCGCTGCGGTAGCCGAGCTGCGGTCCCTGGCAGGCCGCGCAGCCGTCGGGGTCGGATTCGCCGATGACGATCGGCTTGTTTTTCAACTCGGGCACCGCGGCGATCATGCCGAAGCCGGCGTCGACCGTGCGCAGTTGCGCGGCGATGCCCATGCGCACGTGGCCGTCGACGAAGGTCGGCGAGCCTTTCGCGTGAAACGAAAGAAAATCCGTCGGCGTGCCGACCTGGCCGGTGGCGTAGTTTTTGCCGTGCGCGACGTGCTGCAAAAATCCCTCGGTGAACTTGCCGCCCGCGCCCGCGGAATCCGGGCCGCCGACGCGCGCGGTCGGCAGCGCGCGGCGCACCGCGTCGACCGCGTAGTCGTGCAGCTTGTAGAAATCCTCCGGCGACGCGTGCCAGTAGGAGGCGCCGTTGGCCTCGTTCCAGACCTCCCAATACCACTGCTCGACCTCCGCGCGGCCATAGCGCTCGACGCAGTGCTTCACCCATTGGTAGACGAGCTCGGCCCACTTCGTGTAATCCTTCGGCGGATAAGACCAGCCGGTGCCGATCAGATCGTAGCGGAAGCCCGGCCGCCATTCGTGCTGATACGGCTCGGGATGCACCGAAAGCGCCTCGGGCATGAAGCCGATCTGCGCGTAGGGCCTGACATGCCGCGCCCGATACGTGTCGAAGATGTGGTCGACGATCGTCCAGTTGTAGATCGGCCGGCCGGCGGGATCCTCGGTGTAGGCGTTCGTGCTGCCCCACTTGAAGGCCGGCGTGCCGTCGCCGGTGTTGAGCAGGTTGTGCGTGCGAAAATAAACGCCTTCGGGCTTCAGCTCGCCGAGCTCGCCGATGAGTTTGCGGCCGTCCTTCATCGTCGCGTAGTTCGGCTCGTCCGCGCCGAAGAAGCGCCAGATCGGATGCAACTCGCCGAGCGGCTTGCTCGCATCGACGCGGATCGTCACCGGAAACGCAACCGGCGCCGGAGCGGCGGCCGGGGCCGACGCGGATTGGGCGCCGGCGACGAGGGCCGAGGCAAAAAAGCACAGCACGCAGCAGAGGGGATTTTTCATGGAGGAAGGGTCTAAGACGCGGCGATCGAGGAGCCGGCGTTCACCGGCGCACAGTCAGGGTGGACAATCCACGCCGACTGCGCCCCCGAACGCTAGCGAGGAGTTCGCGCCAAAGGCACGAAAAAGATTTCGCCACTTCACGCCACCGATGGGCGCGTCATACGCGCTGCCCGGCCGCGACCAAGCCTTCGCGCACGGCGCGCAGAATCGGAAACGTCGCGCCGTCGTAGTGCCCGAGCGTCACGCCGTCCATGCCGGTGTCGACCGCGATCTTCACGCCTTCGCGCACGAGCTCGGGCGTGGCCTTGAGCCGCACGCCGAGCGCGGAGAGCAGCGGAAATTTCGGCCCGACCTCCGCGCGAATCTGCGCGAGCCACTCGCGTTTGCCGCTCATGCGCGCCGGATCGCCGTCCTGCTCGCTGTAGTCCATGATGCGCACCGAATCGAGGTGCGGCTGCATGAGCGGAAGCTTCACGCCCCACGCGAGCGGATTGCGGCCGGTCATGTGGACGTTGTAGCGCAGCTCGACGCCGGGCTTGAGCGCGTGCAGGCCGGCGTGCAGGAAACGATAAAAATCCGCCGTCGCGCGGAAACGAAACTCCTCCCACTCGCCGCGCGCGGGCTGCGCGTTCGCGTCCTTCAGCAGCGAGGCCTGGATGCGTTTCAGATCGAAACCCATCCGCTGCGCCGCGGCCTGGCAGTGTTCGCAGAAGCAGCCGCTGCGCAGCGGACCGCCGTCGTCGAACGACACGATGCACGACATCACGTAGTCGACATCGTAGCTCGTCACCGCGTCGCTCATCAACGCGAGCGCATATTCGCGCGTGTCGGGATGATTCGGGCACGGCGGCCGGAGCCAGTCGCGCACGCGCGTCGGCTGGCCATGGATGTCGCGCTGCGCGAGATCGGCGAATTCGCCCTCCATGCGTTCCTTGTCGATGAGCGCGTGCGAGCATTCGACGCCGGTCTTGAGTCCGCGCTTGCGCGTCTCGGCGACGAGCACGCGCATCCAGTCGGTGTCGCTGAGCCACGCGTTGTCGGAGAGGCGCGGCTTCACGCGGCCGTAGCGCGAGAGCGTCGGGTGCCAGTAACAGCGCGCGTCCTCGGCCTGCCAGGTCTTGCGCACGGGATTGTGCGGGAAATCGCCGTCGCGGAACGGCCGGCGCTCCGGGTGCATGACGCCGACGAGGTAAACGGAGTTCACCGCGGCGAGCCGCTGCATGTTGTCGAGCGCGGCGGCGACGCCTTCGTCGTGCAGCTCCCACGCGTAGGTGCTCGCGGAAACTTCAAACGGCTTCAGCAGCGCCGTCGCGCCGAGCCGGCGCGGCAGCGCGAGCGCGGCTGTGGCGGCGCCGGCGAGGCGCACGAAATCGCGACGGGAAAGGGCGGCGCTCATTTGCGGGCGGCGGTCGCGGCCGCGGGCGGGTCCTTCGGCTGCCACTCGAAATACGAGCCGTAGCCGGCGGTGAGATTGCGCGCGAGCCAGGTGCGGTATTCGTGGTCGGCGAGGCGCGTGACGTCGCGCTTCTGGATCGGCGCGGTGTTCGTGTAGATTTCGACGGTGGCGCGGTTGTTCACGTAGCCGGAGGTGATCAGCTCGTCGCGAAAATCGCCCATCAAATCCGCAGCATACATCACGCGGCCTTCGCCCTCGTTCGGGCCCGCGTCGGGAATCTGCTCGAAAGTCTTGCCGTTGAAATACGCGAGGCGCTTGCCATTGTTCGACATCATCTCGTGCTTCTCGCCGCCGAGCCAGTTGACCGGCGTCCAGCCGCCGACCCACGGGTTCAGCAGAATTTTCCCCTGCGCGTCGAAGAGCACGGTGTCGCGCACGAAATGGCCGTCGCGATTCGTCATCATCTCCATGCCGGGCGAATCGGCGAGGATGTCGGCGACCCAGCCGGTGTGCGCGTGCGTCCAACGCGGGTCGTCCTCGCGATTGGTTTTCCAGATCACTTTGCCGGTCTTCGCGTCGACGACGTAGGCGCCGGCGTTGGTGTTGTCCTCGACCGCGATGAACACCTGCCGCCCGGGCAGGCCGGGAATGATGTGCTTCACGGAAACGACATCGGGATGGCCGACGTAGATCGACCAGCGCACGGTGCCGTCGGGGTTGAGGCAGGTGCCGCCGTCGAAGACTTCGTCGCGACCGTCGTTGTCGACATCGGCGGCGACGATGTAGTGCGCGCCGCTGCCGTTGGTCTCGCCGAAGCTCCTGAACTGCCAGAGCTGCTTGAGATCGCGGCCGTCGTAGGCGGTGAAGATTTCGTTCTCGTAGAGGCCGGACTGCGTGATGATCGCCGGATGCACGCCGTCGAGATACGCGATGCCGAGGACGATGCGCGTCGAGGAGCGCGAGAGGTCGGACACGAGCGGCGTCCACGGCGTCTTGCGCAACGTCTTGCCCGTCATGCCGTCGAGCACGGCGAGGTAAACCTGGTCGCCTTCCTGCGCGCGGCAGACGACCTCGTCCTTGCCGTCGCCGTCGAGATCGTAGAGCAGCACGGGGCTGTTGTTATGGTTGCCGAAACACTGGTCGTGCCACACGAGCGGCCGGCGCCAGATGCTCTTGCCGTAACTCGTGAACGCCTCGATCTCCACCGGCACGCCGGGATCGGCGGAGCGTTCGCTGATGCCGTTGTCGAGGCGGAAGACCGCGTCGGTCACGCCATCGCCGTCGAGATCGCCGAAGGCCGCGGTGAATCCGCCGGTGTGCACGTTCGGCTGAAACGTCGCGATCAATCCGCTCTTCTTCTCCGCCGGCTCGAGGCCCGCCCACTCCGACGGCGGGCCTTCGTGGCCGTCGGCGTAGACGGCGCGCACGCGATAATACACGCGCGCCTCGCCGTCGGGCGCGTCCGGCCCTTCGCCGCGCGAATGCTGCGTCGGCCGCGGGCCGGGCGGATTGGGGTCGACGAAGTTCGTGCTGTCGACGATCGGCCGCGGCGTGACGAGCTCGCCCGCGGCGTGGCGGTATTGCGTGCGGTAGACGTTGAAGCCGACGTTCGCCGGATCGTCGCCGAGGAGATTCCAGCTCAGGAAAATTTTCCGGTCGCCCGCGGACGCGACGACGAGGCGGCGGAGCTGGCGCTGAAAATTCGTCGTGCCGAGCGGCGCGCGCACGAGCCGGAAACCGAGATCGGAGTGCCGGATGCCCTCGAGCTGATACGCGCTGATGCCGAGCTGCAGATAATACGGCGCGCGCGCCCACGAGCCGCCCATAGCCCAGCCTTCACGGTCGTCGGGCGAGGTGATGCGAAACACGAAACCGCCGAGCGTCACGTCGGGATACTGGTCGATCATCTGGAACACGTTTCCGGCTAGATCGTAGAGGCCCCACGGATTCGGCGCGTAGCTTTTCACGGGCTTCAGCCGCTGCTTCCAGACGCTCACGTCGCGCTCGCCCTTTTCGGAAAAATTCGCGCGCTGCGGCGTCGGCTCGTCGTCGCCCCAGGGATATTTCACGTCACCGCGGCCGGCGCGCGCGGCGTATTCGAACTCGGATGAAGTCGGCAGCCGGTAGACGCGGTTTTCCTTTTTGGTGCGCCAGTTGGTGTAGGCGCGCACGTCGTTGTAGCGGCTGACGAAGACGACGGGAAGATTTTCCATGCCCGCGGGAATCCTGCCGCCCGTCCAATACGGCGGCGGCGGATAATGCGCGTCGTCGACGAACAGCTTGTATTCGGCGTTCGTCACCGGGTGATCGCACATCTCGAAATCGTCGAGCCGGATGCCGGGGCGGAGCGTGCCGCCCTTGATCAACAAAAAATCCGCCGCGGGCGCGGCCGCGCGGAGGGAGGAGAAGGCGAGAAAGCAAACGACGACGAGCCGGCGAAACGAAGCGGGGTTCATGCGCGTAGGTGGGGTTGCGACGCGAGGCCACGCTACGGCGTTCGCGCGCGCCGCGGCAAACGCACGCGGCATCGGACAGTTGGTGCCGAGCTGGAGCTCGGCGTTTCCGGGAAGCGCCAAGCTCCGAGTCTGCTCTCACGCGCTCTATCTCGGCTCGTCAGTCCGTCTCGAGGACGACGGTATCATACATCAGCCCGTTGTTCGTCATCGTGCCGGGGCGCTGGCCCTCGGCGGTAAGGTTCTCGCCCGCGGCCGGCTGCGGCGCGGCGCGTCCGCCGCCGCGCGACGGCATCTGCAGGCTCACGAGATTTTCGCCGGCCTTGAGCGCCGAGGCGGGAAACGTGAATTCGTAGCGCTGATAAACGCCGCTGCGATTCGCCGCGCGCCGCACGCTCGCGTCGTCGCTCTTGGAAAATTTTCCGATCTCGGTGCCGTTCACGAGCACGGTGACGTTGCCCGGCCCGCCGGCGACCGGGATCGTGAGGTAGGCGTTGCCGGTCGGGACGCGCGACACGTTGAACGCGATATTCCACGTGCCGGAGTGCTGCGCGTAATACCAGTCGTCGGCCTCCTTGCTTTTGCCGACGGTGAACGTGAGGTCGCTCGGCACCTGGTTCATCCACTGGTTCGTGCGCGGCGCGCTGCCGAATTTGAATTCGCCCGCCATGCGATCGGCCTTGCCGACCTGGAAGACGAGATTCGGATGATACGGCGCGTCCCACTCGATCGTGCCGAGGTCGAGTTTGTCGCCCTTCACTTCGACGCCGTCCTTCGCGAACGACTGCGTGACCGGTCCCTGTGTCTGCCATGCGTAGAGGGTGTAGGTGCCGGGCCGCACCGCGGGCAGCGAGAAGCGGCCGTTCGCATCGGCCTTCACGTAGAAAATATAGTCGCCGCTCTGCGTGTAGAGAATGCTCGCGCGATCCGCCACGGGCGCGGCTCCCGTCGGCGCGCCGCCGCGTCCGCCGCCGAAGCCGCGACCGCCCGCGCCGCCTCGGCCGGGATTGTCGGGCTGGCCGAGAATGATGTAGGCGTAGGCCGCGGAGCGATCGTGCGTGAGCTTGAGCTGGCCGGTCACCGTCGTGCGCTGCACGGGGAAGAGCGGCTCCTCGACCCAGCGATACGGCCACTTCGTTTTCTGCTCGGCCGCCGCTTTCTTCGCGTCGGCGATGATCGCCTCGGGCGTCGCGCCGGTGTTGAAATAGAGATACCACGGCCCGTCGATCTTCTCGCCGTTGCGACCGGCCGCGCCGCCGCCGCCGCCGAAATGGCCGCCGCCGATGTAATTCAAAATGAGCGCGTCCTGATGCACGCAGAGTTCCTGCCGCAGCGGGCCGCCGGCGTAGGACTCGTTGCTCACCGGCATGAAGAACACGCCGAAGCCGTGGCCGTAGTGGCCCCACATCGGCTGCTCCGCGTAGTAGAGGCAGTAGTCGTATTTCTGGTAAACGGTGCCGTCGGGCAGCCGCCACGTCTCGTCGCCGAGGTTGCCCGCCTCGGAGATCGACTGGAGAAACGCATACTTCGGCTGCCTGCCCGTGCGCTCGCCGCTCCACGCGGTGTCGAGGATATCCATGTCGAAGCGATACATCGTGCGCGTCTCGCCGGTGTTCGCGCCGGGCGCGCTCTTCACGATCGCGTAGGGATGCACGCCGCTTTCGCCGCGCAGCATCACGAAGTGGTGCTCGAGGTGCAGCGCGCGATTGTCGATCACCGCGAAGTGCGCGAGCTCCGGCGTGTTCTTCACCACGCGCACGGTATCGACGACGAGGTGATTTCGCCCGGCGCCCGAATCCAGGTAAAACGTCCGGTGCGCGTCCACGTCGCGCGGCTCGACGCCGTGGAGATTGTGCGCGAGCTCCTGGCCGTTTTTCACGACCGAGGTCGCACTGAAGTCGCCATTCGCGTCCTTGCCAAACGTGATCGTCAGCAGCCCGTTCGCGAGCACGAGCGAGCGGATGTCCGCCGGCTTCAGGTCGCCCGGCTGCGCGGGTGCGTCGTTGATCGTCAGCGTCACGCCATCCGCGGCGCGCAGCGATGCGACCGACAAAACCGTTCCCAACGCGAACAAGGCGAGAATCCGACAGGCAGGGTTTTTCATGCAGGTGTTAGATGGAGGGTGACGAACGGGCGCGCAAGAAGGTGCGGAGCGCGCGGCCCGGACTGTCAGCCCGCCGCGTCCGTTGGCCGGCGCGACGCGCCACGCCAGTATCGGCAATCTCCAACCCCTGTCGCCGATGATGAAAAAAACGTTCGGCCTGTGCGCGCTGCTCGCGCTGATTTTCACGCCGTTGCTGCCCGCGCAGCCCGCCGGAGCGTCGCCGCGCCTGCGCGAGAATTTCGACGCCGCGTGGCGTTTTCAAAAAGGCGACGCGCCCGGCGCGGAGCAACCGGCGTTCGCCGACGCCGCGTGGCGCACGCTCGACCTGCCGCACGACTGGAGCATCGAGGGGCCGTTCGGCGAAAACGAAGCGACCGCGGGACCCGGCGGTTATTTGCCGACCGGCATCGGCTGGTATCGGAAAACGTTTCCCATCGCCGCCGCGATGCGCGGACGGAAAATCGCGATCGAGTTCGACGGCGTCTACATGAACAGCGACGTCTGGCTCAACGGCGTGCACCTCGGCAAGTGGCCGTATGGCTACACGAGTTTCGCCTACGACCTCACGCCGCACCTGAAATTCGGCGGCGAGCCCAACGTCATCGCCGTGCGCGTCGACAACTCCGCGCAGCCAAACAGCCGCTGGTATTCCGGCTCCGGCATTTACCGCCACGTGTGGCTCACCGCGACCGGCGCGCTGCACGTCGCGCGCTTCGGCACCTACGTGACCACACCGAAAGTCAGCGCCGAAGCCGCCGCGGTGAAAATCCAGACGCGGCTGCTCAACGAATCGGCCGCCACTCAGAAAGTCACGTTGCGGACCGAAATCGTCGACGCCGAGAACAACAACGTCATCGCCTCGACGCAGACCGACACCGCGGTCGCCGCCGGCGAGCAGGCGCTCGAGCAAACCATCGACGTCGCGTCGCCGCGCCTCTGGTCCACGCGGGCGCCAAATCTCTATCGCCTGCGCACCACCGTCGAGCGCGACGGCGCCGCGCTCGATCGCTACGAAACGACCTTCGGCATTCGCAGCGTCGCCTACGACGTCGACCGCGGCTTCCTGCTCAACGGCGAGCCGGTGAAAATGCTCGGCGTCTGCCTGCACCACGATGCCGGCGCCGTCGGTGCCGCCGTGCCGGAAGCAGTGCTCGAACGCCGGCTGCGTTTGCTGCAGGCGATGGGCTGCAACGCCATTCGCTGCAGCCACAATCCCGCCGCGCCTGAATTCTACGATCTCTGCGACCGGCTCGGGCTGCTCGTGATGGACGAGGCGTTCGACGAGTGGACCGTGCGCAAGCCGCAGATTCGCCACGGCTACTCGGAATTTTTTCCCGAATGGTCCGAGCGCGACCTCGTGACGATGCTGCACCGCGACCGCAATCATCCGAGCATCGTGCTCTGGAGCGTCGGCAACGAAATCGGCGAGCAGCGCGCGAAGAACGGCCCCGACGTGCTGCGGCCGCTCGTGGAAATCTGCCATCGCGAGGATCCGACGCGCCCCGTCACCGCGGCGATGGACAACATCTTCACCGATCAAGGTCCCGCGCCCGCGGCCTTCGTCGATCTCCTCGACATCGCCGGCTACAACTACGTCGATCGCTGGCTCGACCGCCGCGAGACATTCTTCGGGCCGGACCGCTCCGCATTTCCGCAGCGGCGCTTTGTCGGCACCGAGGACTCCGGCGCCGGCGGCGCGCGCGGCGGTTATGCGTTTCGCGCCGTGCCTGTCGGCACGCCGGAGCGCGCGGCGTATGCCTCGGCGCCGATCCGCGTCGAGCAGCTCTGGAAATTCGCGCTCACGCACGACTACGTCATCGGCCATTTCATGTGGACCGGCATCGACTATCTCGGCGAAGCGCGCTGGCCGAACAAAGCCTCGTCCAGCGGCGCGCTCGACACCTGCGGTTTCCCGAAGGACAGCTATTATCTCTACCAAAGCATTTTCACCGCGGCGCCGATGCTCCACCTGCTTCCGCACTGGAACTGGCCGGGACGCGAAGGCCAGATTGTCCCCGTGCTCGCCTACACGAATTGCGACGTCGTCGAGCTCACGCTCAACGGCCGCAGTCTCGGCGCGAAAGCGCGGGAGTTCCCGCGCGCCGGCACGAAAGGCGGCTGGAACAACTACTCCACGGCGCCGGTTTCCGCCACGACGGCCGATCTCCACCTCGCGTGGGACGTGCCTTACGAGCCGGGCACGTTGAAAGCCGTCGGCTGGAAGGCCGGCAAAAAAGTGTGCGAAGCGGAAGTGCGCACCGCCGGCGCGCCCGCGGCGATCGAGATTTCCGTCGATCGCGAAACGTTGCGGGCCGACGGGCGCGATGTCGCGCACGTCACCGTGAAGATCGTCGACGCGAACGGCACGCTCGTGCCCAACGCCGATGCGCGCGTGAAATTTTCCGTCGACGGCACAGGCTCGCTCCTCGCGGTCGACAACGGCGATCCGGCGAGCCACGAATCGTTTCAGGCGCCCGAGCGTCGCGCGTTCAACGGGCAGTGTCTCGCCCTGGTGCGGACCGCCGCGACCGCGGGAGAAATTCGCATCGCGGTTTCCGGCGATGGACTGCGTGGCGCGACCGCCGTTCTGCACACCACGCCGGCGGAAAAAATGTCCGCGCCGATCACGACGCTTTAGCCGACGGGCGCAGACCAGTCTGCAGGCAGGGCAGTTTATCCTACAGCCGCCGCCTCGACGCGAACGAAAGTCCTGAGCGGCGCGTTACGGATGACGCGCCCCACCTTTTTTCAACCGCCTGTTCGCACACGACACGAGCGCCGCACATTTCGCCACGCAGCATCGGTGATCCTCCCACGCGCCGCGCCCGAGCCGGCCGGATGGTCGGTCCGCGCCGCCGCGGTTATTTTGGTTCGCGATGCGCTGCGCGTTGAAGCGCTTTCGACGCGGCGAACGAAACGAAAAAATCATCATGCCGGAAAAAACCACGATCGAGCGCGCGCGCCGCGATGCGCGCCAGGGCAAGGCGGCCTCCACGCAAGCGGGCGAATTCGTGCGCGAAGAGATGGACCACATCCGCGCGGGAAAACACGGCGCCGCCAGCGCGAAGCAGGCGATCGCCATCGGGCTTTCCAAGGCGCGACGCGCCGGCGTGAAATTGCCGGCACCGGCCAAAGGCAGGACCTCCGCCGCGACACGAAAGAAAGCGCAGCGCGACGTCGCGAAAGGCAAAAGCCGCCGCAACCCGTCGCGCCAGCGCTCGCGCGCGAGCGAGAAAGCGCTCCGCAAACAACCGCGCCGCGCCGCTTCGTCGCGCGCGCTTTCCCGCCAGGGCCGGCAGGCGGCCCGCCGCCGCAGCCCGGCCGAACGTTCGCGCGCCGCCCAGAAAGCCGCACGCACGCGCCGACACGAACGCGCCGCCGCGTGACCCTCGCGGCAAGCCCACCCTCTCTCATGAGTCGAAAATATCGCCGGCGCCAAGCCGTCCGTCATCGCGCCCGCGCTTCCGCCTCACAGCGGCGACCGCGCGCTCCGCGCCACTGGTGAGGTAAGCGGGCCGGCGGGAGGACCGCTCCCGCTGCGCGTTCGCGACTTCGCCCGTTTTTCGCATCATCGCGCGAGCGGGCTCCCCGTTTTCCGCGCGCCGCGCCGCGGAGCCGCTACCGGATTTTCGGTAGTCAAAGTTGTTGCCGCGGCAGGTTTTGCCCGGAAAGGTGGCGGTCTCAACCGGAATTCCCGCGCCGGCTTTTTTCTCCAGCCCACCGCCGCGCGCGCCTCCGGCGGAGCGTCCCCATGAGTTCCAGCACTCCCGCGCGGTTTTGCGATGTCGTCATGAAGGGCGGCATCACGAGTGGCGTCGTCTATCCGCTTGCGCTCGTCGAGATCGCGGGCGCGTTTCGATTGAAAAATATCGGCGGCACCAGCGCCGGTGCGATCGCCGCCGCCGCGGCCGCGGCCGCCGAGCTCGGTCGCACCAGAGGCGGCCCCGGCTTCGCGCGGTTGAAGGAGCTGCCGAATGAGCTCTGCGAAATCTCGCCGCAGACCGGCCGCAGCCGGCTCTTCGGATTTTTCCAGCCGCAGCGCGCGACCAAATCGCTCTTCACGCTCGGCGTCGCCGCGCTCGGCGGCGGCTGGCGCTCGTGGTTGCTGCGCGTGCCGCTCGCGGCCGCCCGCGCGTTTCCTTTCTGGTTTTTCGGCGGCGCGGCGCCCGGCATCTGGCTTGGCTGGATCGCGTGGCACGATGCGGCGGGCGGGGTGCGCGCGCTCGGCCTCGCCGCCGCGCTGCTCGTCGCGATCGCCGGCGCCGCGGTGGCGACGATCCTCCGCGTGCTGCTGCTCGCGAAACGGCGGCTGCCCGCGCATCATTTCGGATTGTGCAGCGGCATGCCCGCGGCCGGCGGCAAACACCCGCAGGAGCCGCTCACGATCTGGCTCACGCGTTATCTCGACGAAATCGCCGGGCGTCCCGCGGGCGAAAACGACCCGCCGCTCACCTTCGGCGACCTGTGGCAGTTGCAGCCCGGCTCCGACGAACGCGCGATCAACCTCGAGATGATGACCACGTGCCTCACGCATGGCCGGCCTTACCGGCTGCCGTTTCGCGAGGACAAAATCGTCAACGACAACGCGAACTTCTTTTTCCGCGCCGACGAGTTTCGCCAGTTCTTCCCGCCTCGCGTCGTCGCGTGGATGCTCGCGCATGCGCGGTCGGCCGACGACAAAAACGAAAAGGACCGCCAGCGGCGCGAGCGGCTTGAGGCCGCGGGCTTTCACCGGCTGCCCGCGCCCGCGGATTTGCCCGTCGTCGTCGCCACGCGGATGAGCCTCAGCTTTCCCGTGCTGCTCTGCGCCGTGCCGCTGCACGCGATCGATTTCACGCGCGTCGTGCCCGAGGACCAGCGCATGCCCGAGCGCTGCTGGTTTTCCGACGGCGGCATCTGCAGCAACTTCCCCGTCCACTTCTTCGATTCGCCGCTGCCGCGCTGGCCGACCTTCGGCATCGACCTCGTCGAGCCGCACCCCGACCGGCCGACGCCCGTGTGGATGCCGCGGCACAACAACGAGGGGCTGCGCGAACGCTGGAAGCGCTTCGATGCGCGCGGCGGCTTCGGCGCGGTGTTCGGTTTTCTCGGCGCGATCCTCAACACCGCGAAAGACTGGACCGACAACACGCAGGCGCGGCTGCCCGGTTTTCGCGACCGCATCGCCGCCATCAGCCTCTCGAACGAAGAAGGCGGCCTCAATCTCGACATGCCGCCGGCGTTGATCGCGAAGCTCTCCGGCTACGGCACGGAGGCCGGCCGCGAATTCGTGCGCCGCTTCGCGAGCGATCCGGCGCCGGCCGATGTCGACCTCAACTGGCAGAACCATCGCCGCATCCGCCTGCGTTCCGGGCTCGCCGCGATCGAGGAGATGATCCTCCGCCTGGAAAATTCCCTCGCCCATCCCGTCGCGCCCGACCTGCAGCGGCCCTACGAGACGACCGTGCTCGACGACAAGGAGAGCTACCGCTGGGAGAACAACGCGCAGCGCGACCAAGCCCAGGTCGTGCTGGAGACACTACACACGCTCGGCCGCCAGCTCGCCGCCGCGGCCGCCGCCGGCGATCCCCTGCCCAGCGACGGAGCGCCGAAACCGTATCCCGAGCTTCGCGCCCGCGCGCGTGTGTGACTCCCCGCCATGATTCACCTCGACCGCCGCCTCGTTCCCGCCCCCGCCGCGTTTCGCTCGGCCAGATGCGCCCGCGCCCTCCGGCAGGCGGCGGACTATTTCGCGCAACCGCACGAAGATCGCGGCCAGCGGCGCTTCTCCTGGCACGCCGTGGATCGGATCGTCGACCAGGCGACCGCCGCGCTCACGCGGCTGACCGGCGGCAAATGCGCGTATTGCGAGCAGCCGGTGCAGGCGATCACGGCGTTCGACATCGACGGCTTCCGGCCGCGCGGCGGCGCGCTGGGCCTCGACGGCTCGCTCGACGCGGACCACTACTGGTGGCTCGCCGGCGAGTGGACCAACCTGCTGCCCGTCTGCCCGAGCTGCAATTTCGCGAAGTCGAATCGCTTTCCCGTGGCCGGCCCGCGCGCCGCGATCGGCGCGAAGGGCCGGGCGCTCGCGGCGGAGCGGCCGCTGCTGCTCGATCCGTGCCTCGACCGGCCGGAAAAACATCTCGTCTACGACGAGTCCGGCCGCGTGAGCCATCTCAGCGACCGCGGCCGCGTGACGATCGAGGTGCTCTCGCTCAACCGCGTCGAACTCGTGCGCGCGCGCGCCGAGCTCGCGCGCGGCCTCGCCGATGCGCTGCGCGAGCTGGCGGAATTCGCGCGCGCGGGCCGGCTGCGCGACGCGGACAAGTCGCGCTTCATGGCGCGCGTCGACCACGTGTTTCGGTTCCTCGGCGCCGGGATTCCCTACCAGGCCATCGCGCGGCAGATGCTGCATCAATGGCTGAAAGGCTATCCGATTCGCCGCCGGCTGTTTCACCGGCTGTGGGCGAGTCGGATCGGCCGCGAGCTGCCGCCCTGGTTGAAGCGGCTCGAGCATACCGCCGCGCCCACGGCCGAACGCATCTCGCGCGCGCAGCACGCGCAGGGCGCGCGCGAAAAAGTGAAGCAGCGCCAATCCGTCGAGGGGCAGACGCGCGATGCGCGCGAGGCGTATTTCAGCGGGGCGCGCCGCATCGAGCGGATCGAGATCCGCAATTTCAAGTCGATCCGCTGCCTCGACCTCACCGTGCCGCCGCCGACGAACCGCGAGTCGTGGCTCATGTTCATCGGCGAAAATGCGACGGGCAAAAGCTCGCTCCTGCAGGCGGTGGCGCTCGCGCTGCTCGGCGAGGATCACATCGCGAAGCTCGCGCTCGACGCCCGGCGCTTTGTCACGCACACCCGGCGCAGCCGCCGCGACCAGGACCGCGGCACCGTGCGCGTCTTCCTCACCAACCTCAGCGAGCCGGTGGAGCTTTCGTTCAACCGCCGCGACCGCCGCTTCCACACGAATCCCCGCGCGCCCCAGGTGCTGCTCCTCGCGTATGGCGCGACGCGGCTCCTGCCGCGCGTCGCCACCGCCAAGGGCAAGCTCCCGCGCTACGTGCGCGCGCGCAACCTGTTCAATCCTTACGCGCGGCTGCAGCGCGCCGAGTTCTGGCTCACGGATCACTCCGTCGTCTCGGACGAGCGTTTCACGATGCTCGCCCGCGCGCTGAAAAAACTTCTCCTGCTCGACGACAAGGATCGCATCTACCGGCACAACCGCCGCGTGCTCATCCAGCGCGACGCCGCGGTCTCCTACCTCGGCGACCTCAGCGACGGCTACCAGTCGATCGTCGCGCTCGCGGTCGACATCATGGTCGGCGTCGCCAAATGGCCGTCGATCGAGGTCGCCGAAGGCGTGGTGCTGGTCGACGAGATCGAGACGCACCTGCACCCGCGGTGGAAAATGGAAATCGTCGAGCGGCTGCGCACGGTGTTTCCGCGGATGCTGTTTCTCTGCACCACGCACGATCCGCTCTGCCTGCGCGGATTGCAGCCGGGCGAGATCGTCGTGCTGCGCCCGGTGGAAAACAACGTCGTCGCCGAAGTCGTCACCACCCCGATCGATCACCTGCGCGCGGACCAGTTGCTCACGAGCCCGCTGTTCGGCCTCGCGCACACCCGCGCGCCCGTCGTCGAGGAGAACATCGCGCGCTACACCGATCTGCTCGGCAAAGCCCGCCGCACCGCCGCCGAGGAAGGCGAGATGCAGCGCCTGCGCGAGACGCTCGGCGGACAGTTGCAGGCCGGCGAAACCGAATCGCAGCGCCGCGTCGAAGTCGCCGTCAGCGCCGCCCTCGACGACGTGTTGTCCGACGACGCGTGGCGCAAGCCGCACGAGCAGACGAGACTCTCGCCCACCGCGAGCGCACGCATCCGCAAGCGCCTGCTCGCGCTGGCCGCCCCGTCGCCATGATCGCATGCCAGCTCAAGCCGCAGCCGGGCAGGCCCGAGTGGGATCGCTGGATGAAGGTGGCGACGGAAGCCACCGCCGAGCTGCTCGCGATCGCCGCCGTGCGCTCGGTCACGGGCGACGACATCGTCAGCCGCGTCTACAAGGGCTCGCGGCCGTTTTTGCAGGAGGCGTTTTACGGCAAATGCGCCTTTTGCGAAGCCGACATCGTCAACAACCAGCCGGGCGACGTGGAGCACTACCGGCCGAAATGCGGCGTGCTCGACGAAGCGGGCAAGCCCGTCGCCGGCCACAACGGCTACTACTGGCTCGCCTACGACTGGCGCAATCTCCTGCCCTCCTGCGCCGACTGCAACCGCGGTCGCTACGGCTCCGACGGCACGTATTTTGGCAAGGCGGAATTTTTTCCCGTCGACGGCAAGCGTGCGACCAAGCCCGGCGAGGAAGCCGACGAGCAGGCGATGCTGCTGCACCCCGGCGTCGACAATCCGAACGATCATCTGCTCTTCGATCCGAAAACCGGCGTGATCGCCGGCATGACCGAGCGCGGAAAAATCACCGTGAAGCTGCTCGGCCTCAATCGCGAGAAACTGCCCGAGGCGCGCAAGCGCGTTTATAGCAGCGTGCGCGCCTCGATCGTCGAGCTGGCCAGCGCGCTCCTCCTCAACGAGCAGCGCGCCGACGAGCTGCTCGCCGAGATCGCCGACCACCGGCGCGGCAAAACGCCTTACGCGCTCGCCGCCCGGCACGCGTGCGACGAGCTGCTGAAAAAACTCGCCCGCGCGAATCCGGCCGGCCCGTGACGCGAGCGCCTCTCCGCGCCGTCGCCGGCCGGCGCGGGCCTCAAGCCTGCAGCGCGCCGGGCAGCCGGCCGCGTTCGCGCACCTCCTCCTCCTCGTGCTGCCGCAGCCGCGCCGCGAGGATTTCCGCGCGGCCGAGATAACCGACGATGCGCGTCGGTTCGTCGCGCGCCACCACCGGCAGCCGGCCGACGCCGCGCTGGAGCATTTTCGCGATCGCGCTTTCCAGCGTCTCGTCCGGAAACGCCCGCACGACCTCCGCGTTCGCGATCGTCCGCAACCGCGTGCGTTTCGCTTCCTCGCCCTGCCACGCGCGCATCAGGTCGCCGCGGGTGACGATGCCCACCAGCCTTCCCGCCTCGTCGACGACCAGCGTCGCCTGCCGCCGCGACACCGCCGGATCGCCGCGCGCGATCCGATCCGAAAGCGCGGCGACCGTCGTGTCGCCGGAAACGATCGGCGGCGTGCGATCCATCATGTCGCCGACGCGCGTGAGCTCGAACACATCGACCGCATATTCGCGCGCGATGTGCTGGCCGCGGCGCGCGAGTTTCTCCGTGAGAATCGACCGACGCAGCAGCAGCACCGTCACGCACAGGCCCGCCACGCTGCCGACGAGCAGCGCCGGCAGCGCGTTGAAGTCGTGCGTCAGTTCGAGCACGAACACCATGCCCGTGAGCGGCGAGCGCATCGTGCCGCCCATCATCGCGGCCATGCCGACCATCGCCCACAGGCCCGCGTCGCCCACGCCTGTCAACGGCCCCGCGATCGCGCCGAGCGCGCCGCCGATCATCAACAACGGCGCGAGCACGCCGCCCGAGGTCCCCGAGCCGAGCGCGATCGACCACACGAGTCCTTTTGCCACGACGAGGCTGATCGCCGCCGCGCCGAGCACTTCGCCGCGCATCAGGCCGTGGATCGTGCCGTAGCCGACGCCGAGCACGCGCGGATCGATCCAGCCGCCGACGCCAACCAGAAGGGCGCCGATCGCCGGCCACCACATCCAGTGGACCGGCAGTTTTTCAAACGCATCCTCGCACGCGTAGACGAGCGCCGTCATCAGGCCCGACACGAATCCCGCCGCCACGCCGACGCCGAGCGCGACGCCGATCGCGCGCGGCTCGAGCATCGCGTGCAACGCCACCGGAAAAATCGGCCCCGCGCCGAGCAGCGGCACGCGCAACAGCGACGCCACCACCGCCGCGACCGCGACCGGGATGAAGCTGCGCGGTTTCCATTCGAAGAGCAGCAGCTCGACCGCGAGCAGGACCGCCGCCACCGGCGTCGCAAACACCGCCGACATCCCCGCCGCCGCACCGGCGACGAGCAGCGTCTTGCGCTCGGCGGCGGTCAGATGAAAGAGCTGCGCGAACAACGAGCCAAACGCGCCGCCCGTCATGATGATCGGACCCTCCGCGCCAAACGGCCCGCCGGTGCCGATCGAGATCGCGGAGGAAATCGGCTTCAGCACCGCGACCTTCGGATTGATCAGGCTGCGCCCGAGCAGGATCGCCTCGAGCGCCTCCGGGATGCCGTGGCCGCGGATTTTTTCCGAGCCGTAGCGCGCCATCAGCCCGATCGCGATCGCGCCCACGACCGGCACCAGCACGACCCACGCGCCGAGGTGATTTTCCTCCGGCGTGACCGGCGCCGACGACCAGCGCAGGAAAAACGCGGCGTTCGTCATCACCGCGATCAGCCAGAGCAGCGCCTTCGCCACGATGGCGCCGATGGCGCCGATCGGCGCCGCGAGCGCGCAGAGCAGGAGCACGCGGCGATTGGTCCGAAAGTCGGCCAGCGGCGCGGCCGGAGGCTCGGAAACAGCAAGGGAAGACGAAACGTGGGAGGAGGCCATGGCAAAAGGGACGAAGAATGTATCGCGCTGCGATATGTTTCAACCGCATTGTCCGTTTATGCCGCGCGTCGCCGTTCGCCCGGGCGAAATGACGCGGGCCGCGCGGAAAATCGTGACGTCCTCCTCGCTCTCCGCTCACTCTCGCCGTGCGGTTTCCGCGCGCCATGCCCGCCTCGCGTCGTCAGCTCACTCCGGCCCATTACGAAACGCTCGCCGCGTTTCGCCACGCGCTGCGGCGCTTTCTGCATTTCAGCCAGGAGGCGGCGACGCGCGCGGGCATTCCGCCGCAGCAACATCAGGCGCTGCTCGCGCTGAAAGGCTTCTCGCCCGCCGGCCGGCTTTCCGTCGGCGCGCTGGCCGAGCGGCTGCACCTGCGGCATCACAGCACCGTCGGGCTCGTCGACCGGCTCGCGCGCCGCGGCTGGGTGCGGCGGAGTCCCGCCCGCGAAGACCGCCGGCGCGTCGAAGTGCAGCTCACGGCGCGCGGTGAAGCGTTGATCGCGCGCCTTTCCGCCGCGCATCTCGCCGAGCTGCGCACACTTGGGCCGGAACTGCGCCGGCTGCTCGAGTTCGTCGAGCGGCGCTGAAGGATCGGCGGATGAAAATTCCCGCGCACCCGCGCGGTTTTTTCGTTCCGGGCCGCGGCCTTTCGCCGCGAAAAAAAATTTTGGAATCGCTCGACCGCCAAAGAATTCCTGCCGCGTCGCGTCGGAATTAAACAAAAACCTCGCTAGGAGTTTCCCCGATGCCGAATAAAACGGTGTGGAGAAAATGGAGCGGCGGAAAAGCGAGCGGGCGGAGGGAGGCGCGGCGGCCTCCTTTCGGCGTCGCGCCGCGGCGTGCTGGATGTTGGCGGCCGTGCTGGCGTTTACGGGTTTCGCGCCGCGCGAAGCAGGCGGGGCCGAGCCGGTTTACCGCCGGCACACGCGCGAATATTTTCGCCACGAGATGTGGCGCACGGTGCGCGCGGATCATCCCGCTATCGTGCCGGTGGCCAATGCGATCCGCGCGATCACGACCGATCCGCTCGAGCAGCTCGTCGTCGTGAACGACGTCACGCACCTGCTCGTCGACTACGACGACGACCAGCGCGTCTACGGCGTCGAAGAATATCACGCCACGCTCGACGAGATGCTGGCGAAACGGCGCGAACATGGATGGCTTTACCTGCGTGACGATTGCGACGGCCGCGCGGTCTTTGCCGCGCACCTGCTCGCCGCGCTCGGCATCCCGTGGCGTCTCGAAGCCTCCTACTGGAAGGAGCACGCCTGGGTGATCGCGCGCGTCAACGGCGTCGACTACGACCTGCTCGATCTGCGCAGCAATGCGCCCGAGACGAACCGCCTCTCCTACAAACTCGTCGGCCACTTCTTCGTGCATCCGTCCCATCGCCCGCCGAGCTTCGCCTGGCGCCGCGCGTGGGCGGAAAAGACCGACCAGAATCTCACGTTCGGCTTCGAGCTCGGGCTGCTCGCGGTGGATTCCACGCCGGGCCACCTGCACCTGCGCAGTTCGACGGACTGGACCACGCAATCGCCCGGCGGCAGCGATTCGCCTTTCGACCCGCGCACGCTCACCGCGAGCGTCGCGGGCTTTCCCTACGGTGAGACGCTGCACATCGCCGCGCTCGCCGCGGCGCCGGTGCCGGCGAAGCCGTCGGCCGGACCTTCGCTGGGCGTCGCGACGAGTTCGTCGCACTCTGCGGTGGGCGAGGCCGCGACGGCGAAATAAGACTGCGGCCGTCAAGGCGGCCGCGCGCGTGACGCGGGTAACGACGCGCGCGTAACCGGCGTGAACGGTTTCGCGCGCGACGTCGCGCCTCCGCTGCACGATTGCGTTGTCCCGCGGGCGCGGCTTTCATCGGCGACTTTTCGCCGTGAAACCCGGATTCGCCCGCACGCTCGCGCTCCTGCTCGGGATCGTCCTCGGCACGCTGGTGCCGCAGGCGCACGTGTTTTCGTGGGCGATTCGCTGGCTAGTGATGGCGATGCTGTTTCTCGTTTTCCTCGCGACGCAGCTCTCGCGCTCGGCCTTGCGTTGGAGCCACGTCACGCTGCTCGTTGCCAATCTCGCCCTCGGTTTCGCGGCGTGGGGTTTCGGCTGGCTCGTGGGCGGACGCGATGTCGCGCTCGCCGCGTTTTTCGCCGGCATCACGCCGACCGCGACGGCGGCGCCGGTGATCGTGAGTTTCCTCCGCGGTCGCGTGGATTATGTGATCGCGGCCTTCCTGCTCACGAATTTCGTCATCGCGGCGCTGCTGCCGGTGCTGCTGCCGCTCGTCCTCGGGCACGCGACGCCGGAAGCGTTCGCGCAGGTGCTCGGCAGCGTGGCGCTCGTGGTGTTTGTCCCGATGGCCGCAGCGTGGCTGCTCCGCCGCACGCATCCGGCGGCTGTCGGCTGGCCGCCGCGCCTGCGGAATTTTTCCTTCGGCATGTGGGTCCTCGCCATCTTCCTGATCACGGCCAACGCCTCCGAATTCGTGCGCCGGCACGTCGAGACGCCGCGCCTCGTCCTCGCGCAGATCGCCGCGACGACGCTGATCGTGTGCGCCGTGAACTTCGCCACCGGCCGGCTGATCGGCGGCCGCGAATTTCCGCGCGAAGCCAGCCAGTCGCTCGGCCAGAAGAACACCACCTTCACCATTTATCTCGCGCTCACGTATGCCAGCCCGCTCATCGCGCTCGGCCCGACGTGCTACGTGATCTGGCACAACCTCTGGAATTCCTGGCAACTCCACCGGGACGCGCCCCGCGCTCCCGATCCGATCTAGCTAGCGCTCGTCTCAAAAAGCCGGCGGCCGGGGTCCGACCGGTGAACTCGCACGAGCGCGCATCGCGACGCGCGGAATTTTCATTTCGTCTCATCTCGGTTGCCCGCTCTTTTCGCACGCGACACGCTCGCCGCATGGACGCCCCTGCTCGCCTGTGCCGCCGTCTCGGCTTCGCCGCCGCCGCACTTTTTCTTTTTCCAACCGCCCGCGCCGACGCGCCCGACTTCGAGGGCGTGTGGCTCGGCGAAGTCACGGCTCCGAACGCCACGACCGCGATCGGCTTCGCCTTCGAGCGCGGGCGCGGCGGGCTCATCCTGTCCTTCTACATGCCGGCGATGTTCGTCTATGGCACGAAACTCGGGCCGGTGGAGATTGAGCGCGGCGCCGTGCAGTTCGCTCCGCTCGCGACCTCGCTCGAGCGCACGGGCGACCGGCTCACCGGCACGTTTGGCCTTTCGCATCTGCCGGTCGCACTGCACCGCGCGGAAAAATTTCCCGCCGCTCCGCCGGCGCCGAGTTTTCCGCCCGGGCCGGAGCCGCGCTGGTCGGTTTCGCTCGGCGCGGAAGCGTGGGCCTCGCCCGTCGTGCGCGAGGGGATCGTCTACGTCGGCACCGCCGACGGCAAATTCCACGCGCGCGACGCCGTCGACGGCCACGCCCGCTGGACATGGACCGGCCCGAATCCGCTCTACGGCACCGCGCTCCTCACGCCGGCGCGCGTCTGTTTCATCGACGCACGCGACGATCTCGTCTGCCTCGATCGCGCCAGCGGCGCGCTCGCGTGGCGCGTGGCGCTGGCCGCCGCGCCGGCGGGAAGCGCCGCACCCGCCGACGAGACGTTCAATCACCGCACCGCCACCCCGCTCGAAATCGACGGCGTGCTCTACGCCGGCGCGACCGATGGAAACATCTGCGCCATCGACGCCGCGACCGGCGCCACGCGCTGGCGCCACGATGCGAAAACAAAACTTCACGCCGCGCCCGCCGCCGACGGGGACCGCCTCGTGTTTGGCGGTTTCGACGGCACGCTGCTCGCACTCGACCGGCGCACCGGCGCGGAAATCGCCCGCGCCAGATTGCCGGGGGCGATCGTGTCGACTCCCGCGATCGCCGGCGATGTGCTCGTCGTCGGCGCGCGCGACTACATGCTCTACGGATTGAAGCGCGCCGATCTCTCGATCGCGTGGCGGTTCTCCTACTGGTTTTCGTGGGTCGAGTCGTCCGCGGTCGTCGTCGATGGCCTCGCCTACATCGGCGGGTCGGATTTCGCGCGCGTCACCGCGCTCGATCCCGCGACCGGCCGCGCCCGCTGGTCGACGGAAACCGGCGGCATCACGTGGGGCACGCCACTCGTGGTGGCCGACACGATCTACATCGGCACCTCGGCGCAGGGCGACGCGCTCATCCGCCACGCCGGCAGCCTCAACGCCATCGATCGAAAAACCGGCGCCGTGAAATGGCGCCGCCTCGTGCCGCTCGCCGGCGGCGCGCCGCGCGCCGGCTACCTCGGCTCGCTCGCCCGCTCGGCGAACGACATCATCGGCATCGCCTTCGATGGCACGCTGAGCGCATTTCCGCTCGCGCCCTGAAGCGCGCGCGATCGCTCGCGCAGGCAGGCGGTGTCCCCGCCCGCGGACAGCGCCTGGCGCCGGAATTTTCCCGTTGCCTCTCCGCCCTCGCGCCAGTGCCGTCCTGCGTTTCCACCATGTCCAAGCCGGCGCGCAGGCCTTCCTCATTTCCGGCGTCCTCCCCGCCCGCTGCGGCGACGGCCGCGCCGGGAACGCCCGATGGCGGCCGCCGTTTCCTGCTCGGCGCGGCCATCGTCGCGCTCGGCGTGATCGCCTTCTGGCCGACGCTGAGCGCCGGCTTCGTGTGGGACGATTCGCACGAGATCACGCTCAACGCCGCGCTGCGCGATCCCGACGGCTGGTGGAAATTCTGGATCGCGCCGCCGACCGACGACTACTTCCCGCTGAAGTTCACGATCCACTGGATCATGTGGCGGCTGTGGCAGGACACCGCCGCCGGCTACCATTTCGCCAACCTCGCGCTGCACCTCTGGGGCGCGCTGCTCGTGTGGCGGCTGCTGCGCAAGCTCCGCGCGCCCGGCGCGTGGCTCGGCGGCGCGCTCTTCGCGATTCATCCGCTCGTCGTCGAGTCGGTCGCGTGGGTTTCCGAAATCAAAAACACCGCCTCGCTCCCGCCGCTGCTCCTCGCGGCCTGCGCGTATCTCGACTTCGACGAACACGGCCGCCCGCGCGACTACGCCGCGGCGCTCGCGTGGTTTCTCGCGGCGCTGCTCGTGAAAACATCCGTCGTGATGTTTCCCGTCGTGATCCTGCTGCACGCGTGGTGGCGGCGCGGCCGCATCGCGCGGCGCGATCTCGGGGCGAGCGCTCTGTTCTTCGCGACCGCGCTCGTGCTCGGATTCGTCACGGTGTGGTTCCAGCAGACGCGCGCGATTCGCCACGAAGTGCTGCCGATGGGCGACTTCGTCGTGCAGTTCGCGCGCGCCGGGCTCGCGATCGTCTTCTACCTCGGCAAATGCCTCGCGCCCGTCGGCCTGCTGCCGGTTTATCCGCGCTGGAATGTCGATCCCGCCTCGCTCGCGCCGTGGCTCGCGTGGCTCGCGCTCGCCGCCCTCGCCGCGTGGTGCTGGGCGGAACGCGCCACGTGGGGGCGACACGTGCTGTTCGCGCTCGGATTTTTCGTGGCGAACCTTTTTCCCGTGCTCGGTTTCCTGCCCATGTCCTACATGCGGTTCTCGTGGGTCGCGGATCATTTCGTCTATCTGTCGCTCGTCGGTTTCGTCGGACTCGCCGCCGCCGGCCTCGCGCGGCTCCTCGCGTTCCTCGCCGCGCCCGCGCGTCGCGCTGTCGTCGGCGGCGCCGCCGCGCTCGTCGCGCTCTGCGGCGCGGCGACGTTTGCCTACGCGAAAAATTTCCACGACGACATCGCCCTCTGGAGCTACACGCTCGCGCGCAATCCCACCCTCTGGCAGGCCGAGGACAACCTCGGCCTCGCCCTCCTCGCCGCCGGCGAACCCGAGCCCGCCGCCGCGCACTTCCGCCGCACGCTCGAGCTTAATCCCGACTGCGACGACGCGCACTACAATCTCGGCAACGTCCTCATCCGCCTCGGCCAGCGCGACGAAGCCGCGCAGCAGTTCGAAGCCACGCTGCGACTCAAACCCGCGTCGGCCGACGCGCACATCAACCTCGGCAACCTCCTGCTCGACGCCGGCCGCACCGAGGAAGCGCTGCACCATTTCACCGAAGGCGTGCGCCTCGCGCCGGGTTCGCCGGAAGCCCACGCGAATCTCGGCAACGCGCTCACGCAACTGCAGCGCCTGCCCGAGGCCATCGCCGAATATGAAAAAGCGCTGGCGCTCCGGCCCGGCTACGGCGTCGGTCACTACAATCTCGGCAACGCGTTTTTCTACGCCGGCCGCTACCGCGAAGCCGTCGAGCAATACGAGGAAGCCGTCAGCCTGCTGCCCGATTCGACCGACGCGCGCCGCAATCTCTCGATCGCCCGCAGCAAACTCGGCCTGTGAATCGCGCGGGTTGCGGCGTCACCGCCGCGGCGCGCGGCGGCGAAACCGTTTTTTCCCATCGCCGCGCCCGCCCGCGCGGATTATGCTGCACGCGAACTCGCCCCGTGATTCTTCGTTCGCCGTGCCTGCCGCTCATCCTTATCGCGATCGCGCCGCCGCCGGCCGCGTGCTGGCGCAACACCTCGCCCATCATCGCGAGCGCCCGGGCGTCGTCGTGCTCGGGCTGCCGCGGGGCGGCGTGCCGGTCGCGCTCGAGGTCGCGCGTTTTCTCGGCGCCCCGCTCGACATTTTTCTCGTGCGCAAACTCGGGCTGCCGGGCGAGGAGGAATTTGCGCTCGGCGCAATCGCATCCGGCGGCGTGCGCCTGCTCGACGATGCTCTCGTCGCCGCCGTGCATCTCCCGCCGGATGAGATCGAACGGATCGTGCGCCGCGAAACCGCCGAACTGCGCCGGCGCGAAAACCTCTACCGCGCGAATCGCCCGGAACTCGCGCTGACCGGCCGCCACCTGATCGTCGTCGACGACGGATTCGCCACGGGGTTCTCGATGCGTGCAGCCCTCGCGGCGCTGCGACGGCTTCAACCCGCCTGGCTCACCGCCGCCGCTCCCGTCGGCGCGCCGGAAACCTGCGCCGCGCTCGCGGACGCGTGCGACGAAGTCGTCTGCCCCCTGCGGCCCTCGTCGTTTCGCGCCGTCGGCCTCTGGTATGAACGCTTCGAGCCGACGAGCGACGCCGGGGTGCAGGCCGCGCTGCGCGAGGGCGCCTCGCTTTCCACGCCGAAAAAATAAGCGCGCCGCGCCTCACGCCGGCGTTGCCAGCGCGTGCCCACGCCGCATCTTTCGCTTTCGCCTCCGCGTTTCACCCCTTCGCCCGATGCCGGAATCCCGCCGCCGCTTTCTCAAGCAAACCGCCGCCGCCGTCGCGCTCGCCGGTGTGCGATTGACCGGCTTTTCCGCCGCGCAGAATCCCGCCGCGTCACCGACCGCGCGAGCGGGCACCGCCACCGGGCCGTGGTATCGGCGCGCGTTGCGCTGGGGCCAGACGAACATCACCGAGATCGATCCCACGCGCTACGACATCGCGTGGTGGCGCGAACACTGGAAGCGCACGCAGGTGCAGGGCGTGGTCGTCAACGCCGGCGGCATCGTCGCCTATTATCCGAGCGCGCTCCCGCTCCAGTATCGCGCGCAGTTTCTCGGCGACCGCGATCTCTTCGGCGAGGTTTGCCGCGCCGCGCACGAGGAAGGCCTCGCGGTTTTCGCGCGCATGGATTCGAACAGCGCGCACGAGGATTTCTACCGCGCGCATCCCGACTGGTTCGCCGTCGACGCGAGCGGCCGGCCGTATCGCAACCGCGAGCTCTACGTCTCGTGCGTCAACAGCCCGTATTACGACGAGCACATTCCCGCCGTGTTGCGCGAGGTCGCGACGCGTTACCGGCCCGAGGGCTTCACCGACAACAGCTGGAGCGGTCTCGGCCGGAGCAGCCCGTGCTTCTGCGCGAACTGCGAGCGAAAATTCCGCGAGCGCACCGGCGGCAAACCGATTCCCCGCGCGCGCAACTGGAGCGATCCCGTCTACCGCGAGTGGATCGACTGGAATTACGCGCGGCGCATCGAGATTTGGGAAAACAACAACCGCGTGACGCGCGCTGCCGGCGGCCCGGACTGCGTGTGGGTCGGCATGAACGGCGGCGGCGTCAGCGGACAGGCCGCGGAATTTCGCGACTTCAAGGCGATCTGCGAACGCGCCGAGATCATCATGCTCGACGACCAGCGCCGGCAAAACGACACGGGCTTCCAACGCAACGGCGAGGTCGGCCTGCTCGTCCACGGTCTGCTCGGCTGGGACAAGGTCATGCCCGAGAGCATGGCGATGTATCAGACCACCGCGCCGACATTTCGTCTCAGCGCCAAGCCCGCGGCCGAAGCGCGGCTGTGGATGCTCGAAGGTTTCGCGGGCGGCATCCAGCCGTGGTGGCACCACGTCGGCGCGGTGCAGGAGGATCGGCGGCAGTTCGCGATCGCGGAGCCCGTGATGCGCTGGCACGCGGCGCACGAGGAATTTCTCGTGCACCGGCGGCCGGTCGCGACCGTCGGCGTCGCCTGGTCGCAGCGCAACGCCGACTTCTTCGGCCGCGACGACGCGGAGCTGATCGTCGACGCGCCGCGCAACGGCTTCATGCAGGCGCTCGTGCGCGCGCGCATTCCGTATCTGCCGGTTCATCTCGATCACCTCGAGCGCGACGCCGCGGAATTCGGCCTGCGCGTGCTCGTGCTGCCGAATCTCGGCGCGATGACGGGCCCGCAGGTCGAGAGCGTGCGCCGCTTCGTCGCCCGCGGCGGCGGCCTCCTCGCGACCGGCCACAGCAGCCTGGGCGGCGAATACGGCGACGCGTTCTTCGACTACGCGCTCGCGGATCTCTTCGGTGCGCATCTGCCGGAGAAGCACGGCGCACGCGAGGAGTCGTCGCGCCGCCGCTGGGCCGCGGAGACCGCGCACAGTTACCTGCGCATCGAAAGCCCGGCAAAAGCGCGGCCCGAAATCTTCCGCGGCTTCGAGGAGACGGACATCCTTCCCTTCGGCGGCACGCTCGAGCCGCTCGCGCTCGATCCGTCGGCGCGCGCGCTCGCGACGTTCATTCCGTCGTTTCCCGCGTTTCCGCCCGAGCTCTCGTGGATGCGCGAGCCGAAGACCGGGATTCCGGCGCTCATCGTGAACGAAAAACCCGGCGCCGGGCGCGTGGCGTTTCTGCCCGCCGATCTCGACCGACGCTACGCACGCGACAATCTCCCCGATCACGCGCAACTGCTCGCCAACCTCGTGCGCTGGTGCGCGCGCGACGAGATTCCGCTCGCGATCGAGGGCCCGGGCCTGATCGATGCGCATGTTTACGTTCAGCGCGAAGCGAGTCGCATCGTGCTCCATCTCGTGAACCTCACGAGCGCCGGCACCTGGCGCGCGCCGGTCGAGGAGCTGATCGCCGTCGGGCCGCTCCACGTCCGCGTGCAACTCCCCGTCGGCGTCCGCGGCCGCGAGCTGCGGCTGCTCGTTTCCTCCGACACTCCGCGGCTCGCCGTCGAAAACGGCTGGGCGCGCTTCGAGCTCAAATCCATCCTCGATCACGAAGTCGTCGTGATCGCCTGACTCCATGAGCTCCCGCCGCTTCGCTTGCTGCTTTCTCGCGCTCGTCCTCGTCATCGCGCTGCGCGCCGCCGACGACGCGACGTTGATTTCGATCGTCGCTCCGGCGCATCCCGGCGCGCCCGCGCAACACGGCCTCGCCCAACTCGCCGCCGCACTGAGCGCCCAGGGCTGGGCCGTCGAAAACGTTTCCACGCTCGACGCCGCACACGGCAGCCGGATCGTCGTGACGAGCGCGGCCGATCTGCCCGCCGACACGCAGCGCGCGCTCGCGCCCTTGCCCGCGCGCGACCGGCCGGAATCGCTCGCGATCAAAAAATTCGCGCTCCGCGAAAAACGCGCGCTCCTCGTCGCCGGCGCCGACGACCGCGGGCTGATGTATGCGCTGCTCGATGTTGCCGATCGCGTCGGCTGGACGCCGCGCGCTGACGCGCCGGGCGCGGATCCGTTTCGCGAGGTGCGCGACATCGCCGAAGCGCCATTCATCCGCGACCGCTCGCTCTCGGTCTACACGATGAACCGCGCGCACTGGGAGAGCCGGTTCTACGACGAGCGCTACTGGACGCGCTACTTCGACCTGATGGCGGCGGACCGCTTCAACCGTTTCCTCATCGTCTTCGGCTACGAAAACGGCGGCTTCCTCGCGCCGCCTTATCCGTATTTTTTCGACACGCCCGGCTTCGACGGCGTGCACATGGTCGGCCTCACGCGCGAGCAGCAGCAGCGCAATCTCGCCGCGCTCAACCGCCTCATCGCGCTGGCGCACGCGCGCGGCATCGCCGTCTCGTTCGGCATCTGGGATCACATCTACCGCGCGGGCGTGCAGACCGGCGGCGTCGAGTGGATCGACGACTACCAAGGCCGGCCGGTGCCCAACACCGTCGAAGGCGTCACGACCGAAAATCTCAGCGCCTACACGCTCGCGTCGCTGCGCGAATTGCTCGCGCGCGTGCCCGGCATCGACGGCATCCAGTTTCGCGTGCACGAGGAGTCGGGCCTCAAGCGCGAGGAGATGGACGGCTTCTGGCGCGTCGTTTTCGAGCACGTGCAAAAGGTGAAACCCGGCCTCCTCCTCGAGGCGCGCGGCAAGGGCACGCCCGACAGCGTGATCGACACCGCGCTCGCGCTCGGCGTGAACCTGCGCGTCGAGACGAAATTCTGGATGGAGCAGATGGGCCTGCCCTTTCACCCGTCGCACGTGAATCTCCCCGACCAGCAGAACCGCCGGCACGGCTACGCGGATTTTCTCCGTTACCCGCAACGCTACCAGATGGACTGGCGCCTCTGGAATGGCGGCACTTCGCGCGTGCTGCTCTGGGGCGACCCCGATTACGTGCGCCGCTACTCGGCGAGCGCGCAGCTCTATGATTCGCCGAACTGGGACGTGCAGGAACCGCTCGCGACGAAAATGGAAGCGCAGCGGCCCGAGATGCCCGACTTCGCGCTGATGCCGGAGAAATACCGCTACTACGATTACGAGTTCGAGCGCTACTGGCATTTCTTCCAGGTGTGGGGCCGCGTCGGCTACGATCCGCAGACGCCGCCCGACGTGTGGCAGCACGAATTTCAACGCCGCTTCGGCGCCGCCGCGCCGCAGGTCGAAGCCGGCCTGCATCGCGCATCACAAGTGCTGCCGATGATCGTCGCCGCGGTGTATCCTTACTCGCTGTTCCCGACGACGCGCGGCTGGGCCGAGCGCCAGAGTCTCGGCGCCACGCTCGATGCCTACGCGAAAAACCAAGGCACCGACACCGAGCAGTTCGAAAACTTCGCCGCCGCCGCGCAGCGCATCCTCGCCGGCGGCGCGACGGCGAAGCGCACGCCCGACGAGACGAGCCGCTGGTTCGACGACACCGCCGACGCGATCCTCGCGTCCGTCCGCGCGGCCGAGGCGCGCATCGGCGACCGGCGCGGCAACGAATTCGACTCCACGATCACCGACCTGAAAATTCTCGCGCAGCTCGCGCGCTTTCACGCCCGCCGCGCGATCGCCGCGGTGCACTACAATCTTTTCAAGCAAGGCCAGAAACTCCCCGAACTCCTCGCCGCCACCTACGCGGAGCGCGACGCGGTCGCCGCGTGGCGCGAGCTCGTCGCCATCGCCGGCGATCGCTACAACTTCGACCTCGCGATGGGCGCGCGGAATTTCAACCTCTGCGGCCACTGGCGCGACGAGCTCGTGAAACTCGAAGCCGACGTGAAGGACCTCGAGGCGCAGTGCTGCCCGCCGGACGACGCGACCGCGAAAGCCAGATCGTGGCAGCCGATCGCCCACGACGATCGCGCGAAGCCGCTCGTCGAACACACGCCGCCGCACGAAGCGACACCGGGCCAGCCGCTGCGCATCGTCGTGCGCGTGAGCGATCCGGCCGCGATGCGCGCGGTCCGCCTGCGCTACCGGCACGTCACGCAATTCGAAGACTACGCGACGATCGAAATGCAGCCGACCAGCGAACGCGGGATGTTCGCGGCCACGATTCCCGGCGAGTTCATCACATCGAAATGGGACGTGATGTATTTCGTCGAGGCGATCGACGCCGCCGGCCACGGCACGATCTGGCCCGACTTCGCGCGCGAAGCACCTTACGTGATCCTGCGCGTGGCGCGCTGATTCTTTAGCGAGCGACCGCGCCCCCGGGAGCACCGAGCTCCAGCTCGGCTTCACGAGCGCGGGCAACAAATCGCGGCGCTCGGCGTCAGACACGTTGCGCCCACCGCGAGACTCTCATTCAGTTTCGTTTCGCCGCGCCGTCACCATGACACGCTTCCCGCTGAAAATTTTCGCGCTCGTCGCGGGACTCGTTTGCCTCGCGGCCTTCGTCTGGTTGTGGCGCGAAGATCGCGCGACGGTGGAAAATTTCTCCGCGCCGCCGCAGGCCATGCCGGTTGCGCACACGGCAACGAGTGTCGCGCCCGCGCCCATCACCTCGACGGAGACGCCGCGCGATCCCGCCGCGCGCTCGCTGCTCGTCGCGCTGCAGGATTCGCTCGCGCGCGCCGATGTCCGCGCGCGCGAAGCGCTGCTCACATTCAAGGACGACGCCGCGCTCCAGCGCTTCGTCGCGCGCGCCGCGAAATCCGGCCTCACGATTCTCGGCCGGCTCGACGGGCTGCGCACCGTGCGCGTGCGCTACGATCGCCTTGATGCGTTGCAGGGCGAGCTCGCGCAGAACGCCGGCGACTACGCGTCGGTCGGCGCGAATTTTCTCGTCGGCATTCCCGAGCCGCCCGCGAAACAGGATCGCGCCGCGGTCGACCAGGTGCCGTTCGGCAACGACACGCTGCGCTTCCTCGGCGCCACCGGCGACCGCAGCCAGTGGGGCAACGGCACCACGATCGCGATCCTCGACACCGGCGTCGCGGCCGATGCG
>DASZYB010000030.1:0-15387 GCA_035545575.1 Opitutaceae bacterium | reverse complement strand
CGTTGTGGATCGCGGACACTTGGAAGCCGAGCGGTTCGAGATAAGTCGAGACGAGGCGGCAGAGTTTCTTGTCGTCGTCGATCATCAGCACTCGCGTGCGGCCGGAAGCGGAGGTGTCGTCGGGGAACATCGCGCAGCACGAATTTGCGGGAAATTCCGCCGGCGTGCAATCGCGCTGTGAATCGCGCTCGCCATCGCGGCGTAGGGCGTCTGTCTTGCAGACGCCTTTGGGATTCGGAAGGCGGCGCGTTGCGAAACGAACTCGGGAGCTGTGCGGCGGCGTCTGCAAGACAGACGCCCTACGGGACGCCCCGCCACATGGGCGATCCGACGCTGTTAACTCTGTGTCGGAGCTCTGTGTCCTCTGTGGCAAAAGAAACGCTTTCGAATTCCCCACGCCCTTAACATGCCCTTAACAATTTTCCGCGCGCGCCACACACCGGCTTAACCGCCCCCGGCGAGCATGGCGCATGCGATTTCTCGCCGGCCTGCTTCTCCTCGCGCTGCCGCTCCGCGCGGCGGAAGTGGAGTTGCGCTTCGTGCCTCGCTGGCACGACGCTGAAATCGCCGTGCCCTCGGCCGACGTCGCGAACGAGCACGAGCAGACTTTGCGGATCACGCGCTTCGCCGCGCTCATCTCGGGCGTGACGTTGCTGCGCGCGAACGGCGATCTCGTGCGGCTCGACGGCCAGTATGGTTTCATCGATGCCGCGGATGGGCGGCTGGCGGTTGCGTTGCACAATGTCCCCGCGGGCGACTACGCGGGCATCGAGTATCGACTCGGCGTGCCGCCGGAAATCAACCACGCCGATCCCTCGCGCTGGCCGGCTGGGCACGCGCTGAATCCGCTGGTGAACCGGCTCCACTGGGGCTGGCAGGGCGGCTTCGTTTTTCTCGCGCTCGAAGGCCGGTGGCACGCGGCGGACGCGTCGGAGCACGGCTTCTCGTATCATCTCGCGACAGACGCGCACCTGATGACGGCGCGGTTTCTCTCGGCGTTCAAGGTCGAGGGCGACACGACGATCCGCTTCGCGCTCGATCTCGCGCGCGTGCTCGGTCGGCGCGAGCTTGTGAGCGGCGGCACGGTGGAATCGACGCATTCGGGCAACGGCGATCTCCTCGCCGGCGAGCTCGCGACGTCGGTCGAGCGCGCGATGTTCTGGCTCGAGGCGGCGCCGACCACGCTCGTCGCGGCAAACGCTCCGGCGACCACGTCGACGAAGGCAGGTGAAACCAAACCCAGCGGCGCGACGACGCCGTTTGCCTTCACGGTGCCGGCGGGATTTCCGCAGCCGAGCCTGCCCGCGGACAATCCGTTGACCGTCGAAGGCGTGACGGTCGGGCGGCGGCTCTTTGGCGATCGGCGACTCTCGGGCAACGGCCGGCAGAGCTGTGCGGATTGTCATTCGCCGGCGCGGGCGTTCAGCGACCGCGTGGCGTTCAGCCGCGGCGCCGACGGAAAATCCGGCGCGCGCAACGCGATGCCGCTGACAAATCTCGCGTGGCATCCAGCCTACGCGTGGGACGGCGGCCAGCCGCGCATCCGCGACCAGACCGTCGCGGCGATGACGAATCCGGTCGAGATGCACGCCGATCTCGCTCGCGTTGCGGCCACGCTCGAGGGCGATCCGCACGTGCGGGAGGATTTCGCGGCGGCCTTCGGCACGCCGGAAGTCACGCCCGGGCGAATCGCGCTCGCGCTGGAACAATATCTCCTCACGCAGGTTTCCGCCGATTCGAAATTCGATCGTGCGATGCGAGGCGACGGCGCGCTGACCGAGGACGAGAAGCGCGGGTTCGCGTTGTTCGTGACGGAATACGATCCGGCCCGCGGCCAGCGCGGCGCGGACTGTTTTCATTGTCACGGCGGCACGCTCTTCAGCGATTTCGCCTACAAGAACAACGGCCTCGACCTCGCGCCGCGCGACGCGGGGCGGGCGAAGGCGACGCAGCGCACAAGCGACGAAGGCGCCTTCAAGACGCCGTCGCTACGCAACGTCGCCGTCACCGCGCCCTACATGCACGATGGGCGCTTCGCGACGCTCGAGGAAGTCGTCGCGCACTATGACCACGGCGTGCAGCGCAGCGCGAATCTCGATCCGAATCTCGCGAAGCATCCGGCGGACGGCATGAAGCTCAACGCCGCCGAGCAGCGCGAGCTCGTGGCATTTTTGCGGACGCTCACCGACCCGCGCTTCGAGCGCGCTCGCGGGCCGCAGCTGCCGGATCAGCCGCGAAGGCGTCGGCAAGATCCTTAGAGCTCATTTCAAAACCTCGGCTGCTCGCTCGCGATGGGTCGAGGTGGCACGGGCATCCTGCCCGTGAGCGGGGCCGAAACACGGGCGAGACGCCCGTGCCACGTCCCCGAGGTTTTGAAATGAGCTCTTAGTCCGCCGCCTCGGCACGCACGAAAATCCTGAGCGGCGCGTTAAGGATATCGCGCCCTGCGTTTTTCGACACGTCGCTCGTGAGGGCGCGGACATTTTGTCGTGCTTGCCGGGAACCCGAGCGCGACGCCCGCGCGACGCCGTCGCCATCTACGTGCCACGAGGGCAAAACGCTTTTGCATTCAAACGCTCCGAAACCCGGAGCGTTGACCGCACGCGGTGAGCGCCGACGATGGCGCGGCATGAAATACCCCTCCCTCTGCCTTTGCGTTTGCGCGCTCGCGTTCGGTTCTCTCGCTCGCGCCGCCGATCCCCAGCCCGCTTACCCGCGCGATCTCACGAAAGCCGATGTCGAGCGCTGGATGACCGAGCTCTCGAACTGGGGCCGCTGGGGCAAGGACGACCAGGCCGGCACGATCAATCTCATCACGCCGGAGAAACGCCGCCAGGCCGCCGCGCTCGTGCGCGATGGTGTTTCCGTTTCGATGTCGCTCAACGCGGACCTGCCCAAGGAATCCGCCGAGCCGCCGCCGCCCGCGCCGAGCACGCCGCCGCCCGTCGCGACCGCGCCGGCCAATCCAGCCGCGTCCGCGCCTGGCGCCGGCGGTGCCGGCTCCGCTCCCGGCGGACGCCGCGGTCCGCCGCGCGCCGCATGGCAGCACAACATGATGAGCAACGGCCTCGGCCGGCAGGAGGGCTACGTCGTCGACAGCTACACGGTCTCGTTCCACGGCAACACCACGACGCACCTCGATGCGCTCTCTCATTTCATCTACAACGGCCACATCTATAACAACGTCCCCGGCGACGCGATCACGGCGTGGGGCGCGACGAAGAACGACGTGATGCCGTTCAAGGACGGCATCCTCACGCGCGGCGTGTTGATCGACATGCCGGCGATGAAGGGTGTGCCGTATCTCGGCGACGACGAGGCGGTGTTTCCCGAGGACATCCTCGCGTGGGAGAAAAAAACCGGCATCCACATCTCGAGCGGCGACGCGGTTTTTCTGCGCACCGGCCGCTGGGTGCGCGTCGCGGACAAGGGCCCGCTCAACCTGAACGTCGCGACGCCCGGCTTCTACGCGTCGTGCGCGAAATTTTTCCGCGAGCGCGGCATCGCGATCCTCGGCAGCGATGTCGTGCAGGATGTGCGGCCCTCGCGCGTGACCGGCGTGAATCAGCCGCTGCACCAGATTCTGCTGGTCGCAGAGGGCACGCCGCTCATCGACAACTGCGACCTCGAGGCGTTGAGCGCCGCGGCGGCGCAGCGCAACCGTTATGAATTCATGTTCGCCATCGCGCCGCTGCGCGTGCCCGGCGGCACCGGCTCGCCACTGAATCCGATCGCGACTTTCTAAACCGCGGGCCCACCCGGGAACACCGAGCTCCAGCTCGGCACTCAAATCGCCGCGGAAAATCCGATGCTCCAGCCAAACCCTACGATGAAAATTTCCCGGAAACTTCTCTGGTCGCTCACCTGCTGTCTCGCGGCGCTGCCGATCGCGCGAGCGCAGGAGCGGCCGTGGCAGAAACTCGGCGATCCCACCGCGGCCGAAGTCGCGCGTGATTTCGCCGCGCCGCCATCCGCCTACAGCTCGCAGGTCACGTGGGGTTGGAACGGCGCGATCACGCGCGAGGTGATCGCGCGCGATCTCGACAAGCTGCTCTCGATGAACATCCACCAGGCGTGGGTCGAGCCCGGCCGGAATCCCGAGGCGCCGTATCTCTCGCCGGCGTATTTCGAGAACGTGAAGATCGCGGTCGAGGAGGCGAAGAAGCGCGACATGCATCTGTGGTTCGACGACGACGGCGGCTACCCGTCCGGCTTCGCCGGCGGCAAGTTCACCACCGATCGTCCCGATCTTCGCATGAAGGCGCTCGCGCCCGCGGAGCAGGTCGCGGTCGAGCCGGGCGCGGCGTTTTCGCGCGAGCTCGATGCGAACACGATCTGCGCCCTCGCGCTGAATCTCGACACCGGCGCGGCGCAGGTGATCGAGCCGAAAGCGGGCCGCGTCGAATGGACCGCGCCCGCCACGGGCAAATGGGCCGTCGCGCTGCCGCGGTGGGCGTTTCGCTCCGGAGTCACGCGCTCGGCGAACAACAAATCCGGCGCGAAGGATTCCGAGCATTCGCTGATGGACTACCTCGCGCCCGAGGCGGACCAGCGCTTCATCGACTGGACATTCGAGGCCTACAAGAAAGCCGTCGGCGACGAATTCGGGAAGACGTTCTTCGGTTTTCGCGGCGACGAGGCGTCGTTCAACTTCAATCCGTGGACGCCGGATTTCCCC
This sequence comes from Opitutaceae bacterium, assembly GCA_035545575.1. Classification (GTDB taxonomy): domain Bacteria; phylum Verrucomicrobiota; class Verrucomicrobiia; order Opitutales; family Opitutaceae; genus ER46. The sequence continues at coordinate 10,709 of DASZYB010000030.1, read as the reverse complement.
GCGGAATTCCAGAAGCGAAAAGGCTACGACATCCGCCCGCATCTTCCCGCGATCGCCGCGATCCAGCTGGGCCGCGTCGGCGGTCGCGGCGCGCCACCGGTCGCCGGCAACCTCGACGCTGCGCACCGCGCTTACGCGGATTATTGCGACGTGTGGTCCGATCTCTTCGCGCAGAATTTTTTTTCCGCAGGCGCGAAATGGTGCGCCGCGAACGGCGTCGAGATGCAGACGCACATCGAGCACGAGGAAATGCTGCCGCAGCTCGCCAGCTCCAACGGCGATTTCTTCAAGTGCATGCGCGACGTGCAGGTGCCGGGCATCGACGTCATCTGGCATCAGGTGTGGCACGACGTCGTCGCGGATTTTCCGAAGCTCGCGTCGTCCGCCGCGCACCTGAACGGTCACCGGCTCTCGATGAGCGAGTCGTTCGCCGCGATGAGCGGCGCGTATGCCACGCCCAACCTCGAAGAGGCGGGCTGGATCATCAATCACCAGATCGGGCTCGGCATCACGCATTTTGAATTCATGTCGATGCGCGCTTCGACGCCCGGCGGTCCCGCGCGCGGCGGTCCGGCGCGGAGCGGACCGACGCCCGCCACCGCGAGCGAGCCGGATGCGCCGCTCGCGCGCGGCGTCGCGCCCGCTGGCTACCGCTACCTCAACGACCCGAAATTCCCCGCGCTCGCGCAGTATGTGAACCGCACGACCTACGTGCTCGGCCAGGGCCGGCCGGCGGCGCAGATCGGCGTGTATGTGCCGTCGTCGAGTTTCTGGTTCAGCAGCACCGCGGCGAATCGCAGCTTCATCAACACCGTCCACGCGCTGCTCGAGCATCAGCGCGATGTCGACTTCGTCGACGACTACGCGCTCGCCGCCGCGCTCGAATTGCGACGCGGCGAACTGGTGAACGGCAGCGGCCAGGCTTATCGCGCGATCGTCGTCCCGGCCATCGAAGCGATCTCGAAGGCGGCGCTCGACCGGCTGCACACGTTCGCGCAAGCCGGCGGCAAGGTGATTTTCATCGGCGCCGCGCCGCGCCTCGTGACGGATAAAAATTTCCTGACCGCGAACGGCCCGGCGGACATCGGCTGGGCGGTCAACGAACCCGCGGGCGAAGTGAGCGAGCGCGTGCTCGCCGCGCTGCCGCCGCCGGATGTCGCGCTCGACCAGGCGACGCCCGGCCTGAAATACAATCACCGTCGCCTGAAGGACGCCGACGTCTACTTCCTCTTCAACGAAGGCGAAGGCCCGGTGAAACTCAACGTGACGCTCGCCGCCGCCGCCGGCGCGAACGCCGCGCAAAGCTGGGACGCGAACACCGGCACGATTGCACCGCTCACCGGCGCGACCGTGGCGAACGGCAAAGCCGTCGTCCCGCTTGAGCTCGCCTCGTGGGAGACGAAGCTCGTGATCGTCGGCGCCGGCCTGCCGCGTGTCGCGACGAACTGACGCCGAGCGCAGTCTACCGTCCTCGCGGTGCGTCGGCGGCGTTGGCCGTGGCACGGGCATCCTGCCCGTGTTCGGTCAATCACGGGCAAGACGTCCGTGCCACGACCCAGCGGATCTTTGCAGGGCGGGCTGGCGATCCCGCTCTGCAAGGGTGAAAGCGCGCGCGTTTTACGGCGCTTTCGTCGCGGGTGCGGCCGCGTTGGCCGCGTTCGCGCCGTTCGCCGCGCCGGGCGCTCCGCCGCGGGCGCCGCGACCGCCGCGGCCACCGGGCGTCATATCGGACGGCAGCGAAAACTGCGCGAGCGTCGGCTCGGGATGCTGCGGATCGAAACGGCCGAAGTCGTCGACGATGTATTTCGCGAGCGGCAGGTTCGCCTGCTTGATGCCGAGGACGATGCACTTCGCCTGGAGATAGGCGCCGTATTCGGAATGGTGCGTGCGGTCGGCGAACTGCTTGTCGGCGTCGGCGCCGAGCGCGGCGTTGAGCTGCATGCCCATTGCGTTGAGATCGATCGCGGGCGCGCCGATTTCCTTCGCGGTCGCCATCGCGGCCTCGGCCCACGGGCTGAGCGAGCCGGGTGCGGCCGTCTCGCCGCGACGCGCCGAAGGCGAGACGATGATCGGATTGCCGCCTTTCGCGCGGACGTCGCTCGCGAACCGCCGGAGCAGCTCGCGATACGTGGTGTTCGGCTCGGCGTAGGTCACCGAGAAATCCTGGCCGGCATACATGTTTTGCGGGCCGCTGTTCTTCGAGTCGTTGGTGCCGAATTCGATCAGCACGTAGTCGCCGCGCTTGATCGAGTCGACGACCTTGTCCCAGCGCCGGTGCATGAGGAAACCTTTGAGCGTCTCGCCGGACTCGGCGTGATTCGCGACGACGACGCCCGGCCCGAACCAGCGCGGCGCCATCTGGCCCCAGCTCCCGCCGCCGCCCTGATCGGTGACGGTGGAATCGCCGAGGATGAAAAACGTGATCGCGTCGTCGACCTTTTCGATCGCGAGCGCGGCGAGCGCCGGATGCGTGTTGCTGAAACCGATCGTGAGCTTGTCGTCCCAGTTGAGCGTGGTGATCGCGCCGGTGGCCTTGTCCTGCTCGCGATCGTTGAGATCGACGGCGCCGCCGGTCGGGATTTTCGGCGTGCGCACATTGACGAGAAAGCTGCGCGTCACGAATTGTCCTGCCGCGGCCTGGACGCGCTCGAGCATGAGGCGCCGGCGCTCGGACTTCACGGTAGCGACCGTCTCCTGCGTCGGGTCGCCGAGCGTGACCGTGACGCGGTAATTTCCCTCCGGCACCGCGACCGAAAATGCGAACGGCTTCGCGGACGCCACCGCGCCGGCGCGCAGCGGATCGGAGTTCGCGCGCGCGACCGCGGTCAGCGCGGCGCCTGGCTCGAAGCCGTAGCCGGTTTCCTTCGCATACACCGCCGAGGGCGGAACGAGCGTGTAGCCGGGCGCAGCCTGGTCGGCGCCGAATTGAAATTTAAACGTCGAAGCCGGCGCCGCGGACAGCGCCGCCGCCGCGAACAGGAAGAGCGCGACGAGGCGCGGGGTGGAGTGGGGATGGGTTGTCATGGAGAAGAGGACGAGGAGGTGACAGGCGGAGGCCGCGGAAACAATCGTTCATTCCGCGACGAGCCGCACGGGACCGAGGAGGCCCGACTCGGCCGCAACCGCGGCGCCGGCGTTTGCGCCGCGGCCCGCGCTGCCGCCGGCAGCACCGCCTGCTCCCCGCCCGCGTGCGCCGCTCGCGGCTCCGGGCGCGCCGGGATTTCCCGCGCGAGCGTTGGCTCCGCCCGCGGCAGCGCCGCCGCCGAAGCCGCCGCGTCCGCCGCCGGGCGACGCGGCGCGCACCTGCACTTCGAGCGCGTTGACGCCCGGCCGCAGCGCGGCGGTCACATCCCAGAGATAAGGTGGCCACGGACACGTCGCGAGCTCCGTGCCGTTAAGTCGGACGCGCGCGATTTCGTGCACGTTGCCAAGATCGAGGTAGGCGCGTTTGCCGGCGGGCAGCGATGCGGATGTGAACTCGTGTTTATAGAGCGTCGTGCCCGTGAAGCGCGCGACGCCCAATTCCTCCCACGATTTCAGCGCGGTCGTGAGTTGCTTGTCGTCGAGCGTCACCGACCAGTTGGCGTCGAGGTCGGCGATTGGCTGGCTGCGCGTGAGCGTCGGCCATGCGTCGCCCGCGCCGGCCGGGAGCGCGCCGATCACGAGGATGCGCGCTTCGTGCGGTGCGAGCGTGAGCGGCACGACGGCGCTGCCGGTGGCCGGCGCGACACTGGCGAGTGGATGGATCGCGCCGGTCGTCGCGTCCCAGACTTGCACGCGGCCGGTGCCGGCGAGCGTCGCGATGCGCGACTGGGTTTCAGCGGATTCGTTGAAGAAGAAATAGACGTCGCCGTCCTTCAGCGTGCGGCGCGTGTATTTGAGCGGGGCGCAGGCGGCATCGAGTTTCACGTCCGGCGCCGGCAGCGCTGCGACGACTTGCGCGGTGATTTCGGCCGCGGGCTCGAGCGTGGCGAAACTCAAATCCGGCGCGCCTTCCTCGGCGTGCAAAAACGTGCGATCCACGACGAGCGTCGGCGCGCGGCCGACAAAAATCACCTTCCCGCCCGCGGCGGCGAAAGCCCGCAGCCGGGCGAGCACGGTTTTTTGGATGACGGTGGATGTCGGGACAACGATGGCGCGATACGTCTGGCCGCTGAGATTTTTGAGGCCATCGCGCGAGAGCGTGCAGAGCGCCGTCAGCGCGTCGGCGTCGATGTGATCGAAGTCGATCTGGTGCTCCAGCAACCCGGTCACGATTTTCAGCGTGTCGGTGTCCGCCTCGCGATCGCCGAGCCACAGGCTGTCGGTCGGGTGCAGCAGCGCGACCTGCGCGGCGGGCCGGCCGATCGACATGAGGTATTGCGCGCGGCTGATGTAGTGCCCGATGGCGGACGCCGGATCCTGCAGGGCGCCGGCGTCGGCGGGCGGCGCGGCGTTGAGGCCGCGGATGTTCATGTAGTTCACGCCACGGACGAGCTGGTAGTCGGCGACGAACTTGCCGGCTTGATTCGGGCCGCCGCCTTCCTCCTCCCAGACCTGCGGATGACCGAAGACGTGCGCGGCCGAGGCGGCGAGCTTCGGGAAATCGGCCACGATGCCGGGCCCGAGCTGATTGAGGTTGTCGATGCCGGGCACGCCGACGTAGCGCATGTCGCGCCAGAACGAGCCCTCGCTGTTGACCAGCGCCATCATCGTTTCCTCGTGGTTCAGGTGCATCATGTATTCCATGCCGCGCGCGTTGCACCATTCCTGCTGCGGCTTGTAGAAGTTGTCGCGAAACATGCCGCTCCACACGTCCCAGTAGTCGGCGCGGGCGCGCTGGGCCTCGGGCGTCATGCGTCCACCGAAGATCAGCGGAATGTAAGCCTTCAGGTCGTAGCCTTTGACGGCCTGAAATGTCTCGAGCAGCTTCGGCGTCCACGGCGTGACGCCCGAGTAGTCGGTTTCGTCGCCGCGGAAACCGAGGACGGTTTTGCCGAATTCGTCGCCGACGGCCTTCTCATAGGTTTCGTGGATGAGTTTGATGAACGTCTGCGTGGCGACCGGATCGAGAAAGTCGATGAGCGTGTAGAGCGTGTCCTTGGTGGCGCCGCCGTCCTCGCCATTGTCGTTGCGCGTGGGCGACGTGCGATAGGCGTGGCGGATGAATGCGACCTCCCACGCCTCGGCGCCGGCCGGCGCGGTCCACGTGAGATGTCCGTCCGCGGGCATTGGAATCACCGTGCTCTCCGGCGCTCCGGCGCCGCCACGAGCGCCGCGGCCACCGCGGCCGCCGACAGCGGAGTTCAGAAAGATCGCCTTCGTGCCGGCGGGAACGGGGATGCGAAACGGCTCGCCGACGGCGACGTTGTAGCGGATCTCGGCGCCGGGCAGTTGCACGGTGATCTCGCCGGCTCCGCCGCGCGGCGCGGTGTAGCTGAAAACTCCATCCGTGGGCAGCGGGAATTGTTTCGCCGCGGCTGCGGGTTCTTCCGCGGGAGCGGCGGCCGGTTCGGAACGCGGGTAGGCGACGATGCCGAGCGTGTCGACGGGCAGCGGAAGATCGACCGTCTGGCCGCCCGCGACGGCGACGCGCGCGTCAATCAGGATGCCCTGCATGCCGAGCTGCGGATAGTCGCGGCTGATCATGCCGCCGGCGAAACCGTCGGGATAACCGCAGTCGGTTTCGATCCAGACCTTCATGCCGCGTTTTTTGCATTCCTGCACGACGGTCTTCACCAGGTCCATATATTCGGGCGAGAGATAGCGCGGCTGCACGCGCTGCGAATTGTTGATCATGTAAACGCCGCCGCCATTCGCGTGGATGCGTTCGATGTCAGCGACGATGCGTTCCTTAGTTTGCGGTCCGCCCCAGATCGCCCAGTGGATTGCGCCGTAGGCGCTCGGAGGTTGGGGAAAAGCCGCCGCGGCCTCGGCCACGGTCGGCTGGATGACCTCGCGCCAGGGCTGAACGGCCTCGAGGGAGAAAGGGAGCAACGCGAGCAGGACGAAACGGAAGTGCGCTTTCATGAATTTTTCCTTGGGGGGCGAACGCGACCCGGTCGAGCCGGGGAAAGGCAAGACGTTTGAGCACGGGCAACGTTGTCGGGCGATTCGCGCCGCCGAATGCACGTTCTTCTCGAACGAGGCGGCGATTTGGAACTCTGAGAGTTTCCGCAGCCGTCTCCGCTCAAAAAAGCTCCTCCGATTGAGAAAGCTCTGGCTGCCCGGTCCGGATGGAAATACGAACTTTCGCGAGGCTCATCGCCTCGCGGTCGGTTTTGCGCGTTTAGCAGTTGGCGTTTTCGCGAGATTGGCTGAGTGCGTGGAGGCGTTCCGCATCGCCCGCAATAAGCGCTTCTTTCTTAGCCCGCGTCCATCGCTTCAACTGAGCCTCGCGGGAACGAGCTTCGGAGAAATTGGAGTAGATTTCGAGCCTGAGGAATGAAGCAGGCGGATCCAGGTGAGTAGTTCGACATGCCTGACCCGCAGCATGGTCCTCGAGTCGCTGCTCAAGATCCTCCGAGGCACCGATGTAGAGCGCCCGAGAGCGAAGGCGGAGGAAATAGACGACGCACGTGCCCTTCGACACGGGGCTGCGCCCCTTGCTCAGGGCCATTCGCCGCGCTTCGGCGACTAACATATTCATGTTGTTTTGGGTGTGCCGGCCGCAGGCCATGAGCAAGCCGTGCTTGGACGGCGCGTCGAATGGCTGCCCGACATGGATTCGAACCATGACTAGGCGAGTCAAAGTCGCCTGTGCTGCCATTACACCATCGGGCAATTAGCGGAAGGAAAACGCTGCCCCCGCAGCAGGCGCGGTCAAGAGTGTAACGTCGCCGGCACTGTCCTAGTTTGCTTTCAGGCTCGATTTGATCGCTAACCCGATTGGTAGCTCCTAATCGCCGCGCTCCCGAGCTGGTTCGGGTCCGCGGAAGAGCAACCAATGAAATCAAATCTTCCCTCCGGTCTGAACTACCGGACGTTTCCGCTGACGCTCAGTGCGTCTGCGTTTCACAATCTCATCCTTCAAGGCGTCGTCGTGGACGGTCGCGCTGGTGGCCTGATCCTAGGCCGCAGTTACGAAGAGGGCGGCATCACGGTGATCACACAGCGCGGCGCGGATTTCTTCATCCACAGTTGCGTGGAAGGTGGCGAATTCATCCTGAACAAGGACGCCAGCTGCCGGAATCTTGCTCGGCTGCGCGACATGAACGTAGGGCGCACTGCTGCCGAAGTGGTGAACGACGCCAACGATCTCACTGAAGTCAGCCAGTTCGTGATCACGAATGGTGCGCCCGACGACCGGATGCTTTGGATCAGCTGGAATCAGGTAGTCGTGGCAAAGACGCCCTCCCTGAAACATCTGTCCGAACTCATCCGCCTGAATCAGACAGAAAATCCGTTCATGCGGTGCGATCTCAATGAGTTGTTTCCAGCAGCGGATGGCACCACCGACGGAGTTGTATGACGCGCGAAGAACGGGCGTTGTTTTTGCGACAACGGCTGGCGGCGAAGAAAGGCAAAATTTATGTCCCTAAGGCCCCGACCGAGCCTCGCGTTACGCGAGGAAAAGAAGAGCCGCTTCAGCCTAAGCGTCACCCCAATGACTTTGGAGATTTCACAACCGCACATACGCCGCTTTGGGTGCAGAAGCCCCTTCGAAAGCCGTCGATTGGCCCCAAGGCTAAAACGCCAAGTGGCGCGAGGACCGCGGTTGTTTCAGCCAAAAAGTGGTTCCAATGGATGAGGTGGAAGTGGTGATTAAAGATGGGCTCTTTCCAGCAGCGCAGAGGGTTTAAGTCGAAGCGCACGAGAAATCCTAAGCACGTTCGTGAAGCTGATGTTCTTCTCTCCTCTTTCGACCTGACCCACGTAGGTCCGGTGAACGCCACAAAGCTCAGCAAAATCCTCCTGCGATACGTCGAGCCGTTTGCGTCCTTCTCGGATCGCAGCGCCTAACGCGCGTAGCTCGTCTTTCCCCTCGGAGGCCATTCCCCGAGTTTATCGTTGCGCCGCTTTTGAATCGACAGCCGTTAGATAGCATTTCAATTGATCCACTGTCGGCCTTCAATTGGCCTTTTCATCATGGCAGATGCGCCGCAAGAGATGTATCCGCTGGTCGGAAGTCGCCGTAAGAACGCGCGCAATGGTCTCGTGATTACGCTGCTCGTCGTCGCGATCTGCTTCGTCCTTTTTCAGGTGGGATCGGTTTTTTATGACCGATGGAAAGAGCAGAACGAACGGGAATATTGGGCAAAGGTCCGCCAAGCCGCCGATCAGCTGAGTGACCAATGGGCACAAGCACGCTTCGACAAAGCAATCGTCGAGCGTCTTGTATTACCGGGAATGAATCCTCTTCAGGTGCGCCAGTCCCGAGGATTGCCGGATCAAATTTATGAGGGCCCTGATATCACGGATGACCTTCGCAAGAAGGGCGTGATTCAAATCTGGTATTACGGTCGATTTTGGGGCGAAGGAAGCAGTGCTGGTTTTGATCGCTACGGGAAAGTCGTTTATGTCGGAGATTGGATGGTTGACGTTAGCCGATAGCGAGTTCCGCCCCTAGCACGGGGCCATTAATCCTCTTCAGCTAAGCCCCCCCCCGTCAGGGTCAACAAAAACCGGGCTGTAGCCATGGATAAAAGGCCCCCCTAGGAGAAAGCGAATCCCCCACCCCATTTGGTAGCACTACAAGCGACGTTTAAACACTACCTGTAGATAATGTTGTAAAAAATTGCTAAGAAATAAGGCCCGTTCGTGGCAGATACCAAATAAGAACTGTTCCGAATCAAAACGTATCTTATTTAACACTAATATAATATAAATTTCTTATGTGGGATTTTTTCTCCGAATCAGAATTCTAGTTTTTTCCAAACTAGTGGTGGGGGGGCTGCGACAGCCACAAACCTATTGACCCCCCACGAGGCCACCGTCATTCGTCGGTTATGGAAAACGCCGAGAATGCGTCGATTGCAGCGGAAGAACTCTTGAAAAAATACAAGGGTGAACTGAACCGCCTCGAAGGCACGAAAAAGGGGCTCGAAACCAAGATAGCATCGACGAAGGCCAAAATCGAAGCAGCGGAGGAAATCGTAAAAGCTACCGCTGCAATGGCGGCTAAAAAGATGATCTAGGCCCTCCTAACTTTTTGTTCTTTGTTAGTCTAAAGCGCAAGACGGGCATCGCCGCCCGCGACCAGCGCTAAAACATCAAAAAAACACCACCCCGTAGTCCTTATCTCTTGGCAGGGAAGGAGGGCTACGGGGTGGAAGGCGATTTCGTCACCGCGTCCACGTGGGACCCAGCAAGGTCGCTCTATGGTGGATTATCCACCCGACGCTCCCTTGCCGTCAAGCGCGGACGCTAACCGCTAACCAAGCGTTCCGTAAGTCATGCATTACAAAAGATGCCGCAAGTGTGGCGGCAGAATCGTGCTCCGAGCTTTGTTCAGGCACCGCAGCACGGGAAAGGTCATTCGGCCCACAAGCGCACGCGCGTTCCCGATCCATGTGGACGGCGCGTGCGGCCAAATGCTGTTCCCGTTTGTGACGCCTTAACGAAACGGAGCACCACACAGTCGTCGTCCGCTGCCTTCCCGTCGGTGGACGGCGACAATCTCAACTTAACGGGCTTCTTAGATTATGAGCGATAATCCGCATCTTCGCGGTCGCCAAGACCGCCAAACTGTATCGAGCCAACCTTACGAGATCGGCTATGCGATCAGTAAGCTGGCCCAAGCCAATCCAAACGTGCCGCGAGAAACGGTCGCAAAGGCGATTTTTGCGGCGCGTGACGCGATTGCTCCTTCAGAGGGTCGCTACAAGCTTATGGCGGCTGCGCAAAAGAACATCGACAGCCGTCGGTGAACGTGAGCTTGGGACCCGCTGTAACAGGCGGGTCCTTTTTTTACGCAATGAATTTTATCCTCAAAAAGCTCGGGTGGCGAGGCGGAATCGACCGTCAGTTTAGAATCAAGTCACGGCAACGCGTTCGTCGGGTCCAAAACGACCCGCGGTTTTTTAAATTCCTTTGTGAGCTTTATCCGAACGCGATAATCACTCCGGTTGCGCTAGTCACTGCGTTCCCAACTCTCATTTCTAAGGCAAATTTTCACTCTTTCGACGGGTGGGAATCTGCCATCAAGATCGGCACTGTCGCAATGACCCTCTTCGTCGCCGGATTGGAGTTACCCTTAAAGCGATCTCGTTACTTTCGGTTTCTTAAGGCGAGCGGAATCAGCAAGCGAGCCGATCCCATACGTTATAGCGTGGTAGAGTGCCGGTCTACGAAGTCTGGAATATAGATTGCGGCCCATAAATACAGTATTGACACAACTCCTCAACCCGGATATGATTGGTTATACTGACCTCCGAAGCTGGCAGGAGGTGACACTCCTACCAGCTCCGGGGCCAGTCCGATTCGGTCCAACCTGCGTCCGACGGAGGCCAATTACCATTAAAACTCCGCCGACTTAGCCGGTTTTACCGAAATTCGTCGCAGCGCTGATGGGATTGGTTTGCCCACGCGGGACAACCCTCACTCCCATGACTACTGCATCATCCGCAGCACTCAGCTGCTGCTTTGTCCTAGGGCCTGTTAACACTATTGCCAAATTGAATGGAAAGTGCAGACCGGAGGGATGGAGTTGACCGAAGCGCATCTGAAGCGAATCGAGGACGCCTTGCCCGTGGAACGAGGCAATGTGAGCATGGAAGTGCTGAACTTCC
>DASZYB010000029.1:0-7430 GCA_035545575.1 Opitutaceae bacterium | reverse complement strand
TCCATCGTCACGCCGGGCGGCGTGGGGAACGTGGGGAATTCGTAGCCGAGATTTTGGAGCGTGAACTCGAGGCGCTGCTCGAGGCGCGCGGAATTTTCGACGGCGGCAGGCAGGTCGGCGAAGAGCGCCTGCATCTCGCGTGGAGATTTGAGCCGGCGCTGGGCGTTGAGCTCGAGCCGGCGGCCCGCGGCGTCGAGCGTGGTGTGCTCGCGCAGACAGGTGAAGACATCGGCGACGATGCGATGCGCGGCGCAGGCGTAGGTGACGCCGCCGGTGGCGAGCAGCGGCAGTTTCTGGGCGGCGGCGAGATCGACGAGGAATCTGTTTTCGCGTTCCTCGCCGCGGATGCGGTGACGCTGCAGCTCGACGAAGAGCCGCGCGCGCGCCGGATCGGAATCGCGGCCGAAAATGGCGGCGAGTTTTTCGAGCGCGACGCTGGCGGCGGCGGCGCCTTGCGTGCGCCACGCGCGGCGGACGGGGCCTTCGTCGTCGCCGGTGAACGCGATGAGGCCCTCGGAGAAACGCGCGAGCTCGCCCCACGTGGCGAAACAGGGACGTTTGCGGTCGCGCGGGTCGGGGGCGTGTTTGCGGCAGGGCGTCTGTCTCGCCGACGCCGAATTTGGCAATTCGTCCGGAGGCGTCGGCAAGGCAGCCGCCCTACCGGATGGCGGGCGTTCCGTGAGCTTCGCCTCGGTGATGAGCTGGCAGAGGTTCTGGTAGCCGGTGCGCGTCGCGGCGAGCAGCGGCACGACGGTGCCATCCTCCATCGTGATCTCGGCGCCGACGCGGGCGCGCAGGCCATTGGAGCGGGCGGGCGCATAAAGTCGCGGCGCGCCGTAGAGTCCGTCGCGGTCGAGCAGCGCGAGGCCGGGGAGATCGAGCTCGAAGGCCGTCGCGGCCAGCGCCTCGGGATCGGAAGCGCCGCGGAGAAAACTGAAAGCGCTGCGGGCGTGGAGCTCGAAGTAGCTCATCGGAGCGAAATCCTTCTCGTTCCTCTTTATCGTTCTCGTGCGGCGAAGAGAACGAGAACGATTAAGAGAAAGATGGGTTAGTCATATTCTCCCTCTAAAAAATAACTCTCGCCGACGCGGACCAGCCGGTAGAGTCCGCCCTCGGCGAGCGCGATGTCGGATTCGACGCGCTGCCACGCGCGATCTTTTTGCCACCATTCGCCGCTGGCCGGATAGGGCGGGCCACGGAGCGAAATTTCTCCCTGCACGCGATCGGACCAGAGGTAAACGCTGCCGTCATTCGCGGCGGAGAGCCGCGCGGGCACCGGCGGACGAAAGCGACGCAGCGGCAGGCCGAGCGGTGGATGCAGCGGATCGGGCACGGCCGGCGGAATCACGGGCGCGGGCGGGATGAGTTGCACCGCATCGGGCCGGTGCGTGTCCGGGAGTTGCGGCGTGCCGATGCGGTCGTGACCTACGAGTGCGCTGACGCGCGCGAGTGTCTCGGCGAAACCATGCGGATCGCGCAGGCCGGTTTCGAAAAGGCCTTGCTGACGCACGAGCGGGCGCGCAGGCGTGAGGTCGAGCTCGAGCGCGACGATGGCGGCGGGCGTGGTGAGCGATTCGAGGTGCGTGTGCAGCGCGCGGAAAAGGACTTCGACGTCGGCCGTCGGCTCGGGCAGGCGGAAGCGGCGCGCGTGGCGGGTGTCGTCCTCGAGCTTGAGCGCGAGGTGCAGTTCGGCGGCGACGAATTGCGCGGCGCGCAACTCGAGCGCGAGCCGGTCGAGGAAGCGGCGGAGGATGAAGAGCAGCGGCTCGAGCGTTTCGATTTCGTTTTCGAATTCCATCCGCGCGGAAAATTTTTGCGGCGGCACGACCGGGTGCAGCGGACGCAGGGTGCCGCCGGCGGCGCGTTGCCAGAGGGCGAGACCTTCGCTGCCGAAACGGCGGACGATTTCGTCGCGCGGCAGCGCGGTGAGATCGCCGAGCGTGCGCAGGCCCCAATCGACGAGGACCGCGGCGAGCGGCGGCGAAGGATCGGCGACGGCGAGCGGCAGCGGAGCGAGGAAGGATTCTTCGTCGGCGGGAGAAAGGAGGAGAATGCCGGCTCTTTCTCTTTCGTTTTCCGCGTTCGTCTTTCTCTCGTGGGAGAGCGGCGAAGACGCGTCGAAGGCGGAGGAGAAAGATAAAGAGAAAGACGAAAGATCGGGTTGGACCGAGCGCGCGGCATACCGCGCGAGGAGCGGCGTGCGTGCGAGGCCGACGGTGGCGGGCAGGCCGAGCGCGGCGAGTTGGGCGAGGGCGGAGACGGCGAGCGGTGCGTGTTTCGCGGGATCGGCGCCTTTCAAATCCGCGGTGCAGAGGCCGGGCGCGGTGTCCTCGATCGCGGGCGAAAGCGTGAAGCCGACGGCGAGGAGCGCGGCGCGCGCCTCGGTTTCGGCGGCGGGTTTGGGCGTGCGGATGACGAGCGCGGGGCAGCGGGCGACGGCTTGCGGCGCGGTCATGCCGAGCGCGACACCGAGGGCGCGCGCAGCGGGATTCGCGGCGAGGACGAGGGATTTTTTTCCCGTGCCGGAAAACAACGCCGCGGGCTGGCCGGTTGCCGCGGGCTCGTGGCGGAGAACGGCGTGGAGCGCGAAGTCGGCGATGTGGAGAACCGCGAACACGGGCGGAGGAGGCGAGGCTGGAATCCAGAATCCAGAATTCAGAATTCAGAATCCAGAATTCAGGAGGCAGCAGACGGGGGTGAGAAGTCGGGAGGGAAAACTAACCAGCGGCGGCTTGGAGGCGCTGGCGTTGGAGGGTGGGCGCGAGATCGGCGACGAGAGTTGCGCGGTCGCGTTCGAGCGCGGAAAAATCGTGGGACGCTTCGAGGGCGAGGCGCAGTTGCGCGCTTGGCACGGAGGCGCGCGGTGTGAAAACGACGAGCGCGAGATCGGTGGGCTCGACGGCGCGCTGAAGACGATACCATTGCGGACCGGGAATACGGCGGAGATCGGCGGCAGGCGCGTGACGGAGATCGAGCACGACGAGGCCGAGGTTGGCATCGCGTGCGAGCAGGTCGGTCGCTTGCAGCGCCTCCGTGGTGGTGCGGCAGCGAATCCAGACGAGATGCGCGCAGCGATCGGCGGAAAAGGATTCGGGATCGAAGGCGTCGGCGCCGTCGACCAACGCGACGCGCGTGCGTGTGGCGCGCGTGGCCGCGAGGAGCTGGCCGAGGAAAAGTTGCCCGCCGCAGCTGGGCGCGGCGCAAACAATTTCCGTGACCGCGCTCAGCGGCAGCCCGCCGGAAATTTTATCGGCCGCCGGAATGCCGGTGGCGAGAACGCGGCCGGCGGGGCGCGCCGCGATCGGAAAACGCTCGGCGAGCAGATGCCGGAGCGAGGCGAGCTTTTCGGGCGCGGCCAACATGGCGCAGAAAACAAGAGGCGGAGGACCGGCGGCCGGCGGCGGAAAACGAAGTCCGAAAAGCCGGCGCGCTCACGCAGGCGAAATCAGGTTTCGAAAATTTCGGCGCGGTTCGTTTCGCGCAGCGGCGCCCAGAGGCGAAGCAGCGACGGGCGGCGAAACACCTGCATCAGCCCGAAGCGATGCAGGTCGAGCAGAGTGGAGCGGCGGCTTGAGCGAGGGAAGGAAGGGAAAATAAATTTCATGGTGATTTGTTTGGGAACCCAGAGATCGCGGAGGACGAACCGAGAGCGGAGAACCGGACCGAGGCACGGAAGATTTCTCTGCGCTGTGCCGTCGCTGCGTTCTCTGTGATCTCTGCGTTTCCTGGTTTGAACTAAGACGTGCGCTTCAAAACGAATTTGGGTGAAACACAGAGGGCACAGAGAGCACAGAGGCCGAACCGAGGTCGGAGAGTCGACCGTCTGAGGGCGAAGATTTCCCTGTGTCCTCCGTGTTTTCTGTGTTTTGCGGTTTGAGATTAAGGGAGCTCGCTTCAGACGAATTTGGTTTGGAACACAGCGAGCACAGAGGTCGAACCGAGAGCGGAGGGCCGAACCGCCGAGGGCGCGGAAGATTTCTCTGTGATCTCTGTGCGGCTTCTGTGTTCTCTGTGTTCCTCGGTTTGGATTCCCGGGTTTGAAACTAAGACGTTCCCGTGCGCAGCAGGCCGATCATCACGCCTTGGATGACGAGCTCGGTCGCGGGGAGCAGATCGGGGTAGCGCGGGTTTTCGGCGCGGAGAAACGGCCGGCCGCGCTGGACGAGGTAGCGTTTCAAAGTCGATTCGCCGTCGATCAACGCGGCGACGATGTCGCGTGGACGCGGCTCGCGCGGCGTGAGGAAGACGGTGTCGCCATCGAGGATGCTCGCGTCGGTCATCGAGTCGCCGCGGACTTTCAGGGCGAAGAGTTTCGTGTTCGGGCGCACGCCGAGCGAGGCGGTGTCGACGGAGATGTAGCTGTCGGGCTCGAGCGCCTGCGTCTCGACGGCGAAGCCCGCCGGGATGGTGCCGTAGAGCGGAATCTCCGCGAGCGCGCCGCGGCGCGGATGCGATTGCGGGAGGAGGCCGCGCGCCTTGCCATCGAGCCGGCGGAGCGCGCCTTTTTCGGTGAGCGCATCGAGGTGGCGCTGGATGCCGAATGGGCTGGCGAGGCCGAAGTGCGCCTGGATTTCGCGGATGGACGGCGCGACGCCGTGCTGGCGGTGATACGCGTGAATGAAATCGAGGACCTGCTGCTGGCGGTCGGTGAGTGGTTCGGGCGGCATGTGTGCAGTTGAACACTAGCCGGCCAAAGGTCAATGGCGCGAAACGAAAAAATTTGGGCCTTGGCTTCTCGGTTTTTGCGGCGCTGAGGACGCGTCGCCTTCGCGCACCGGAATTTGCCGACGGCCGCGGCGAGGGCGCCGCAGTTCCGGGTAACTGGCTTGGCTCAGATGCTCGAGAGCGACGTGAACGTTCCATCCGCCCAGGCGTCGGAAAAGCGGAACTGCCCGCCCGATGCGGTGCGCACATTTGATTTGAAAAAGTCCGGACGGAGGTGCCTTTTACTCGTCACCTCGTTTAGGCGAGCCCCGGGCGCGGGGCTGAGATGGGAGCACGATCCGCTCCCGGAGTCTTCGAACCTGATGCGTTTAACACCGCCGTAGGGAAAACAGGATCGCCGCGCGAGCGGGGAGCTTGAAAGCCCGGCCGGTGGAGTTGGGCGCCAACCTGAAAAGCTCCTCTCATGTCGTCCTCTCCTTCGTCTGAAGTCGCCGTCGCGTCCGGCCACCGGCTGTTTCCCGCTTCGCGCCGCGTGTATGTCGTCGGTTCGCGCGCGGATGTGCGCGTGCCGATGCGCGAGATCGCGCTGCAACCCACGCGGCTGCCCAACGGCACCGAAGTCCCCAACGAGCCCGTGCGCGTCTACGACACGAGCGGCCCGTGGGGCGACGCCGACTTCGCGGGCGATGCGGCGCACGGGTTGCCGCCGCTCCGTGCGGCGTGGATTCGCGAGCGTGGCGATGTCGAGGAAGCCGCCGGCCGCGCGGTGACGCCGATCGACGACGGCTATCTTTCCGAGACACACCGCGCGCAGGCCGAGCGCGAGGGAAAACGAAACGCGATCAAGTATTTCGATCGCAGCGCACGCCACGTCCTCCGCGCGAAACCGGGCCAGCGCGTCTCGCAGCTCGCTTACGCGCGCGCCGGCACGATCACGCCCGAGATGGAGTTCGTCGCGATCCGCGAAAACATGAAGCTCCAGCGCGCGCGCGAACTGCTCGAGATGACCGAGACCGGCCCGCGCAATTCCCTCTGGCGGCAACACGCGGGCAATTCGTTCGGCGCCGCGATCCCGCGCGAGATCACGCCGGAGTTCGTGCGCAGCGAAGTCGCCCGCGGCCGTGCGATCATCCCGGCCAACATCAATCACCCCGAGCTCGAGCCGATGATCATCGGCCGGAATTTCCTCGTGAAGATCAACACGAACATCGGCAACTCCGCCGTCGCGTCGTCGATCGACGAGGAAGTCGAGAAGATGCGCTGGTCCGTGAAATGGGGCGGCGACACGCTGATGGATCTTTCGACGGGGAAAAACATCCACCAGACGCGCGAGTGGATTCTGCGGAATTGCCCGGTGCCCGTCGGCACCGTGCCGATTTACCAGGCGCTCGAAAAAGTCGGCGGCCGGCCCGAGGCGCTCACGTGGGAAATTTTCCGCGACACCCTGATCGAGCAGGCGGAGCAGGGCGTCGACTACTTCACGATCCACGCGGGCGTGCTGTTGCGCTACATTCCGCTGACTGCGCGCCGTATGACCGGCATCGTTTCGCGCGGCGGCTCGATCATGGCGAAGTGGTGCCTTTCGCATCACAAGGAAAACTTCCTCTACACGCACTGGGACGACATCTGCGACATCATGGCGGCCTACGACGTGTCGTTCTCGATCGGCGACGGCTTGCGGCCGGGCGCGATCGCGGACGCGAACGACGACGCGCAATTCGGCGAGTTGCTCACGCAAGGCGAACTCACGAAGCGCGCGTGGGACCGCGGCGTGCAGGTGATGAACGAAGGCCCGGGCCACGTGCCGATGCACCTCATCCCGGAAAACATGGAGAAGCAGCTCGAGTGGTGCCACGAGGCGCCGTTCTACACGCTCGGGCCGCTCACGACCGACATCGCGCCCGGCTACGACCATATCACAAGCGCGATCGGCGCGACGATGATCGGCTGGCACGGCACCGCGATGCTCTGCTACGTGACGCCGAAGGAGCACCTCGGCCTGCCCGACAAGGACGACGTCCGCGCCGGCGTGATCGCGTATAAGATCGCCGCGCACGCCGCCGATCTCGCGAAAGGCCATCCCGCCGCGCAGTATCGCGACAACGCGCTCTCGAAGGCGCGCTTCGAATTCCGCTGGGAGGACCAGTTCAACCTCTCGCTCGATCCGGAAAAGGCGCGCGAGTTTCACGATGCGACGCTGCCGCAGGACAGCGCGAAGACGGCGCACTTCTGCTCGATGTGCGGCCCGCAGTTCTGCTCGATGCGCATCACCGAGGACGTCCGCCGCTACGCCGAGGAGCACGGGATGCAGACGACCGAGGCGCTCGAGGCCGGGCTCGCCGCGAAGGCGAGCGAGTTCAAGCAGGCCGGCGGCGAGATTTATCTCGATGCCGCGGCGAATCCGGGCGGGCCCGCGAAATGAACGTGAGCGAAAAAACGGTCGCGGCGGCCAGCGGCATCACGATTCGCGTGAACGACGAAACGCGCCTGGTCGCAGTGGCGACGTCGATCGCCGAACTCGCGCGCGAGCTCGGCGTCGGCGAGCGCAAGGGCGTGGCGATCGCGATCAACAATGCAGTGGTGCCGCGCGCGAGCTGGCCGACGCGCGTCTTTGCCGAGGGCGACCGCGTGCTCGTGATTCGCGCGACCCAGGGAGGATGAAAATGAACCACAGAGACACGATACAGAAGGGAGAGAGCATTTGTGTGGGGCGTCTGTCTTGCAGACGCCGCTCGTCCGTTTGCCTGCAAAACGGCGTCCGCAAG
>DASZYB010000028.1:0-7701 GCA_035545575.1 Opitutaceae bacterium | reverse complement strand
GGCGACGGCGCCGCGCACGGCGTGCGCATCGACTACGTCTTCGACGGCCCGCAGCTCCGCGGCACCGGCGGCGCACTCATCGCCGCGCTGCCCCGGCTCGGCAACGCGTTCTACGTGCTCTACGGCGACAGTTATCTGCCGATCGATTACCGCGCGGTCGGCGATTTTTTTCTGCGCTCCGGCCGGCTCGGGTTGATGACCGTCCACGAAAACCGCGGCCGCTTCGACACGAGCAACGTCGAATTCGCCGCCGGCGCCATCGTGCGCTACGACAAGAAAAACCCGCGCCCCGAAATGCGGCACATCGACTACGGGCTCGGCGTGTTTCGCGCGGCGGCCTTCGACGGTTTTCCGCGCGACGCCGTCGTCGATCTCGCCGACGTGCAGCAGGCGCTCGTCGCGCGCGGCGAACTCGCCGGCTACGAAGTGCCCTCGCGCTTCTACGAAATCGGCTCGCCCGCCGGGCTGAACGAACTCGACGCCCTGCTCCGCGCCGGCCACGTTCCTCCGCGCTGAACCGCCATGGCTGCCTACTCCGCCCAGCATCTCAGGGAAACCGCCGAGATCGTCACGCAGCTCGATCCGGAACACTGCGAGGCCTGCGTGCGCGAACTGCTCGGCGTGCGCGCGCGCGGCGGCCGGCTTTTCATTCTCGGCGTGGGCGGCAGCGCGGCGAACGCCTCGCACGCCGTGAACGATTTTCGCAAAATCGCCGGGCTCGAGTGCTACGCGCCGACCGACAACGTCTCCGAGCTCACCGCGCGCACCAACGACGAGGGCTGGGCCAGCGTGTTTGCCGAATGGCTGCGCGGCTCGCGGCTCAACCGCAACGACGCGCTGCTCGTGTTCTCCGTCGGCGGCGGCAACCTCGAAAAAAACATCTCGCCCAATCTCGTCCTCGCGCTCCAGCTCGCGAAGCAGGTCGGCGCGCGCGTCATCGGCATCGTCGGCAAGGACGGCGGCTACACCGCGAAAGTCGCCGACGCGTGCATCGTCATTCCGACGGTGAACGCGAACAACATCACGCCGCACACCGAGGCGTTCCAGGCCGTGCTCTGGCACCTCTTCGTCTCGCATCCCGACCTGAAAGTGAACCCGACGAAGTGGGAAAGCGTCTCGCCGCCGAAATCCTGAAGCGGCGCGGCTCCGCGCTTCACGTTTGGAAATCTCGCCGCACGTCGCGCCATGTGCACCTCTCCCTCGACGTCGTTTCGCCCCGCGGTTTTCCTGGATCGCGACGGCACGCTCAACCGCCAGACGATCCGCGACGGCAAGCCGTTCTCGCCGCGCACGGTCGAGGAGTTTGAACTTTTTCCCGGCGTGTCCGCCGCCTGCGCCGCGCTCGCCGCGGCGGGATTCACGCTCGTCGTCGCGACGAATCAGCCCGATGTCGGCCGCGGCCTCATGTCGCCGGCGACCGTCGACGCGATGCATGCGAAGCTCCGCGCGCTCGTGCCACAGATCGCGCAGATCGAGGTGTGCTACGCGCCCGGCGCCGAAGGCGCACCGCCCGATCGACGCCGCAAGCCGGAGCCCGGCATGCTGCTCGATGCGGCGCTCGCGCTCGATCTCGATCTCGCGCGTTCGTGGATGATCGGCGACCGCTGGCGCGACGTCGAATGCGGCCGCCGCGCGGGCGTGCGCACGGTGTTCATCGATTTCGGCTACGCGGAGGAACTCCCCGCACCGCCCGATTACAGAGTGAAATCGTTCGCCGAGGCGGTCCGCATTATCCTTGCCGGCGCCTGAGCGCGAAAACTCAATTCCACTTTTCCCCGCCCACCATGAAATCGCTCAACGACCTGAAGGTGCAACTCTACGCCGACGGCGCCGACAAAGCCGGCATCCTCGACCTCAACGCCAAGCCGCACATCAAGGGCTTCACGACCAACCCGTCGCTCATGCGCAAGGCCGGCGCGAAGGACTACGAGACGGCCGCCAAAGAAATTCTCCAGGCGGTCACGACCAAATCCGTTTCGTTCGAGGTTTTCTCCGACGAATTTTCCGAAATGCGCCGCCAGGCCGCAAAAATCAAAACGTGGGGCGCGAACGTTTACGTCAAGATTCCGATCACCAACTCGCGCGGCGAATCGTCGCTGCCGTTGATCAAGGAGCTCGCCCAGGAAGGCGTGAAGCTCAACATCACCGCCATCCTCACGCTCCGGCAGGTTCAGGGCACGGCGGCGGCGCTGAATCCCGCGGTGCCGGCGATCGTCTCCGTCTTCGCCGGCCGCATCGCCGACACCGGCGTCGACCCGATGCCGATCATGCGCGCGTGCGCAGCATTGCTCGAAGACATGCCGAAGGCCGAGCTGCTGTGGGCCAGCACGCGCGAAGTGCTCAACATTTTCCAGGCCGACGAATGCGGCTGCAAAATCATCACCGTGCCGCACGACATCCTCGCCAAAGCGGTGAAGGGCGTCGGCATCCCGCTCGAGGATGTCTCGCTCGACACGGTGAAAGGTTTCGCGAAGGACGCGCTCGCGGCGGGTTTCAAACTGTAACTCTGCTGTCGCCTTCGCGACCCGGCCCCGTAGACTGCGGGGTTTCCCTTTTTCGCTTCCCGCCGCGTGAACATCCTTTTCGTCAATTACGGCGACTTCACCACCAACAGCCTGAATCACATCGGCGGCTTCGCGAACAAGCTCTGCGCCGCCGGCCACGCGTGTGTCGTCGCGATCACGGGCGAGCGGGAGACATTGTCCGCGATTCCCACGCCGCGCTTCATCCCTGCGACTTATCAGGAAGTCCTCGACAACCCCGCGCTCTTTCCGAACCGGCTGCCGGCGGACGTGATTCACGCGTGGACGCCACGCGAATGCGTGCGGCACTTCGTCCTCGCCTACCAGCCGCGCGCGCACGCCCGGCTGATCATTCACCTCGAGGACAACGAGGAATTCCTGCTCGCCACCTGGCTCGGCCAGCCGCTCGAGACCCTGCGCGAAGTCAGCGAACTCGAACTCCGCGAACGCGCCCCGGCCGCACTCTCCCACCCGCGCCGCTATCCGCATTTCCTGCGCGCGGCCGACGGCGTCACCGTGATCGTCGACTCGCTCCGCCAATTCGTGCCGGAGGAAGTGCCCGCGGCCTTGCTGCTGCCCGGCGTCGATTTTTCCGCGTATCGGCCGCAGCATGCCGATGCCGCCCTCCGCGCCGAGATCGGGCTGCGCGCAGACGAAAAGACGATCGTCTTCACCGGCAGCAACACCTTCGCCAACGAGCCGGAGATGCGCAGCCTCTACCTCGCCGTCGCGCTGCTCAATGCGCGCGGCCGGCCGACGCGGCTCGTGCGCACCGGCTTCAACTCGCCCGCCTTCGAAGCGAGCCTGCCCGCCGACGTGCGGGCATTCGTGACCGATCTCGGCTTCGTCGAGAAAGCGCGGCTGCCGCGGCTGCTCGCGCTGGCGGACGTCCTTGTCCAGCCCGGCCAGGCCGGCCCGTTCAACGACTTTCGCCTGCCGTCGAAATTGCCGGAATTTCTCAGCCTCGGCCGCCCCGTCGTCCTGCCCGACACCAACATCGGCCGGCAACTGCGCGACGGCGTGGACGCGCTCTTGTTGCGCAACGGCTCCCCGGAGGAAATCGCCCTGGCGTGCGCGCGCGTCTTCGACGACGAGGCCCTCGCCCGCACGCTGGGGCGCAACGCGCTCGCGTTCGCGCGCGATCATTTCAACCTCGCGATCAACACCAAGCAGCTCCTCGCGTTCTACAACCGGATTCGCGAGGCCGCGCCCCATCCCGGCTCCACGGCGCTCATGACGCGCGGCGACACCGAGCTCTCGCTCTCGTTCGCCGGCCTCGCCGCCTCCTCGAAAGACCGCCGAATCGCCGCCCTCGCCGCCGACCTCGGCCCGCTGGTCGCCGCTCTCGATAACGAGGAAATCATCCAGGCCGCGCGCGCGCGGCAGGAAGCCGAGCTGCAGCGCGTGCGCGACGAACTCGCGCTCACTCACCAGCACGCCTCCAACCTCGAGCGCACCCTCAAAGCGAGCGAAGAGAAGCTGGCTCTCACCGGACAGCATGCCCGCAACCTGGAAAGCGTCGCCCAAAACGCGGCGGCCAACGTCGCCGCCGCGCAACAGGAAGTCGCCGCCGCCCGCGAGAGACTCGCGCTCACGCAAGATCATGCCCGCAACCTCGAAGGCATACTCGAGAACGCCCGGCAGCAAATCGCCCTCGCCGCGCAAAAAGCCGTCGCCGCCGAGGAAAGAATCGTCGCCACCGAGCGGAAAGCCGCCGCCGCCGAGGAAAAATTCACGCTCACGCAAAAGCACGCGAACAACCTCGAAGCCATCCTCGCCGCGGCGCGCGCGGAGGTCGCCACCACGCGCGAGCAGGTCGCCGGGCTTGCGCAATCGGTTCAACGTCTCGAAGCCGATCTCGCGCGCGAGCGCCGCCGCCGCCGCCAGCTCCGCGAATACTCCCGCGTGCTGCTCGAGCGCGCCCAGGCGCAGACCGCCGCCACGGCCGATGCCGTCGCCCGCGAGGCGCAGCGCAGCGCGGAACTCGAGCGACGCATCGCCGACCTCGAGCGCGTCGTGCGGCACCGCGAGCTTATCATCCAGCAGCGCGATGAAAAAATCCGCCGCATGCAGGAATCGTTTTCGTGGCGCGCCACGAGCCCCCTCCGCTCGTTGCGGCGGAGCCTGCTGGACTCGAAGCCCGCTGCCTTGCCCGCCGGTCCCGCGACGGCGCCGCAGATCGCCTACCATCTCGACCAGCCCTCGCACTGGGACGCCGCACCCGCCGCCGGCGCGCTCGCCGGCTGGTGCGTGACCGCCGACAAACAATCCGTGCCGCAAATCCGCGTCACGATCGACGGCGCGGAATGTCCCGGCCAATTCGATCTCGCTCGGCCCGATGTCGTCCGCGGCGACAACCTCGCCCCGACCGCCGAGCGTTGCGGATTCCGCGTGCCGTATCGGCTGACGGTCGACACCGCGCACCGCGCCGTTTTCGAAGTGCGCGCACCCGACGGAGGCTGGCACGCGTTCTGTGAGCGCACGCTGCAAACCAGTTCCAGGCCGCGCGACGTGCGCGACTACGTCGCGTGGGCCGCCGAGTTCAGCACGATGAATCCGGGCAAAGCCGCCGCGCTGCGCACGCGCCTCGCCGCGCTTCAGCCGGACCGGCGACCGCTGATTTCCGTGCTCATGCCGGTCTACAATTCGCCCGAGCGCTGGCTGGAACGCGCGATCGAGTCGGTGCGCGAGCAACTCTACGAAAACTGGGAATTGTGCATCGCCGACGACACTTCCACTGCGCCGCACGTGCGGCCGCTGCTCGAGCGTTTTGCCGCGGCCGATCCGCGCATTTGCGTCGTGTTTCGCGCGGAAAACGGCCACATCTCCGCCGCCTCGAATTCCGCGCTCGAGCTCGTCCGCGGCGAGTTCTTCGCCCTGCTCGACCACGACGACGAGCTTCCGCCCGACGCGCTCGCCGAAGTCGCGCTCGAGCTCGCCGCGCATCCCGACGCCGGCTTCGTCTACACCGACGAGGACAAGATCGACGAACAGGGCCGCCGCTTCGCGCCGTATTTCAAGCCCGACTTCCTGCCCGACCTTTTCTTCGGCCAGAACTGCCTCTCGCACCTTTCCGTCTACCGCACCGCGCTCGTGCGTGAGGTCGGCGGTTTCCGCGCCGGGTTCGAAGGCAGCCAGGATTGGGATCTCGCGCTGCGCGTCCTCGATCTCATTCCGCCCGAGCGCGTGCGCCACGTGCCGAAAATCCTTTATCACTGGCGCGCGATCAGCGGCTCGACCGCGCTCGAGGTCAGCGAAAAAAACTACACGCTCACCGCCGCGCGCCGCGCCCTGCTCGATCACTTCGCGCGCCGCGGCATCGAGGTCGAGGTGCAGCCCGTGCGCGGCAACCACTGGCAGGTCGTCTATCCGCTGCCGCCGCAGCCGCCGCTGGTTTCGATCGTCATTCCCACGCGCAACACCCTCGCGCTCACGCGGCTTTGTGTCGCATCCATCGTCGCGCGCACGACCTACGAGCCGTATGAGATTCTCGTCGTCAACAACCAGTCGGACGATCCCGAGACGCTCGCGTGGTTCGCCGCGCTCCGCGACGAGGAAAACATCCGCGTGCTCGACTACGACGCGCCGTTCAATTTTTCCGCGATCAACAACTTCGCCGCCCGCCACGCGCGCGGCGAGATGCTCTGTTTCCTGAACAACGACATCGAGGTCATCACCGGCCGCTGGCTCGACGAGATGGTCAGCCACGCCGCACGGCCGGAGATCGGCGCCGTCGGCGCGATGCTCTACTACCCGAACAACACCGTGCAGCACGCCGGCGTGATCCTCGGGCTCGGCGGCGTGGCCAATCACGCATTCCTCAATCATCCCCACGGCACCGAGGGCTACATGAACCGCGGTCGCCTCGCGCAAAACTACAGCGCCGTCACGGGCGCGTGCCTGCTCGTGCGTCGCGCGATCTTCGAACAAGTCGGCGGCTTCAACGAAAATGCCCTCGCCATCGCCTTCAACGACATCGATCTCTGCCTGCGCATTCGCGCCGCCGGCTATCGCAATCTCTGGACGCCGTTCGCCGAGCTTTACCACCATGAATCCGCGAGCCGCGGCAAGGAAGACACCCCGGAAAAACAGGCGCGCTTCGCGCGCGAGGTGGACTACATGCGCACGACGTGGGGCCCGCTCCTCGACCACGATCCCGCTTACAACCCGAATCTCGCGCTCGACATCCTCGGCTGGTCGCTCGCGTGGCCGCCGCGACTCGAGCCCACGCCCGCCGCGAGGTGACGCCGCACTCGTTCCGCCCCGCGCGCTCGCCATTCACTCCGCCGTTTCCCTCTTCGCGCCATGACGCACCAGGAAAAAGTCGCCCGCTGGTTGCATCCGATCCGCCGGCCGAGCCGCGGCGGTCGCGATTTCGGCGTGGAAGTCGGCGCGTTCAAGACGCCCGTGCCGGATGTGCGTCCATTCTACGTCGATCGGTTCGCCGAATATGCGCACGAACGCGTGCTCGCCGATTACTTCGGCGACCTCTGCGCGCTGCCGTTTCGCGACCACTCGCTCGACTATGTTGTCGCGTCGCATGTCATCGAGCACGTCGCCAATCCCGTGAAAGCGCTCTGGGAATGCGCGCGCGTCGTGCGCCACGGCGGCATCGTCTATCTCGTCGTGCCCGACCGGCGCTTCACGTTCGACCACACGCGGTCGCTGACCACCGCCGAGCACATGCTCACGGACTTCGACTGCGACACGACCGACAGCGACCCGACGCACATCGCCGATTTTCTCGACGGCCTCGACTGGACGCGCTGGAACCCGAACGCGACCCCCGAGGCCAGCGCGAGCCTGCGCGAGCAGCTCCGCACCACCTACACGACCGCCGCCGCCGCCGGCAGCGAGATCAACATCCACTTCCACACCTTCGAGGCGGAAAATTTTCTGCGCCTGCTCGCGCTCATGAATCGCGACCGGCGCCGCCCGTGTCGTTTCGAATTGCTCGACCAGGCGGAACGCTTCCCGCGCGAACGCGGCGACGGCCTGCTCTTCGTGCTCCGCGTGCACAAGCCGCTGCTCAGCCGCCTCGCCGGAGCCGCCGTGCGCCGCGCGGTGCAAGGCGACGCGCAGCGCGCGCTCCGGCCCGACGCCCGCGACCTCGCCGCCGGCGGCGCCGCAACCGCGCCCAATGGAAACGCGGTCTCGCCCGTGCAGCCGACGCTGCGCG
>DASZYB010000027.1:0-265572 GCA_035545575.1 Opitutaceae bacterium | reverse complement strand
GAGGGTGTTGCTGCCGAGGCTCACGGTGCTGGCGAAGGGGCTGTTGCCGTCGCCGATCACGAGGAGGTTGTTCGCCGCCGCGATCGTCGTGTTGCCGGAAAGCGCGAGATTGCCGATCCAGCTGCTGGTCGTGCCGCTGCCTGTGCCGGAGTTGAGGGCGCCGCCGGAGCTCACGCCGGTGCCGCCGAGGGTGAGCGTCGCCGACTTGGTGATCGCCGTGCCGCCTTCCACCGTCAGCGCCGCGCCCGCATTGACCGTCACTGCTCCGCCTGCTCCACCGAGCGAGTTGTTGCCCGAGGCCACCACCGTCCCCTGGCTCACTGTCGTCGTCCCCGTGTAGCTGCTGTTCCCGGACAGCGTCAGCGTGCCCGCGCCCGTCTTCGTGAGTCCATCCGCGCCCGAGCCGCTGCCATCCTGGATCGCGCTGCTGATCGTCAGGCCGCCGCTCGTGCCCGCGACGTCGAGCGTGAGCGTGCGCGCCTGGTTGTTTTCCGCGAGCACGATGGCACCGGTCGAGATCGTCGTCGCGGCGGTGTTGATGATGCTCAGCGTGTGGTCGCCGCCGGACTGCGTGAGACCGCCGGTGAGCGTGAGGTTGAGCGCGCCCGCGACGGTGCCGTCTCCCGTGAGCGCAAACGCATTGGCGAGCGTGCGCGCCGCGCCGCTCGCCATCACGCCGCCGCCGTCCAGCGTGACGGTGCCGCCGCCGAGCGCGGCGTTGGCGCCGGCGCCGACGAGGCCCGCGGAAATCTCCAGCCCGCCGCTGTAGGTGTTGCCGCTCGAATTCAGCAGCGTCGTCCCGGCGCCATTGTGCGACACCGAGCCCGCGCCGGTAATTGCCGCCGTGAAAGTCTGCGTGCCCGTCGCATTCGCGAGCTGGACCTGGCTGAACGCGTCCGCAAACGCGATCGGCCGCGCAAACGTGAAGCCCGTTCCGGAAAACGCGACCGCCATCGAGCCCGCGTCCGACGTGTTGTCGAGCGTGAGCGTGCCGCTCGAGCCCGCGAGCGTGTCGCTGGTGAAGTTGATCGTAACGCCACTGCCGCCCGCGAGGGTGGAGTTGCCGCTCAGCGTGAGATTGTTCGCGAACGTGCGACTCGCCGGCGCCATCAACGTGCCGCCGCTGAGATCGAGCGTGCCGGTGCCCAGCGCCGCGTCGCTGCCGGCGGAGATTGTGCCCGCATCGATCAGCACGCCGCCGGTGAACGTGTTCGCCCCCGACAGCACCGTCGTCCCGCCCACGGCATTACGGTGCACCGTGCCGTCGCCCGAGATCGTCCCGGCAAACGTCTGCGTGCCGCTGGTATTGAGCAGCCGCAGTTCCGTGAACGCGTCCGCGAACGCCACGCCGCCCGTCATCGTGAAGCCGCTGCCCGCGAAGCCCGCGGAGCTCACGCCGGTGTCCGACGTGTTGTCGATCGTGAGCGTGCCGCCGCCCGCGAGGTTGTTGCTCGAAAAAATATAGTGGCGGCCGTTCGCGCCCGCGAGCGTCGCCGCGCCGGAGATCGCGAGATCGTTCGCCAGCGTGCGCGTGCCCGTGCCCGCGCTCGACACCGTGCCGCCCGCAAGTGTGAGCGCGCCCGTGCCGAAGGAGCCGTTGTTGGCGAAGGTCACCGCACCGGCGTTGACCGTCATGCCGCCGCTGAAGGTGTTCGCGACGTTGCCGGCAAACGCGAGCGTGCCGGCGCCGTTCTTCACGAGGGCGCCGGTGCCGCCAATCACGTCGCCGGTTCCCGTGCTGACGGAGATCGTCGTGCCCGCACCCGCGTCGGCGGTGAGCGTGTTGCCGCCGAGTGCGATCGTGCGATTGAAGGTCAGGTCGCTGCCGGCCCCGCTCGTCGTCCACGACTGCGAACCGCCGAGCGCGAGCCCGGGTGCAAACGTGTGCGCGACGCCCGAGCTGTTCGTGATGCCGGCGCCACCCACGCCGTTGAGCGTCAGCGTCGCCGTGCCCGCGACCGCCTCGGCGTCCGTGCCGCTGAGAAACTCTAGGCTGCCGACCGTCTGCGCCGTCGAGCTCAGCGTCGGATCGCGTGCCGTGTTGGCGTTGAACCGCACGATGTCGCCCGTCCCCGGCAGCGCGCCGCGATCCCAGTTCGAGGTGGTCGTCCAGTTCGCGTTCGATCCGCCACCTGTCCACGTGAAGACGGTCTGCGCGCGCGCCGCCGCGCCGCCGCCCAAGAGGGCGGCCACGCAGCCGAAAACGCGCAGGGGGAATCGCATGTTGAAGCTCTCCCATTCTCGGCTCCGGCGCCGCGGCGCAGAAGAAATCGCCCCTTACATTTCCGTCAGTTTGCCTGCGTAGTTCCACGGCCGTGCGGCTACGCAGCCGCGCCGATCGTGCGAAAAAAATTTCGGCTCAACGCCCGCCGTCCATGAAGCCGACAAACGCCTTCGGCACCACGGCTGCCGCGCGGCAGTTGTCCGCCGGCAGAATCTTCGCGGCCCACGCGTTTACTTCGTCGCGCGTGACCTTGTCCATCAAGTCGCCGCGCAGCCCCACGATCTCCTGCGCTTCCTCCGGCCGCTCCTGCGCGCGCATCAACGCCTCGACCAGAAATTCGTTGTCGCGAAACGCCTGGCGCAACTGGCTGCGCAAAATTCCCCGCGCGCCGATGAACTCGCCCTCCTCCACCCCTTTCTCCGCCACCGCCGCGCCGATGCTCTGGACCAGCGGCGCGACTTTGCCGGCGTCGGTCGGCGTCACGTCGATCTGCGCCCGCAGCAGCGCAAAGTCGGGGAAGCCATCGTAGGATTCGAACGACGCCGACGGCGAATACGCCAGCCCGAGCTTCTCGCGCACTTCATGGCGCACGCGAATCTCCAGGATTTTTGCCAGCACTTCCAGTGCGGCCTGGTCGCGCACGTGCATCGCGGCCTCGATCGGCCAGGTGCCGACGACCAGCCCGAGATTTTGCTCGCCGATGAATTCGATCCGCTCGTAACCCGGCCGCGCCGTCACGTGCACCGGCTTCGGCGGCTGCGGGGTCGTCTTCGTCGCCGCGCGCGGACCGAGCGAGCCGAGCGTCCGCGTCATCGCGTGCACCGCGGTGTCCTCCGGCAGATCGCCGACGATCGTCACCTCCACGTAGCCGCGCGCCAGCGGTTCCTGCATCCAGCGACGCACATCGACCACGCTCATCGAAATGTAATCCAGCGGCTGGCCCCACGTGAAGCGCGCGTCGCCCTTGAACAGATAATCCGTCAACTCGCGCAGCCCCTCGCCCATCCCGCCGCTCGACGCCATCCGGTTCAACGCCGCGCGCTCGCGCTCGTCCTCGTGCACGTAGCTGTTGAATTCCGGCTCGTGCAGGATGTCCGCCACGATGCCGAGAAACGTCTCGAGCTGCTCCGTCGCCATCAGCCCGCGAAACGTGAACGCATCGCGGTCCGCCACATCGAAGCCGAACTCGAGAAACCGCTCCTCGGCGAGCGCATTGAGCTGCTCCGGCCGCACGTGCACCGAGCCGCTCGCGAGCAGCGTGTTGAGCCCGAATTCCTTCAACGCGGGCTTGTTGCCCGGCATCGTGAGCAGCCCGGAACCGACGCGCACCATCGCGCGCACGAGCCCCGGCTCCTGCCGGCTCGCCACGAAATTCAGCCGCACGTTGTTGCCGAAGCGCATGAGCTTCGCGCCGAGCTCCGGCAGCTCGCGCCGCTCGACGACCGCGGTCGGCACGCCGAATTTCGGCAGCGTAAACGGCGTGTCGCGATGCGTCGCCGGCATCACGTTCGCCAGTCCGCTGCGCCGCGATTTCTGCAGGTCCTGCAAAATTTTCTCCGGCTCGAGCTCGAGATCGACGCCGCCCGCCACCTGGATCGCGAGGCTCGCCGGCTGCCACATCCCGCGAAACGTCTTCTGCGCTTCCGCCGGCGTGAACCGCTCCAGCCAGTCGCGCATCGTCGTGAATTTCCGCTCGAAGCCGTCGAACACCGTGTGATCCGTGATCGAGTCGACGAGCGCCTCGCACAACGTGCCCGGGTCGAGCGTCGGCAATTGATCGAGCATCAGCGCCGTCATCCGCAGCTCGCGTTTCCGCCGCTCCTCGAGGTCCACCGGATCGAAGCCGCGCTCGAGCGTGAGCCGCACCATGCGGTCGAGCCCGATGACGCCGCGCGACCACGCCGGCGCCGGCACGCCGACCGATGCCACCGCCATGCCGTTGCCCACGATTTCCTGATAACCCGCCTCCGCGCCCACGCCCTCCTCCATCTGCCCGTGCAACCGCTCCGCGAACAACTCCATCACGAACTGCCGCCGCTGCTCCTCGATGTGCGCCTCGAGCGAGTCCGGCCCGGGGGCCGGCGGCACGACCGACGCCACCTCGACCGATGCCACGCCCACGCCGGAAATGCGAAACACCCCCGCGCGCAACGCCCGCGCGTCGAGCCTGCCCTCGTCGCGCACCGGCAGCGGCGCAGTCGGCCGCGCGATGTCGCCGAAAAGTTCGCGCACCAATCCCGCCATCGCCGCCGGATCGAAATCGCCCGCGCCGACCAGCACCATCAGGTCGGGCCGGTAGCAGCGCTGGTAGAAATTCAGAAACTGCGCGCGCGTGAACTTCGCGATCTGCTCCTCGCTCCCGCCGGGCTCGCGCTGCGGAAACATCAACCCGCGAAACACGACTGGCAGCGACGCCCGCTGCCGCGCGTCGGCGATCGTGTGGTGATTGCGCAGCTCGGCCAGCACCACGCGCCGCTCCTGCTCGATGATCGCGGGATCGAACGTCAGCCCGTCCGCAAAGCCGCGGAAAAGTTTCAGCCCCTCGCGCAGCAGCGCCGGATCGTTCTGCCGGAAATCGAGGCGAAACGCGGTGTGGTCGAAGGTCGTGATCGCGTTGACGTCGCTGCCGTATTCGATCCCGAGCCGCTGGAAAAGCCCGACCATCTCCTCGGGCCGAAACGTCGTCGACCCGCCAAACGCGACGTGCTCCGTGAAGTGCGCGATGCCGAGCTCGTCCGGCCGCTCGTCGAGCGAGCCCGACAGCACGACGAGCTGCAATGTGACGCAGCCTGGCGTGCCGTTGTGCGGCAGCAGTGCGTAGCGAAAGCCGTTGTCGAGCCGGCCCCACGTCACGCGCGGATCGGGCGCGAGCTTCGCGCCCTCGTGCGCCCAGCGTCCCGCGCGCGGTCCCGCCGGCACCGGCGCCGGCGCCGCAAACAGCGACGCTCCCCACCCCACCGCCGCCGCGAAGACAAAAAGTGCGCGCATGATAAACGCGCGAACCGTGCCCAATCCCCGCGAGACTTCAACCCCGCGCTGCGGCAAATTCGTCCCGCACGGAAAGCGGCTTTGTTTTTTCAATCACGGAAACGCGGAAGAAATGCAGAGCGGCGGCCCGATCGTTTCCGCGCTTCCGTGTTTCCGTGATTAAACTTCAGAGGCTTGTCTCGCCCCCGATGTATCGTTCGCGCGGGAGGGGCATTCGTCGCTTCCGACTGGCGTTCGCGGCGTCCGCGCGCAATTTCTCGGCTTCTATGAAATTGCGTTTCCCCCTCACGTTTACCCTCGCGGCGGGCGTGCTGCTCGCCGGCCTCGCGCCGCTCGCGCGCGCGGACGAAGGCATGTGGCTGTTCTCCGCGCCGCCGCGCGAACAGATCAAAAAGAAATACGGCTTCGACCTCACCGACGCGTGGCTCGAGCACATCATGAAGGCCTCCGTCCGCTTCAACAGCGGCGGCTCCGGCTCGTTCGTCAGCGCCGGCGGCCTCGTCATCACGAATCACCACGTCGGCCTCGACGCGCTCCAGAAATTTTCCAACGCCGAGCACAACTACGTCCGCGACGGTTTCTACGCGAAGACCGATGCCGACGAGATCAAGTGCGTCGATCTCGAGCTCAACGTGCTCCAGTCGATCGAGGACGTCACGCAGCGCGTCAACGCCGCCATCCCCGCCGGCGTGACCGGCGAGCCCGCGAT
Organism: Opitutaceae bacterium; assembly: GCA_035545575.1. Taxonomy (GTDB): domain Bacteria; phylum Verrucomicrobiota; class Verrucomicrobiia; order Opitutales; family Opitutaceae; genus ER46. The sequence goes on along the minus strand of DASZYB010000027.1, from coordinate 259,651 downwards.
GCTCGCGCGCCGGAAAGTCATGGCCGAAATTGAAAAGGAGTCGCGCGACAAGACCGGCCTGCGCAGCGACGTCGTCACGCTCTACCAGGGCGGCGCCTATCACCTCTACCGCTACAAACGCTACACCGACATCCGCCTCGTCTTCGCGCCGGAGCAGCAGGTCGCGTTCTTCGGCGGCGATCCGGATAATTTCGAATATCCGCGCTACGATTTGGATATCTGCCTGTTTCGCGTCTACGAAAACGGCCAGCCGCTGAAGCCCGAGCATTTTCTGAAATGGTCGGCGCACGGCGTGCAGGACGGCGAGCTCACGTTCGTCTCCGGCCATCCGGGCAACACCAGCCGGCTGCTCACGATCCCGGAACTCGCCTACACGCGCGACAACCAGCTCCCTTACATCGACACCGTGCTCAAGCGCAACGAAGTGCTCCTCACCGCGTGGAGCGCGCGCAGCGAGGAAAACGCCCGCCGCGCGAAGGACGATCTTTTCGGCGTGCAGAATTCCCGCAAGGTCCGCGACGGCCAGCTCGCCGCGCTGCAGGACCCGGTTTTCTTCGGCCAGAAAGTCGCCGCCGAAGACGCGTTCAAGAAACAGCTCGCCGACCGGCCCGAAAGCAAGGACGCGCTTGCCGCCTTCGACCGGATCGCCGCCGCGCAGAAAATCATCGCGGGGATCGCGCTGCGTTCGCGCCTGCTCGAGTCGGCGCCGATCTACACCGCGTTTCACGCGGATTCGTTCGTGATCGCGCGCGAGCTTCTCCGCGCCGGCGACGAACGCCCGAAACCCAATGGCGAACGGCTCCGTGAATATTCCGACGCACGCCGCGAGTCCTTCGAGCAGGATCTGTTTTCCGACAAGCCGATCTACCCCGACCTCGAAATCGTCACGCTCTCCGACTCGCTCACCTTCCTCGTCGAGCAGCTCGGCTCCGCCGATCCGCTCGTGAAGACCGTGCTCGCCGGCAAATCGCCGCGCGCCCGCGCCGCCGAGCTCATCAACGGCACGCAGGTGCGCGATGTCGCCTTCCGCAAGAAACTCTACGAGGGCGGCGCCGCCGCCGTCGCCGCCGCGCACGACCCGATGATCGAGCTCGCGCGCGCCGTCGACCCCGAGGCGCGCGCGCTGCGCAAAACGCTCGAGACGCAGTCCGACATCAAGCAGCAGGCGCAGGCCGCGATCGGCAAGGCGCGCTTCGCGCTCGAAGGCACGAGCAATTATCCGGATGCGACGTTCACGCTCCGCCTGAGCTACGGCCCCGTGCTCGGCTACGACGAAAACGGCCAGCACGTGCCCGCTCACACCACGATCGCCGGCCTCTACGAGCGCAGCGCCACGCAGCACAACAAGGAGCCGTTCGATCTCCCCGCGCGCTGGATCGCGAAGAAAGCCGCGCTCGATCTCGGCACGCCTTACAACTTCATCAGCACCGCCGACATCATCGGCGGCAACTCCGGCAGCCCGTCGGTGAACAAGGCGGGCGAGTTCGTCGGCATCATCTTCGACGGCAACCTCCAGTCGCTCTCCGGCGATTACGGCTATGAAGACGTGCAGTCGCGCGCGCTCAGCGTCCACAGCGCCGGCATCATCGAAGCGCTGCGGAAAGTTTACGAAGTCAACGCGCTCGCCGACGAACTCATCAACGGCCACCGCTGAGCGGGGAAGTTTTCGAAACGGACGCTTTGCGGACTGCGGCGATATATTTTTTCGCCACCGAGGACACAGAGCTCCGACACAGAGCGCACAGAGCAAGGCTCGGTTTCCCCTGTGCTAAAAACCACGTTCGTTTTTCATGGCTCGGCCTCCGTGTCCTCTGTGTCGGAGCTCCGTGCCTTCTGTGTCCCCAAAAAAACGTCCGGCTAACGCACAAGCCCCGCCTCGCGCAACCGCGCCAACCGGGTTAAGTTCGCGCACCCTTCGCGTTCAGGCTTTCCAGCCCGGCCGCACGTGCTAGCTTCCCGCCCGCGACCCGCCCATCCGGCCGCGTTTCCAGCCCGCCACGCTCCCGCTCCGCTCCGTCATGATCACGCCGCCCTCACGTCCGCGCGAGCCCGCGCCTTTCGCGAGTGCCGACGAAAATCGCGAGCTCGCCGCCCGTCGCGAACGCAACCGGCAGCTGCAGTTTCTCTCCGATCATTTTCCCGACGGCGTCGTCTATCAATATACCGTCACCGCCGAGGGCCGGCGCATGCTCACGTATCTTGGCCGCGGCGCGGAACGCATCTTCGGCGAGCGGCCGCCCGAGATGCCGACCGACGTCGCGTGGCTCACCGCCCGCATCGTGGCCGAGGACGAACCGGCGATGGCCGACGACGGCGAACGCTCCCGCCTCGAGCTGACGCCGTTCAACCACGACGTGCGCATCCACGCCGCCGACGGCGTCGAGCGCTGGGTGAGCTTTCGCACGCAGCCGCGCGAGCTCTCCGATGGCTCGATCGTGTGGGACGGCGTGGTGCTCGACGTCACCGACCAGCGCGGCGCCGAGGAATCGGTCCGCCGCCGCGCGGCATTTCTCGCCGCGCTCAACCAGACCACGCTCGAGCTCCTCGGCCGGCGCAATGTCGGCGAACTCCTGCAGGCGCTCGCCGATCGCGCCGCCACGCTGCTGCACTCGCCGCACGCGGAGATCTCGCTGCTCGAGGGCGACGAGCTCGTCGTCCGCGCCTTCTCAAAGGGCCGCGACTACCTCGCCGGCGATCGCGTGCGGCGCGGCGAAGCGGCGCTGTCGTGGCGCGCGATCGACACCTGCGCCCCCGCGGTCGTCGCGCACTACGCCGAGCAGCCGGACAGCCGCGCCGTCTATCGCGCGCACGGCATCCACGCCGCCGCCGTGTTTCCGATTTTGCGCGGCGGCAATTGCGTCGGCGTGCTCGGGCTGGCGCGCGAGACACCCGGCGCACCGTTTGCGAACGACGACGTGCAGGAGGGCGTGCTGCTCGCCCAGATGGCCGCCCTCGTGCTGCACAACGCCTCGATTCACGAGGACGCGGTCCGCGACGCCGAGGCGCGCACGCTCGCGCTCCGCGAAAGCGAGGAGCGTTTTCGCGGCGTCTTCGACAAAAGCCCGATCGTCATCGCGCTGCTCTCCGTGCCCGAGGGCCGCATCGTCGAGATAAACCCGGCGGCCGAGGCCGCGTTCGGCTTCACGCGGGGCGAGGCGATCGGCCGGACGTCGGTCGCGCTCAACCTCTGGGTCGATCTCGCGCTGCGCGAGCGCTACCTGGAAAAATTGCGGACCGAGCGCGCCGTCAGCGGCTTCGAGGCCGAGATGCGGCGCAAGAACGGCGAGGTGTTCACCGTGCTTTACAGCGGCAGCCTCGTCACGATCGCCGGCCAGCCTTACAGCCTGAATCTGCTGCAGGACATCAGCGCGCGAAAGCAATCCGAAGCCGCCCGCGACCACTCGCTCGCGCTCATGCGGGCGACGCTCGAGTCCACCGCCGACGGCATCCTCGTCGTCAACGGCGACGGCCGCATCGAGACCTACAACCGCAATTTCGCCGAGATGTGGCGGCTCGACGAGGCCGACGTCCGCAACGCCGGGCTGCCCGTGCGCGACGATCCGCATCCGAGCGGCTCGAAAAATCCGTGGCACGTGCCGGGCGAGGAGCGATTGCTGCGCACGATTCTCGACCAGCTCGTCGAGCCCGAGCGCTTTCTCGTCAGCGTGCGCGACCTCTACTCCGGCTCGGAAGACGAGGTCTTCGACGAACTGCACTGCAAGGATGGCCGCGTGTTCGAGCGCTACTCGCGCCCGCAGTTGATGAGCGGCCGGCCCGTCGGCCGCGTGTGGAGTTTTCGCGACATCACCGACCGGCGCGAGGCGGAGGCCGCGCTGCGCTCGAGCGAGGAACGTTTCCGCGTGCTGGCCGACGTCTCGCCGGTCGGCATCTTCCGCACCGATCCCGACGGCAGCACGACCTTCGTGAACCGGCGCTGGTGCGAGCTGTCCGGCCTCGCGTTCGAGGAGGCGCTCGGCAACGGCTGGATGAAGGCGCTTCATCCCGAAGACCGCGACCGCGTCGCCGCGAACTGGGCCGAGGCCGTGCGCGCCGGCGAATCGTCCGCGGCGGAATACCGTTTCGTCCGCCTCGACGGTTCGATCGCGTGGCTCGTCGGCCAGTCGCGCGCGCACTTCGATGCCGCCGGCCGGCTCGCGGGCTACGTCGGCACGATCACCGACGTGACCAACCTCAAGCGCGCCGAGGAGGAGCGGAAAAAAATCGAGGCGCAGCTCCGCCAGAGCCGCAAGATGGAATCGCTCGGCACCCTCGCCGGCGGGATCGCGCACGATTTCAACAACATCCTCAACGGCACCTTCGGCTTCCTCGATCTTGCGCGCCTCGAGTTGCCGCCCGGCCATCCGGCCCACGAGTGGCTCGACCGCATCGCCGCCTCGTCGCAACGCGCGCGCGAGCTCGTGCGGCAGATTCTCACCTTCAGCCGCAAGACCGAGGGCGAGCGGGTGCCGCAGCGGCTGCACGCGGTCGTGAGCGAGGCGTTGCGCCTGCTCCGTTCCACGCTGCCGACGATGGTCGAACTCGACAGCCGCATCTCCGTCGACGCGCCGCCGGTCCTCGCCGACGCCACGCAGATTCATCAGGTCGTGCTCAATCTCTGCACGAATGCGTGGCACGCGCTGCCCGAGCGCGGCGGCCGGATCGTCGTCACGCTCGAGCCATGGACGATCACGAGCGCGCAAGCCTCCGCGCAACCCGAACTGCTGCCGGGCCCGTCGGTGCGGCTCTCCGTGTCCGACAACGGCTCGGGCATGGACGCCGCCACGCTCGACCACATCTTCGAGCCGTTCTTCACGACGAAGGACACCGGCGCGGGCACCGGCCTCGGCCTCGCCGTGGTGCACGGCATCGTGAAAGCGCACGGCGGCGGGATCGTCGTGCGCAGCACCGTCGGCAGCGGCTCGAGCTTCGAACTTTATTTTCCCGCCGCGCCGGTCGCGGTCGAGCCGCCGAAGCCGGCCGCACCGCCGGAAACCCCGCGCGGCAAAGGCGAGCGCGTGCTCGTGGTCGACGACGACGCCGTGAGCGGCTTCGCCATCGAGAAACTCGTCGAGAGCCTCGGCTACGTCGTCACGCGTTGCACGCGGCCCGAGGAGGCGCTCGCGCGTTTCGCCGCCGCGCCGATGAGTTTCGACCTCGTCGTGTCCGATCTCGCGATGCCCGGCATGGACGGCGAGGAGCTGATCGGCCATCTCGCCGGGATTCGTCCCGGCCTGCCGATCGTCGTGGTGAGCGGCTACGTCGAATCCGCGCGCCAGCGCATTCTCGAAAGCGGCCACGCGCGTGCCGTGATGCGCAAGCCCGTCTCGCGCGACGAACTCGGCCGCACGCTCGCGCAGGCGTTGCGCGCGGCGCCGTGAACGCCGCGGCGCGGGAGGATTTTTAATCGTTCTCGTTCTCGTTCTCTTAATCTTTCTCGTTCTCGAACGGAAACCGGCCGAGCTGGGGAGAAAAAGAACGATTAAGAGAACGAGAAAGATTCCGATCCGGCGGGCCCGCGGAGCGGGAAACCCCCGCCCGTTTTCCTTTGAACCCGCTGCCGAAGCGGTTATCGCTTTCCCCGCTTTTTAGTTCGTCCCCGTTCTCCCCCAAATCCGCGCCTCCCCCGCGCAACAGCTCGCCCCCTCATGAGCACTCCCGCCGCTGGTGAATCCGCCCCTGCGTCGAAACCGGTCATGCCCAAATCCGACGCGCCGCCGGCGACTCCTGCGGCGATGCGCGCGAAACCGAAATATCCCGGCGTCCGCGTCACGTGCAACGGCAACCAGCTCGTCACGCAATACGTCGAGACGCGCGTGACCGAGGGCGGCGTGTTTTATCCCATCACGCCGAGCACCGAAGGCGGCGAAATTTATCAGGGCTCCTACGCGCAGGGAGAGCTCAACGTCTGGGGCCAGCAGAAGGTCGCAATCGAAACCGAGGGCGAGCACGCGGCGCAGGGCGGCGCGACGGCTTACGCGGTGTGCGGCCGCCGCACGGTCAACTTCACCTCGGGCCAGGGCATCGTCTACGCGATGGAGCAGTATTACCACGCGCCCGGCAAACTCTCGACGATGGTCCTCGAAGTCGGCGCCCGCGCGCTCACCAAGCACGCGCTGAATGTCCACTGCGGCCACGACGATTTCTACGCCGCGCTCGACACCGGCTGGACGATGATGATCGCGAAGGACGCGCAGCAGGCCGCCGATCAGGCGATCGTCATGCGCAAGTGCAACGAGCTCACGCTGAATCCCGGCATGAACATCCAGGACGGCATGCTCACGACGCACAGCGAGCGCATGTATCTCGCGCCCGAGGCGGAATTCCTCCGCGAATATCTCGGCGCGGTCGACGACCTCATCGACTGCCCCACGCCCGCGCAGCGCGAGCTCTTCGGCCCGCAGCGCCGCCGCGTGCCGCAGATGATGGATTTGAAAAACCCCGTGCTGCTCGGCCCCGTGCACAACCAGGAGCACCACATGAACGGCGTCGTCGCGCGCCGGAATAATTTCAACGAGCACGTCCTGCCCACGCTTGAAAAGTGCCTCGCGGAATTTGGCGCGCTCACCGGCCGGCACTACGGGCTGATCCACGAATACAAAACCGCCGACGCCGACACCGTCTTCGTCTCGCTCGGCTGCGCCGCCGACAACATCGAGGCCGCGTGCGATTATCTGCGCGAGCAGCGCAACGCGAAGGTCGGCTCGATCCACATCAACGTCATCCGTCCCTTCCCCGAAGCCGCGGTGATCGAGGCGCTGCGCGGCAGGAAAAACGTGATCGTCCTCGAGCGCACCGACGAAGGCATGGCCGGCGACAACCCGCTCGCGCGCGACCTCCGCGTCGCCCTCGGCAAGGCGAATGAGAACGCCCGCTTTGAAAATGAAAACCTCATGGGCGAGACGCCCATGCCACAAAAAAGCAACGGCTCCCGTCGTGGCACGGGCATCCTGCCCGTGGGCTCGGAAAGTGGCACGGGCGTCCCGCCCGTGGGTTTGAAAAACATGGGCGAGACGCCCATGCCACATTCGCTGCCGGCCCTCGCGCCCAGCGAAACCCCGCGCCTCTTCCGCGGCGCCTATGGCATCGGCTCGCGCGACTTCCGGCCCGAGCACACGCTCGGCGCCTACGAATTCGTCGTCGGCCAGACCGCGCGCAAGGACGGCCGCCGCGCCACCGATGGCGAGACGTATTTCGTCCTCGGCGTCGATCACCCCTACGCCGTCATCTCGAAGGACACGCCGTCCCTCCTCCCCGAAAATTCGATCGCGGTGCGTTTCCACTCGATCGGCGGCTGGGGCATGATCACGACCGGAAAAAATCTCGGCTCGATCATCGGCGACCTCGGCAAGTTCATCTCCGAGCAGAATCCCGCCTACGATGCCGACGGCTTTCTCGTCGAGAAACTCTACGTGATGGCGAATCCGAAATACGGCTCGGAGAAAAAAGGCGCGCCGACGAACTACTACCTCACCGTCGCGCCGTCGCCGATCAAGGTGAACTGCGAGCTGAACCACGTCGATGTCGTGCTCTGCTGCGATCCGAAGGCGTTCACGCACACCAATCCGCTCGAAGGCCTGAAAAAAGGCGGCTCGCTCGTCTGGGAATCCGGCGAGGCGCCCGAGGTCGCGTGGGAGCGCGTGCCGTCGAAATACCGGCAGTGGATCGCCGAGAACAATATTCGCATCTTCATCCTGCCCGGCTTCGACATCGCGCGGAAGGCGACGAACCAGACCGAGCTGCAGCTCCGCATGCAGGGAAATTCGTTTCTCGGCGCGTTTTTCCACGTGTCGCCATTTCTGAAAACCTTCGGGATCGGCGAGGAGCAGTTCCAGAAGGTCGTCCACAAGCAATACGTCAAAAAATTCGGCCGCTTCGGCGACGCCGTCGTCGCGTCGAACATGACCGTGATGAACGAAGGCTGGGCGCGCGTCGTCGAAATCAAATACGGCCGCGCCGACGCCGCCGACCGCTCGTCGATGCGCAATCCGTTGCTCAAGCCGCTGGGCGATCACCAGATCATTCCGACCGCCGGCTGCAGCGCGAGTGGTTGCAGTTCGATTCCGATGCCCGCGCCGCAGGGCGGACGCGCGCCGTTTCAGACGCTCGCGAAATTCGACTCCGAATATCGCGCCGGCCTCGGCTACCACCAGCCGTCCGGCGCGCTCGCGTCCGTGGGCGTGATGGGCGCCGGCTCCGGCGCGACGCAGTCGAAGTATGTCGCGCGGCGCGAGACGCCGGTCTACATCGCGGAAAACTGCACGCAGTGCATGGAGTGCATCACCGCGTGCCCCGACACCGCGCTGCCGAACACCTCGCAGGAAGTCGCGACGGTGTTGAAGACCGCGATCAACAACTACGTCACGAGCGCCGACGACCGCCGCGCCTTCGGCACCGAGCTCGCCGGCCTCGAATCGCGCGCCCGCGCGAAAATGAACGAGTCGGTGAAGGCGAAGACCAACCTGCCGTTCAAACAGATCGTGCGGGACGAAGTCTCCGCGCTCGCGAGCGTTTCCGAAAAAGGCCGCGCGGAGCTGGTCAACATCGTCGGCAAGCTCCCGCTCGCCTACTCCAACGTCCCCGCGATCTTCCGCTCGCTCGAGGCGAAGACGCCCGGCGCCGGCGGCCTGTTTTCGATTTTCGTTTCCGATCTCTGCAAGGGCTGCGGCGAATGCGTGCAGGTCTGCGGCGATCACGACGCGCTGCGCATGACGCGCGAGACCGAGGAGCTCAACGCCGAGCTCACGACCGCGCAGGTGTTCTCGCGCCTGCTGCCCGACACGCCGCAGAAATTCCTCGGCCTCTACAACGACGGCGACGCCGCGAATTCCCGCGAAGCCGCGCTGCGCAATCACCTCATGGTCCGCCGAAATTACGAGGCGCTCGTCTCCGGCGACGGCGCGTGCGCCGGCTGCGGCGAGAAGAGCATCCTGCGCGCGGCCGCGAGCGTGACCGAGGCCTACATGCGGCCGATTTATCACAAGAAAGCCGACCGGCTGCGTGCGAAAGCGGATCAGCTCGAGAAGGAAGGCGTCGTGCGCCTCGAGGCCGCGAAATTGAAAAACCCGAAGGAATACGCGCTCTTCCGCAAAACCTTCGCGCACGCGATCGCCGGCCTCGGCGGCGAAAACGACGAAGATACCGCGCAGCGCATCGCGAGCTACGAGGCGAAGCACGGCGCGATGACGGACGAGCAGATTGTCGGCGGGCTCGTCGCGGTGCTGCGGCAGGACGCGTTCAACCACAAGGAACTCCAGGCCGTCGACGGCCGCCGCGCGAACGGGATGTCGGTGATGATGATGGGCGCGAGCACGGGTTGTAACACTGTCTACGGCTCCACGCCGCCATCGAACCCGCACCCTTACCCGTGGATGAATTCGCTCTTCCAGGATGGTGCGACGATTTCGTGGCTCATGGCCGAGCACACGATCATCAATCACGCGCGCCGCAGCGTCGTCCCCGAGCGCCTCGCGGACGCGCTGCTCGGGCGGATTGAAAGTGGCACGGGCGTCTCGCCCGTGGGTTCGAGCGGCACCGAACACGGGCAGGATGCCCGTGCCACTTCAGCACCCACGCCGCTCCTCACCGACACCGACTACTTCACGCTCACCCATCTCGACGACGCGCTCATGACCGACCAGGAAATACGCGAGCTGCCGAAAGTCTGGGTCATCGGCGGCGACGGCGCGCTCGGCGACATCGGCTTCCAGAATGTTTCGAAGGTGATTCTCCAGAACCGGCCGAACGTGAAGATGCTCATGCTCGACACGCAGGTCTACTCGAACACCGGCGGTCAGAACTCCGATTCGTCGACGATGCTCGGCGGCTACGACATGAACCAGTTCGGCGTGGCGTCGCAGGGCAAGCTGATCGAAAAGAAAAACGTCGCCGAGGCGTTCACCAGCGGTCACGGCTCGCCGTTCGTCGCACAGGTCTCGATGGCCAACGCCGCCAAACTCTACAAGGCGCTGCTCGACGGCCTCGAGTATCGCGGCACGGCGTTCTTCCAGAGCTACACGACGTGCCAGCCCGAGCATGCCGTCGCGGACAACATGAGCGCCGATCAGGCGAAGATGGTCCGCGACGCGCGCGGCATGCCAGAGTTCGTCTACAACCCGCGCAAGGGCGAAACCTCGCAGGAGGCGTTCGACCTCAAGGGCAACCCGACCGCCGAGCGCGACTGGTGGCGCACGAAATTCGCGGGCAGCGGCGAAGAATATAATTTCACCGTCGCCCACTGGGCGCTGACCGAAGGCCGCTTCCGCAAGCACGTGAAGGCGGTGAGCGACGAAGACGCCGCGAAGCTCACGCCGCTCGACGACATGCTGCTCTTCATCACGCAGGACGACGTGATCCACCGCCGCGTGTTCGACAAAAACCACCGCAGCTACGTCCCGAACTTCGGCTGCTTCATCCGCGCCGAGCAGAACGGGAAAATAAAAAACTACGCCGTCTCGCGTCAGATGGTCCTCTTCGCCGTCGAGCGCCGCAAAGCCTGGCGCATGCTGCAAAGCAAAGCCGGCGTCGCGAACAAGGACTACCTCGCCCAGAAATCGCTGCTCGCCAAAGTCGACAAGGGCGAAGTCCCGCTCGCCGAGGCGAAGGCCCGAGCCCGCGAGCTGCTCGCGGCAGAGGTCGCTAAGCTGTAGGAGCGGCTTTACGCCGCGATTTGTTTTGATGGATATCACCAGCCCCAACCCATCGCGGGATAAACCCGCTCCTACAGTTGTCAGCTTCACACCCGGGCGCGGTCACGCTGCCCTGCGGCGCGGACGTTGGTCGTGCGCTGGCGCGGAATATTTCCTCACCATCTGCACGGAGGACAGGGTGTCCGGGCTCTTGGCGGACGCCGTCGCTCCGGCGCTATTGGACCACGCACATCGGCTCACGAGGGACGACGTCTGGAATCTTCGCACCGCTGTTGTGATGCCCGACCATGTGCATCTCCTCGTCACCCTCGGCAGAGCCGTCGAACTTCCAGACGCTATCCGTCTCTTCAAGGGGCGCCTCACTCCCGCTCTCCGCTCGGCCAATCTCCACTGGGAACGCGGCTGCTTCGATCATCGCATGCGCCACGACGAAGACCGCTTGTCCGTCTTCCTCTACGTTTTCCTGAATCCGTATCGCGCAAAGTTGATCCGTGCCTCGGAAACGTGGCCCGCCTATTACTGTGCGCCGGAAGACTGGACGTGGTTCTCAGCCCTTACGAATTCCACGTGTCCTTATCCAGAATGGCTGCTGTAGGAGCGGCTTTACGCCGCGACGGTTCGGCTCCGCATACCGCCGCAACCGTCTCCGAACCCATCGCGGGATAAACCCGCTCCTACAGCGTGCCTCCGGCGTAAGGTAGCTCCACACCGCATTCCGCGCGCCGCTGCCGCCGGGAACTTCGCCAATCCACGCCGCACCATCGGGCGGTGACCCTCGCCATCGCCCTCCTGCTTGGGTTGGTCGTCGTTGCCCTCGTCCTCTTCTCCTTCGACTGGGTGTCGAGCGACGTCGTTGCCCTCGGCCTGCTGCTCGCGCTCGTCCTCACCGGCCTGCTCCCGGCGGAAGTCGCCTTCGCCGGATTCGGCAGCGAGACGGTCATCATGATCCTCGGCCTGCTGATCATGACGTCGGCCCTCGTCGAAACCGGCGTCGTGGATCTCGCCGGCCGCACGCTCGTGCGCCACGCCGGCACGCGGCCCGCCACGCTCCTCGCGATGATTATGCTGGGCTGCGCGGGACTGAGCGCGTTCATCAGCAACACCGCGGCCGCCGCGTTTTTTCTGCCGGTGACGCTCGGCATCGCGGCAAAAACCAAAACCTCCCCTTCGACGCTGCTCATGCCGCTGGCGTTTGCGTCGATTCTCACGAGCTCGGTCACGCTCATCAGCACGTCGACCAATCTCGTGATCAACGGCCTCGCGATCCGCGCCGGCGTCGAGCCGATGAGCATGTTCGAGCTCGCGCCCGTCGGCGTGCCGATCGCCGTCGCCGGCCTGCTCTACATGTTTTTCGCCGGCCGGTTCCTGATCCCCAACCGCGCGCCGAGCGGCGGCCTGCTGGAGCAGTTCGGCGTGCGCTCCTACGTGACGGAAGTCCTGTTGTTGCCCGAATCGCCGCTCGTCGGAAAAACGATTGAGCAGGCCGACCTCGGTCGCAATCTCGACCTCGTGATCGTCCGCGTGCTGCGCGAGCCGGAGCAGTTTCTCTGGCCGCGGCGCAACCTCGTCCTCCACGCCGGCGACGTGCTCCTCGTCGAGGGCGCCCGCAGCGATGTGCTTCAGGTCAAGGACACCGCCGGCATCGAAATCCGCCCCGACGTCGAGCTCTCCGATCCCGATCTGCACAGCGAGGACGCCTCGCTCGTCGAGGCCCTGGTCGTGCCGGGCTCGCCGCTCGTCGGCCGCACGTTGCGCGACCTGAGGCTGCGCGAACGTTACGGCGTGCAGGTGCTCGGCCTCAACCGCAGCGGCCGCAATCTCCTCGCCAAACTCAGCCGGATCAGTCTGCGCATCGGCGACGTGCTCCTGCTCCAGGGCCGCACCCGCGGCATCGCCGCGCTCGTCTCCGACCGGCTCGTCAGCGTGCTCAACACCGTGCCGGAAAAAACCGGCCGCCGTCCGAAGGCGTGGCGCGCCATCGCGATCTTTTTGGCTTCGCTCGCGCTCGCCACCACCAACGTCCTTCCGCTCGCGCTCGCCGTCCTGCTCGGCGGTTTCGCGATGTTCGTGACGCGGTGCGTGAGCCCGGCCGACAGCTATCGCGAGGTCGACTGGCGCGTGATCGTCCTCATCGCCTGCATGCTCGGCCTCGGCCAGGCGATGTTGCGCACGGGCACGGCGCAGTATCTCGCCGAGCACGTCGCCGCGCTGGCCACCGGCTACTCGCCGCTCTGGCTGCTCGGCGGATTCTTTCTCCTGACGATCGCGCTCACGCAGCCGATGTCGAACCAGGCCGCCGCCGCCGTCATCGTGCCGATCGCGATCCAGACCGCGGCGCATCTCCACCTCAACCCGCGGCCGTTCGTGATCGGGACGGCGGTCGCCGCGAGTTGCTCGTATCTCACGCCGCTCGAGCCCGCGTGCCTGATGGTCTACGCACCCGGCCACTATAAATTCAGCGACTTCATCCGCGTCGGCGGCCCGCTGACGATCATCCTCTTCGTCATCGCAATGCTGCTGATCCCGCACTTCTGGCCGCTGACCGCCGCGCACTGAATCTCCTGTAGGAGCGGCTTTACGCCGCGACCCGCCCGCGAGCATCCCAATCTTTCTCGTGCTCTCGATCGTTCTCGTTCTCCGTCTCGCAAAAGAAAACGAAGCGATCACGAGAAAGATTAAGATTACTCGAACGAGAAAGATCGCCGCGGGCGATCAGACCACGGCTCCGCGACGCTCGCGCTCCGCACACAGCTCCTCGAACCGCCGCCGCAGCCGTGTCGCGTTCGGCAGATCGTAATGCCCCGGCACGACCCATCGCGCGCCGATCGCCCGCGCTTTCCGCAGGCTGCCGCGGACGAGCGCCACGTCGTCCGAAAAAATCGCCGGCGACGCCTGCGTGCGCATCATGAAACGCACCCACAAATCCCCGCTGAACAGCAGATCGTGTTTCGCCGAGTAAAACCCGCAGTGCCCGAGCGTGTGACCCGGCAGGTGCACGACGCGCAGCCCGCCCCAGAACGGCAGCTCGTCGCCCTCCGCGATCGGCACGTCGATCTTCGGCGGCGTGTAGCGTGTCACCGCCCGCGCCGCCGCTTCCAACACGCCGCAAATCCACGCCGCGCCGCGATACGGAAATCTGCCGTCGAGATGCAGCTGCTCGAGCGGATGTGCGTAGATCGGCGCGCCCGTCCACGCATGCAGCTCCGCTGCGCAACCCGCGTGGTCGATGTGCCCATGCGTGAGCAAAATCGCCCGCACGTCCTTCGCGCCCACGCCCGCGGCCGCCATCACGCGTTTGATCCGCCATGCGTCGCCCGGAAATCCCGTGTCGAGCAGCACCGCGCCATCGCGATCGACGAGCACGTGCGGCACGCTCATCACTCCGCGCACCGGAAACAGGCCCGCGGGCCAGTCGCGATTTTCAGTCTGCCTCGGATTCGCCACGAATCACACAGATGACACGGATCGCCGGAAAATGCATCCGCGTTTCCGAAGCAAACTCACGCCGTCCACTCGAACCAGAGCAACGGCGTGCCGTTGTAGCGGTCGCGCCGCACCTCGCGGAAGCCGCACTTCCGATAAAATTCCCCCGCGCCCGCCGCCGCATCGTAGGAATCGAGCCGGATCGCATCGTGGCCCGACTCGAGCGCGATCCCCCGCGCCTCGGCGAGGCAGCTGCGACCGACGCCCTGCCGCTGCCGGCGCGGGCTCACCGCCATCGAGGTGAGATAGAGCGGCCGCGTGCCCGCCGTGAAAAATTTCAGGTCCATCAGCCACGGGCTGCGTGGCGAAAGCTTCAACGACGCAACCACGGCCCCCTCGTCGCGCGCGTGGTAAACGCCGCCCGACAAAATATCCGCGCGCACGCCGCCTTCGGAGTCGCCCGCAAACGACCACGTGCCCGTGCCATGCTGCGCCGTCAATTCCCGCGCGACCGCATGCCGCAGCGCAGCGATCGCCGCAGCGTCTTTTTCGGTCGCCGGTTCGAGCGAGACGGTCATCGGCGAAGATTCGATCTGATTTTCCGCCGGCGCAATCGTGTGCCTCCCCTTTTTCCCGGGGCCACGCGCTCGTCCTCCCAATCTCAATCGTTCTCGTAATCTTAATCGTTCTCGAAAGGAAAGCGCGCCGAGAACGATTGAGAGAACCAGAACGATCAAGAGAACGAGAACGATTAGGAGAACGAGAACGATTGAGACCACGGGAAAGAGCCGGGCCGGTCCCGTCACCCGGCTTCCGCTCGAGTTCCAGCGCGCGGCTTCCGCAAAACCGCCTCGCATCGGCGCCCGTCGTCTCGCCAAAGTCGCGCCATGCGCAAAATCAACTGGGGCATCCTGAGCACCGCGAAGATCGGCGTCACCAAGGTGATTCCCGCGCTGCAGCGCGCGCAGCACGGCGTCGTCGCCGCCATCGGCTCGCGCGATCCGGCGAAGGCGCGCGCCGTCGCTGCGCAGCTCGGCATTCCGCGCGTGCACGAATCCTACGAAGCGCTCCTCGCCGATCCGGCGATCGACGCCCTCTACGTTCCGCTGCCGAATCACCTCCACGTGCCGTGGTCGCTGCGCGCCCTCGCCGCGGGCAAGCACGTGCTCTGCGAAAAACCGATCGCGCTCAACGCCCGCGAGGCCGCCGATTTCGCCGCCGCCGCGGAAAAATTTCCCCGGCTGAAAATCATGGAGGCGTTCATGTATCGCTTCCACCCGCAGTGGCAGAAGGCGCGCGAGCTCGTCGCCGCCGGCGCCATCGGCGAGCTGCGCACGATCCACACGCATTTCTCCTACTTCAACATCGACCCAAAAAACATCCGCAACCTCGCCGCGGTCGGCGGCGGCGGCATGATGGACATCGGCTGCTATTGCGTGTCGTTCGCGCGCTGGATTTTCGACGCGGAGCCGCGGCGCGCGCTCGGCATCGCCGACCTCGATCCGAACTTCGGCACCGACCGCCTCACCTCGGGCATCCTCGATTTCGGCCGCGGCACGTCGACCTTCACCTGCGCCACGCAGCTCTCGCCCTACCAGCGCACGAATATTTTCGGCACCGAAGGCCGCATCGAAATCGAGATCCCCGTCAACGCTCCGCCCGACCGGCCCACGCGCCTCTGGCACCAGCGCGGCACCGCGATCACCGAGACGACGTTCGATCCCTGCGACCAATACACGCTGCAAGCCGACGCGTTTGCGCGCGCGATCCTCGACGATACGCCCGTGCCGGCGCCGCTCTCCGACGCCGTCGGCAACATGCGCGCGATCGAATCCATCCTCGCCAGCGCGCGCTCCGGCGCCTGGCAGGCATTGTAAGGCGGGAAAGTCGCCGCGCCCCTCAATCGTTCTCGTTCTCTTAATTTTTTCCTTTCTCGAAAGGGAAAAGGAACGATCAAGAGAACGATTAAGATTACGAGAACGAGAACGATTACCGTCCCGGTTCCTCACCTTCTCTCTGTTACCGCCAGCTCCACGCGAGCCCCAGCGCTCCGCTCACAAGCACGACGGTAATCACGCCGACCTTCCACCGCTGCATCGCGACGAACGCCGCCACACCCACCGCCACCGCGAACCAATCGACCTTCGCCACTCCCGCACCGCCCGCCATCGCCGCGTCGTTGCGCGGGAAGAAAACGTGCAGCCCGAACCACACGGCGAGATTGAGCACCACGCCGACGACAGCCGCGGTCACCGCGGTGAGCGTCGTGCCGAGCCGCGCATTCCCGCGCATCTGCTCGATGTGCGGCGCGCCGAGAAAAATCCACAGGAAACACGGCACGAAGGTCGTCCACGTCGTGATCGCCGCGCCGAGCGTCGCGGCCACGAGCGGATTCAGCCCGCCCGGGTGATTCCAGCCGCCGAGAAATCCGACGAACTGCACCACCATGATGAGCGGGCCCGGCGTTGTTTCCGCGAGCCCGAGCCCGTCGAGCATCTGCGGCGCCGTCAGCCAACCGTAGTGCGCGACCGCCTGCTGGCCCACATACGGCAGCACCGCATACGCGCCGCCAAACGTCACCATCGCCGCCTGGCTGAAAAAAATCCCCTCGCGCGCCAGCACGCCGTCCCAGCCTTGCCAGGCCGCCGCCGCGAACACCGGCGCCCACCAGAGCGCGACCGACACCGCGATCACCCTCGCCGCGCGCGCGAGCGACGGCCGCGCGTGGCCCGGCGACGCGTGCGCATCGTCGATCACCGTCCCGCTCGCCGGCGCGCCATGTCCTGCGCTCGCCGGAAAAAATTCCGGCCAGAACTTCCCGCCCATAAAACCAATTGCCGCCGCCGCCGCGACGATCGCCGGAAACGGCACGCCGCCGAAAAAAATCGCCGCAAACGCCGCCGCCGCGAGCGCCCACATCGCGCCGTTCTTCAGCGCGCGTTGCCCGATGCGGATCACCGCCGCCGCGACGATCGCCGTCACCGCCGGTTTCAGCCCGTAGAAAATCCCCGCGATCCACGGCACCGCGCCGAACCGCACATAAACGAAACTCAGCGCCCACAACAGCAGCGCCGACGGCAGGAAGAACAGCGCGCCGGCCACGATCCCGCCCCACGTGCGATGCAGCAGCCAGCCGCAATATGTCGCGAGCTGCGTCGCCTCCGGTCCCGGCAGCAGCATGCAGTAGTTCAGCGCGTGGAGGAACCGCTGCTCGCCGATCCATTTTTTCTTTTCGACGAGCTCCGTGTGCATGATCGCGATCTGACCCGTCGGCCCGCCGAAGCTGATGAAGCCGAGCTTGAGCCAGAAGCGAAACGCTTCGGCAAACGTCGGTGCGCGCGCATCACCCATCCCCGCACGCTGAGTGAGTCTTACGATCCGGCTCAAGTTGATATTGACCGCCCGATCCTTACGCTTCGCGCATGCTTCCCCGCACCCTCGCCTCCCTGACGCTCGTCGCGAGTCTCGTCCTCGCTTCCTCGCTCCGCGCCGCGCTCGACGGCGCGCACATCGAACAACTCACCGGCCTCAAGGGCGCGCCCGCCGGCGACACCTTCAAAGTCACCTCGCCGCGCACCGATGTGCCCGTCGTCGTCGACGGCCGCGCGATGCCACCGTTCATGGGGCTGACCTCGTGGGCGGCTTTCGAAGCCGGCGGCAAGGCCGAGGCGATGGTCATGGGCGACTTCGTGCTCTTTCAGGACGAGGTCGCGCCCGCGATGAAAGCCGCGCTCGGCCACGGCCTCGCCGTCACCGCGCTGCACAACCACTTCTTCTACGACGAGCCGCGCGTGTTCTTCATGCACATCGGCGGCGAGGGCAGCGTGGACACCCTCGCCGGCGGCGTGCATGCGCTGCTCGACGCGGTGAAAACCGTCCGCGCCGCGGCACCGCGGCCGGCAACGTCGTTCGGGCAGCCGCCGCTGCCCGCCGACAACAAAATCTCCGCCGCGCCGCTCGAACCGATCCTCGGCGTGAAACTCGCCGCCAACAGCGGCATGGCCAAGGCCGTGATCGGCCGCACCACGACGATGGATTGCGGCTGTCCTGCCGGCGCCGATATGGGCGTCAACACGTGGGCCGTGTTCGCCGGCCACGACGACGATGCGGTGGTCGACGGTGATTTCGCCGTCGCCGAGGCGGAGCTGCAACCCGTCTTGAAATCACTGACGGGCGCCGGCATCGCCGTCGTCTCGATCCACTCCCACATGACGGGAGAGACGCCGCGGATTCTTTTCCTGCACTATTGGGGACGCGGCCCGGCGAGCACGCTTGCGAGCACGCTGAAAGCCGCGCTCGCGCTGGAGAAACTGTAAGCGCTACGCCGCACGCTGCCTCGCGGGATATGATTTTCCCGGCGCCGTCGCGCACCGAGCCCCGCATGAACGCTTAGCCGGTTTCGTTTTTCGCATGGCTCGCGTCGTCATCGCCACCTTCGGCTCGCTGGGCGATCTCCATCCGGCGATCGCGCTCGCCTACGGACTGCAGGCGCGCGGCCACCAGGCCGAGATCGCGACCAGCGAGCCGTATCGTGCCAAAATCGCGGCGCTCGGGCTGCCGTTTCATGCGGTCCGTCCCGACCTGTCGCTCTCCAATCGCGAACTCGCGAAGCGCGTGATGAATGGCTGGCGCAGCTCGAAGGTGCTGATGCGCGAGTTCGTGTTTCCCTTCGTGCGTGAAACGTTCGAGGACCTCGACCGCGCCTGCGCCGGCGCCGACCTCCTCGTCGCGAGCGAACTCGCTTACGTCGCGCCGATCGTCGCGGCGCGGCAGCGCATGCCGTGGGTGTTCTTCGGACTGTCGCCCGTTTCGTTTTTCTCGGTCTTCGATCCGTCGCACCTGCCCGGCCCACCCGGCTCGCGATGGATTCCCCGGCTCGGGCCCGGCGTGAATCGCTGGTTTCGCGGCGCCGCGAAGCGCGCCTCGCATCGCTGGTGGAAACCGCTCCGCACGCTGCGCCGCGAGCACGGCCTGCCCGCGGGCCATTCGCCGCTCTTCGAGGGCAAATACTCGCCGCACCTCAACCTCGCCCTCTTCTCGCGCGAGCTGCAGCCGCCGCCGCGCGACTGGCCGCCGCACATTTTGCAGACGGGATTTTGTTTCTTCGACGAATCCGATTCCACCGACGCCAGCGCTGCGCTCCCCACCGAGGTCGAAGCGTTTCTCGCGAGCGGGCCGCCGCCGATTGTCTTCACCCTCGGCTCCGCCGCCGTGGAATTCGCCGGCGATTTCTACACCGAAAGCGCGCGCGCCGCGGAGAAGCTCGGCCGCCGCGCATTGCTGCTGCTCGGAAGAAATTCGCCGCCGCCGCGCCTGCCGCCGTCGATGCTCGCGTGGAATTATCTGCCCTTTGCGCGAATTTTTCCGCGCGTGGCCGCGATCGTCCACCAGGGCGGCATCGGCACGACCGCGCAATCGCTGCGGGCCGGACGTCCGATGCTCGTCGTGCCGTTTGCCCACGATCAATTCGACAACGCCGCGCGCATCCGCCGCCTCGGCTTCGGCCGCACGCTTCCCCGCCGGCGTTATCGCGCGACCGCCGTCGCCGCGGAACTCGCCGCGCTGCTCGCCGACGAAAGCTGCGCCCGCCGCACCGCCGAAACCGCCACGCGCCTCCGCGCCGAAGACGGCATCGCGACCGCATGCACCGCACTGGAATCGCTGCTCCCCGCATCGGCACGAGTGATCGGCGTGACGTGACGCTGCGTTTTGCCACGTTTCCGTCCTTCCGCGCTTCCGCGATAAAAAATTTCCTCCGCGCCTCGACGACGCCTCATTCCGCGAATGTCAGAAACCATTTCACGAGCAAGGCCATGCCGGCGATCGTCGTGACGGGCGCGCAAAGATGATAAATCCTCAGGCGGCGGCGCGCCTGCTCCTCGGTCAGGTGCCCATCCTTGATCTGTTCCTCGATCGCCATCCGCTGGCGCGGCAGATGCCAGCTCAGCGCGACGCCGACGATCGTGAGCAGCGCCGCGCCGGCAAATCCAACGCGCTCGTTCCAGCGCGACGAAAATTGGGCGAGCGCGGTCCAGCCGGGTAGATGGGCCGCTTTCGCGATCCAGGCGACGGGCTTCATGGGGAATTTTTTTTCACGGCCGCCGCGGTCAGCCACGCGATCGTTTTCGTCGCGAGGCGATCAAAGGCCGCGACGGCCTGGACGAGATGCTCTTCGCGCGTGTCCTCGATCTTGTTGTGGCTGATCCCGTGCAGGCTCTGCACGAACATCATCACCGTCGGCACGCCCGCGCCGCAGACTTCCGCCGCGTCGTGCAGCGGGCCGGACGGCAGGCGATGCGAGGTGCCGCAGGTTTCGTGGATCGCCGCGTCGCAAAGGCCGATCAGCTCCGGGTGAAACGGCCGCGGCGCGATGTGCCAGAGCCGTTCCCACGTCACGCTGACGTTGCCCTCTCTGGCGAAGCGCTCGCTCGCCTCGCGCGCTTCCGCCAGCATGCGGGCGAGCGCGGCAGCATCGAGATGCCGCTGATCGAGCGTGAGGCGGCACTCTTCGACGACGCTCGTCACGATGCCGGGCTTCGTCGTGCAGGAGCCGATCGTGCACACGCCGCCGCCGCTGCGCTCCGCAATCCGGTAAATCTCCGGGCTCATCTTCGCCGCGGCGAGAAACGCGTCCTTGCGCCGGTTCATTGGCGTGCTCCCCGAGTGCGCCGCCTGTCCGCGAAACACGATCGCGTGTCGCTCGACGCCAAACGTCCCGAGCACTGCGCCGAGCGGCAAATCCAGATCGAGCAGCACCGGCCCCTGCTCAATATGCAGTTCGATATATGCGGCGGCGTTTTTCAATTCCGCGCCGCTTTCCTTCACGCGCTCGAAATCGATCCCGACCTTCCGCAGCGCGTCCGGCAGCGCGATGCCGTCGCGATCGCGCAGGCTCCGGGCTTCAGCCATGTCGAGCGAACCCGCACACGCCGACGAGCCGAACAAGCTTTTCCCAAACCGCGCGCCTTCCTCGTCGGCCCAGTCGACGAGCCGCACGGTGACCGGCGGGCGGCCGCCGTATTCGGCGCGAAGCCGCCGCAGAATTTCCACGCCGGCGAGGACGTTGAGGCAGCCGTCGAGCCACCCGCCATTCGGCACCGAGTCCATGTGACCGCCGATCAGCAGCGCGCGCTCGCTCGCGCCGGGCAGCGTCGCCCAGAAATTTCCCGCTGCGTCGGTGTGCAGCTCGAGGCCGCCGATCGCCTCGAGTTTTTGCCTCAGCCACGCACGCGTCTTCACCCACAGCGGCGTGAAGGCCACGCGCTGCGCGCCGTTTTCGTCGGCGGTGAAGGCGCGCAACTCCTTCAACTCGGCGAGGGTGCGTTGCGGATCGAGCGCGCTCATCGCCGGCCTTTCGCGCGCCGGCCGGAAACGGCGCGGAAACGAAACGGTGCGAAGCAGCGCGGGCGCCTGCCGGCGCCCGCGCACGTTCCCGCCTCGTCTGCATCCGCCTGTATCATTCAGTCACTCCAGCTGCTGCTTTGTGGCTTGGAAAGTAGAACCTCGCGCTTCACATTCAATCCCGACGAACCCCGCCGTGGCTGGTAATTATACGCAGCGCTTCCGCGACCGAATGGCGGCTGCCGCCACCGCCCAACTTGCACGGCTTCTGCTAACCCACGCCTCCCATGCCCACGCTCGCCACCACCGTCGACGGCCTGAAACTGCCTAACCCGTTTGTCATCGGCTCCGGCCCGCCGGGCACGAACCTCGGCGTCATCACGCGCGCGTTCCGCGAAGGCTGGGGCGCCGTCATCGCGAAGACGATCAGCCTCGACGCGTCGAAAGTGATCAACGTCACGCCGCGCTACGCCAAGCTCCATGCGGGCGGCGGCGAAGTCATCGGCTGGGAAAACATCGAGTTGATCAGCGACCGGCCGTTTCACCTGTGGCTCGACGAATTCAAGAAGTGCAAGGACCAGTTTCCGCAGGGCGTGCTGATCGCCTCGGTGATGGAGGAATACCGGAAGGACGCGTGGATCGAAATCGTCGAGCGCTGCCAGGACGCCGGCGTCGATGCGTTCGAGTTGAACTTCTCCTGCCCGCACGGCCTGCCCGAGCGCAAGATGGGCGCCGCGATGGGCCAGGATCCGGACATCCTCGAGGAAGTGTGCGGCTGGGTGAAGAGCGCGGCGAAGAAACCGTTTTGGGCGAAGATGACGCCCAACATCACGCACATCGAGGAGCCCGGCCGCGCGGCGCTGCGCGGCGGCGCCACGGGCCTGAGCGCGATCAACACGATCCGCAGCGTGATGGGCGTGAATCTCGATACGCTGCGCCCCGAGCCGACGGTCGAAGGCTACACGACGCCCGGCGGTTATTCGTGCCGCGCCGTGAGGCCGATCGCCCTGCGCATGGTGATGGAGCTCGCCACGATGATCCGCGCGGAGTTTCCCGATCGCTCGCTCTCCGGGCTCGGCGGCGTCGAGAGCGGCGAGGATGCCGCGCAATTCATCCTGCTCGGCGCCGACACCGTGCAGGTGTGCACCGGCGTGATGAAGTTCGGCTACGAATGCGTGAAGCCGATGTGCGAGCAGTTGCTCGCGTTCATGGCGAAGCACAAGTTCGAAACACTCGCGGATTTCAGAGGCAAGAGCCTGCCGTATTTCACGACACACGCCGATCTCGTCCGCCGCCAGACCGAACGCAAAGCCGCGCAAAAAGCCGCCGCCACCGCGAAAGTCGTGAAGAGCGACGGCGAGTGGAGCGGCGACGAGTTTGTGAAGCAATCGGACGCGTTGTCGAAAGCATGATGCGAGACAACGTCGCGCCCTCAAATCACCTCGATGATCACGCTGCCATCGCTCGCCATCTCGACGATACCGGCAAGTCGTGGCTCCAACCAGGCGCGCAGCTCGGCGTTCGAACAATTGCCGACGCGCAGCCACACAATAGCCGGCGGCGCGCCTGCCGCCCGCGCCCGGTCGGCAAAATCTTCGTCCTTCGTCATGATTGCCGCACCGACACGTTTGGCGTATCGGCAAATGGCGCTATCGTCCGCCATCAGCAGCCCGGCGTCCTGGACATGCTCCGCTTCGTGGCCCGCATCTCGCAGCCAGCGCGCCACCGCAGGCGGAAGCTGGGCATCGATGACGAATTTCACGAATTCGCGGTCACGACGGGATGATTCACGTATTGGGCCGCGTATTCGCAGCTCGCCTGAATGTCCTCGCGTTCGAGATAAGGAAAATCAGCGAGGATCTGCGCCTCGGTCATTCCGCTCGCCAGCATGCCGAGCACATCCTTCACCCGAATCCGCATCCCGCGAATACACGGTTTACCGCCACACTGTTTCGGGTCGAACGTAATCCGGTGCAACTGGCTCATACACCCATCCTACACACAGCAATTTCGCGGGCAAGCCCCGAGCCGCTTTGCGAGACCGACTCCGTCTGCAAATAACGTTCTCCGTCAGCTCGCCGTTTGCCGGCACGAGCAGCAAAATTTCCCCATGGCCCAGACTCTTCTTTCCTGTCCCAATTACATCGCCGGCGAATGGCTCGTCGGGAAAAACGGCGGCACGCCCGTTTTCAATCCCTCCACGGGCGACGTGATCGCCGAGTGTCCGGCCGGCGATGCGGCTGAGGTGAACGCCGCCGTCGACGCCGCGCACGCGGCTTTTCCGGCGTGGCGCGAGACGCCGGCGGTCGAGCGCGCGCGGGTGTTCTTCAAATACCGCCAGCTCATCGAGCAGAACTTCGACCGGCTCTGCGCCACCGTCTCGCGCGAGCACGGCAAGACGCAGGCCGAGGCGCGCGGCTCGATTTTCCGCGGACTCGAAAACGTCGAATACGCCTGCGGCGCGCCGTCGCTGCTCTTCGGCGACACGCTCGAAAATCTCGCGCGCAACGTCGACTGCGAGACGCACCTTCAGCCGCTCGGCGTCTGCGTCGGCATCACGCCTTTCAACTTTCCCGCCATGGTGCCGCTGTGGATGTTCCCGCTCGCGCTCGGGTGCGGAAATACGTTCGTGCTGAAGCCGAGCGAGAAAGTCCCGCTCACCGCCGTGCTGCTTGGCGAGTTGCTCGAGCAGGCCGGCCTGCCCAAGGGCGTGTTCAACCTCGTGCACGGCGGCCGCGCGTGCGTCGACGCGCTGCTCACGCATCCGAAGGTGCGCGCCGTTTCTTTCGTCGGCTCCACGCCGATCGCGAAATACATCTACGAAACCGGCACGCGGAATGGAAAGCGCGTGCAGGCCAACGGCGGCGCGAAAAACTACATCGTCATCATGCCCGATGCCGACGTGCCGAAGACCGTCGAGGCGCTCAGCACCGCGGCGTTCGGCTGCGCCGGCGAGCGCTGCATGGCCGGCTCGACCGCGATCGCCGTCGGCAAAGCCGCGGAGCGCGTGCTGCCGACGCTCGTCGATGCCGCGAAAGCGATCAAGGTCGGCCGCACCGATCAACCCGCGCCCGCGGCGCAGCCCGAGATGGGACCGGTGATCACCGCGCAGCATCGCGACCGCGTGCTGAGTCTCCTCGCGAGCGGCGAAAAAGAAGGCGCGAAGGTCATCGCCGACGGCCGCCGCACGAAAGTGCCCGACGCGCCGCGCGGTTTTTATCTCGGCGCGACGATCGTCGACGGCGTGCAGGAAAACATGACGCTCGCGCGCGAGGAAGTTTTCGGCCCGGTGCTCAACGTCATGCGCATGGACGACCTCGACGCCGCGATCGCGCAGGCGAACCGCTCGAGCTTCGGCAACGGCGCCGCGATCTTCACGAACAACGGCGCCGCGGCGCGCGAGTTCAAGCACCGCGTGAAAGCCGGCATGATCGGCATCAACGTCGGCGTGCCCGCGACGATGGCAATGTTTCCGTTCACCGGCTGGGACGATTCGTTCTACGGCGACCTGCACATCCAGGGCCGCGAAGCGGTGCAGTTCTACACGCAGCAAAAAGTCGTCACGACCCGCTGGTTCGGCGGCGAAGTCGGCGATGTTTGGAAAAAATAATTCCCCAAACCTTTTTAACCACGGATTTCACGGATGGGCACGGATACCGGAAAACCGCAGATGATCCACCCGGAGGTAAGCGAAACGATCATTGGCGCCGCCATGAAAGTGCTGAACACGTTAAAACCCGGCCTTGATGAAAAGGCCTACGAAAACGCCCTGGTCATCGAGCTGAGAAAACGTGGCCATCGAGTCGACCAGCAAAAACGTTTCGATGTTCTCTACGAAGGACAGTTGGTCGATACGCTCGTGCCGGATCTTATTGTCGACGACTTGGTCGTCGCGGACCCCAAAGTCGTCGAGGATTTCACGCCGACCCATCAGGCCAAAATGATCGGCTATCTCTCGATCACAAATCTCCGGCTCGCCCTGCTTCTCAATTTCAAGCACGCGGACCTGCGTTGGAAGCGCGTTGTTCGATGATCCATCCGTGCCAATCCGTGAAATCCGTGGTTAAAAATTCCGGGTCATTCCTCTCATGAGCCTCCTGGTCAAAAACGGCGAGATCATCACCGCCGACTCCCGCTACATCGCCGACATCTACTGCGAGGGCGAAACGATCACGAAGATCGACCGCAACCTCTCCGCCTCCGCCGGCACCGAGGTCATCGACGCGAATGGGAAATATGTCTTCCCCGGCTTCATCGATCCGCACGTCCACATCTACCTGCCGTTCATGGGCACGTTTTCGAAGGACACCTACGAAACCGGCTCGCAAGCCGCGCTCGTCGGCGGCACGACGACGCTGATCGAGATGTGCTGCCCCGCGCGCAAGGACGACGCGCTGCAAGCGTTCGAGCTGTGGATGGCGCAGGCGGCGGGCAAGAGCGCGTGCGATTTTTCGTTTCACATGGGCGTGACGAAATTCGACGTCACGACCGAAGCGCAGCTCCGCGAAATCGTGCGGCGCGGGATCGCGTCGTTTAAAATCTTCCTCGCCTACCAAGGCGCCTTCGGCATCGACGACACGGAGCTCTACCGCACGCTCAAGCTCGCGAAGGAGCTCGGCGTCATCGTCACCGCGCACTGCGAAAACGAGACGCTCGTCGCCGAACGCTGCAAGGAACTCCTCGCCGCCGGCAAGACCGATCCCGGCCAGCATCACGAAAGTCGTCCGCCCGCCGTCGAAGCCGAAGGCGTGCATCACCTGATGACGTTCGCCGAG
This sequence comes from Opitutaceae bacterium, assembly GCA_035545575.1. GTDB lineage: Bacteria > Verrucomicrobiota > Verrucomicrobiia > Opitutales > Opitutaceae > ER46. The sequence continues at coordinate 233,466 of DASZYB010000027.1, read as the reverse complement.
CTGACCGGCGCCGCGACTTACATCGTCCACCTCTCGTGCAAGGAAGCACTCGACGAAGCGATCGCGGCGCGGCAGCGCGGCGTGCGCGTCGGCATCGAGACGCTCATCCAATATCTGCTCCTCGACAAAACCTACGCCGAGCGGCCGAATTTCGAGGGCGCGAAATACGTCATGTCGCCGCCGCTCCGCGACGCGCGCAACCAATCCGTCCTCTGGCACGGGCTCCGCGACGGCCTCATCCAGACGGTCGCGACCGACCACGCGCCCTTCGATTTTCAGAAGCAAAAGCCGATGGGTCGCGACGACTTCACGAAAATCCCGAATGGCATCCCGTCGCTCGAGGAGCGCGTGAATCTCCTCTACACGCACGGCGTCGCCGCCGGCCGCATCGATCTGCACACGTTCGTCGATGTCGCCAGCACGCAGGTCGCAAAGCTCTTCGATCTCTTTCCGCGCAAAGGCGCGATCCAGCCCGGCGCCGATGCCGACCTCGTCGTCTTCGATCCGAATTATCGCGGCAAAATCTCGGCAAAGACGCAGCACATGAACGTCGACTACAGCGCGTTCGAAGGCTGGCCGCTCGCCGGCCGCGCGAGCGTCGTGACCGTTCGCGGCCAGGTCGCCGCGCGCGACGGAAAATTCGTCGGCACGCTCGGCCGCGGGCAATTCCTGCGGCGCACGCCGAGTCATTTTTGAAGCAGGAAGCCATGAAACTCTGAAAAATTCCTCCGATGTCTTTTCCCGGTTTCCTGGCTTCCTGCTTCAAACTCAAAATTCTTCGGCGTCAGACTGGGGACGCGATGCCCTCGTCGCGTTCGCCCGAGAGAAAACGCGGCGAGGGCGCCGCGTCCCCATCAGGATCCCGGAGTTTTGAAATCAGTTTTAATACTCCGATGATCGCCTCACCCCCAAACGCCCGATTCCGATGCGGCCCATGAAATTTAAATCTTCGAGCTTCTCTGTGACTTGGCGTTTGGCGCTTGGCGTTTTTTCCCCGTGACCACCGGCCTCGCGCGCAACGCTCCCGACGTCGAGTTCGACCTCGCCGCGGCGCAGTCGTCGCATCTCTACAATGCCGACCTCGCGCCCGTCACGCGCGACCGCCGGAAATGGGGCTGGCTCAGTTTCGCCGCGCTGTGGGTTTCCATGTCGTCGTGCATCCCGACTTACATGCTCGCGTCGTCGCTCATCGGCGGCGGCATGAACTGGTCGCAGGCGATCGTCACGATCTTCCTCGGCAACCTGATCGTCGTCGTGCCGATGATCCTCAACGCCCACGCCGGCACGCGCTACGGGATTCCGTTTCCGGTTTTCTGCCGCGCGTCGTTCGGCACCGCGGGCGCCAATCTTCCCGCGCTGCTCCGCGCGCTCGTCGCGTGCGGCTGGTTCGGCATCCAGACGTGGATCGGCGGCAGCGCCATCTACAAAATCCTCGCGGTATTCTGGCCGTCGCTCGCCGCCGGCCCGATCGATAATTTTCTCGGCATCGGCGGGGCGCAGCTCGCGTGCTTCCTCTTTTTCTGGGCGATCAACATGTGGGTGATCTGGCGCGGCATCGACACGATCCGCGTGCTCCTCAACATCAAGGCGCCGCTGCTGCTCGCGCTCGGGTTGTTGCTGCTTTTCTGGGCGCGCCGCGCGGCCGGCGGCTTCGGGCCGATGCTCTCGCAGCCGTCCGCGTTCGACGCCGGCCAGCCGAAGGCCGGTCAGTTCTGGACGTTTTTCTTTCCCGGCCTCACCGGCATGGTCGGCTTCTGGGCGACGCTCTCGCTCAACATCCCCGACTTCTCGCGCTACGCCTACTCGCAGCGCGACCAGGTGCTCGGCCAGCTCGTCGGGCTGCCAACGACGATGGCGCTCTACTCCTTCATCGGCGTCGCGGTCACGTCGGCCACGACGATCATCTACGGCACGACGATCTGGGATCCCGTCGACGTCCTCACGCATTTCAAAAATCCCGTGCTGCTCGTCGTCGCGATGCTCGCGCTCTGCCTCGCCACGCTCGCGACCAATATCGCCGCCAACGTCGTCTCGCCCGCGAACGACTTCGCCCACCTCGCGCCGAAAAAAATCTCCTTCCGCACCGGCGGCTTCATCACCGGCGTGATCGGCATCGCGATGATGCCGTGGAAACTCGTCGCCGATCCCAGCGGCTACATTTTCCTCTGGCTCGTCGCCTACAGCGGCCTGCTCGGCCCGATCGGCGGCGTGATGATCGCGGACTACTTCGTGTGGCGCCGCCGCCAGCTCAACGTGCTCAATCTCTACCTGCCCGACGGCCAGTATCGCTACACCGGCGGCTTCAGCATCGTGGCGATCGTGGCCTTCGTCGCCGGCGTGCTGCCGAGCCTGCCCGGTTTCCTCGCCACGATAAAAGTCGTCGCCGCCGCGCACGTCTCCCCCTTTCTGCTGTCGCTCTACAATTACGCGTGGTTCGTCGGCTTCGGTGTGGCGTTTGTCGTTTACCTCGTGCTCAGAAAATTGCTCCCGAACCGTTAGCCACGGACTCCACCGATGGGCCCGGATCGACTTGTCCGTGCAATCCGTGTAATCGGTGGCCAGATTTTTCCCAAAAATGAAATCCATTCCCCTGCCGCCCACCGCGCATAAGCCGCAGCCCTACACCGGCCCGTCCGCCGAGCAGGTGCTCGCGCTCCGCAAGCAATACCTCAATCCCGGCCTCTTCCTCTACTACAAGAAGCCGATCATGATCGTCGAAGGAAAGATGCAGTGGGTGTGGGACGACACCGGCAAACGCTACCTCGACGGGCTCGGCGGCATCGTGACGGTGAGCGTCGGGCATTGCCACCCGCACGTCGTCGCCGCGGCCAACCAGCAGAACCAAACGATCCAGCACTCCACGACGATTTACCTGCAGCCAAAGATCGCCGAGTTCGCCGAGAAGCTCGCCTCGAAAATGCCCGGCGACCTGAAGGTCTGCTACTTCGTCAACTCCGGCTCCGAAGCCAACGACCTCGCGCTGCTCATGGCCCGGCTCTACACCGGCAACTACGACGTTGTCGCGCTGCGCAACGCCTATCACGGCGGCAACGCCAGCGGCATGAGCGTCACGGCGCACAGCTCGTGGAAATTCAACACGCCGCACTCCTTCGGCGTCCATCACGCCATCGCCCCGTATCCGTATCGCGGGCCTTACGGCTACGACGATCCGGACGCCGGCCGCAAATACGCGGACGACGTGAAGAACCTCATCGACTACGCCACGCCCGGCAAAGTGGCGGCCTTCATCGCCGAATCGATCCAGGGCGTCGGCGGCTTCGTCGTGTTTCCCGACGGCTATCTGAAACACGCCTATGAGCACATCCGCGCCGCCGGCGGCGTGTGCATCGCCGACGAAGTGCAGACGGGCTTCGGCCGCACCGGCACGCATTTCTGGGGTTTCGAGACGCAGGGCGTCATCCCCGACATCGTCACGATGGCGAAAGGCATCGGCAACGGCGCGCCGCTCGCGGCCGTCGTCACGACGCCAAAGATCGCCGCGATGCTCACGCAGAAGGTTCATTTCAACACCTTCGGCGGCAATCCCGTCGTCAGCGCGATCGGCAAAGCCGTGCTCGAAGTGATCGAGCGGGAAAAGACGCAGGAAAACTGCCTCGAACTCGGCAACTACATCCTCGCCGGCCTCGAAAAGCTGAAGGCGAAATACAAGGTGATCGGCGATGTGCGCGGCAAAGGCCTGATGCTCGGCATCGAATTCGTGAAGGACCGCGCGACGAAGCAGCCCGGAAAAGAAGAATGCGCACAAGCCGTCGAAAACGCGCGCGAACTCGGCCTGCTCCTCGGCAAAGGCGGCCTCTGGGGTCAGACGATCCGCTTCGCGCCGCCAATGAATATCACTCGGGCCGATGCCGATTTTCTGCTCGCGGTCTTGGACGAAGCGATCGGCACGCTGTAACGCTGGGCACGCGGGATGTCTGGCCACCTGGGAGTGGCACCGGCGTCTCGCCCGTGTAATGCGCTCCCAAAAAAGTTCACGGGCGAGACGCCCGTGCCGCATCCGGAGCAGGGCCGCGAAAAACCCGCGACCCGCCTCCGGCCTTCCGTCTCCCAGCGCCGCACGACGCTCCGCCTACAGCCGCCGGCTGCTTCCGCCGAACAGCGAAAACAGAAACAAGACGAGGAAGACCACGAAACAAACCTTCGCGACCATGGCCGCGGTGCCGGCAATGACGCCGAAACCGAGCACGCCCGCGAGGATCGCAATGATCAGAAAAATTATCGCGTAGTTCAGCATAAGGAAGTTCTCCGTTTTATTTTATAATCAGGATTTGGAGCCGCGCAGGAGTCCGCCCAGCCCGACGATGGCGGCCACGGCGCCGCCGATCAGCAGCCACATGGCGCGATCCGTGGGAGCGCCGGTGAAAAACCGCGATACGTCCGAGCCAAATGATCCAGCGGCACCGATGCCGTAGATCACCAGCCCGCAGCCGATGACGAGGAGGACGAGGGATAGGGAGCGATTCATGCGGCGATAGACCGCGAGACCGCCCTTCGGAGCGCCGGAAAATTTACCCGCCCGTCGGGAACTCACGGACAAAATCTCCATCCGCCCGCAGTTCGCCCCGTGGCCGAGGCAGTTCCGTCACGCCCCGTCGACCTCGCCGCGGCCTTGGGAGCGCCGCGCTCCCGGGGCGGCGGCGTGTCATCCTTTCAATTTCAACAGCCGCTCGCCCGCGGCGTGCAGTGTCTCGGGCCGTTTCGCGAAATTCAGCCGGATGTAGCGGTTCTCGGGCTGCGCGAAAAAACTCGAGCCCGGCACCGGCGCGACGCCGATCTCGCGCGTCATCCAGTGCGCGAACTCCACGTCGCTCGCGTAGCCGAAGCGCGAGATGTCGACCATGACGAAGTAGGCGCCTTCCGGCCGCGTATAAGCGAGGCCGGTGCGCTCGAGGTAGCCGAGCAGCACGTCGCGCGAGGCGGCGTATTCCGCGGCGAGCCCGTCGTAGTAGCGCGCGGGAAAATTCAGCGCCGTCACGACCGCGTGCTGCAGCGGCGCCGCCGCGCCGACGGTGAGGAAATCGTGCACCTTCCGCGCCTGCGCGGTCGTGTCCGGCGCCGCGTGCACGTAGCCGAGTCGCCAGCCGGTGATCGAAAATGTTTTCGAGAGCGACGAGCACATCAGCGTGCGCCGCGCCATGCCGGGCAGCGTCGCGAAATACGTGTGCCGGCGCGGCGCGAAGACGATGTGTTCGTAGACTTCGTCCGTGAGCACCCACACGTCGAACTCCTCCGCGAGCGCGGCGATCTGCCGCAGTTCCTCGCGCGTGAAGACGCGGCCGCACGGGTTGGACGGATTGCAGAGCACGAACGCCTTCAGGCCGCTCGCAAAAGCGCGGCGCAGCTCGGCCGGATCGAAGCGATAATGCGGCGGATGCAGCGGCACGTGGACCGGCGTCGCGCCCGAGAGAATCGCGTCCGCGGCGTAGTTTTCGTAGAACGGCGAGAACAACCCCACGCGATCGCCCGGATCGCACACCGTCATCATCGCGACCATCATCGCCTCGGTCGCGCCGCAGGTGACGACGAGCTCGCGCTCGACATCGACGGGCACGCCCATGAAGCGCGTGAGCTTCGCGCCGAGCGCGGCCCGCAGCTCGGGCGAGCCCCAGGTGACGGCGTATTGGTGGCGATGCGTGTCCATCGCATCCTTCGCCGCCTGCACGAGCGCCGCCGGCGGATCCCAGTCGGGGAAACCCTGCGCGAGGTTGATCGCTCCGTGCCGCGCGGCGACGCGCGACATCTCGCGAATCAGCGACTCGGTGAAGACGGACGTGCGTTGCGAGGTGCGCGGCATGCGAAAAAATTTCCGCCGAAAATCAAAGCCGTCCGCGGCGCAGGATTCTCTGCCTGCGCCGGGAGCGACGAGCGATCATGGGATTTTCAGCACCATGCCGGGCTTGAGCGCGGCGGTGTTGGGCAGGATGTCGCGATTCGCGTCGAGGATGTCGGCGACGTGCCGGCCGTTGCCGTAGTAGCGCGTGGAGATGCCGTAGAGCGTTTCCTTTTCCGCGACGGTGTGCGTGCGGCGGGCAGTGGCCGGGCGCGCGGAATTCGGCGGCGGCGGCGCGGCGCGCGAGGAAGAATTCGCCGGCGACGGCTGGACGGCGGCGCGCTCCGGCGCAGCGGCGGGCGGTGCCAGCGAGAGCGGCGAGTCGTCGGCCACCGGCACCGTCGGGGCGGGCGCGGTGGGGCGCGGCGGCTCCGGAATCGTGAACATCACGCCCCGCGTCGAGCGCGGCGGCGGCGCGGCGCCGAGCGTCTGCAAGCGCGCTTTCAACTCGTCGTTCTCCGCGCGCAGCCGCGCGATCTCGTCATCGTCCACGGCGCGGCTCAACTGGTTTTCCTGCGGCCGGGCCGGGAGCGTGCGCGCGATCTCGAGAAACGCAGTGTTGATGCGCTCGCGGACCAGCTGGGCCTGTTTCGAATTCGGCTGCAGCTCGAGGTATTTTCGAAAGCGATAGATCGCTTCGACCGGATTCTTCATCTGGTCGAGGAGGATGTTGCCGGCGTCGAGGTGCGACTCGGCCGCCGCCTGTTCGCCGCGTTTATCGATGACCTTGCGGTAGCTGAGCAGCGCCTCGGAGTAGCGGCCCTGCCGCTCGTATTGTTTTGCCTGCTGGTAGAGCGGCTCGTCGGTCTCGGCCGCGAGCGGCGTCCGGTCGCCACTGCCGCAGCCGCCGAGGACGAGGCACGCCAGCGCGGCGAGCATGGCGAGAGGAAGGCGGACGGTCATCGGACGGGAAAGGGATTGAACGGGCAGTCGTTGCGCCTAGATTCCGCAACCTCTTTCCGACGACTCAAACTCTAAATGGCCCTGCAATCGAAAACCGCCCTCGCCCGCGCCCGCGCCTGCATCCGCACCGAGAGCGCCGCGCTCGCGGAAACGGCGAAGCGGCTGGGCCCGGAATTCTTCGCCGCCGCGCGCGCGGTCGAGAGCGTCAGCGCCGCGGGCGGCAAGCTGATCTTCAGCGGCGTCGGCAAGAACGCCGCCATCGCGCAGAAGATCGCGGCGACCTTCAACAGCACGGGCGTCTCCTCGTATTTTCTCGATGCGACGCAGGCGCTGCACGGCGACCTCGGGCTCGTCGACGAAGGCGACCTGGCGTTCCTGCTGAGCAACAGCGGCCAGACCGAGGAGATTCTCCGGCTCGTGCCGCTGCTCAAGCGCTTCGGCCTGCGCATCGTGGCATTCACGAGCAACGCCGCCTCCGACCTCGCGCGCGCCGCGGACCTGCGCCTGCTGTTTCACGTGCCGCGCGAAGCGTGCCCGCTCAAGCTCGCGCCGACCGCGAGCACGACGGCGGCGCTCGCGCTCGGCGACGCGCTCGCGATGGTGCTGCTCGAGGCACGCGGCTTCACGCGCGACGACTTCGCGCAGTATCATCCCGCCGGCGCGATCGGCAGCGTGCTGCTCGTGAAAGTGACCGACATCATGCGCACCGGCAACCGGCTGCCGGTCGCGGCGGACACGATCACGACGCAGGACGCGATCCTGCGGATGACGCGCGCGAAAGCCGGCAGCATCGCGCTCGTCGCCCGCAAGACGGGCCGGCTCACCGGCATCCTCACCGATGGCGACCTGCGCCGCGGCGTGTTGAGCGCGCCGGATTTTCTGCGCCAGCCGGTGTCGCGCTTCATGACGCGCAACCCGAAGGTGATCGCGCACGATGCCCTCGGCGTGGATGCGCTGCGGCTGTTCGAAGCGCACAAGATCGACGACCTGATCGTCGTCGACGCGCGCGGCCGGCCGGTCGGCCTGATCGACGGCCAGGATTTGCCCAAATTCAAGATCGTGTGAGGGTGCGCGCGCCGACCCGCGCGAAATTCCCCGCACCAACTTCCGAAGCTCCCGTGACGCACCAAGCCAAAAGCCTTCAATTCATGCATGGTGCATTGGAGTTTCCCCGGAGCTTGGAGTTTTTCCGGGGGAGCTTCCGATTTCCGCGGCGGAGTGCGCGATGAAGCCGATCCGCGTCGCGATCGCTGGCATGGGCGGCTTCGCCGGCTCGCATCACCACGCTGTGGCGCGGCTCGAGGAGCGCGGGCTCGCGAAGCTCGTCGCGACGTGCGATCCGCAGCCGGAGGCGTTCGAGGCGGAGCAATTCTCGTGGCGCTTCGGTTCGCGCGGCGTGCAGGTGTTTGCCGACTACCGCGCGATGCTCGGCGCCTGTCACCCGGAGCTCGACGTGGTGGTGTTGCCGACGCCGATCCAGCTCCACGCCGAGATGCACGCGGCGGCGACGGCGCTCGGGCTGCCGACCTATCTCGAAAAACCGCCGACCCTCGACTACCGCGAACTCGAAGCGATGATCGCCGCCGACACCCGCGCGCGCCGCGCTTCGCTCGTCGGCTTCAATTTCATCATCGAGAAAGCGCGGCTCTCGTTGAAGGAGCGTTTGCTCGCCGGCGAATTCGGCGCCATCCGCGGCGCGACGCTCAGCGCGCTGTGGCCGAGGCCCGCGAGCTATTTCGCGCGCAACGCCTGGGCCGGCCGGCTCGTGGTCGGCGAGCACATCGTCGTCGACTCGTGCTTCGGCAACGCGATGGCGCACTTCGTCCACAATCTCCTTTTCTGGACCGGCGGGCCGGAGCTTTTCAGCTGGGCGCAGCTCGCGGCGGTGCGCGCCGAGCTGTATCGCGCGCACGCGATCGAGGGCGCCGACACGTTTTTTGTCGAGATGGACACGACGACCGGCATCACGATGCGCTTCGCGCTGTCGCACGCGTGCGCCGGTGCGAGCACGCACACCGAGATCGTGCTCTGTGACAAGGCCGCGCTGCGCTACGCCGTCGGCCGCCAGATCGAAATCCGCTGGAACGACGGCCGCAGCGAACGCATCGACCTCGAGCCCTTCGATCCGCTCGCGGAAAACCACGCCGATTATTATCGTTATCTGCGCGGCGAGACCGACCGGCCGGCGACGACGCTCGTGGACTCGCGGCCCTTCGTCGCGCTGAACGACCTCGCCTACGTCTCGAGCGGCCGCATCGCCGCGATCCCGCCGGAGTTGATCAGTGGCGTGCGCGACGAGAAGGACCAGAAGGACTACCTGCAAGTCGCGGGGATGCCGGCAACGCAGGAAAATTTTCTCGTGCGCGGCGTGTGGCCCGGCGCGAGCGGCTGGGCGCGCGATCCGGGCGAAGTCGTCACGCCGGCCGATCTGCCGCGGTTTCACGAAGTCGTGCGCGCGATGACCGGAATCAGGGAAACTCCAGGCGCCCATCTCCAGGCTCGGGAGAAATCCTAAACGCCGAAAAATCCACGGCTATTAGCTTGGGCCTGGGACGCTTGAAGTTTCTCTGGAGCTTGGCGGTTGAAGCTTGGAGCTTCGCGCAGCAGCGCTAAGTTGGACTTCCTTTTTTCGCCATGCCTCCTCCGCCCTTTTTCTATCAGGATCCGTTTCCGCTCGGCGCCGACGACACCGACTACCGGCTGCTCTCGAAAGAGGGCGTGAGCACGTCGACATTCGAGGGCCGGGAGATTCTCAAGGTCGCGCCCGAGACGCTCGCCTTCGTCACGCAACAGGCGTTTCACGACACGTCGTTCATGCTGCGCACGCAGCACCTCCAGCAGGTCGCGGCGATCCTCGATGACCCGGAGGCGTCGCAGAACGACCGTTACGTCGCGCTCACGCTGCTCAAAAACGCGGAGATCTCGGCCGAGGGCATTTTGCCGATGTGCCAGGACACGGGCACGGCGGCGGTCTTCGCGAAAAAGGGTCAGCAGGTCTGGACCGGCGCGAACGACGCGGAGTGGATTTCGCGCGGCGTCTACGACTGCTACACGAAGGAAAATCTGCGCTACTCGCAGACGGTGCCGCTCGACATGTGGAAGGAAACGAACACCGGCACGAATCTCCCCGCGCAGATCGACATCCATGCGACCGAGGGCGCGAAATACGAATTCCTCTTCGTCGCGAAAGGCGGCGGCTCGGCGAACAAGATGTTTCTCTTCCAGGAAACGAAGGCGCTGCTCAACCCGAAGAGCTTCGAGAAATTCGTCACCGACAAGCTGCCGCTGCTCGGCACCGCGGCGTGCCCGCCGTATCACCTCGTGTTCGTCGTCGGCGGCACCAGCGCCGAGGCTTGCATGAAGACGCTCAAGCTCGCTTCGACGCGCTACCTCGACGCGCTGCCGACGACCGGCAACGAGCACGGGCGGGCGTTTCGCGATCGCGCGATGGAGGAAAAGGTGCTGCAGGTCGCGCGCTCGACCGGCATCGGCGCGCAGTTCGGCGGAAAATATTTCGCGCTCGATGTCCGCGTCATCCGGCTGCCGCGCCACGGCGCGAGCTGCCCGGTGGCGATGGGCGTCTCGTGCAGCGCCGACCGCAACATCAAGGCGAAGATCACGCGCGACGGCATTTTCCTCGAGCAGATGGAAACCAAGCCCGGCCGCTTCATCCCGCCGGCGCTGCGCACGTGGAAGGACGACAAGATCGTGCGTCTCGACCTGAACCGGCCGATGCAGGAAATCCTCGCCGAGCTCACCAAATATCCCGTGACGACGCGCGTGTCGTTGAACGGTTCGCTGATCGTCGCGCGCGACATCGCGCATGCGAAACTCAAGGAGCGGCTCGATGCCGGCCAGGGTTTGCCGCAGTATTTGAAGGATCATCCGGTGTATTACGCCGGGCCGGCGAAGACGCCGAGCGGCTACGCGTCGGGATCGTTCGGCCCGACGACGGCCGGGCGGATGGACAGCTACGTCGATCTTTTCCAATCGCAGGGCGGCTCGATGGTGATGCTCGCGAAAGGCAACCGCAGCGCGCAGGTCACGAACGCGTGCAAGAAACACGGCGGCTTCTACCTCGGCAGCATCGGCGGACCGGCCGCGATCCTCGCGAAGGAAAACATCAAGAAGGTCGAGCTGCTCGAATATCCGGAGCTCGGCATGGAGGCCGTGTGGAAAATCGAAGTGGAGGATTTTCCGGCGTTCATCCTCGTCGACGACAAGGGCAACGACTTCTTCGCGAACGGCTGCGGCGCGTGCCTGCCCGCGAAGAATTGAGGCGGCCCGGCCCTGCGACTGCGGGTTTGCTGCCGCGCTGGGGCTCGGCACTCCCCCGGAACGCCGAACTCCAGCTCGGCTCCGGCTGCGGCTGCGAGACAAACGCCTGCAACGGCTTCAAAACGCCATCGCCGGTTTTGTAGGTCGGGCTTTACGCCCGACTTGTCCGGGATAAACCCCGCCCTACGTCGTCGTCGCGGCTACACTTCAATTTAAACCGCCCTACCCGATCAACGTGACGACGACGTGCCGCGTGTGCGCGGCGCGGCGGTGTTCCCAGAGGAAAATTCCCTGCCACGTGCCGAGCAGCAGGCGGCCCTCGGAGAAGGGAATCGTTTCGCTCGTGCGCGTCAGCGCCATCTTGATGTGACTCGGCATGTCGTCCGCGCCTTCGAGCGTGTGCGTGAAATGCGAATCATCTTCCGGCACGAGCCGATCGAGCCACGCCTCGAGATCGCGGCGCGCGGAGGGATCGGCGTTTTCCATGATCACGAGCGAACAGCTCGTGTGCTGGCAGAACACGGTCGCGACGCCCTGCGGCAATCCGCTGCGCTGCAGTTCGCGCGCGACCGCGTCGGTGATCTCGTGCGTGCCTGAGCCGGGCGTGCGGATGGTGAGCGTGGCTTGATGGACGGGCATGGAGGCGTCGGCGGTTTCTTTGCTCGATCTTTTGCCAGGCGAAAGGCCGGAGAAAGAGAAAGATTAAGAGAACGAGAACGATTGAAAAGTCATCCGCTGTCCGGGCCGAGTGCGGCGCCGGGTTTCGTCATGCCGAGCGGATCGAGGGCGCGATCGAGCGCGGCGGCGTCGAGGAGTTTTTTCGCGAGCACGATTTCGCGCAGCGTTTTTCCGGTCGCAAACGCTTCCTTCGCCACGGCGGCGGCGGCGTCGTAGCCAATGAGCGGGTTGAGCGCAGTGACGAGCATGAGCGAACGATCGACGAGCCCGCGGCAATGCGTGGCGTCGGCTTCGAGGCCTTTCACGCAGCGCTCGGTAAACACGCGCACGCCGTTCGCGAGGCAGTCGATCGACTCGTGCAGCGTGTGCGCGAGCAGCGGAAGCGTGGCGTTGAGCTCGAAGTGTCCCTCGCGGCCGCAGAGGATCGCGGTCTGCGTGAGGCCGTGAACGTAGAGGCAGACCTGCACGAGCATTTCGCTCATCACGGGATTCACCTTGCCCGGCATGATCGACGAGCCTGGCTGCGTCGCCGGCAGGCGCAGTTCGCCGAGTCCGGCGCGCGGGCCGGAACCGAGCAGGCGGAGATCGTTGGCGATTTTCGTGAGCGCCGCGGAAACTGCGGCGAGCTCGCCCGCGACTTCCGCGCAGTCGTCGCGCGCGGCCTGCGCCTCGAAGTGGTTGGGGGCTTCGCGAAACGCGAGACCGGTCTCCGCACTCAGGATTTCGCACACGCGCGCGGCGAAGCGCGGATCGCCGTTGAGCCCGGTGCCCACGGCGGTGCCGCCGATCGCGAGCTCGTCGAGCGCGACGATCGCGTGGCGCACGCGCACCGCGGCTTTGCGGGCCTGCGCCGCGTAGCCGGAAAATTCCTGGCCGAGCGTGAGCGGCGTCGCATCCATCAAATGAGTGCGGCCGATCTTCACGACACCGGCGAAGGCGCGCGATTTTTCCTCGAGCGCGTGCGTGAGCGCGCCGAGCGCGGGCGCGAGCTGCGTGTGCAGGGCGCGCGCGACGCTCACGTGCAGCGTCGTGGGAATGACGTCGTTCGACGACTGGCCGAGGTTCACGTCGTCGTTCGGATGCACGGGCCGCTTCGAGCCGATCGGCTCGCCGGCGAGCTGGCTCGCGCGGTTGGCGATGACTTCGTTGGCGTTCATGTTGGCCGACGTGCCGGAGCCGGTCTGAAAAACGTCGAGCGGGAAATGCGCCGCGAGTTTTCCCTCGGCGACTTCGCGCGCGGCCTCGCGGATCAGGCGGCTTTTCTCGGGCGCGAGGCGGCCGAGTTCTTCGTTGGCGCGCGCGCATGCGAGCTTCACGAGGCCGAGCGTGCGGATGAAGGCGTCGGGCAGGCGGCGGCCGCTGATGGGAAAGTTGACGACGGCGCGTTGTGTGCTCGCGCCGTAAAGCACGTCGTCGGGCACGGGCAGTTCGCCCATCGAATCTTTTTCCAGGCGCATCGCGCAGCGTAACGCGCCAAAGCCGGAAAGCAAAAAGCCCCGCGCGGCGGCGGGGCTCGAAAGAATCAGGCGACGGCGGCGTGCCCGCTCACATCTTGAAGGTGAGGCTGTTGGCCTTGGCGCCGAAGCGATGCGCGCCGGAGTCGTAGAGCTGCTCGTCGGAAAGACGGCGGGCGACGTTTTCGTTCGAGCGGGCGGGCGCTTCGGTCGCGAAAGCCATCGCGGAAAGGAGGCGGGAATTGCGCATCGCGGCGGGCGAACTCATCGAAGCAAGCGGCTCCGTCGTCGTCGCGCGCGCGGGCAGCACGCGCATCTCGAAACCGGTGGCGGGCGTCAACAGGCGGCGCGCCACCAGCGGGCCGGCGGCCTCGGCCGCGGCGAGATTGGCCGCGATGTGTCGCGCGGATGGCGTCACATCGCTCGGCGTCACGCGAGCATCGCCGGTAAGCAGGTGGGAAAGTTCGCCCGGAGCCAGAGTTGCCGCCGCCGGCGCACTCACGGCCTCGGCGACCATGGCCTCGCCCGCGATCTCAGTCGGTTGCTCGTCGGAAATCGCGGAGGAAGATTCGAGCGCCGGCAAACCGGCCGCGGACGAATTCGCGTGCGGCGCGGCGATGGCGACCCGCGAAGCGCGGGAATGCGGAGCGACCGCCTCGGGCGTCGGCCGATATTCGCGCATCGCGACGAAGGTGAGCGCGAAAATCGCCGTCGCTCCCAGCGGTAAATGATAGCGAGACCACAGGCTCCACGCCTGCGAGACCGCCGCACTCCGCCACCATGGGCGCTTCTCCAAAAGCGCGGTGAGCTGACGCGCGCGAAGGTCGCGATCAAACTGGTCCCAGAAGGCCGCGGGTGGGCGCTCGGCGCGTTTAAGGCGAAGGATGTCTTCGAGCGTGATCGGGCGTTTCTCTTGATTCATCGGCGCATGTAGGGCTGCAACTCCGCCTGCAAAAGCTGTTTCGCATAGTGCAGGCGCGAACGCACCGTCCCCACGGAGCAGTTCATGACCTCGGCGATTTCCTGGTGGCTGAGGCCGTCGATTTCGAAAAGAGTGACCACGGTGCGATGCTTGATAGACAATTTCTGCAACGCATCGTTCAATTTTTCCTGAAGCTCGCGCACGTAAGTGTCGCGATCGGCGCCGGTCTTATCCGTCAGCGCGCCAATGATTTCGCGCGAGACCGGTTCGTCGGCGTCGATGCGCTCGAGGCTGAAGAACGACCGCAGCCGCGTCTTGCGCAGGTGGCTCAGCGTGGAATTCACCGCGATGCGGTAGAGCCAGGTGAAAAACGACGACTGGCCGCCGAAGCGCTGGATCGATTGGAAGGCCTTGATGAACGTGTCCTGCGTGAGGTCGGCGGCGTCCTCGCGATTCGAAGTGAGATTGTAGACGATGCCGAAGACGCGCTCGCGATATTTCGTGATGAGCCGGTCGAAGGCGGCGACGTCGCCCGCCTGCACCTGCCGCACGACGGTCAAGTCCGCATCCGCCTCCTGGCGGCGTTCGGGTGACGCGACGAGCGTCTTACCGAGGACTTTGATCGCATCCATGGTTGGCGTGAGGTCGAGGGGAAGAAACGACGACGCGGGCCGCGGAGCAAATGCAAAGTGCGCCGCTGGGTGAAGGACCCGACTAAAAGCCCGTGAAAAAGTGCCGCTACGCGGGCTGAAGCGCCGCGATCTGCGTGCGCAACACCTCGCAGAGCCCGAGCAACAGCTTCGTCGCGGGCTGCTCCGCCCATCCCTCCAGCGCCGCGGTCGCCAACGCCACTTCGGCGTTCACGGATTCCGCGACAGCGGCAAACACGCCCAGCTCGCGCATCTGCGCGAGCCGGCGCTCGAGTTGCGGCGGATTGCGGCCGGTGACTTCGGCGGTGAGCGCCGCGGCTTCGGCGGCGGGCAGGCGATCGAGTAGCGCAAGCAGCGGGAGCGTGAGTTTGCCGCTCGCGAGATCGGTGCCGAGCGTCTTGCCGATGCGCGCCTCGTCGCCGAAGAAATCCACGAGGTCGTCGTAAATTTGGTAAGCGATGCCGAGATGCCGGCCGAAGCGCGCCGCCGCTTCGACGTAAGCCGCCGGCGAGCCCGCGAGTCGCGCGCCGAGGAAGCACGAAACGCGAAAAAGCTCGGCGGTTTTCAGGTCGACGATGCGCTGGTAGTCGGCGCGCGTGATGTTGGTGGAGCCGCGGCGCAGCGTCTGCACGATCTCGCCGGCGCACACGCGCCGCGTCGATTCGGAGACGGCCGCGCAAATCTCGGTCGTCGGAAACTGCGTCGCCAGATGCAGCGCGTGCGCAAACAACGCGTCGCCGAGCAGCACGGCGGCGGTCGGGCCGAATTCGCGGCCGGCGGTGCGGCGGTTGCGACGGACGTCGGCTTCGTCCATGATGTCGTCGTGCACGAGCGTCGCGAGATGGACGAGCTCGACGACGGCGGCGACGCGCACGAGCTCCGGGCGGATTTCCGCCGGGCCGCGCCAGCCGCTGAGGAAAACGAGCGCGGGGCGGATGCGTTTGCCCGAGGTGTCGATGCAGTAGTCCGCGAGCGAACGAATCTCCGGCTCGAAGGCGGCGAGCTGCTCGTGCAGGTAGCGATCGAGCGCGGCCATGTGCGGCGCGAGCAGCGAAAACACACCGGCAAACGCGTGCGGCTTCGCGGTCGCGGAGGAGGCGGGCGGTTCGACAATCTCGGGACGAGCGGCGCTGCTCATGGCTGGCCGGACGCTAGGCGCGAAATCGGAAATGACCAACCAATACTAGCCCGCGGCAGACCGGAGGGTGTTCAACGACCGCGCCTCGCACCGCGCGGCACGCGACCCGCTGTTTGCGCGTGAGGGCGAAGAATGATTGCCGCGCCGAGTCGTGCGCCGTGCAGCGGGCGGGCGGCGCGTGGATTCTCCGCTTCGCGCCGAATGACCAGCGGGAGACCGTCGCACGCAACGGACAAAAATGCTGCCCGACCTCGACGGTCGGGCAGCAGGGAGAAACTCACGGCGCCGGCTGCGCCACGACCTGGGTGGCGACGTCCACACCGTTCTTTTGCAGGCGCGCCTGATTCTGCTGCGCGGGCAACAGTTTGCCGGACGAGGTCATGCCATCGGTGAAGTTGATCTGCGTGAGTCCGCCCACTTCGACCGGCGCGCCGTTGCTCTGCGACAAGCTGCCGCCGGTGATCCGCACATCCGACGCCGAGCTGAAGAGGAACATCGGGTTCGCGTTGTTGGACGCGTTGATGTCGCCGACGTAGACCGGGCCCTGGAATTGCACGCCGGGCGCGCAGATGCCGGTGAGGCCGGCGGTGGCGAAGAAGGTGGCATCGGCCGCGCGCAAGCCGCCGAATTTGCCGTCGGTCGTGAGAATCACGACGTAGGCGAGATCGGCGACGCCGTCGTAAGTGACGCCGTCCTTGAAGAGCGACTGATCGATGGCGTTGAACTTGCCGACCGTGAAGATACTCAGGTTGCTCGTCTCGTCGGCACCGCTGATGACGATGCCGGCGTGTCCCTTGACGTAGGAGACGGAAGGCTGGTTGTAATTTGCCGCGGTCGCGGGGCCGGAGTAATCGTCGAGGCTGAGCGTGAGCGTGCCGGCGCCGGAGAATTCCACCTGCACGATATCGTTCGACGAATCGACAAACGAGATGCGCGTGATCTGGCCCGAATCGGCCGTCACGGTCGCGGACGAGCCCTGGAGCAGCACTTGATCGTAGGTGAGATCGGAGCTGAGGGTTTTGACTTCGACGTTCGAGCGCACCTCCGTGGCCGCGCCGGCGACCTTGGGCGTGCTGGTCGCGGTGAGCGTCGCGGGCGAGATGCTGAACGTGCCGCTGTCGGCACCGCTGAGCGTGCCGGTGAGGAGGCGCGTGTTGGGATCGACTTTGCCGACGATGCGATTGCCGCGCATCGTCGCGAGGTTGAATGCGCCGGTGCTGTCGACCTTGCCGGCGAAGCCGCCGCCGGCGGCGTCCTCGAACGTGCCGTCGAGCACGTAGAGAATGATCGAGCCGTCGGCCCCGAAGATCGCGGCGACCTTGCTGGTGGACTTGCCGACGAGCGTGCCGGAGTAGAAGCCGGAGTTCAGCGCCGTGCCGCTCGCGAGGAAGCTCGTGTTGATGCCGATGAAGCTGAGCCGGCCGGCGTCGAGCGTGCCGTTCGTGCCCGTGTCGTTGGCGGTGCCGGAGATCAGCGAGCGGCCGCTCGTGTCGGAAAGTCCGTAACCGCCGGAGACGTTCACCGGAATGTTCGCATAATAGTAAGCCTTGTTGAGGCCGGCGGTCGTCGAGTAGCCGATGAACGCGCCGCTCTTTCCGATCGAGGCGATCGAGGCGAAGCTGCCGTTTTCAATTCCGCCTGCGGCGCTGGTGCCCTGATAATTGCCGGTCGAGACGGCGTCGCCCGGATTGGCGGAGCCGATCGCGAGCAGCGTGCCGGAACTGGCGACCGCGCCGGCGTTGTCGGTCGCGACGGCGGTGATCCGGTAAACGCCCTCGGCGCTCGGCGTCCAGAGCGTCTGATACGGGAACGTGGTCACGGTGGCGAGTGGCGCGCCGTTCACGAGGAACTGCACGCTGGCGATCGTCCCGTCGGCGTCGGTCGCGGTCGCCTTGATCAACGTGCTGGCGTTGACGCGCACGGTCGAGCCGTTGGCGGGCGAAGTGAGCGTGACGTTGGGCAGGCTGTTGGCGGCGACGTTGACGATCGCGGCAGTGGAGGTGGAGACGTTGCCGACGTTGTCGGTCGCCTCGGCGACGATCGTGTAGGTGCCGCCGGAAGTCGGCGTCCACACGAGGCTGAATGGCGGCGCGGTAATGTTGGTGCCGATTTGGTTTCCGTTCACGAGGAAGCGCACGCGCGCGATCGTGCCGTCGGAATCGGAGGCGGACGCGAGGAGGTTGACCGGCAGGCCGGCGGTGGTGAACAGGCCGGACGATGGCGTGAGCAGCGCGACCTGCGGCAACTGATTCGGCACGACCGTCACTATGCGTGCGGCCGACGTGGAGACGTTGCCGACGTTGTCGGTCGCTTCCGCGACGATGGAGTAATTGCCGGCGGAGGTCGGCGTCCACGGCGTCGTGTAAGGCGCGACGAGCGAGGGCGAGCCGACGGGGTTGCCGTTCACGAGGAAGCGGACCGACGCCACGGTGCCGTCGGAATCCGACGCGTTGGCGGTGAGGTCGACCGGAAGCCCGGAGGCGATGGAGGTGCCCGCGGCCGGCGTGAGCACGGCGGCCGTCGGCGGCACGCCGCCGGAAACCGTGACCGTGATCGGCGCCGAGGTGGTTTGGTTGCCGCTGACGTTGATGGCGCGCGCGGAAATCTTGTAGGTGCCGGGCGTGGTCGGCGACCACGGCGTGGTGAACGGAAATGCCGTGAGCACGCCGCCGAGCGGCTGGCCGTTGACGAAGAATTGCACGCTCGTGATGCCGACCGAGTCGGTCGCCGTCGCGCGCAACGCCTGCGTGAGGCCGACGGTGACGGTCGAGCCGTTGGCGGGCGCGGTGACCGAGACGCTCGGCGCATTCGGCGCGGGGTCGATGACGGAGACTGTCACGCCGGCGCTGGTGACGGCGTTGCCGTCGTTGTCGGTTGCCTTGGCGGTGATCGTGTAGGAGCCGAGACTCGCGGGCGTCCACGTCGCGTTGTAAGGATACGTGGTGATCGGTGCGCCGATCGCGGTGTTATTCGCGAAGAACTGCACCGAGAGGATATTGCCGTCGGGATCGACCGCGGCGCCGCTGACGAGGACGGCTTGGTTGACGGGGAGCTGCGAGCTGGCGACCGGCGCGGTGACGGAAACCGCGGGCGGGATGCCGATGCTCGTGCCGCCGCCACCACCGCCGCCGTTGGTCACGCTGACGGAGACGCCGGGCGAGACGCCGCTGCTGCCGAGCGAGTTGATGGCGATCGCGGTGATGACCGATGGAATCGGAATGCCGCTCGAATCGACCTTCTGCGAGAAGGTCGCGAGCGTCTGATACTCGTTGCCGCCGGGGACGGTCGGCGTGGTGGCCTGGCCAACGAAGAGCGTGTCGATGAAGAATTGGACGCTGGTGATGCCGTTGCCGCCGCCGTCGCTCGCCGTCGCCTTGATCGTGGTCGGCGAGCCGCCGATGACGGTGCTGCCGGCGCTCGGCGAAGTGACGGTCACGGTGGGCGGCGGGACGATGTGAACCAGGGCGGGCGCAGAGGCGATGACGTTGTTTTTGTCGTCGTAGGTCAGCGCGACGAGCGTGTAGTCACCGACGATCGTCGGCAGCCACGTGAACGTATAGGGGAAGCTGAATTTCGGGTTGTTGGCCGTGGTCAGCAACGCGCCGTCGAGATAGAGCTCGACCTTGTTGACGCGGCCGGAGGAGCTGTTGGCGTCGACACTGATCGGGATCGACGAGCCGCCGGAAGGCACGGTGATGCTGGCGTTGTTCGCGGGCGCGCTGATGACGGACGTCGTGCCGACGTCGATTTTATTGATGACTTGGAGATTGACGGTGTTGGTGCCGCCAACGAGGGCGTCATTATTATCGTAGGCCTTCGCTGTGATGGCGTGCGGCGAGCCGACGTTGCCGGGAACGGTATAAATGAACGAATAAGGCGCCGTTGAATCGCTGCCAATCAGCGTGCCGTTGTCGTAAAATTCGATCCGCTTGACGAAGCCGCCGGGCGGCGTGGCATCGCCTTTGAGGACAACCGTCGACCCTTGCGGCACGAGGGTGTTGTCGGAGGGGCTGTTGACGACAGTCCCGGTGGCAAAATACCGCACAGGTAGCGACGTGGCGGTGTTTGAACCGTCGTCGGCCACTACTGTGATGAAATAAGCTCCCGGCTGGGGCGGCGCCCACTGCACGTCGGCCGAAAATCCCGGCGGCACCGCAGTATCAGTCTTGCCGATGCTGATGCCGTTGACGAAAAACGAATACTTGAAGCTGTCCTTGAGGAACGTGCCGGTCGCGATCGCCGAGATGGTGATCGTGGCGTTCGTCGGGCCAAAAGATTCGTTGGCCGGGTTGAACGTGGTCGCGCCCACCTTGATGCTCTGAATCGTGACGGCCATGACCGGCTGCTGCTGCGCGCGACCCGCGAGGGTCGCGAACGCGCTGAGCAGGGTCGCGAGAAGGAATTTAAAATGGAATTTCATGAATGCACCTCTGTCGTTGAAGTTGGCGTGGGTGCGCGGGACGGTTTATTTCGCCCCGGGAGTTGCTAAGCGGCTGGAAGTCTTGCCCGCGGGCGAGGTCGGATCGGCGATGTAAGGGCTCGAGCCGTCGCGGTAACCGGGAAGATCCTCGCGGCGCAGCTCGAGCTGGCGCACGCGGCCCGACTCGAACACCTGCTCGACGGGAGCGCCTTCGGCGCTGAGGGTTTTCGCGGTGATGAAGATGATGAGATTCGTCACGCCGGTGTTGGTCGTGTCCGAACGAAAGAGGCGGCCGACGATCGGCACCGAGCCGAGGAGCGGGACTTTGTTGCCGCCCTTGGTGACGGACGTGCTGATGAGGCCGCCGATGCCCATCGTGTAACCGTCCTTGAGCGAGACGGTGGTGGTGGCCTTGCGCGTGGCGATGATCGGGAGCTGCGCGGCGCCGAAGCTGAGCGTGCCGTTCTTCTGGCTGACCTCGGGCGCGAGGGTGAGCTTGATGAAGCCGCGCGAATTCACCTGCGGCGTCACTTTCAGGATGATGCCGATGTCCTTGTAACTGAAGCCGGAGACTTCCTGCGTGCCGGTCTGCGGGTTGAAGGTGTAGTTCGGCAGCGGATCGGACTCGCCGATGTTGATCGAGGCCTCGGTGTTGTTGAGCGTGACGATCGTCGGGTTGGAGACGATCTTCACGTCGTTGAGCGTCTGCAGCGCGCTGAGGACGATGTTGAACTGCGAGGCGGTGAAGAGCGCGGTGATCTGGCGGGTGGTGTCGGCGGTGTTCGTCAGCGAATTGAGCAGCGTGAGCGTGTCGTTGACGGTGTTGGTCGCGGTGGCGTTGACGCCGCCGGTGCTGGTCAACGTGCCGGTGGTGCCGGTCGTGGAGGTCGCGACGGGCACGCCGTTGGTCGAGGTGATCGTGTTCGAATTGTTCGACGTGTTGGTCTGCTGATTCTGGTTGGTCGTGCCGTTGGTGTTGTTGACGGTGTTCGTGTTGTTGGTGGTCGAGCCGTCGCTGCCGTTCTGCCCGCGGTTGCGCGTGAGGCTTTCGGCGAGGTTGCCGGCGCCGAGCTGGTAGCCGCCGAGCGAGGACCAGTTGACGCCGATATTCTTGATGTCGCTGTTGTTCACCTCGACGAACTTCGTCTCGATCATCACCTGGTCGGTGGCGCGATCGAGCTGCTCGATGATCGGGCGGATGCGGCTCATGCGCGTGGGCCGCTCGGTGATGACGAGGCTGTTGCTGCGGCCGTCGACGACGATCTTGCCCTTGGCGGGATCGACGAGCGAAGTGATGGTCGGGAGGATGTCGGCGGCGCGCGCGTAGTTGATGAGGAAGACTTCGGTCGTGACGGGCTCGTCGTTGAGCGTGTCCTTGCTGACGATCTTGATGATGTTGCCGTCCTCGACGTAGGTGTAGCCGACGGGATCGAGCACGTTCTGGAAAATCTGGCGCCACGTGACGTCGCGGAGCTTGATCGTGGTTTTGCCCTGCAGGCTCTCGGGCATGATGATGTT
The DNA here is from genome assembly GCA_035545575.1 of Opitutaceae bacterium. Taxonomy (GTDB): domain Bacteria; phylum Verrucomicrobiota; class Verrucomicrobiia; order Opitutales; family Opitutaceae; genus ER46. Next base: position 211,654 of record DASZYB010000027.1, on the reverse strand, counting down.
GAGCTCGAAGAGATCGGCGACGTTGCGCAGGATGTTGCGCACGTCTTCATCGGGAAAATCGACGGAGAGCGTGTCGCGGCCGGCGGCGTCCTTGCCTTTGCTCGGCGCGGCGGCGGGCGCCGCGACGGGAGCGGAAGCGGCCGGGGCTTCGACGGCGGCGGGTTTGTCGGCGAGGGGCGCGGCCGCGGGAGCGGGCGCTTCGGGCGCGGGGGCGGCGGGCGCGGGGGGATTTTCGGCGGCGGGGGCCTGGGCAAACCCGCGAACGGCGGAGGCAGCGAGCAGCGCGGCAACGGCGAGCGACGGAAGCTGGAGAGTTCTCATGTTACTTCGTAGGTTTGATGGGCCGGGTGATTTCTTCGCCGCGATAGCGGAGGGTGAAGGTGGTGCGATCGATGGCGACGAGTTCGAGGTCGTAGGTCTGGTCGTTATACGAGACGGTGATGACGTTGCCCTTGCGGACGCGTTTGGCGTTCGGGAACGTCAGCAGCGGTTCACCGCCGATGATGAAGCTGCCGGTCGGCTGGATGCGCGCGGCGATCGCCTCGAGGAGTTCGCGGTTGCTCGCGGGGGCCGCATTGCCGCCGCCCGCCGGGCCGCCGGCCGAGGCCGTGCGCGGGCCGCCCGCGCCGGGATCGGTTTTTTGCTCGTCGGGATCGGGCTGGTCGAAATTCGTCGGGTTGAAGGGCGAAACGAGATCGGTGGGCACCGCGGCCGGCGCGGGCGGGCGCGTGAGTTGTTGCGCGATCTCGACCGCCTGCTCGCGTTGCGGGGGAAGCGAAAGATCGGACGCGGTTTTCGCCGCGGCGGCGAGCGCCGCGGTCGGGACCGCGGCAGTGCCGAGAAGGGACGCGAGGAGGCGGAGCGCTTTCATGGCTGGCCGAGCAATTCGAGCGTGAGGGTGAGCGTGAGCGGCGCGTCGCGCTTCGGGCCGATCAGCGTGCACGAGGCATTCATGACGCGTGCGTAATGCGTGCCGTTCTCGAGCATGCCGAGAAACGCGAGCAACTGCGGCAGGTCGCCCTGTGCGGTGACGGTGAAGCCGACCGGCACGAAGGCCGCGTTCTTCGCGGCGGACTGCGTGGTCTGCTGGAAGTTGATCAGCCGCACGCCGGATTCGCTTTCGAGCTTGTAGAAAAACTGGCTGTTCGTGCCCTGCGCGCTGACGTGCACCAGCCGGCCGTCGATTTCCTTGTTCGCCGCGACGAGCGTATCGAGCTGCTCCTTGAGCCGCGCGGCGTTCTTGATGTTCGTCGCGTAGCGGTCGGCCTCGGTCGACTTCGCTTCCAGCTCCTGCACGGCCGCCGGGATCGCATCGCTGCGGAAATAAATCGCCACCGCCAGCGCGAGGCTGAGCAGGCCGCAGCCGACGGCCACCGGGTGCTTTTTGACGACCGCGAAAAGTTCGTCGTTCGTCATTTCTTCGCTCCCTTCAGGTGGAGGAAGAACTCCACGACGATCCGGCCGGTGGTGGGATTCTTGGTCGGCGTGTTGGTGAACTTCACCTCGTCGAAGCGCGCCATCTGCGGATCGGCCGCCAGCTGGTCGCGATACGCGGTGGCGAGGCCGCTCGCGACGTCGGGCGTGCCGCGCGCGGAGAAACGCATCGTGAGGCCCGCATCGCGCAGATCGAGCGAGTCGATCGCGATGCCGGGCGGCAGCGTCTTCGCCAGATGGATAAGCAATTCCGATACGGACGGCTTCGATTTCACGAAGGCGTCGACCTCCTTGATCCGCGCCTCCTCGGCCTGGAATTTCTTGAAGAGCGCGACATCGCGCTCGCTCTCCTTCTTGTATTGGTCGATGTCGCGCTGGCGGAAGGCGATCTGGCTGTTCAAGGCGTGGAGCTGCCACTCGTGCGTGCCGAGATACGTCAGCAACGCCAGCGCGACGAAGATCGCGCCGCCGTTGATGAAGAAGGCGGTGCGCACGACCTTGATGTCCGGCAACTTTTCGTAGTTGCGGAAATTCGGGTGCCACGCGGGCACCTGCGGCGCGGCCGCAGCCTCACTTTTTTTCTTCAGTGACAGCATGGGGAGCGCGGTAGTGGGTCATGAGCGCGAGCAGGCCGAACCAGCGGATGTCCTGCGCGTTTTTCGCCAGCGCCTCGGGCACGGTGACCTGGCGGGATTGCAGCCACGGGACCGGATTGAGCTTGAGGCTGGAGACGCCGAGTGAATTGGCGATCGCGGTGTCGAGCCAGGCGAGCTTCGGCGAGAGCTGCGTGCAGAGCACCTGGCCGACGGACTGGCCGGTCTGCACTTCGTAGAAGCCGATCGAGGACTGGAGCTCCTTGAGCAGCTTCTTCACCAGCAGCGGGCCCATGCCGGTGAAATCGAAGGTGTTCGAATAAAAAAGTTTTCGCGCGGACTCCTCGTCCTTCAACCCAAGCTCCTTCTGCACGATCGGCACCATCACGTCCAAACCCTGCGCGATCGGCCGCGACGCCTCCAGGCCGTCGGGGCTCACGATGAACGAGTGCGTCGCCTCCGCGCCGATCTCGAGCACGAGCGTCGGCGTCTTCGACTTGGTGAACGCCAGGTAATCGATCACGCCGCCGAGCAGCGCCGCCGAGGCGACCTCAAGCCGCTCGGGATAAATGCCGGCCTCGAGCAGCAGGTTTTGCGACGCCTCGACCTCGTCGCCCGGCAGGCCGCAAAACACGACATCCTTCTGCACCGCCTTCGTGATGTCGTAATCCGAGCCGTCGGACGCATTGAGGACGGCGATCACGTATTTGTCCTGCTCGATGCGAAACTGCTGCGAGCACACCTCGGCGATGTAGCCGGGCTCCTTCATGCGTTTCAGCTCCAGCGAATGCCGCCGCATGAGCCGCTTCGGCGGATAAAGCCCGACCGTCGCATGCAGATAACCGCTCGGCGACTTCTTCGGCTGGATCTGCCCGATCGCCTCTTCCAGCGCCGCCGTGTCCTTCGCCGGGCACTCGCGCAGATCCTCGATCGTAAACGGCGGCACCGCCGAGGACGTCCGCGCCAGCATCACGGCGTGATCATTCAGCTCGACGTAGAACCCTTTGGTTTTCTGGGAAAAAAACATGTGCTCGGGTCGGGCGGGAAGCGAAGGCGGCGGTGGGCGGGATAGAAATTAGGGAGTTCTGACTAGAAAAAGCGGCCCGTGATGAAGCCGGGGCCGACTTCAAACGGGCAACGGGACCGTCCCAAACCGTCGGGGTAGTGACAAGATTAAACATCGGGGTTTCCCCTAGGGCCCTGCCATTTACGGTTTTTGCGCAAACCGTGCTTTTTGCCATGCCATGCCGCCGCCGAAATCCGCGCCGCGGCGCCCCGAGGGAAATAAAAAACCCGTCGCGAAATGCGACGGGCTCGTGAGCGCGGACGCGCCGGCGAAAAAGGCCGCAAACGCGCGGCGTTTATTTCTGCCAGGTGCGCTTTTTGTGGCGGTTCGCCTTCAAGCGCTTTCGGCGCTTGTGCTTGTTCATCTTCAGACGACGTTTCTTTTTCAGATTGCCCATGAGAGGTGAGTGACTCGCGAACGTGCGGTCCGCCCGCAGCCCTGTCCAGCCCGAATTTACCCCGGCGGCACCGTGCGGCGATGCGGGCCGCGCGTGAAGATCAACTCGCACGTCACCGCCGCGACCGCGACGCCCGCGAGCACCGCGGCGACGCGGCGATACGAGTTCAACTGCGCCGCGTGCCGCTCCACCGCCGCCGCGATCTCCTCTTCGGTCGCGACGCGATCCGTCTTGAAATCGAAAACCGCCGCGCGCCGCGCGCGTCCCGCCGCGTCGCGCTCGATCACCACGCGATCGAACACGCCCGTCACCCACGCGCCATCGAGCACGATCTCGAATCCGCGCTCGCGCCACACTTCGCGGCCCGCGCCGCCCGCCCACACCTCCGCCAGCTCCGCCGCGCGCAGACACGCCAGCGCCTGCGCCGCCGCATCGCCGCGCGCGCTCCACTCGCGCGCGAAACGCCCGACCGTCTCCGCCCCGCCCCACTCCACCGCCGCGAACAACGCGTGCACTTCCGTCCCGAAATCCGCCGCGCTGCCGCCCTCGAGCGCAAACGCCTGTGCCGCGTCGATCACGCCCGCCTTTCCGCTCGACGGCCGCCGCGCCGCGCGCCGCGGCACGCGCCACTGCTCGGCCGACGCGATCGGCGCCGTCTCTTCGGGCGATTTGGCCGCGGGCGCCGGCGGTTTCACGCGCGTCATCCACGCCGGATCGCCGGCGCTCCAGCCGCCGGCGCACGCGAGTTGGCCGATGCGAATCTCCTGCTCGTGCGCGCCGAGCGTCGCGGTCAGCAGCTTCGGATAGTTGCGCGACTCCGAAGTTCCCGCCGGTTTCGAGATCGCATACATCGCGCGTTTCGCGCGCGTCAGCCCGACGTAGAGCAGCGACAACGCCTCGTAGCACGCCTCCGCCTCCGCCGCGCGCACGTGTTCGCTCAGCGTCTCGTCCTGCGCGTGAAAAAGTTTCGGCGGCAGATCCAGCACCCATTCCACCGCGCGCTCCGGCGTCCGCTGGATCGCGAGCCCGCCGCGCCGCTGGTCGAGCCGCTGGCCTTCGAGGTCGGGCAACACGACCACGTCGAAGCCGAGGCCTTTCGATTTGTGGATCGTCATCACGCGCACGACGCCCGCCGTCTCCGCGTCGCGCACCGTGTGCCGCTCCATGAACGCGACAAACTCCGCCACGTCGCGGCTCCCCGTCGCATCGAACAACGCCGCCGCCGCCACGAATTGCCGCGCGCGCTCGCGGCTGAACGCATCCGCCGGCGCGAGCGTCGGCTCGATCCGCCGCAGCCAGAATTCCATCGCGCGCTCGAATCCGTCCGCGTGCACCTGCGCGAGCAGCCGCTGCGTCAGCGCCTCCGGCGTCGCCACGCCCTCGGCCGCGAGCACGGCGCGCAGCTGCGTCATCTGCCAGTGTTCCTGCGCGAGCGTGTCGCCCGGATGCGCCGCCGCCTGCGCGAGCGCGAGCAGCGCCGCGCCGAGCGGATTGTCCGTGCCGACGCGCAAATCCGACTCGGCGATCGCGGGGATTCCGCCTTCGCGCCGCAGATAATCCGCCAGCGCCGTCGCCGTCGCGTTCGTCTGCGTGAGCACCGCGCACTCGAGCCCGCGCTCGAGCGGCGCGATCTCGTGCAGCAGCCGCACGGTGAGCGCGAAACGCTCCGGCTCGTCTGCCGCGTGCAGCCACGCCGCGTGGCTCGCGAGCTGCGCCCGCGCCGACTCGTGCGCGCGCCATTCGCGATTCCAGGCCTCGCTCGCCGCGCCCGGGAAAAGCTGCGCGAGCGCGTCGCCGCGGCCGAAGATGGCGTTCACCATCTCGATGATCGCCGGCCCCGAGCGCCACGATTGCACGAGATGTTTCTCCGCGATCGCGCCCGGCGCCATCCGGTTGTAGTGCTCGAAAATTTCGCGAAACAGCCGCGGATCGCCCTCGCGCCACGTGAAGATCGCCTGCTTCACGTCGCCGACGCAGAAAAAACTGCGCTCGCCCGCCGGATTCTGCACCGCTTCGTCGATCAGATTCCGCAACACGCTCCACTGCCCGAAGCTCGTGTCCTGAAATTCGTCGAGCAGCCAGTGGTCGAATTGCGCATCGAGCCGGAAGTCGATGAAGAGCCGCCCCTCGCCTTCGTCCGCCGCCGCCCGCGTCAGGCTTTCGCCGCTCACGTCCGGCTGCAGCAGCCGCTGCACGTCGCCGAACGTGAGTTTCCCGCCGCGCCGCACCGCGTCGTGATAAACTGTCTCGTAGCCGCGCAGCACCGCGTGGATGCCGCGCGTTGTCTCCAGCCGCCGCGTAAACTCCGCCGCCACGATCTCCCGCACGATCGTCGCGAGGTCCGCGCATTCGTCGGGCGTGAGCGCGATGCGTTTGCGCTCGACCGTCATCTCCGCGCAGCCGCGGCCGACATCGCTCCACACCGCGAGCGCGTTTTCCAGAATATATTCGAGCGCCCGCGGCAGCGGCGCGCCCGGCGACCATTCCGGCAGCGCCGCGAAAAACAGATCCCAGCGCGCCTGCTGTTTCGGTGGCAGCGCGCGCCGCGCGAGCGCCGCCTGCAGATCCGCGACCGCGTCCGCGAGCTTCCTGCGCCGCGGCGCGAGCCACGCGTTGCCACGCGGCCAGATGCGGCTCGCCTCGCCCCACAATTCCGCCGCGGGCGCCGCGAGAAATTTTTCCTGATGCTCGTCGAGAAACGCATCGAGTCGCGCCGCCAGCCGCTTCTCCTCCGCGCCAAACGTCGCGCGCTTGAACGCCTCGATGAATTCCCGCTGCGCCGTGTCCAATCCATCCGGCGCGCGCGCGAACATCCGCTGCAGCACGCGCCGCCGCTCGAGCCGGCTCGCGTGCTCCTGCAGAATCTCGAACTCGCCCGTCAGCCCCAGCTCGAGCGGAAACGCCCGCGCGATCCGCGCGAAAAATCCGTCGAGCGTGCCGAGCGGCAGCCGGTGCATCGCTTCCACGACGCCGCGCAGCATCCGCAGAAAATCCGCCGGGCCGAGCCGCGGCTGCTCGATGTCGGCCGCGAGCTGCGCGGCGAATTCCGGCTCGCGGGCCGCGCGCGCAAGCTTGCGCAGAATCTCGTCGAAGAATTCGCCGGCGGCCTTGCGCGTGAAGGTCAGCGCCACGATCCGTTCCGGCCGCGCGCCGCGCGCGAGCAGCGCCACGAAGCGGTTCGTCAGCGCGTAGGTTTTCCCCGAGCCCGCCGACGCGAGGATCATCACGTGCCGCGCGCTCATCGCGCCACCTCCCACGCCACGCTGTCCGCCGCGCCGTGCTGAAACAGCGCCGCAAACGCATCGCGCTCCGGCGCGAGCTCCGCCGGCGGCCAGAACTCGCCCGCGCGGATCGCCGCCGCCGCGCCGTCCGCGCACGCGTCCGCCGCCGCGCGCAGCTCCGGCGTCAGCTCGCTCCAGACCGCGACCGCCGTCTCGCCAACGGCTTTCGGCAGGTTGAAATAACCGGCGTCCACGCTCGGGCCCGCCGCGAGGTTCTCGGCGTCCAGCGCACGCAAATACAGCGGCAGTTGCAGGTCGGCCCACACGTGACGGCGCCCGTCGTGCGTCACCTGCATCCATTCCGGCAGCCGCTCGTCGCCCGGGCGAAACGGCCGCACGTGCGCCTTGTGCGGCGGGATTGCCGTGTCCGAGGTCTTGTAGTCGAGCACGCGCCGGCGGCCGCTCGGCTCGTGCCGGTCGAGCCGGTCGATTTTTCCGCGCACCTCGAGCCCGCCGATCGGCAGCGCGAACTTCCACTCCGCGCGCTCGATCGTCCAGCCGGCCGCGCGTTCGCGCGCCTGCACCGCGGCGGCTTTCGCGAGCCGCTGCCGCGCCGACTCGAGTTGCACGACGAGCGGCAGCGTGAGCTCCGCGCCGAACCGCGCGCGCGCCGCCGCCTCGAAGCGCGCGAGCAGGAATTCGCGCAGCGTTTTTTCCTCGGTGCAGTCGCGCAGCGCCGGCTCGCGCGCCATCGCCTCGAGCGCCGCGTGGCAGAGCGTGCCGAAGTCGCGCGCGTCGAGTTCGCTCTTGTCCGCGTCGACCGGCTCCATGCGCAGCACCTGCGCAAGGTAGAAGCGAAACGGACACGCGAGCCACGTGCGCAGGCCCGTCACCGCCACGCGCGCCGGCGGCGGCGCGCGGCGCGGCGCGAGCTTCCACGCCCGCGTCCATGCGCGGTTTGTCGGCGCGGCCTCGACGGGCCGGAAGAGAAACGCCACGCGCGCCGGCAGCTCCGCGTCCGCACAGCGCAGCAGCAGGCGCGACGGCCGCAGCGGCTCGCCGAGCGCGGAATTTTTCGCGAAGAGCACGTCGAGCCGCCCATGCCGCGCGCGACACGCCGCGATCGCCTGAAACACATACGCGTCGCGCGCGAAACGCGCCGCGTTCGTTTTCAACCCGAGCCGCTCGCGCAGCGCCTCCGGCAGAAACGCGTCGCCGATCACCGCGTCGGGCACGAAGCCGTCGTTCACGCCCGTGACGACGAGGTGCGGCGCGTCCTCCCACAAAAGTTCGAGCCAGCCCTGCAACTCGAGCGCGCCGGCCGGCTTGTCCTCGGTGCGACGACTTTCGCCGAACGATCGCAGCGCGATGTCCCACCACTCGTGCGCGCGCAATCCACCGAAGCGTTCGCCCGCGGCGAGACATTCGCGCATCGCACCGCGCCAGGCCTCCGCCGCTTCCGCCGCGCGCGCGTCGTCCGGCCGCGAAAGATCGAACTGACGCCCGCGAAACAAAATCCCGAGCGCCGTCGCCGCGCCCGCCGGAAACGCCTCGCGCTCCAGCACCGCGCGCAGCTCCGCGATCAACTCCAGTCCGAGAGGCAGTTCCCGCGGCGCCTCCGCGCTCGCATGCTCCCGCGCCGCGCGCAAATCCGCGGGCAGGTGCTCCGCGCGCAACTCGTCCAGCGCCTGCAGCCAGCGCGCCGCCGAGGCCGTCGCACCGCCGCGCGCGACGAGCGCCGCGAGAAAATCCGGACAGCGCGCGAGCGCCGCGACCGCGTCGAAGGTCGGCTCCCGGCGCAGCGCCGCGAGCGCGACGAGCAGCGTGTGCAGCGCGTCGGTGCGCCACGGGCGGCCTTCGGGATTGTAGCTCGCGACGCCGGTCCGCGTGAGGCTGCTCTCGAGCAGCGGCAGCGCATCCGCATCCGCCACGCCGAGCGCGACGAGGCCGTCGGGCGCCGCGCCGTAGCCTTGCACGACGCGCGCGGCGCGTTCGGCCTCGGCCGTCGGATCGGCGCACAGTTGCACGCGGCGTTCGAACTCCGGCAGCGCAAGCACGCGCTGCGCCCACGCCGCATCGAGCGGCCGGCCCCACGCATCGAAGTGATCCGCCTCGCTCTCCGGCGCGAAGACGACGACCTCGACCGGCACGCGTTCCGCCCAGCGCGCGAGCGCCGCGAGCGCGAGCGGCAGCGGATCGGGCGACGCCAGCAGCACCACGCGGCGTATCTCCGGCGGCAGCACGGGCTCGCGCGCCCACGCGCGGCGCGCCGCGTGCGACTCGCGGCGTCCGCGCGCGGCGAGTTTTTCGACCACCGCGGCTTCAAGCTGCGCCAGTTGATGCCAGCGCTCCGTCTCCGGAAAAGCCGCGCCCGCGTGCGCGACGACTTCGCCGAATCCCAGCCCGCCTTCGGTCAACTGCGTCTGCAGCCGGAAAAAATTTTCCGCGAGCCGCCACGCCCACGCGAGATCGCGGCGCGGCGGCGCGACCGGAAACACCTCGGGCACAGCGGCGAGATCGATCTCGCGCAACACCTCCGCCCACGCGAGCAGCGATTCCAGTCGCGTCGCCACGTCCGGCGCCGCGGAGCCGGTCGCGAGCAGCGCGTCGGCCGTCAGCACGCGCGGCGGAAACACCGCCTGGCCGCGCGCCGCCGCGAATTCCGCGAGCGCCTCGCGCAGCCGACGCCCGGACTGCCGCGTCGGCACCACGACCCACGTCGCCTGCAAGTCGAGCGGCCGCGCGCCGTCCCAATCGCCCGCGAGCCACGCCGCGGCCTGCGGCAGCAATGGCGCGTCCCACGGAATAAAATGGCGGCGAAGGTTGGCGGGCGAAAATTCCACGAACGAGAAACGCGAGCAGAGCGCAACGCGCCGCGCGCCTCAAACTTTCTATCGCCGCGCGGCCGGCGGGCCGGCGATCCGGAAAAAAATAAACCCCGCCGGCGAAAGGCCGGCGGGGTGAAAAATTTTTCCGCGCGGGCGCGCGGCGGAGGCGATCGAGCTTACTTCGCGGCGAGCGCCTTGGCGGCGTGCGCCTTGGCGCGCGAGGCGGCGTTGCGGTGCACGACGCCCGACTTCACGGCCTTGTCCATGGCGGACACGTAGGCGGCGGCCGCGGTCTTGCCGCCGGCGGCGTCCTTCGCGGCCATCAGCGTGTCGAGCCGCTTGCGCAGGGACTTGAGGCGGGTGCGGACGCCCTGGTTGCGGTCGTGCAGACGCTCGGATTTGCGCGCGGCTTTGATGGCGGATTTCGTGTTGGCCATGATCGGTAAGAGAATTGAGCCGGCCAGAGACACAAACGCCCAAAACAGAGTCAAGGGTTTTGTCTGGGCCCGGCCTGAACCGCATGGGTTCGGCTCGCCGCTGCGCGAGGCGACGCTCCCGGTGCGGCGCAATCGTCGGTCGCGGATCGACAATCGTTTCCGCACGCGAAACACGGCCGCGGACTCGCACCACCCGGCCCATTCGCTAGGTAGGAATCGGCCTAGTTTTCGGACGCAAATGGGGAAGTTATACGCAGAGCGCGGCGTTTCGCTTGGCACTGGCCGGTCGCAGGCGTAACGGCATTTGCGTGAGCATCAAACTCCGCCTCGGCTTTTTGCTGGGGTCGTTGCTGCTCGCATTTCTCGCGCTCATGTTCGCGTTGCGCGCGATCGAGCGGCGCGAGCTCGAAACGATGCTCGCGGAGGATCGGCAGACGCGCGCGCAACTGCTCGACCACTGGATCGATTTTGCCGCGCGCGCCCTGCCGCAATTCGCCGCCGACGCCGCGCAGTCGGAGGAGTTTTCCGCGCTGCTCGCGCAGCCCGCCGCGCAAAACGCGCAGGCCAGGCTGGCCGCCGCTTTCGCCGATGCGCGGGTCACCGCCATGTGGGTCGTCGGCCGCGACGGCCGCGAGCGCGCCCACGCCGGCGATGCCGCGGTCGCGGCGGCGTTTCCGCTGGGCGCGGCGGAGCTTGCGCAGCTCGTGAGCGAGACGCCGAATCCGCACTTCTTCGCCCTCCAGGGCCCGGAACTGCTCGAGTTGTGCGTGCACCGCCGGCTGTCCCCTGCGACCGGCAACGACGCCGACTGGCTCGTCGTCGCGCGCCGCTGGGACGACGCGCAGTTGCGCGCGCTCGCGCAGCTCACCGAAGCGGAGGTGGCGCTCGCCGGGCCGCACGACGCGTCGCCCGCGCCGGGCTCGCCCTCGCACATCGTGCTCACACGCGCGCTCGCCGACTGGCAGGGCCATCCGCTGCGCACGTTGCGCGTGGACTACACGGCGCCGGAATTCGGCCAGGCCGTCGCCGCGGACTGGCGGCAGGCGCAGGTGTTCGTGATTTTCGGGCTGCTCGTGATCGTCGCGGTCGGGTTCGCGCTGCAAGGCTGGGTGTTGCGGCCGCTCGGAAAAATCGGCCGCAGCCTGGAGAAAGGCGACCCCGCGCCCGCGCAATCGCTCTCGGGCGAAAAGTCCGAGCTCGGCCGCGTCGCCGCGCTCGTGCTCGATTCGTTCGAGCGGCGGGCCGCGCTCCAGCGCGAGATCGAGGCACGCGCCCACACGCAGGCCGCGCTCGAGCGCAGCGAGGGCGAGTTGCGCCGCACGCTCGAGGAGCGCGCGCGGCTCGGGCGCGACCTGCACGACGGCGTCATCCAGTCGCTCTACGCCGCCGGCATGGGCCTCGCCGGCATCCGCGCGCAGTTGCGGCCCGACCAAGTCGACGCCGCGGCGCGGCTCGAGCAGACGCGCGGCGCGCTCAACGAGACGATCCACGACGTGCGCAACTTCATCGTCGGCCTCGAGCCCGAGGCGTTGAAGCTGCAGACTTTTTCGCACGCGGTGATCGCGCTGCTCGACTCGATGCACGGCATCCGGCCGTTTCGCTCGCACGTCAGCATCGACGAGACGCTCGCGATGCGGCTGAGCCTCGCGCAGCGCGTGCACGCGCTGCAGATCGCGCGCGAAGCGGTGAGCAACGCCCTGCGCCACGGCGCGGCGACGCAGCTTTCGGTCGCGCTGCGCAGCGCGGGCGATTTCGCCGAGTTCGAGATTCGTGACGACGGCTGCGGCTTCGACCCGCGCGACGCCGCGGCGCGCGGCCAGGGCCTGCGCAACCTCGCGCAGCGCGCGCGCGAGCTCGACGCCGAATTCCGCGTCGACTCGGAGCCCGGCGCCGGCGCGAGCGTGCAACTCGTTTTTTCCCTCCGATCTTCATGAACGAAACCAACCACTCTCCCTTGCGCGTGCTGCTCGTCGACGACAGCGAGCTCGTGCGCCGCGGCATCAAGACCGTGCTCGAGGCCGAGACCGACCCGCCGATCCGCGTCGTCGCCGAAGCCGGCAGCGTCGCCGAGGCCGTCGCGCAATGCGAACAGCACAAGCCCGACATCGTGCTGCTCGACATCCGGCTGCCCGACGGCACGGGCTTCGACGCGTGCCGCCGCATCCTGCAGCGCCAGCCCGACACGCGCATCGTCGTGCTCACGTCGCACTCGAACGACAACTTCGTCTACGAAGCCGTCACCGCCGGCGCGCGCGGTTACCTGATGAAGGAAATCGATCCCGCCGGCCTCGTGCACGCGTTGCAGGATGTGGCCGCGGGCCGCTCGATCCTCGATCCCGACGTCACGAACCGCGTGCTGCACCTGCTGCGCGGCGGCGCCGAGCAAGGCGCGGACCTGTCGATCCTCTCGCCGCAGGAGCGGCGCGTGCTCGCGCTCGTCGCCGACGGCTTCACGAACAAGCAGGTCGGCGAGCAGCTCGGCCTCAGCGAAAACACGGTGAAGAACTATCTCGTGAACGTGTTCGAGAAACTGCAGGTCAAGCGCCGCGCGCAGGCCGCCGCGATCTACGTGCAGCAAAGCAGCCCGCTGAAACGCTAGCTTCGCCCGCGCCGTGAAACTCCGCCCGCTCTCCTCGACCTCCGCGCTCCTGCGCCCGCGCTCGCCGCGCGGGCGGCGGTGCGCGCCGCCGCGCGCGGCGGGCTTCACGATTGTCGAGGTGATGATCGCGGCGATCGTGCTGGTCCTCGCGATCACGACGGCGATCACGACGTTGCAGCGCGGCCTGCAGGCGCTCGATACCGCGCGCGGCTACACTTACGCCTCGCAGGTGATGCAGTCCGAGCTCGAGCGGCTGCGTTTGAAAAGCTGGGCGCAACTCCAGGACCTGCAGGACTCCGGCTCGACCGCCGTCGCCGCGACGACGATCAACGGCGGCCCGGCCGGCGGCTTCAGCTGCTCGCGGCAGATTCGCGACCTGAAGACCGACATGAAGGAAATCGTGCTCGAGTCGACGTGGCGCGGCTACGACGGCCGGCCGCACACGGCGCGCTTCGTCACCCGCTACAGCAAGAGCGGACTCTATGACTATTTCTACACCGCCCACTGAGCGAGCCGCCGCCGCACACCGCGGAGCGAAAATCCCGAGCCGCGCGCAAAAGCCGCGGCGCGACGGCGCGTTCACGCTCGTGGAAGTGATGATCGCGGCCACGCTGTCGACCTTCGTGCTCGCGGGCGTGCTCAGCGCGTTCCTCATGATCGGACGCACGGGATTCGCCGCGAGCGGCTACAGCGAGCTGGAGGCGGAAACGCGCCGCGGGCTGGAAATTTTCGGCGAGGACGTGCGCAAGGCGGTCGACCTGCACTGGAACGACACCCGCAGCATCACGCTCACGATCGTCACCGCGACCAACGCCACCGGTCAGGTGACCTATGCCTACGATGTCGACCGCACGAGCGCGACCTACGGCTGCTTTTATCGCGTGCTCGGCGACGCGACGTCCCCGCTTCCGCGCCGCGCGCTGATCCACAACGTCGCCGACGATTTTCTCTTCGAGCGCTTCAAGCTCGAGCAGGCCGGCGTCGCGGACAACCACGCCGCCACCGATCCCGAGACGAAGCAGCTCCAGGTGACGCTCCACGCCAAACGCACCGGCGTCACGACGGTCGCCACCAACCAATCCGCCCTCTCCGCGCGCTACATCCTGCGCAACAAATCCGTCGCGAATTGATGATTTTCCGCTCCGCACGATCCGCCTCCGCCCGCCGTGCTTCGCCGCCGCGCTCCGTCGCGCGCGGCCGCCGGCGCGGCGCGGTGCTGATCGTCGCGCTGCTGCTCGCGGCGTTGATCGCCGTCGCGCTCGGCAGCTATCTCAATCTCAACCTCTCCTCCACGCGGCTCGCGCAGCGCACGTTCAACGGCTACGCCGCGCTCAATCTCGCCGAGGCCGGCACCGAGGAGGCCGTGTGGTCGTTCAACCGCTCCGCCGCCGGCGACAGCGCGGCCTGGAACAACTGGCAGAGCGACGGCCACGCGGTCTGGCGCAAGTTCACCGATTTCGATTTCGGCGCGACGACGAGCGGCTCCGTCAAAGTCTACGTCGCGAGCCCGGTCGTCGCCGGCAACGTCCAGCCGAAACTCGTCGCGCAGTCCTCCGTCGGTCCGAACGGCAGCTCGCCGTCGACGAAGATGATCGAGGTCACGCTGCGGCGGCGCTCGTTTTTCGCCAATGGCGTCGTCGCGAAAAACAGCGTCGTCTTCAACGGCGCGAACGCCTCGGTTGACAGTTGGAATTCCGATCCCGACAGCAACACCGCGACGCCCGCCGTCGCCTACAGCTCCGTCGTGCGCACCGATCACGGCAGCGTCGCGAGCACTGCGTTCGTCAACACCGCCGTTCTCCTCAACCAGGCCAACGTCTGGGGCTACGTCGCCACCGGCGGTTCCGCGCCGCAGGTCGGCAACAACGGCACCGTGCGCGGAGCGAACACGCCCGCGAATGTCGCCGTCGATCCGAGCCGCGTGTCCACCGATTTCAACGCGAGCTTCGCGCCCGTCACCGTCCCCGACGGCGGCACGCCGCTCGCCTCCATCGGCGCCACGCTCGGCACCGCGCACACCGCCACGAGCTGGCGCGCGCCCGGCATCGTCCTCAGCGGCAACGACACGCTGACGATTTACGGCGATGTCACGCTCGTGTTGACCGCGCCTTCCGGAGCCGACGCGATCAGCGTCACCGGCCGCGCCTCGATCAACATCGCGGTCGACTCGAGCCTCACAGTCTACGCCGAGGGCGACGTGAAGATCGCGGGCAACGGACTCGCCAACCTGAATCTCCAGCCGATCTCATGTCAGATCTGGGGCACGAACCACAGCGTCGCCGGCCAGAAGATCGACCTCAAGGGCAACGGCGCGTTGAAGGCCGTCGTCTACGCGCCCGAGGGCGACGTCACGTTGAACGGCAACGGCGACATGATGGGCTCCGTCGTCGGCCGCAATGTCACCTTCTCCGGCAACGCCGCGTTTCACTACGACGAATCGCTCGCCAACTACGGCACGGGTTCGCCGTTCAAGATCGCGAAGTGGCGCGAGCTCACGACGGAGGCGGATCGCGCGCCTTACGCCGGCGTTTTCAGCGGCTGGTAGCGATCGATCGTAAAGCGCCTGCGAATCGCCGCGCGTTCGGGCGCTCACCGCTTCCGATCAGGCCTGTTCGGCGTAGGCCTGAAATCCGAGCCTGTCAGCCTCTAACCCTTCGCGCGGCGAAAGCGTAGGCTGGCGGCCATGTTTCGCCGCCTCCACTCGCGCGAGAATTTTTCCGACCGCATCGCGGCCCGCGCCCGTCGCGCGCGCGGCTTCACGCTCGTCGAAGTGAGCATCGCCGCCGCGGTGCTCGCGCTGTGCCTCACGGGTTCGCTCCTGGTGCTGCAACGCGGCTTCATGGCGATCGACAACGCGCGCTACACCACGCTCGCCGGCCAGATTCTGCAGAGCCAGATGGAAAAGCTGCGCATGCTCACCTGGGCGCAGCTCACCAGCACCACGAGCGGGCCGCCGACGAACGGCGCTTTCTCGCCCGACCTCTCGTCGAGCTCCTCCGGACAGCTCGCGAACTTTACCTGCACCGAGACGATCGCCGCCGCGCCTTCGCCCTACGCGAGCACGATGGTCGACATCACCCTCACCGCGACGTGGAAGGGCTCCGACGGCCGCTCGCGCTCGCTCTCCTATTTTACCCGCTATGGCCAAAACGGCGTCTCCGATTTCTTCTACACCTCGCACTGAGCGCCGCCGGCTTCGGCGCGCCTTCACGCTCGTCGAAGTCATGATCAGTGCGACGCTGACGACGGTCCTCCTCGCCGGCGTGCTCACGACGTTTCTCATGATGGTGCGCAGCGGCGCCAACATGCAGAACTACTCGGAGCTCGAGGCGCAGGCCCGCAAGGCGCTCGAGCTTTTCAGCCGCGAGGTCCGCCTCGCCTACGCCGTCACCTCCTACAGCACGACGAGCGTCACGCTCAGCATCCCCGACACCTCGTCGACGCGCAACGCGCTCTCCTACTCGGTCACCTACACTTTCGACACCGCCGGCAACCGCTTCACGCGCACGGGCCCGCCGGTAGACAATCCCGCCGCCACGAGCGTGACCACCGTGCTCATCACGAACGCGCAGCAGATCTCCGGCGTGAACCCGTTCAACTACTACCGCTTCGTCACCGGCGGCGGCTATCAAAACGGTTTCACGTCCAACTCCGCCGCCAATTCGACCGAGATCAAGCAGATCGAGCTCAACTTCCTCGCCAAGCGGCAGAACACCACCGTCGTCTCCGCCACGGACAAGGTGCTCTCCGCGCGCTATATTCTCCGCAATAAATGATCGCCCCCCTGATCCCTTTTCCCGCCTCGTCCGCGCGCGCGAAAATGCGCGGCTCCGTCCTCATCGTCGCGCTCATCCTCGCCGCCGTCGTCGCGATTTCGCTCACCAGCTTCCTCAAGCTCGCGCTCAACGCCTCGAAGCTCGCGAACCGCTCGTTCTACTCCGACGGCGCGCAGAACCTCGTCGACACCGGGCTCGAGCAGGCGCTGTGGAGCCTGAACAACGCGACGTGGTCGGGCGCCAATTTCAGCGCGCGCAGCGGCCATGCTGGCGAATATCAAGGCACGTTTCCCTCCTCCTCCACTTACTATAATTTCTCCGCGGGCGTGAAAGGCCGCGTCAAGGTCTGGGTCGACGACACCACTTCCACGCCCCACGCCGTCGCGCAGGCGACCGTCACGCTCGCCGACGGCACCACGTTCACCAAAATGGCCGAGGCGTATATGCGGAAGCGCTCGTATTTTTCCAACGGCCTCGTCGCCCGCGACACGTTGAACTTCGTCGGCAACGTCCGGATCGACAGCTGGATTTCCAACTCCGACACCACGTCCACCGCGGACGACGTCGCCTATTCCGCCGGCATCGCGCGCGATCGCGGCCAGGTCGCCAGCCTCCGCACGACCGTCGACTCCGACCCGTCGATCGCCATCGGCAACGCCGACGTCTACGGCTATGCCGCCATCGCGACCAGCGACATCACCGATCTCGCCGTCGGCGCGACGGGCCGGCTCGGCTCTTTTACGGCGGCGAACGGCTATATCGATCCGACGCGCGTCACTTACGACTTCACGACGAATTTTCCCGACGTCCCGGCGCCGGGCACGGGAGGGCTCGACCACAGCTACACGATCGCCGCGATCACGACCCCCACCGTCCTCCCGGTTCCCGGAGATCTCCCGAACACGACCGACGGAAAATATTACTACACGGTTCCCAGCATCGGTATCGCCGGTCACGACACCATCACGATCACGCATGGCACGAATGTCGTCTTGACCGTCACCGGCAACGTCTCGTCGACCGGCAACTCCGAGATCGACATCCAGCCGTCCGCCGTCGTCGCCGGCACGCCCGTGCCCGCCGCGACGCTCGCAATGTATGCGGGCGGCGATGTCTCGATCACCGGCAACGGCGTCGTGAACGGCAGCAGCAGCACCTCCAACGCGACCACGGCATTTCAACTTTACGGCACCCGCACCGCGGCCCAGGCGGCCATCAGCGGCATGCAATCGTTCTCGATCAAGGGCAATGGCTACCTCACCGGCATCGTCTACGCGCCCAACGCCAACGTCTCCGTCACCGGCAACGGCGACACCTACGGCGCCGTCGTCGCCAACCAGGTCCACATGGTCGGCAACGGCAATTTCCACTACGACGAGTCGCTCGCCAACGTCGCCTCCAGTAACATTTGGGCCGTCGTGAAGTGGCGCGAACTCTCGAGTGCGTCCGATCGCAGCACGTATTCCACGCAGCTCAGCTTCTGATCGCCCGGCTCGCGGCAAACGCCGACCGCCGGAAAATCAGCGCGCCACTGTGGGCGCGTGCGAGCGCGAGTGGCTCCAAGAGGGCCATTAGGCCCTAGGTCGGCCAGAGGCGTTTGGAGCTGCCATACGCCTCTTCGCAACTGCGGTGCGTTTCACTAAGCTGGGCACGTGCATCGATGCCCCCGCCGTTCCAGCCGCGCCGGCTTCACGCTCGTCGAAGCGATGATGGCCGCGACCATTTTCATCATGGTCACGCTCGGAGTCTATTCGATGCTGATCAAATCGTTTCAGATGGCCGCGCTCACGCGCGCCCGCGATGACGCCCGCGCCGTGCTTCGCACGTATGCCGATCAATTCGAGCGCTTGCAGACGACGCAGAGCGTCGGCGGCGCGACGTATAATCGCTGGCTCTTCAATCCCACGTCCGGCCCGAGCGGCCGCGGTCTCGCGTGGGGTGCGATGAGCGACGGCAACACCAGCGTCAACGCCGTCGACGTGCCCTACCTTTCGATCACGCTCGGCGGCAGCCAGCACGCCGTCGCGGCGACGCTCACGCGCGACGTGCGTTACGTGAATGCCAGCGACGGCTCCATCGCCTCGAGCCGCTCGATCCAGGCCGCGGGCTACATGCTGGTCGGCACCTTTGCCATCAGCTACCAGATGAGCGGCAAATCCTATTCGCACTCGCTCACCGTGGTGCGCGTCGCCCCATGAGGCCGGCTTCGTCATTCCGCCGCCGGCGGCCGGGTCGCGCGCCCGGGCGCGGTTTCACGCTCGTCGAAGTGATGATGGCGGCAGCCGTCGGCGGCCTGATCCTCGCCGCGGTCGCCTCGATCATCGTGATGAGCGCGCGGATGGTCTACAAGGACCAGGAAATCTCCGCCGCCGCGACCAACACCCGGCTCGTCCAGGAACACATCAATGGCGAGATGTCCACGGCCATCAGCCAGACGAGCCCGGTGCCGATCATGCCGGTGTTCGAGCTGCCTTCCGGCACCACGCCGCAACGCTACGCGCGGATGAAGTATCGCGTGCCGGTCGGCTCGTTCGCGACCGTCATCAACGACACCGACGCCACGAGCACGACGATCCAGATCCGCTGCCCGTCGGACATCGTCCCGAAAGTCGGCGATTATTTCCTGATGGACACCCCGAATCTCGGGGCCGGCATCCTCATCGACCAGGTCGATTCCATCGACTCCTCCGGCGGCTACACCCTCACGCTCGACACCACGCTCCACGCCAGCTCGCAGGAACCGGACTACACCGCCAACACCCACGCGAAGCCCGACAAGCTCGTGCGCATCCAGCGCATGCGCAAATACGAGATCGCCGATCCGAGTCCGAGCACCAATCCCGTCACCGAGCTGCGCTGGTTCGAGACCGTCGCGAGCAACGACTACGTCGTCCTCTCGAAGAACGTCGATTCGTCCTCGCGCTATCTTTTCACCCAGATTCCGGATCCCTCGCTGCCGCCCGATCCCACGATCGAGCCCGCGGTGAGCTGGCAGTTCAGCTACGTCTCGGAAAATCGCGGCGCCCTCGTCGGCCCTGGCGGCAACTCGGACTACTACCAGACCAATTACGCCGAAGGCCTGATCATGCCCAAGTCGGGCAACCCGCTCAACACCGCTTCGATCCTCGGCGGCGGGTCCACGACGACTTCGACAACCAGCACCACCTCGTCGACCACGACTTCCAGCACGACGACGTCGTTCACGACCACGTCGGTGCCGACGACGACCACCAGCACGTCGTTCACGACCACGAGCACGACGACTTCGATTTCGACGAGCTCGACCTCGACCACGTCGACCACCTCGATTTCCACCAGCTCCACGTCGACGACTTCGAGCACGTCGATTTCCACCTCGTCGACCTCGACCACCTCGACCTCGTCGATCTCCACGACGTCGACCTCCGTCAGCACGACCACGACTTCGGTGACGACGACCTCGAGCACCACCTCCACGTCCACCTCGTCCACGACCTCGATCTCGACCACCACGACGAGCACCACGTCCACCTCCAGCACCACCTCGACGTCGATCCCGACGACGACCACCACCACGAGCATTCCCTTCGACGGCTAAAACCGCCGCGGCTGGAGCCACATGGAAACGCCTCTGAAAATTCATCGCGAGCGCGGCAGCGTGCTGCTCATCACCCTCGTCTTCATCATCATTCTGACGATGGCGGCGGTGTCGGTCCTCGATCTGAGCTCGAGTTCGTATCAACTCTCGATGCGCAACCAGCTCCAGGCCGAGGGCCGCGCCGTCGCGGAGAGCGAGCTCGAATACCTCCTCTTCCAGTTCAAGTCCACCGTCGTGGCCGGCAACTCCGCCGCCAACGCGCCCGGCCTGCTCACCACGATGCTGGACAATAGCGCGACGCCCACGACCGATCGCGATCCGTTCCTCCAGATTCACCGCACCCAGGGCTGGCACGTCCGTCGCAGCATGATCCTCGATCGCGGCCCCATCCCCGGTATCATTCCCGGCACCACGAAGACCGGCGACTTCACCTACGTCATCGCCCGCGTCGAGGTGCTTCCGCCAACCTCGAGCCCGTTTGCCAACTCCACCTCGAGCGTCCGCGTCGGCCGCCGCTTCATCAACTCCAACACCTCGATCTTCCAATACAGCGTCTTCTTCCAGGGCGACCTCGAGCTGAATCCCGGCAGCGATACGATCATCAACGGCGACGTCGTCGCCAACGGCAGCATCTACATGGGCCCGTCCAGCGGCCACACGCTCACGCTCAACGGCAAAGTCCGCTACCTCGCCGACCAGTATTTCAACGTCACCTCCGGCGGCGCCGCGACCTACTCGAATCCCAACGCCCCCTCGCCGCCCGTCACGCTCGTCGCCCCCACGTTCGCCGGCGGCGGCCAGTCGACGCAGCTCGAGACGCTCGCCGAACCCGAGAATCTTCTCGGCGGCATCGATGCCACCGTCACCGCCAAGGACCGCCCGGATCTCTTCGGCCCCGCCGGCCGCACCGATTCCTCCGCGTGGACCGCGGCCGAGCAGGCACAGGCCGAGAACAACGTCTACCGCTCGCTCATCGTCCCGCCGCCCGCCGCCGCCAACTCCAACGAATACCCGAACAGCGCCACGACCGACGACGCCGTCATCGGCGTCCGCCGCGCCTACAACCGCGCGGGCCTCATCGTCACCGTCGAGACCGATGGCACCGTCTCCGTCACCAAGCTCGACCACGGCACGACAAGCGACGTCACCAGCACCTTCACCACCGCGCTCACCGATTTCGATCCGAGCCCCACCGTCACGGCCTACACGAAGAACGTCTACGACGAGCGCGAGACGAAGGCCGTGAAGACGACCGAAATCGACATGGGCGCGCTGAAGACCACGCTCGATACGCTGCGCGCCCTGCCGTCCTCCGATCCCAATCATTTCGATTTCAACGGCCTGCTCTACGTCAACCTCAAGAGTTCGTCCTCCACCGCGCCCGCCGCCGTCCGGGTTATCAACGCCACCGCGCTTCCCCAGGACGGCGAGTCCGGCTTCGCCCTCGCGACCAACGGCGGCGTCTACGTCAAGGGCAACTACAACTCCACCTCGATCGGCACCAACGACGACGGCTCGCCCCGCTACGTCCCCGCGATGATTCTCGCCGACGCGGTGACCGTGCTCTCCAGCAGCTGGACCGATTCCACCACCACTCGCCCGCTTTCGTCGCGCGTCGCATCCTCCGGCACCACTTACGTCAACGCCGGCCTGCTCACCGGCAACATGTCCTCCACCGGCTCCGCCTCCAGCGGCGGCGTGCAGAATCTCGTGCGCTACGAGGAGGACTGGGCCGGCAAGTCCGTCAGCTTCCTCGGCTCGATCGGCCGGCTCTTCCAATCGACCGCCTTCGTCGCGCCCTACGGCGGCGCCGGCACGATCTACAATATTCCCAACCGCGTGTTCTCCTTCGACACCGCGATGCTCACGCACCGCCCGCCGGGCTCGCCCGAAACCACCGCGTTCAGCCGCGGCAGCTTTTTCACCTGGTAAACGCGCATGACTCCCCGCCCGTTTCCGTCCACCGCCGCGCCGCACTCGCGCGATTCGCGCGCCATCCCGGCGCGCCCCGCGTCCGCGCCCGACGCCGGCGTGTTCTGCTTCGGCGAGGGCGAGGACGGCTTCGTCACCCTGCGCGCGAAGCGCATGCTCCGCCAGGGCAAGCTCAGCCTCGCGCAACTCGCCGACGCCGAAGCCGCGCCCGATCCCGAAGTCACCGCCGTCATTCCCGCGCGCAACGAGGCCGCCACGATCGCAAGCGTCGTCCGCGAATGCCTGCACTACGCCGCGCACGTCATCGTCGTCGAAGGCGGCTCGACCGATCGCACCGCCGAAGTCGCCGCTGCCGCCGGTGCGCAGGTCGTCCGCGATCGCGGCCTCGGCAAAGGCGCCGCGCTGCGGCTCGCCGTCGAGCACGTCGTCACACCGATCTGCGTCTTCGTCGACGCCGATGGCTCGCACGATCCGATCGACATCCCGCTGCTCGTCGTGCCGATCAAGGCCGGCCTCGCCGACCACGTCACCGGCTCGCGCCAGCTCGGCGGCTCCGACGAATTGCACGGCAGCGGCGACGAATTCCTCCGGCTCGCCGGCTCCGCCTTCATCACCGCGCTGCTCAACTGGCGCTACGGCACGCGGCTCTCCGATTCGCAGAATGGATTTCGCGCGATCCGCACCGACGTGTTTCGCCGGCTCGGGCTGCGTTCGCGGCACACGACGATCGAGATGGAAATGATCTCCGCCACGCTCGCCGCCGGCTGGCGCATCGCCGAGGTGCCCACCCACGAGCGCCGGCGCGCCGCCGGCTACTCGAAAATTTCCCTCTCCAGCCCCGCCATCTGGCTCGCGTATGGCTGGCAGTTGTTCACCGCTCTCTGCCGCCGCCGAGCCGCCCCGCGCCCGCCGGCATGAGCGAGCGCTACGAAGCCGTCATCGGCGTGTGGGATGGCCACGACGCCGGCGCCGTCCTCGTCATCGACGGCGACGTCGTGCTCGCGCTCAACGAGGAGCGCCTCAGCGGCCGCAAGCTCGAGGTCGGCCTGCCCGTGCGTGCGATCGCCGCCATGCGCCGCGCCGCCGGCGCGCGCCGCATCGCGTGGGCGCCCACCACCTCCGATCCCGCGAAGACGCTCACGCGCCTCTTCCCGTGGATGAAGGAAAATTATTACCGGCTGCGCCGCCGCCTCGAGCCGCCCGGCCGCCTCCATGGCGTGAAGCAGCGCGCGAAGTATGCGCTCACGCAGCTGCCGACGAACCGGCTCTTCGCCGCATGGGCGCGCCGCTCGTTCGCGTCGATGCTCGAGACTGCGCGGCGCGATGTTTTTCTCGTCGGCCACCATGAGGCGCACGCCGCGTCGGCGGCCTTCTGGCCGGAGTGGAACAGCGACGCGCTCATGGTCACGCTCGACGGCATCGGCGATGGCGAATCCGGTTCCGTCTGGGAATGGTCCAACGCCGACGCCACGCTCCGCCAGCTCGTCTCGATTCCCGGCTCCGCTTCGCTCGGGCTTTTCTTCGAGCACGTCACGAACGAACTGCAGATGCGCCCGCTCGAGGACGAGGGCAAGGTCATGGCGCTCGCCACCTACGCCGCCGAGGCGCCGTCGGCGAACAATCCGTTTCTCTCCTGGTTCACGCTCACCGCCGACGCGCGCGGCCTGCCCGTGCTGCGTTGCGCGATCCCGCCGACGCAGATGGCGCGCGAAGTCGGCCGCATCGTCTGGTGCACGCCGCGCGAGCAGGTCTGCCGCATGGCGCAGCAGACGCTCGAGCTCCTCGTGCCGCGCTTCTTCGCGCTGCTCGCCGCTGCGACCGGAAAAAATTCCTTCGGCTACGCTGGCGGCGTCGCCTCGAACATCAAAGTGAACCGTCTCATCCGCGGCACCGCCGGCATCGAACGCCTCGAGGTCTGCCCCGCGATGGGCGACGGCGGACTCGCGCTCGGCGCCGCGCTCGCGACGTGGCGCCGCGTCAGCGGGCGGCGGCCGAGGCCGTTTCGCGATTTTCGGCTCGGCACCGATTTCGGCGACCTTGGCCGGCAGGCCGACGACATCGCGCGCGCCACCTCCGCCGAGTTGCAGCGACCCGCCGACATCGCGCACGCCGTGGCCGAGCGCGTCGCCGCCGGCGAAGTCGTCATGTGGGCGCAGGGCCGCATGGAGCTCGGCGCCCGCGCGCTCGGGGCGCGCAGCATCGTGGCGCGCGCCGACAGCATCGCGGCGCGCGACGATCTCAACCTGCGGTTGAAGCGGCGCGTGTGGTTCCAGCCGTTCTGCCCGACGATGCTGCTCAGCGAAGCGCCGGCGCTGCTCGCGGATTTTCGCGGCGCCCGCGACGCGAATTTCCACATGACGATGGGCTTTCTCACCACGCCGCGCGGCCGCACCGCGCTCGCCGGCGCGATCGGGCCCGACGGTTCGTGCCGGCCGCAGATGGTCGCGGAAAATCCCGCCGACCCGTGGTATCGCCTCCTCGCGCGCGTGCGCGATCTCACCGGCACCGGCGCGATCATCAACACGAGCCTCAACATGCACGGCAAGCCGATGTCCGACGCGTCCGACGGCGTCGTCGACGCGTGGCTCGAAAGCGGCGTGCAACACCTCGCGCTCGGATCGGCGCTTCTCTCCAAGCCAGCCCGCGCTCATGCTGACTGACACGATCATGACCGATGCGCCCACGGCTTCGTTGCCGACGCCGCCCTCGCCCTCGCGCTTCGCGCGCGTGGCGTGGATCGCGTTTGCGCTCGTCGCATTCGCTGCCGTGAGCGCGTGGGCGTTTCGCGTCGCGCGGCTGCCGAACGAAGCGCAGCGCGCGCTCGTTCCCGTCTCGACCGTGTGGGGCATGCACGCGTGCCTCGTCGCCGCCGCCGCCGGCTGCGGCGGAATTTTTCTCGCGCTGCGCCGCCTGCTCTCGCGCCGGCAGATGCTGACCGCGCTCGCACTCGCCGTCGCGGGCTGGCTCGCGTGCGGCATCGCCCCGGGCATCTCGCGGATCTTTTTCGACGAGCACATCTACATGCAGATCGGCCAGACGATCGCGCACACCGGCCGCGCCGAGGGCGCCAACTACGCGCGCGCCGAATACGGCAAATTCGAAATGTATGCGCCGTGGACGAACAAGCAGCCGAACGGCCTGCCGTATCTGCTCTCGTGGATCTACCGCGCGGTCGGCGTCTCGGACGCCGCGTCGCATTTTCTCAACCGCGCGCTCGTCGGCCTCGCCGCCGCCGCGATCTATCTCGGCCTCGCGCTCGTGCCGTGGATGCTGCCGCGCGGCGCACCGCTCGCCGCGGCGGCGTTGTTCATCGTCACGCCGCTCGTGCTCTGGTGGGGCCACACGGTCGCGACCGAGCCGGGCGCGGCGGCGACCGCGGCGTTCGCCTTCTTCGCCGCGTGCGTGCACGCGCGCCTGCGCGATCCGGAAACCGCGCAGGGCCGGCCGGCGAGCGCGCTGCTGCTCGCGGCCGCGACGGCGTTCGCCGGTTATTTCCGGCCCGAGTCGCTGCTCGCGTTTCCCGTCGGCGTCGCGGTGCTGTGGTCGACGGACGACCGTTTCATCGAGGATCTTTCGGCGTGGGCCGCGCTCGCCTTCGCCGCCGCGCTCGCCACGCCGAATCTCCTGCATCTCTGGTCCGTGCGCACCGAGGACTGGGGCGCGCGCGACGGCCACCGTTTCGGCTTCGATTTCATCGGCAAAAATCTGCAGAGCAACGGCGGCTATTTTTTCAATTCCCACTGGTTTCCCGTCGCCGGCACGCTGCTCGCGTTGGTCGGCGCGCTCTGGCTGCTGCGGCGCAACCGCACCGCGGGCGTCGCGCTCGGCGCGTGGTTCGCGCTGTCGTGGGGCATCTTCGTCCTCTTCTACGCGGGCGGCTATTATTACGGCGCGAGCTCGCGCTATGCCGTCGTGTCGTGCGCGCCGGTCGCGATTTTCATGGGCATCGGCATCGCGGGATTGTTCGGCCGGCTGCGCGCACGGCCGGCGCTCGCCTGGGCCGTCGGCGCGGCGCTCGCGATCAACTGGGCGGCGGCGTTTCATTTCGTGCCGACGCGCGGCCGCGAAGCCGCCGAGGCCGTCGCGGATGCGGAGTTCGTCGCCGACGCATCGCGCGCGCTGCCCGACGGCTCGCTCGTGATCTCGCCCGATCCGTGCATGTGGCTGCTGCAGGGCCGCAACGCTTCGCAGATTTTCACCCTCGACGGCATGGTGCACGGCCAGCTCCGCGAGCTCGCGAGCCAGTATCCCGGCGGCATCTATCTGCACTGGAGTTTCTGGCACAACGCCGAGCCCGTCACCGCGCACGCGTCCGCCACGCTGCTCGCCGAAACGCACGCGACGCTCTTTCTCCGCCACGACACGCAGAACTACAAGCTCGCGCTCTTCCGCCTCGATACGCCGGAAGCGCTCGCGAAATTCGGCGGCGATCCCGTCGCCGATCCGCACGCGAATCGCGATCTCGACCTGCTCCTCGCCCAGGCCCGCGCCGTCGGCGAAAAACCCGCGTCGGAGGCGGCGAAAAAATGACCGCGCTCTACTCGTGGACGCGTTTCGCCCTGCGCACCGCGACGGCGGCCGCCGGCGCGGCGGCGCGGCCGACGAAGCTCAACTTCGTCGTCACGAAGCGCTGCCACTCGCGCTGCGTGTATTGCGACATCTGGAAGGTGAAGGACACGCCCGGCGCGCTCGATCGCGAGCTCACGCTCGATGAGGTGCGCGCGTTCGCGCGGGCGAATTCGTTTCTCCAGTGGATCGATTTCACCGGCGGCGAGCCGACCGACCGGCCCGACTTCGTCGCGGTGATCCAGGCGTTTGCCGAGGCGTGTCCCGACCTGCTCGTCGTGCACTTCCCGACCAACGGCATCGCCACGAAACGCATCGAGCAGATGGTGCGCGAACTTCGCGCCACCGTGCGCGCACGGCTCGTCGTCACCGTCTCGATCGATGGGCCGCCCGAGCTGAACGACCGGCTGCGCGGGATCCGCAACGACTTCGCGCACGCGGTCGAAACCTTCGCCGCCGTGCGCCGGCTCGTCGGCGAGGAAAACGTCTTCGTCGGCATGACGCTCCACGGCCACAAGGGCACGACGGGCCGCGCGTCGCCCGAGCTCGTCGAGGAAACCTTCGCCGCCGTGAACGCCGCGCTGCTCGCGCGCGGCGAGGCGCCGATCGACTGGAGCACGCTGCACCTCAACATCCCCCACCTCTCGCAGCACTACTACGGCAACACCGCGAACCAGGCGAAGGACGGCTTCGGCGGCGCGGCGCACCGCGCCGAGATCGCCGCGGCGCTGCAGCTCGCCGCGTCCAAGCCGAAGCATTGCGGCTCCACCGCGATGCGCGCGATCGAGCGCATCTATCGCGCCGAGGCGTTGCGTTACCTCGCGACCGGAAAAACCTCGATCGCCTGCTCCGCGCTGCTCTCGACCGCCTACCTTTCCGAAAACGGCGACGTCTATCCGTGCACGATCTGGGACAAGCCGCTGGGCAACGTGCGCGCGACGGGCTTCGCGCTGATGCCGATCATCGAGGCCGCGCGCCGCGACGGCGTGCGCGAGGCGATCGCAAAGCAGCGCTGCCCGAATTGCTGGACGCCGTGCGAAGCCTATCCCGCGATCGGCGCGTCGCCCGTGCGCTCGCTGCTCGCCTTCGCCCGCGGCGGGCAGGTGGCGCAATGAACTCTTCCGATCGCCTCGAACCAATGGCGGCCCGGCTGCTGCCCGCGCTCGTGGTCGTCGCCGTGCCGCTCGCGGTGTTTCTCGCGTTCGCGATCCAGCCGGTTTTCGGCAAGCAGCTCGTCCCCGTTTACGGCGGCACCGGCGGCACGTGGTCCGGCTGCATGGTTTATTTCCAACTCAGCGTGCTCCTCGGCTACGGCTGGGCCGCGTGGCTCGCGCGCAAGCCGCTGCGCTTTCAGGTCAACGCCACCGTGCTGCTCGCCGTGCTCGCTGTCCTCACGTTTCGCCTGCCCGTCGCCGATCCCGCGGCGGCGAGCCTCGGGCGCGTCGTGTGGCGGCTGGCGGTCGCGTCGCTGCCCGCGATGATGCTGCTCTTCGCCACCGCGCCACTGCTGCACGGCTGGCTGCGGCGGCGCGGCGACGGCGTGCCTTACTATCTCCACGCGCTCGCGAGCGCCGGCGCTTTGGCGGCGGTGCTGCTCTATCCGTTTCTCATCGAGCCGAACCTGCGCCTGAGCGAGCAGACGTTTTTCTGGCACGGGCTGCTGCTCGTGCTCGCGGGCGCGCTCGCGACGATCGGGCTGTTGCTGTCGCTCGGCGATGCCAACGCCGCCGCGCCGGCCGAGGATTTCTCCATCCCGCCGCGACCGCGCGCCGTCGCCGCCACGCTCTGGCTCGGCGCGCTGACTTGCGCAGGCATGCTCGCGGCCACGCAGCATCTCGCGGTCGAGATCGGCTCGAATCCCGTCGCGTGGGCCGGGCCGTTCGCCGCCTATCTGCTCGGGTTCATGGTCGCGTTTTCCGGGCGCTGGCGGCGCTGGATGACGCTCGTCACGCTCGCGTGGCTCGCGGTGAGCCTGAGCGGCTTCATGCTCGCCAAGGGCTTCACCGCCGCGACCGTCAACGGCCATCGGGCGTGGTGGCTGTTCTCGCTCACGGCGAGCGGCAGCTTCCTCGGCCACGCGTTGCTCCACGGGTTGCGGCCGGCGGCGCGACAGGAACGTTTCTACCTCGTGCTCGCCGCCGGCGGTGCGATCGGGGGCGCGACGGTCGGCGCGATCGTGCCGCACGTGCTCGCGCAACCGGTGGAATTCGCGCTCATCTCCGCGGCGCTGCTCAGCACGGGCATCGTCTGGTTGATCGGCCGGCGCGAGGCCGCCGTCAGTGCGATCGTGGCCACGGTGATTCTCGTGCCGGTCGTCGGGCTCGGCTGGAATCAGGTTCGCCAGCAGACGCCGCCGAATTCCGCCCTGCGCCACTTCCGCGATCTCTACGGCCACGCGATCCTGAAAACCGACGCGCGCAGCGTCGTGCTCTCCACCGAAACCACGACGCGCGGCACGCAACTCACGTTCGACGACGCCGCGCGCCGCCATCCCACGCTCTACGATTCCGAAAGCTCGGGCGTCGGTCGCACGATCGAGCGACTGCAGGCGGCGCGCCCGAAGATGTCCGTCGCCGTGATCGGCGTCGGCGCCGGCACGCTCGCCGCCTACGCCCGCGCGGGCGACACTTACGATTTCTGGGACGTCGATCCGAACGCGCTGGCGATCGCACGCGAGAGCTTCAGCTACATCGCCAACTCCGCCGGCCGCATCAACCTGATCGCCGGCGACGGCCGCAAGGCGCTCGAGGAATCGAAGACCGACTACGACCTGATCGTGATCGACGCGTTCGCGGGCTGCGGCGACACGATGCCCGAGTATCTGCTCACGCGCGAGGCGCTGGCGATTTATCTGCGCCGGCTCGGCCCAAAAGACGGGCTGCTGCTCGTGCACGCGTCGACGCGCTACTCGAATTTTTTCCCGGTCGTCGAAGCCACGGCGCGCACCGTCGGCCGCTCGGCGATCCTGGTCGTGACGGATATTTCCGCGTCGACGCCGGAGCGCGATTGGGATGCGACGCGCACCGACTACATCGTCGTCTGCCGGCTGGAACAGATGAAGCGCATCGAGGAGTGGTTTCCCATCGAGGAAGACCAAGGGCGCGTGAAGCGCGCGATCTCCACGATCCAGTCGAACCAGATTCCGATTCAGCAAGTGTGGAGCGATGGCCGCTCGGCGGCGACCGACACGCTCGATCTCAGCCGCTTCCTGCTCGAGCCGTGAAAGGGCCCGCGCGCGATCGGATTCAAGTTCCGAGGCGGCTCACGTCGACGACGTAAACCGACTGGCCTTCCTCCGGTCCGCCGCCCGCATGAAACACGACGCCGGTCCCGCGCCGCAGCAGCTCGAGCCAGCGCGGATTCAATTTATAACGCAGCCGCTCGCGGTCCGAAAAACACACGTAGCGAATCCCGAGCGCGCGCCACGCTGCGGACTGCCCCTCCTCGTAAACGCGCCGGATCGCCTCCTGGCGCTCGTCCTGCCGGTAGGGATTCGAGTCGCCGTAGATGCCGGCGAGCGTCGGCCGACCCGCGAGCGCGGTGACGAAGTGCGCGTCGTTGTAGGCCGCGGTCAGCACGAGCGTCCCGGGCGGGAGATGCTCCTCCAGCCACGTCGCGGCCTCGCGCTCGGAGCGCGGAAAAAGGAGAATCTTGTCGTGCGGCGCGGCGACGATGCCGGAGTAGAACTCGTAGGCCGGCGGAAGCGCGCACAAGCCGAAGAAGAAAATCCACAGCGCGTGCGCGACGAGCGGTCGACCGCGCCGCTCCCCTTCGGCCGCACCGAGCACGATGATCCACGCGAGCCCGAGATTCAGGAAGAGGACGAACTTGTTGGTGTCGCCCCACGAGAAGCTGTAGCGGTAGAAATTGATCAGGACGAAAAAGAATCCGGTCACCGCGAAAAACCATTTCCACCGCGCGAGGAAATTCCACGCGTCACGGACGCCGCGCTTCCGCCTCGCAAATGCGAGCGCCGCGAACAGCGCGCCCCAGAAAAGAAAATCGCCGTCGGTGAAAAACCAGAACGCGGCCCGGCGCAGAAACGACGGCAGCGCGGCGAAATCCGCGAGCGGCATCGCCTGGGTTGCATCCCAGCCGGAGTAGCCGGGATGGGTGGGCGGACCATACGCGAGCAGATACGCGAGCTGCAGCAGCCCGAGCGCGAGGAACGGCAGCCACGCACCGACCCGCGGGAGAAGGACGGCGCGTTCCCGCCAGACCTTCGGCGCGAGCGCGAGCGCGCCGACGGCGAACGCCACGATGTGCGCGAGCGGCAGCAGGCACACGAGCGCGAAGGCCTCGAGCGTCGTCCGCTCAGGCCGAGCGGGAGCTCGGCGCTCCCGGGAAAGCTCTTCGCCTTCCGCGGCGTCGCCGAACGCGCCGTGCAGCACGAGCAGCACGACCGGCAGCGCAAACACGAGGCCGCGCTGCGGCTCGAACAGGTTCATCAGCGCGAACTCGAAGTTGAAATAGGGAAACAGGAAAATCCCGAGGAAGGGCGCCGCCGGATTGAAGAATGGCCGCTGAAACAAAACGAAGTGCAGCAGGTTGAGCAGCGACGTGTTGAGGCAGAGGAAAATCAGCACCGCGAGCAGCACCCAGCGCGGCGCGAGTCGCAGCCAGCGCGCGAACGTCGCCCACAGCGCGCCGACCATCGCCGCGGCGCCGACCACGTTCAGCAGCCACACGGCGCGCAGCGGCGCGAGTCCGAGTCGGACGAAGTGCGCGACGGAGAAGTCCGCGAGAAAATGGTATTTCAGCGGGAACGGCGCCGCATCGAGATCCATCGGCGGAAACCGCGGCGCGTTCAGGAACGCCTGCGCGACCGAGAGGTGAAACGCGGTGTCGATGAAGTTGAAATTGCACCAGAGGTTGCCGTCGCGATCCGTCGCGAGCCCGTAGCCGAAGCGCAGCAGCACGAGCGCGGCCACGAAGCCGAAAGCGCCGCGCCAGCGCCAGCGCGGCGTCGGGTCGTTCGCCGCGGTCTCGTCGCGCCGCGCGCCGCGCGTGGCGAAGAGCAGCAAAATGGCGCCGAGCAGCACGCCGTTCGAGAGCAGCAGATACGCACGACTCCAGCCGGCGATCGCGTAGAGCAGGAAGTTCGCCCAATCCGCGAGGAACAACGCGAGGCCCAGCCCGAGCAGGTAGCCGGGCAGCCCGCGAAAACCGGCGAGCAGCGCGACGCGGCCCTGGAGCTGCCGGGCGAGCAGCGCGACGAGAAGCAGGTCGAGGAGCGCGGCCATGGACTCGGTTTTCCGGGACGACGAGCGTCAACGCGCGCGGGACAAACAAGGCGGCAAAAACTCCGGACGGGGCATGGCGGATCGTTTCCCGGCGCGCATCGGGGCTCAATCCGTTTCCGGTGGCTTTTTTTGCGCGCGCCCGGCATGCGTCGGCACGCCCGCTGATTTCATGCCCGACCCTCGCGACGATTCCTCCGCGGCTCCGACGCGCCTTGCGTTTGGCGACGTCGTCTCGCGCGCGTTGAACCTCGTCGCCACCGCGATCGGCGTCGGCTGCCTCCTCGTCCTGCTCGAAAAACACGCGACGATGCTGGCGTATCCCGGCCCGCAGGAAATCAACGAGCCCGCGACGTGGCACCAGACGTATCTGCTCTCGTGCGGCCGCAATCCTTTCACCGCGGACGAGCTGCCGGGAAGCACGCAGTTTTTCGGCCCGCTCTACAGCTACGTCGTTCTCGCGCTGAAGCCGCTCTTCGGCAGCGGCTACGTCGGCCACCGCTTCGTCAATTTCCTCTGCATCGTCGCGTCGCTCTGGCTGGTCGGCGCCGCGATGCGGCGGCGCGGGGCGAGCCTCGGCGTGATTTTCACGTCGTTGTCCGTGCTCTACTGGATCGTGCTCGACAACATCATGGTCACGGCGCGGCCCGACGCGCTCGGCTGGCTGCTGTTTCTCGTCGGCCTGCTCGTGCCCGCGGCGTGCGACTACGCGCTCGGCGCCGCGCTCCTCGGGCTGGTTTGCGCGGTGCTCGCGTTTCAGTGCAAGGCCTACTTCGCGCTCGCCGGCTGCGCGACGCTGCTCGGCGTGGCGTCGCTTCGTTCGTGGCGTGCCGCGCTCGCGCTGGCGGCGGGTTATTTCGGGGCGATCGCCGGTTCCGTCGCCCTGATGACGCATTTCTTTCCGATGTATTTTCTCGAGGTGTTCCTGATGCAGCGGAACATGGTCATCGGAAACTCCGACCCCGAGATCGGCTGGCGGCACACGCTCCTGCTGCTGCAGCGCGGCGGGCCGTTTTTCGCGCTCCTGCTCGCCGGACTTTTTTTCTGGCTGAGAGGCGCGGGTGCGGCGCGCTGGCGGAGCTGGCGCGCGGGCGAAATTTCCGCGGCGCAATTTCTGCGGCCCGCGTCGAGCACCGAGATCCTCGCGCTCGTGCTGCTCGTCCACCTCGCGCTCGTGCAAGCCTACATGGGCTTCAACGGCGGCGCGTCGTTCACCTATCACGTGCAGCTGCTGTTTCCGCTGCTGCTCGTGCTGGGCGCCGCCGCGCTGCGGACCGCGTGGCTGCAACGCGCGGCGCTGGCGGGGCTCGCGGTTTTCGCGCTGGCGAGCTGGCACGTGCGCTGGCAGCCGACCGACTCCACTTCCTACCAGCGCATCTGCGATCTTATCCGGCTCGAGCACGGCGAGGTGTTTGCGCTGCCCGCGGCAGCCGAGCCGCTCGAGTTGAATACCAAACGCGTCTACGACGACGGCTTCGCCGCCTTCGTGAACTACGCGCTCGTCGACGGCCTGCCAGACCGGCTCGCGACCGCGCGCGCGATCGAGCGGCGCTGCAACGAGCAGCGCGCCGAGATCGCCGCGAAGATCGCCGCCCGCACCTTCCACCTCGTGCTCACCGAGGAGGACCACTCGCAGTGGTGCGACATCGAGCTGCTCAAGGCGCACTACGACGTCGTGGAGAAATTCGACATGCCGACGTATTTCGGCCACGGCCCGGTGTGGGTGTGGCGGCCGAAGGCGGCCGGTTGAAAAATAATTTAGCTTTGGGGCCGGTAAGCCGGATTCTGTTCCACGCCTTGCGGCGCTTCGGCCGTCATTTCTCTCAACTCCGTCTCGCGACGGATTTGCCGCGTCGTAGCTCGCGCTTGCGCGCGAGTGCAGACGGGTGCGACTTACCCGAGACTGTCGAGCGGGCCGCTCAGTCTCCTATTTAGTCTTGCACCGGACGGGGTTTCTCGTGCCGCCGGTGTCGCCACCGGCGCGGTGGGCTCTTACTCCACCTTTTCACCCTGACCCGCGCCGAGCCGCCTCGCGGCGAATCGAAACGGGCGGTCTGTTTTCTGTGATACTGTCCGTCGACGCGCCTTGACGCGCGCCGCCCGCACTTGGCTCGCGCCTCGTGCGGCATCCTGCCCTGCGGTGTCCGGACTTTCCTCTCCGAACTTCTATCGGGCGCGGCGTTACCCGCGCCTTGGGATCAAAGAACTCGGAGCGACGACCAGGCCCCAAAGCTAAGCCGGCCAACATGCCACTCGCACTCCGCGACGCAAGCCGGGACACGTCAACGTAGTGACGCATTTTGCCTCTGCGACCATCCTGCGTTTTCTCGAGGAAACTCAAATTCCGCGAGCCGCGCGGACACCGTCATCGCGCAGACGACGGCGCCGCACGAATCGACGGCTCACGCCACGCCGCGCTCAGTCCGCCGGCGCGACGGATCCCGCCTTTTCCGAAAACCACGCCGCGACCGGATTTTTTTCGCCGAGCGCCTTCAGCCCCGACACGACGACTTCGGCGTTGATCACGGCGCCGTCCCAGCCGGGATGAACCGTTTCGCCGTTCGGTTTTTCCGGCGTGGGATTCGGCACGTAGAGCTGGTCGACCTTTTCCTTGCCGAGCACATCGAGCCGGCGCGCGATCAATTCATTGAGATCGATGAAGCCGACGTTCTCCGCCTTCGCGACCTCGCCGGCCCAGCCCGCGAACGAATCGCGCGCGCGGCGAATGTGCCCGGCATCGTCCCAGCTCTTGCGCGGAATCAGCGAGCACACGATCGGCGTCGCGCCCTTCGCGCGCGCCTCGGCGATGAATTGCCTCAGATACCAGCCGAAGGTGTGCACCGTCTCGGGCTCGCCGGCGCGGTTCTTGATTTCCCGCGTCTCGTCGCCGATGCCCTTGATTTCACCGACGCTGCGCGTCGGATCGCCGCCGTCGTTCGTGCCGAACTGCAGGATCACGACGTCGCCCGGTTTGATGAGGTCGACCATGCGTTTCCAATTCGCGTTGTAGAAACTGCGCGCGCTGGTGCCGCCGAGCGCGCGGTTCACGACGTTCACTTTCTGCGGATCGAAATAAAACGTAAGCGGCGCGCCCCAGCCCCACTGGTTGAGATTTGTGCCGTCGCCGGCGGAACCGTTGCGCACCGTCGAGTCGCCGATCAGCCAGAACGTCGGCAGCTTCGCGTCGACCGGCACCGGCGGCGAGTAGCGCGGGCCCGGCGGACCGGCCTGCGTGCGCATGTCGACGCCATGCGTGTCCGGCGGCGGCCGCGTCGCGGCGGCTTTTGCTGCGGGCTCGGCCGCGGACGACTCGGCCGGAGCGGGCTCGGCGGCGGTCGCAAGGCCGGCGATGACGAGCGAAAAGAAAACAAGCTTGTGCATGGGAAAAGACGTGAACGCCCAGGCCGCTCAATGCTCCCAGTAGACGATGCGCCCGCACTGATCGCACGTCGGCAACTGCTCGTTCGGATCGGCGGATTTTCCGCGCGCCGCCGACTCGACCTCGCTGGAAACCTTCAAATGGCAACCGCCGCACTTGCCATCGTGGATCGCCACGACCGCGGGCAGGTTTCGCACCGCGATGCGATCGTAGACGCGCAGCCAGCGCTCCGCGACGGGCGCGCGCGCGGTCGCGACTTCCGCCTGCGCCGCCTGCAGCTCGGCGGACAGGTTCTTCTCGCGCTCGCGCAACGTGCGGATGCGCTCCTCGTGCCCGGAGATGTTCGCCTTCAGCTCGGCCTCGGCCGCGGCGAATTTTTTCTTCGCCTCGTCGATCGCATACATGACCTCGAGTTCGCGGCCTTCGAGCTCGGCGATCTGGCCCTGCATCGTGTCGATCTGGTGGCCCATCGCTTGGTATTCGTCGTTTTTCCGGATGGCGAGCTGCTGGGTCTTGTATTGCCCGACCTTTTGCTCCGCCGAACCGATCTCCGTTTCGAGGCCTTTCTTCTTCACCTCGAGCTCGCGCAGTTCCGTGCGCGCGGTCTCGATCGCCGCTTTTTCGGCCGCGATCTTCTGCTCCACGCGCGCGATGTCGCCGGGAACGGATTTCAACTGCGTCTCGAGCCCCGCGCGTTTCAGATCGCGATCCTGAAGAATGAGCAACGGAGCGAGCGCCGGATGAGACATGCAGCGCCACTCTGCGGCCGCTCGCGCGCCGGTCAAACGAAAGCTCCGCGCCGTCAGCGGCCGGCCTGGCGCAACGCCAGCGCGAGATTCGTGCGTGCGAGCGGATCGTCGGGCTTGAGCCGCAACGCCGTCTCGTAAACCGGCACCGCTTCCGCCGGCCGGCCCAGCACCATCAACGCGCCCGCGAGATTCATGTGCGCCTCGAAATGATCCGGCGCGAGCCGCGTCGCCTCGCGAAACGCCGCCGCCGCGTCCTCGGTGCGGCCGAGCCGGACCAGCACGTGGCCCAGCCGGTAGTGCGACTCGGCGACCTTCGGCATCAGGCGCACGGCCGCCTCGGCGTGCGGCAGCGCCTCCGTAAAACGACCTGCGAGCGCGAGCAGCCGGCCGAGGTTGAACTGATCCTCGCCCGACGCCGGCTGCATCCGCACGACGGTCTCGGCCTCGGCGATCGCCTCGTCGAGCCGGCCGAGTTCGACCAGCACGCCGACGAGATTCACGTGCGCCGCCGCCGCATCGGGCCGCAGTCGCGCCGCCTCGCGGTAACGCGCCGCCGCTTCCTCGAAGCGGCCCGCGCGATCGAGATCGAACGCGAGATTGAAGTGCGCCACCGGATCGTCCGGTTGCAGGCGCAACGCGATCTCGCCTTCGGCGATCGCTTCGTCCCTGCGACCGGCGGCATCGGCGATCTGGGCGAGCGCGAAATGCGCGCGCGCGTTGCCCGGGCGTTTGGCCACGGTGTCGTGCCAGATCGCGTCGGCCGTCCCGTAGTCGCGGTTGCGCGCCAGCGTCGCGCCCGCCAGCGCCACGCCGGCTGCCGCAACGATCGGCCACGCCGCACGCGCGCCGCACGCGCGCAGCGCCAGCACCGCGCCCGCGATCACCGCCGCCAGCGGCAGATACATCCGATGCTCGGCCATCGTTTGCGTGACGATCGGCACCACGCTCGAGCTCGGCGCGAGAACCACGAAAAACGACGCCCCGAGAAATCCGAGCCGCGGCCGGCGCACGAGCGCCCAGAACGTCGCCGCGAGCAACACCGCCAGCAACAATGCCTGCGGCAGCACCGCGAATGGATCGCGCACGACATCGGTCCCGTAGTCGAGCACCAGCGGATGCGGCCAGAGCGCGAGCCGCAGATAGAGGACGATGGCGCGGCACTGCGTGAGCGCGTATTCCCACCACGCGACGCCGCGGCCAAACCCGACCGTGCCGCCGCGCGTTTCCGAGCGCCAGATCAGCAGCGCCACGACGATCCACGTCGCCGCCAGCGCCGCGTGCCACCGCCACCGCGCGCGCCACGCCGCGCGAAACGAGCCCGCGAGAAACGTGCGATCGTAGAGCAGCACCAGCACCGGCGCCGTCGCCGCCACTTCCTTCGTCGCCGCGCCCAACGCGCATGCTGCCACGGCCATGATCCCCCAGCCGCGCCCGTGCCGTGAAAAGCCCGTGCCGTCCGTCGACCGACCCTCCGCCGAACGCGCGAAGCAGTAGAGCGTCAGCAGATAGAACAAACCCATCAGCGATTCCGTGCGCTGGATGATGCACGTGACCGACTCGGTCAGCAGCGGATGCACGACCCAGAGCAGCGCGATGGCGCACGCCGTCGCGGTCGGATCGAGCTCGCGACGGCCCGCCGCCGCGCCGCTACGGTTCACGTGCGCGAGCGTGCGGCGCACGAGCCCGAAGAGCGCGAGCGCCGCGGCGAGATGCACCGCGAGGTTGAACGCGTGATAGCCGCGCACGTCGTCGCCACCGAGCGCCCGATTCAGCGCGAGCGAAAGATTCACGATCGGCCGGCCCGCGGCGCTCGAGCCGCGCAACGCCGGCGGCGCCAGCAACTCGCCCGGGCGGGCGAAATCACGGATCGTCGGATTTTCCGCGATCGCCGGGATGTCGTCGAAAATGAACGGCGCCGAAAACGTGTTCACATACGCGACGACGCCCGCCACGAGGATCAGGGCGGCCGCGAGCCGGACGCGCCAGCGGTCGGCCTGCGCATCCGAGCGCAAGGCGTTGAGTTTTTCGGAGTCGGCCGTTGCCACGCGGGCAGCAAGGCAAACGCGCCGCAGGCTGGCAACGCCGGCGCCGGCCTCGCTTAAGAGGATTGCGCGAAGCCGGCAAAAAACCTGCCGGAGCGTGCGTTTCGGGCCCGAATTGCGCCTCCTGCCCGGTGCCAACCCGCGGGGTGGAGGCATGCCGGATTTCGCAAGCCTTTAATGGCCGAAAAAACCGCCTTTTCGGGGCTGATTTTTCCCAAAAAAACCCTCGCCACTTTCGTGGTTTTGGGCGACTTTTTCCCTTTCATTTTCTTCCCACTTTTCCCTCTAAAAACCTCGTTCATGTCCGACACTCCCGACGCCCAAAATCCCACCGGAAATCAGCCCACCACCGAGACCTACGACGCCAACAAGCTCGGCCAGCTCAAGGGCCTCGAAGCCGTCCGCAAAAAGCCGGGCATGTATATCGGCGGCACCGACGAGCGCGCTCTCCACCACTGCGTGTCGGAAGTCCTCGACAACTCCGTCGACGAACACCTCGCGGGCCACTGCAGCCGGATCGAAGTCAACATCCACGTCGACGGCTCGATCAGCATTCGCGACAACGGCCGCGGCATCCCGGTCGACATCAACAAGGACAGCGGCCTGCCCGGCGTCGAGCTCGTGCTCACGACCCTTCACTCCGGCGGCAAATACGGCCAGGGCGGCTACAAGTTTTCCGGCGGCACGCACGGCGTCGGCGCGAAGTGCGTCAACGCCGTCTCCGAATGGTTCGAGGTCGAGGTCTCGCGCGATGGCAAGGTGCACCACATGGAGTTCGAGCGCGGCAAGACGATGAAAAAGCTCGAAGTCATCGGCAAGGCGAAGGGCACGGGCACGCTGATCACGTTCAAGCCCGATCCGGAAATTTTCCGCGAGACGACGGTCTTCAAGGCCGACCTCATCGCGCAACGGTTGCGCGAGCTGGCGTTTCTCAACTCGGGGCTCGAGATCGTGTTTCTCGACGAGCGGCCGGCGGGCGCGAAGCCGGAAACGTTTTATTTCAAGAACGGCGTCGAGGAGTTCGTGAAGCAGCTCAACACGAGCAAGAATCCGATCCACCCGAAACCGATTTCGTTCCGCAAGGAGACGCAGGTCAAAACCGACGACAAGCAGGTCGAGATCCACGTCGAGGTCGTGCTCCAATACAACGACGGCTACAACGACCTCGTCCTCTGCTACACGAACACGATTCACAATCCCGACGGCGGCGCGCATCTCTCCGGTTTCCGCAGCGCGCTCACGCGGGCGGTGAACCAGTTCGCGAAGTCGAACAACCTGCTCAAGGAAAAGGATCCGCAGATCACCGGCGACGACGTGCGCGAAGGCCTCACCGCGGTCATCTCGGTGAAGCACAGCGATCCGAAATTCGAATCGCAGACGAAAGTGAAGCTGCTCTCGCCCGAGGTGGAAAGCATCGTCGGCTCCGTTTCCTACGAGGGCCTGATGTTCTTCTTCGACTCGAATCCTTCCGTCGCGAAGCGCATCATCGAGAAGACGCTCATGGCCGCGCGCGCGCGCGAGGCCGCGCGCAAGGCGCGCGAGACGATCCGCAAGGGCGCGCTCTCCGGCGGCGGCCTGCCCGGCAAGCTCGCCGATTGCTCCGAGCGCGACCCGTCGCTCTGCGAGCTCTACATCGTCGAGGGCGATTCCGCCGGCGGCTCCGCGAAGCAGGGCCGCGACCGCCGCTTCCAGGCGATCCTGCCGTTGCGCGGCAAGTTGATCAATTCCGAGAAGGCGCAGCTCGACAAGGTCCTCAACAACGAGGAAATCCGCACGCTCATCACCGCGATCGGCACCGGCATCGGCGGCGGCGAGGACGAGTCCGCGTTCAAGGGCGACAAGACGCGCTACCACAAGATCATCATCATGACCGACGCCGACGTCGACGGCTCGCACATCCGCACGCTGCTGCTGACGTTTCTCTACCGGCAGATGCGCGGGCTCTTCGACCGCGGCTACGTCTACATCGCCCAGCCGCCGCTCTACAAAATCAAGCGCAAGAAACGCGAGCAATACGTCGACAACGACGAGCAGCTCAACCGCATCCTGCTCGAGCTCGGCTCCGAGGACGTCGTGCTCACGCGTGTCGCGGACCAGCACGTCTTCGCGCCCGCGCAGATCGACAAGATCGTCGAAAATCTCGCCGCGCTCGAAAAGCTCGGCGCCGGCGTCACGCGCCACGGCGCCTCGCTGCCCGAGTATCTCGACCGCCACCATCCCGAGACGCACGATCTCCCGCGCTACGTCGCCCGCATCCGCGAAGGCAACAAGGAGGCCTTCGAGTTCCTCGCCGACGAAGCCGCGCGCGCGGCCTTCATCGAGAAACACAACCTCCACGCGAACACCGAGGACCAGCCCGAAAACGGCGCTTCCGCCGCCAAGCCCGCCGCCGTGACGAAGCGCATCACGATCCACGAAATTTTCGAGAGCACCGAGATGGCGAAACTCCTCCGCGCCATCGCGAAGATCGGGCTCGAGATCAACCGCTTCAGCGCCGTCGAGGAGGCGCGCTACGTGATCACCGAAAACGCCGGCCAGAAATCCGAGGCGAAGACCGAGCTGTTCTCGCCGCTCGACATCGTCACGCAAATCCGCGCCAACGGCCGCAAGGGCCTTTCGATCCAGCGCTACAAGGGCCTCGGCGAAATGAACCCGAAGCAGCTCTTCGAAACGACGATGGACCCGGAGAAACGCCGCCTGCTCAAAGTCTCCGTCAACGACGCCGCGAAAGCCGACCAGCTCTTCACACTGCTGATGGGCGACGACGTCCCGCCCCGCCGCCAGTTCATCGAGGACAACGCGCTGAACGTCCAATATCTGGATGTGTGAGCGGAAGGAGCCAGGAGTCAGGATGGAAGGATGGAAGAACCAAAACCACCGACTCTGAATTCTGGCTCCTGACTTCTGAATCCTGACTCCTTTCCCGCATGTATACTGCCAGCGAAAAACTCTCCACCGCCAACATCACCGACATCATGCAGACGGCCTACATCGATTATTCGATGTCGGTCATCATCTCGCGGGCCTTGCCCGATGCGCGCGATGGCTTGAAGCCCGTCCAACGTCGCATCCTCTACGCGATGCTGCGCGAGGGTCTCGTGCACAATCGCTCCTACGACAAGTGCGCGGGCGTCGTCGGCGAGGTGCTGAAAAATTACCACCCGCACGGCGACTCGTCGGTCTACGACACGCT
Organism: Opitutaceae bacterium; assembly: GCA_035545575.1. Taxonomy (GTDB): domain Bacteria; phylum Verrucomicrobiota; class Verrucomicrobiia; order Opitutales; family Opitutaceae; genus ER46. Next base: position 170,625 of record DASZYB010000027.1, on the reverse strand, counting down.
CGTCCGCCTCGCGCAGACGTGGGTGATGCGTTATCCGCTCATCGATCCGCAGGGAAACTTCGGCTCCGTCGACGGCGATCCGCCCGCCGCGTATCGCTACACCGAGTGCCGGCTCAACGAAATCGCCGAGGACCTGCTGCGCGACATCGAGGAGGACACCGTCGACTTCGTCCCGAATTACAAGGAGTCGACGACCGAGCCGACGGTTCTCCCATCCGCGCTGCCGAATCTGCTGATGAACGGCTCGACCGGCATCGCCGTCGGCATGACGACGAACATCCCGCCGCACAATCTCGACGAGATCATCGAGGCCACCTGCGCCATCATCGACCGCCCGTCGATCTCCGTCGACGAGCTGTGCGGGATCGTGAAGGGCCCGGATTTTCCGACCGGCGGCGTGATCAGTGGCCGCGAGGGAATTCTCAGCTACCTGAAAACCGGCAAGGGCATCGTCCGCACGCGCGGCAAGGCCCACACCGAGGAACTCAAGGGCGGGCTCGAGCAGATCGTCATCACGGAGATCCCGTATAACGTTAACCGCAACACCCTCGTCACGCGCATCGCCGAGCTCGTCACCGAAAAGGAGATCGACGGCATCCGCGACGTCCGCGACGAGTCCGACGAAAACACGCGCGTCGTCATCGAGCTGAAGCGCGGCGAGCAGGCGAAGGTCGTCATCAACCAGCTTTTCCAGAAGACGGCGCTCGAGTCTTCGTTCGGCGTCACGCTGCTGGCCCTCGACAAGAAGCGGCCGAAGCAGATGAACATCAAGGAGCTCATCGAGTGCTACATCGAGCACCGCCGCGAGGTCGTCACGCGCCGCACGCGCTTTCGCCTGGCGCAGGCCGAGCGCCGCGCGCACATCCTCGAAGGCTACATCATCGCCCTCGATAACCTCGACGACTTCGTCAAAATCATCCGCGCGTCCGCCAATCGCGAAGAGGCGAAGGGGAAGCTGATGGCGAAATATCCGCTCAGCGAGATCCAGACCGACGCGATCCTCGAGCTCCGCCTCTACCAGCTCACCGGCCTCGAGCGCGGCAAGATCGAGGCGGAATACATCGAGTTGATGAAATTGATCGAGGAGCTGAAAGGCATCCTCGAATCCGAGGCGAAGCTCCTCGCGCTGATCAAAAAGGAGCTGCTCGAGATGAAGGCGAAATACACCTCGCCGCGCCGCACCGAGATCGTCGCCGCCGCCGGCGAATTCCGCATGGAGGACGTCGTGCCCAACGAGGGCTGCGTCATGACCGTCTCGCACCTCGGCTTCATCAAGCGCACCCGCGTCGCCGACTACCGCTCGCAGAAGCGCGGCGGCAAGGGCGTGATCGGCGCCGAGACCTACGAGGAGGATTTCGTCGAGCATCTCTTCACGGCGAGCACGCACGACTACATCCTGTTCTTCACGAGCACCGGCCAGTGCCACGCGAAGAAAGTCTACGATGTGCCCGAGGGCACGCGCGCGTCGAAGGGGAAATCGGTGTCCTCGTTCCTCCGCCTTTCCGAGGGCGAAAAAATCGCGTCGATGATCTGCGTGAAGGATTTCGCCGACACGCTGCACATCGCGCTCGCGACGAAGAACGGCATCACGAAAAAAACCAACCTCGGCGACTACGCCAACGCCACGCGCGAAGGCGGCCTCCGCGGCATCAAGCTCGAGGAGGGCGACACGCTCGTCGGCTCCGTGCTCACCACCGGCGCCAACGAAATCGTGCTCGTCAGCTACAAGGGCCAGGCCGTGCGTTTCAAGGAGGAGGATCTCCGCGACCAGGGCCGCGACACGGTCGGCGTCACCGGCATGCGTTTCAAATACGAGGGCGACTACGTGAAGACGATCGCGGTCTGCGATCCGACGACGCAACTCCTCGTCGCGCGCGAAGACGGCATCGGCAAGCGCACGCCGTTCGAGGACTATCGCCTCATCTCGCGCGGCGGCACCGGCGTGATCGCGATCGACCTGCCCGAGGACGGCTCGGTCAACGTCGCCGGCGCGCTCGCCGTCGCGTCGACGGACGAAGTGATGCTGCTCACCGCCAAGGGCCAGAGCATCCGCACGCGCGTCGACGGCATCCGCGAAACCGGCCGCGGCGCGAAAGGCGTGCGCCTCGTCACGCTCGAGCCCGGCGACAAACTGCTCAGCATCGCGCGCATCGTCGAGACCGACGAGCAACAAGCCGCGAGTGCCGAATCCGCCGGCGCCGCGCCGACGGCGTAACGCGTTTCCATCGATCGTTGCAACTCAGGACGGCTCGCCGAGCCGGCCTGAGCTTCCCTCTGCGAATGCGATGCGCGCCGCTCAAGCGGACGCGCGGGCTGCGCCGAATGCCGCTCCGCCGCGCCTCCGCGTGAAGGCCAGATACGCGAGCAGGTAAAGCACGAGGGCGAGCAGCGCCGTCGCGCGCAGCCCCGCGTAGATCGAAAGATACTCGAGGCAGCCGCCGAGCACGGCACCGAGGAGATTCGCGCCCAGCGCCCTCGTCGGCTCCGCCGCGCGCGCGAGCAGCATCGGCACGATCACGCCCGCGCAGCCGATCGGCAAACCGGTCAGCAACCCGCCCGCGGCCGCGCGCACCGGCAGCGGCCAGCCTTCGAGCCACGCGAGCGGAAACGCCCAGAGCAGTGCCGTCGCCGCGAAGAGCGCGAGAAACCACGGCGCCGGCTCGCGCCAGCGCCAGCGTTCGACGGCGAGATTCGCGGCGAGCACCATCACGAGAATCCCGCCGAACACCGCCGAGTTCACGATCCACGTCGACCCGACGAGCAGCGCGAGGCTCGTCACGCCGCGCGTCTCGATCAGCAAAAACGCCGCGCCCATCAGGAACAGCGGCCAGTCGAAAGCGCCGCCCGCGCCCACGCCAAACACCGCGCGCGCCGCAATCAACGCGACGACGAGCACGCAGCCGAGCACCGCGACGTAGCCCCACGGAAAAACACCGGGCCGCAGATAAAGAAACGGCCAGTCGTCGCTGAGCGTAAGCGTCTGCGCCTCGCTGCGATTCGGCCGCAGCAACGGCAGCCGGGAAAGCCGTTGCATGTCGAACCGCGCCTCCGGCCCGGGCACGATGAACGTCGCCATCCCGCCGTGCAGCGCGTTGAAGGTCGTGATCGGCTCGCGGCCCGTCGCGCGCTTGATCGTCCAGAAAAGCCGCGCGAAAAACCAGTCGCCCGCCGCGCACGACATCGCGAGCGAGAGATGCCCGCCCGGCGCCACGAGCCGCCAGCCCGCGCGAATCCCGTCCTCGGTGTAGACGTAGTTGTCGAGCCGCAGCGTCGACATCGCGGACACCATCGCATGCGAATCGAGCAGCCCGTAGCACACGACGTCGAAGCGCGCGTCGCGATGCTGCTCGAAGAACGAGCGCGCGTCGTCCGTCACCGGCTGCACGCGCGGATTGTCGTAGGGCCGCTCCGGATGCCGCTCGCGGCCGAGGGCGATGATCCGGCCGTCGATGTCGACGCTCGTCACGCTCGCGTAGCCGGCGCGCAACGCCGCCTGCACGTCGTTGCCCGTGCCCGCGCCGACGACCAGCGCGCGACCGCGCTGCGGGTTGAGCGTGAACGGCAGATCGTAGACCTCGCGCACGCCTTGCAGCACGGTGCGATCCGCCACCGACAGCGTCGGATCCACGAGCCGCGCGTCGGAAAGATTATGGAGATACTGGTGAAAATCGCGGTTCACATCGAGCCGCATCATCACCGGCGACTCGTTCGTCAGCACGATGCGGTTGTAGGGGGAAAACCAGGCGCCGCGGCCCGAATAAAATCCGAGCGCCACGATCGCCGCCGCCACGCCGGCCGAGCGCCACCGCCACAGCAACCACACAAACGGCGCGACGCCGATCGCCAGCCATACCGCCGGCCCGGTCTCGGCCCACGCCGCGAGCGTGAACGCGATGACGCCCACGAGCGAACCCGTCAAATCCGCCGTGTAGGCGCGCAGCGTCGCGGCGCCGCCGAACAAATGCCCCAGCGTCGCGCCCGCGCCGACGAACACCGCGCCGATGCCGCCGAGCAGCGCGAGGAAAACGGCGAGGTGGCGAAAGAACATCCCCAGGTCGGCCGGCACGATTTGCGCGCCCCACAACGCGATGCTCTGGTCTGGAAATCGCAGGCTCACGAGCCCGAGCGGCTCCGCCAGCGCGATCGGCAGCGCCACCAGCAGCAACATCGGCAACGTGCCATGCGCCAGGCCCGGCGCGCGCCGCCCGAGCGCCACGCCCAGCCCGAGCCCGAGAAACGCGGCGATCAACACGATGTTGTTGAGGTAGGCGAAGGCCCGCACCTGCCCGGACGTCCAGCGGATCAGCGCCAGTTCCAAGGCGAGGATTCCAAACGTCGTCGCGCCGATCAGCAGCGCCGCCGGTGCGCGATGCCGGTTCGCCCAGCTCGCCTCCGCCAGCCACGCGCGCGTCATCGCGCCTCGCCGGGGCGGCGGAAAATCCTGCGCGGCTTGGAGTGCGGCCTTCGTTTCACCGCGGTAACTCAGCCGGACGCCTTGCCCCGCGCAACGCCATTCGCGGCGCGGCCGGCACGTTTTTTCCTTTCTCCGGCTGGCGTTCGCGTTTCTCCTTTTCGTTCTCGTCGTATGGCAGGGAAAATCACGTCGCTGTTGGATCCCGCACGCATCGCGCTGCACGTGCAAAGCACCAAGCGCACCGCCGCGCTGAACGAAATCGCGCGCCTGCTCGAGCACGCGCCCGACGTCGTCAATTTCGCCGGCTTCTACGACGAGCTGCTCGCGCGCGACCGGCTCGACACCACCTGCCTCGGCAACGGCATCGCGCTGCCGCACGCGCGCACCGAGCACGTGAAAAAAATCGTGATGGCCGTCGGCCGCAGCGACACCGGGATTCCGTTCGACGCGAACGGCGAGATCGTCCGGCTCTTCTTCGTCCTCGGCACGCCGAAGACGAAGCCCGGCGACTACCTCGCCGTCGTCAGCGCGCTCTGCAAAATTCTCAAGGACCCCGTCGATCGCGCGAGCTTCCTCAACGCCCCGACGCCCGAAGCCTTCATCGCCGCCGTCGCCGCCGCGGAAACGAAGCTCGGGCTCTGACGATCGCGGATTGCGGATCAACCCGCGCGAACCAAGTTCAATTCCGCAATCCGGAATCCCTGATCCGAAATCCGAAATTCAGATGATCCGCTCCTTCGTCTTCAGCGATGGCAAGCTCGTCGGCCAGGACCTCGCGCGCGAGGCGCTGCGGCTCGTGCGCGCGGACAAGGGCCTCCTTCTCTGGGTGGACCTCGACCAGCCGACGGAGGAGGAATGGAAATTCGTCCTCGAAAGCGTTTTCGAGTTTCACCCGCTGGCGATCGAGGACTGCGTCGCGCCAAACTCGCTGCCGAAGGTCGAGGACTACGACGATTATCTTTTCATCGTCACGCACGCGGTCGATTTCAAGCGCACGGAAAAATTCAACACCACCGAGCTCGATCTGTTTCTCGGCAAGGACTACCTCGTCACCTTCCACGCCGCGCCGCTCAAATCCATGCAGTCGGCGATCGACCGGGCGACGAAGAGCACCGGCGTCTTCGCGCGCGGCCCGGACCGCCTCGCGCACACCGTCCTCGATTTCCTCATCGACAACTACACGCCGGTCCTCGACGAGCTGCGCGCCGAGCTCGAGGAACTCGAGGAGCGCGTGCTCTCCCGCGAATCCGCCGAGCAGCGCTTCGTCACGGAGATCGTCCACGTGCGGCGCGATTTCGCCAATCTGCGCGCGATCGCGCGCCCGCAGCGCGACGTGATCGAGCGCCTCGCGCGCGGCGAGTCGAAGCTGATCCGGCCGGTCATGCTGCCCTATTACCGCAACCTGCGCGACAACCTCGCCCGCCTCGAGGAGACCGCGACGAGTTACCACGATCGGCTGCTCCTCGCCTTCGACGTTTATCTCAACAAAGCCGCGTTCGAGGCCAACGAAGGCATCAAGTTCCTCACCGCGCTCACCGCGATCACGCTGCCCGCCGTGCTCGTCGGCGGCTGGTATGGCATGAATTTCGATCACATGCCCGAGCTGCACTCGCCGCACGGCTATCTCTACGCGTGCACGCTGACGCTCGTCTCGACCGTCGCGATGGTGATCTATCTGAAAAAGAAAAAGTGGTTCTGAAAGCCCGAGAAGTGGACCGCCAGGGATTTCACCCATGGTGAAATCCATCGATGGTTCGTCACCTCCGAGCCGAATTCGCGGCTACTGAATCTTCGCCGCTTCCGTCTCCATCTGCGCGACGAGTTCGCTCATCTGGTCGACCACCGCCTGCACCGTTTCGCGCTTCGCGAGATCGACACCCGCCTTCTGCAGTTGCGTCATCGGGTAATCGTTGCCGCCGCTCTTCAACAGCGTGAGGTAGCGCGCCGTCGCTTCCTTCCGCGACGCGGCATCGCCCGTCGTCATGTCCTTGAACAGCTTCGCCGACGACGCGAAGCACGTCGCGTATTGGAACACGTAGTAGGGCGTGTTGAAGAAATGCGGGATGCGCGTCCACGTGTATTTGTAGAGATCGTCGACCGTGACCGCATCGCCGTAGTAATCCTTCAGCAGTTTCAGGTAGATTCCGCTCAGCACGTCGGCCGTGACCGGCTGGCCGTCCTCCACGAGCCGGTGCGCCTGCAACTCGTAATCGGCAAACAGCACCTGCGTGTAGAACGTCCCCACGATCGCGTCGACCGCGTGCTGCAACAACAGGAAGCGCTCCTTCGGATCGGTCGTCGTCTCGAGCAGCTTCTCGAGCAGGAAACGTTCGTTCGTGGTCGACGCCACCTCGGCCACGAAAATCGTGTAGTCCGCGGTGACGAACGGCTGGTTCTCATACGAGAGCACCGTGTGCATCGCGTGGCCCGCCTCGTGCGCGAAGGTGAAGACCGCGTCGAGCGTGTCGTTGTAGTTCAGCAGCAGATAAGGCCCGACGCCGTAGACGCCGGCGTTGTAGGCGCCGCTGCGCTTGCCGTCGTTTTCGTAGACGTCGATCCGGCCGCCCGAGACGAATTTTTTGTATTTCGCCACGTAGTCCTCGCCGAGTGGCGCGACCGACGAGATCACGAGATCCTTCGATTCGTCGTAGGGATAGACCTTCTCGCTTTTGTAGATCGGGATCTGCCCGTCGTAGAGATGGTAGCTTTCGAGCCCGAGCAGTTTCTGCCGCAGCTTCATGTAGCGCTGCAGCGGCGCGGTGCCCGCGCGCACGGTCTCCACGAGCGTCTCGACCACGCTCTTCGGGATCGCGTTGCCGTCGAGCGCGGCCTCGAGCGTCGTCGGATAATTTCGCGCCTGCGCCGCGAACCAGCCGCGCTGCATCACGCCGTTGTAGATCGCGGCGTAGGTGTTCGCGGTCGCGGCGTAGGTTTTCAGGTAGGCCTCGAACGCCTTCGCGCGGTCCGCCTGGTGGTAGTTCGTCGCCAGCACCTGCTGATACACGCCCGGCGAGAGCGTGATTTCCTTTCCGTCGGAAAGCGCGACCTTCGGAAACTTGATGTCCGAGGTGCTCAGCTCCTGGAAAATCGCGGTCGGCGTGCGGTTGAACTGCCCCGCGAACGACAGCAGCTTCTCGCCCTTTTCGTCGAGGACGTGCGCCTGCTGCCGGTAGTTGTCGAGGATCGCGAACCGGTAAATCTGCAGCGCGGGCGTCTCCGCGATCCATTTTTCCATCGTCGGCTGCGCGATCGTCAGCAGCTCGGGCGTGAACCACGCCGTCGCCGTGTTGAACTTCGCGAACACCGCGTTCACGCGCTGGAATTTTCCCGCCACCGTCTGGTCGCGCGTGTCGACGTCGCGCTGCAACTGCGGATAGCGGAACACGCGATACTCGAGCATCCCGATCTCGTCGTAGGCGCGATACGCCTTGAGCACCGCGGCCGGCCCTTGCGCGAGCGTGCCCTTCAACGCGGCGAACGCGTCCATCTTCGCCTCCATCTCCTTCATGCCCGCGGCCCACGCGTCCCAGCTCGGATAAATCGGTGAGAAATCCCAGCGGTATTGCGCGGGGATTTCGGCGCGGTTGCGCGTCTCGGGTTTCGCGGCGAGCGCGCTGCCGGCGAGCGCGAGCGACGCCGCGCCGACGACGCCGCAGTTCAACAAACGATGGTGGCTCATGCCGCGGATGTTGCGGCGAAAGCGCGGCGCGTCCAGCCGCCAGCGACGAATCGCCGCCGGTGTTTCGCGGACTGGCCGCGCGGAAAACTTCTCGCCTCGTCCGCGCCCGCGTGGCTCGCTCCCGGGCAACCCACCCGAACCGCGCAAACGCTTTCGCGCGGCGCTTCCCCTTCCCCATGCCCTGGTCCCAAGTCTATTCGCCGCTGGGCGGCGTCGCCGTCTCCGCGCTCGTCGCCGCGCTGCCGGTCGTCACGCTGCTCGGGCTGCTGGCTTTCTTCCACGTCCGCGCGCATCTCGCCGCGCTCGCCGGCCTGCTCGTCGCGCTCGGGATCGCGATCTTCGTCTATCACATGCCGGCGTCGCTCGCCGGCGCCGCCGCGATTTTCGGCGCCGGTTACGGCCTGTTTCCGATCGGCTGGATCATCCTCAACGCGATTTTCATCTACCAGCTCTCGGTCGACACCGGCGGCTTCGCCGCGCTGCAGCGGCAGATCGCCGGCATCTCGAGCGACCGGCGCGTGCAGGCGCTGCTGATCGCGTTCAGCTTCGGCGCGTTCATCGAAGGCGCGGCCGGTTTCGGCACGCCGGTCGCGATCACCGGCGCGTTGCTCATCGGGCTCGGGTTTCGCCCGCTCGAAGCGGCCAAGCTCGCCCTCATCGGCAACACCGCGCCCGTCGCCTTCGGCGCGCTCGGCACGCCGCTGCTCACGCTCGCGAAAATCACCGGCCTCGATCTCGGCGCGCTGAGTGCGATGGTCGGGCGGCAGTTGCCGTTCTTCTCCTTGATCGTGCCGTTCTGGATCATCGTCGCGCAATCCGGCTGGCGCGGCATGCGCGCGGTGTGGCCCGCCTGCCTCGTGACCGGCGCGAGCTTCGCCGTCTCGCAATTTGTCGTGAGCAACTACGTCGGCCCGATGCTGGTCGATATCATCAGCGCCGCGGTCTCGATCGTCGCCCTGGTGGCGCTCATGAAAATCTGGCAGCCCGCCGACCGTGTGCCAACCGATGCCAACCGCGCCGCGCCAGACGCCGCGCCTTCCGCGCCGCGCCTCTCGTCCGGCGCAAGCGCCGCGCGCGCCTGGCTGCCGTGGGTTTTCCTTTCCGTCTTCGTTTTTCTCTGGGGCCTGCCCGCGATCAAAAAGAAACTCGACGCCGCGTTCGCGCCCGCCGTCGCGATGCCGCACCTGCACCAGCTCGTGCAACGCATGCCGCCCGTGGTGCCGAAGCCGGCGCTCGAGGACGCGATCTTCAATTTCAATTTCCTCTCCGCCACCGGCACGGCGCTGCTGCTCGCCGGCGTGCTCGCCGGTTTCTGCCTCGGGCTCGGCCCGGCGAAAATCCTTTCGCTCTACCTGCGCACCGTGTGGCGCGTGCGGATTTCCCTGCTCACGATCGCGATCATGCTCGGACTCGGCTTCACCACGCGCTACAGCGGCACCGACACGACGATGGGCCTCGCGCTCGCGACCACCGGGATTTTTTATCCGTTTTTCTCGCCACTCATCGGCTGGCTCGGCGTCGCGCTCACCGGCAGCGACACGTCGTCGAACGTCCTTTTCGGCAACCTGCAAAAAGTCACCGCGCAACAACTCGGCCTGCCGCCCGTGCTCATGGCCGCGTCGAACAGCTCCGGTGGCGTCATGGGCAAGATGATCGACGCGCAAAGCATCGTCGTCGCGAGCGTCGCGACCGGCGGCCACGAAGACAGCCCGGATGCCGGGACCGTGCTGCGTGCCGTCTTCTGGCACAGCGTCGCGCTCGCGTTGCTGATGGGCGCGCTCGTCACGCTGCAGACGTATTGCTGGCCCGGCGTCGTGCCGAAGTGAACGCGCGGAAACGCGGAGGATCGCACGCGAATTCCGGCTTTGAGGATCGCAGCCGTGCCGCGCGCCTGCTCCGCGCTGTCGCACGCGCTGCGCGCCCGGCTCACTCGCCCATCCGCGCCTGCCGCTGATTCTGCCAGGCCGGCGGCCCGCCCGTAAGCTCCGCGGAAACATCGCGCCCGTCGCGCTCGAGCACCGCGCGATTGTCGCGCGCCGGCAGCGGCACGCCGTGCGCAGTGCGACCGTCCACGAATTTCAGCCGGGTGATTCCGCTGACGCTCACCGCGCGACCGTTGGGCTGAAACAGATCGCCGCCCGTGATGCGCGCATCGCGCACCGCGCCGAGCCGCAGCTCGGGCAGCGCGCTGGCGAGGGCGCGAATGTTTCCGACATAAACCGGCCCGGTGAAAACCACTCCCGGCGCGTGGATGCCCGCGATGCCGTCGCGCGCGATGAAGGTCACGTTGCCCGCGCGGATCGCGCCGAATTTTCCGTCGCGGCTCGCGATCGAGATCGAGGCGATGTGCGCCGTGTCGTTCTTCACGTCCCATGCCGCGCCATCGCTCAGCGGCGGCCGCCAGCGGGCCGCATAGATGGAAAGCTGCGTCGTGTGGTCCGCGTCGCGCACGGCGATCGCCGCCTGGCCGCGCAGCAACGCCACCGGCCGGCCGTGCTCACGCGGCGCCAGCGCCTTTTGCGTGCGGGTCAGCGCCACCGTCATCGTCCCCGCGCCCTTGAAATCGACGTGCACGAGCACGCCGAATTCGTCGAAAAACGAAACCCGCGTGAACTTGTTCGCCGCCGCGGTCACGGTCTCGACCGGATTGCGCACGAGGAGTTCGTCGTAGACGGCGCGACTCGCATCGATCTTGTCCCGCTCGAGCGTATAGGTCTCGCTCGCCAGCTCGATGCGCTGCGGCGTCATCACCAGCTCGGCCCCGTGTCCGGTCGGAATGAGGTAGCCGATTTGATAGCTTTCGGGTGGCAGCAGCCAGCGGCGCAGCTCGAAATGAAAACCCGCGTCGCGCCATTGCTCGCGCGGATAAGCGGCCGCGACATCGGGCCGCGACACCGGCGACGTCGTGAGCACGTGCTGCGAATCCGCCGAGCGCAACACGAGGCGCACCTCGCCGGGAATCGCCTCGCGGCCGACGAGCGCCGCCCAGCCGTCGATGGTCACGAGGTTTTCGTCGGCGGCGATCCGATCGATCGCGCCGGCCGAGCGCGCGCCCGTGTGAATATCGGCAAACGTCTCCTCGACGGCCTGTCGCGGCATCTCGAACACGCCCGCCTTTTCCGCCTGCCGGATCACGCGCGTCGCGTGGTCGGGCCGGGGATGCAGCGTGGCGAGGCCGGCGCCGTCGCGACCGAAGCGGACGAAATCGGCGACCGCCCGGTCGCGCTGCGCGAGCCACTCGCGCGCCTCGCCGGCAAAGGCGAAATCGGCGGCGAGATTGAAGCCGACGAGCGCCGGCACCGCCCAGAACACCATGCGATACGGCCGCGCCGCGTCGCGGCGGGCGTGCAGTGCGACGAAGATCACCAGCGCCCACGCGAGCGCCGCCAGCACCGCGTAGCGCGAGCCGAGCAGGCCGCCCGCGAGATTCGCACGGCCCAGCGCGACGAGCCCGAGGCTGCCCACCGCCCACAGCGCGAGCGGCAGCGCGATGCGCTCGCGCGCGAGGCCGAGGCGTCTGAGCTGCCAGCCGAGTCCGGCGAGGAGAATTCCGCCGCCAAATGCCGCGGCGACCTTGTTGCCCAGCGCCACCGGCGCGCCCAGCAGCTGCAGCCAGTAGACGAAAAGCTGCGCGACGCCCGCCGCCGAGAAATCGCCGATCTGGTGGCTCGGATTGAATTCGAAGCTCGCGAGAAAACCCGCGGCCGCCGCCCCGCCCGCCAGCAGCCAGCCCGCGAGCGAGCGCCACCGCCGGTCCGCGAGCAGCACGAGCGCGCCCACGGGCCACACCATCAATCCGTGCGCGAGCGTAAACGTCGCCAGCGCCGCAAACGCCAGCGCGCCCCACCATGCCACCGCGCTCCGGCGCGCGAGCAGCACGAACGCCGCCGTCGCGAGCAACACGATCTGGAAGTGATCGATCGAGGCGCCCGACCAGAAAAAGTTTTCGAAATGCTCGAGCTGGAACAGCAGCGCCGCGAGCAGCAGCGCCAGGCTCCATTTTCGCTCGGCCGAGCCCGCCGTGCGCACCAGCAGCGCGCACGCGCCGCAGAGAAACAGGTTTCCGATCGCGCCGAAGACCGCGAAATTCACCGTGCCCGTCAGCCAGTAACTCAGCGTCACGAGCGACCGGCTCGTCGCCATCCGGTGCTCGTTGCTCAATTCGAAAATCCGGCGCCAGAGCTCGCTCCACGACGCGCCGTCATGAAGCTGCAACAACAGGATCAACACTCCGTCGATATCGTCGGCGATGGCGATGTTGCGCCCGACGCAGAGCCCCCGCACGAGGAGATAAACCACCGGCGCAGCCACGAGCGCGCCCAGCAGGAGGGCAACGCGGCGCGCGAGCGTCGGCCGGCTCTCCGTCACTGGGCGCAGCGAACTTGACGGCGTGAGAGTCGAACCGAAGCCAGCGAGAGCTGGTTCGGGAGTTGGCACGGGGTTGGGGGGCTGGAGGGAATCAATGCGAGGTTTCCCTCGCTTCAAATCCGCAAACTAAAGCGGCACGGATAAACCACAGGCTGAGCGGGAAGTGGAGTTTTTTTCGCGCCAATCAATTGTAATCCGCTGTCGCGAAATATTGCCGCCGTGCCGGCGATTTCGTCGCGTTTCGTAGCGAAACGTCCTCAGCCGCGATACGCGTCGCGCAACACCTGCATCGTGTGCCGCACGCGGATCGGCGAGCCTTGCTTCGCGAGGTGCAGGCGCAGTTGCGTGAGGCAGCCGATGTTGCCGCTCGCCACGACACTCGCCCCGGCGGGCCCTGAGCTCGTCACGAGGGCCGCGCTCACCGCGCGCGCTTTCTGCGCGCCCAGCGACGCCGCCGTCCCGGGCTGGTCGAGATTGTAGGTGCCCGCGCTGCCGCAGCACAAATGTGCCTCCGCCACTTCGCGCAACTCCAGCGCCGGGATCGCCCGCAGCAGCCGCCGCGGTTCGTCGCGCACGCCCTGCGCATTCGCGAGATGACACGCATCGTGATACGCCACGCGCTGCGCACCGCCGCCTCTCGGCGTCTCGCGCAAACCGAGCCGCGCGAGAAACACGCTCACGTCGACGACGCGGCGCCGGAAATTTTCCGCGCGCGCCTCGTCCGCCGTGCCGCGCAGGATCAGATGATACTCGTGCATCGCCGACCCGCAGCCGGCGGCGTTGGTGACGATCGCGTCGATGTCCGCGGGAAACGCGTCGAGGTTGCGCCGCGCGAATTCCCGCGCGGCCGCGAGATCGCCCGTGTGCCACGCGAGCCCGCCGCAGCAGCCTTGCGCCGGCGGCACGAGCACCTCGACGCCGTTGCGCGCGAGCACTTCGATCGTCGCGAGATTGATATCCGGATCGAGCACCTGCTGCGCGCAGCCTGCGAGCAGCGCGACGCGCGCGCGGCGCTCGCCGTGCGCCGGCGTCACGCGCGGGAGCTTGACCGCCGGCGGCACCGCGGTCGGCGCCAGGTCGAGCATCGGCTGCAACGCGCGCGGCACCAGCGCGCGAAAAACTTTCCCGACGCGCGCTCCCGCCAGCCCCACGCGCATCCGCCGCGGAAACGGAATCGTCTTCGCCGCCAGCCAGCGGCGCAGCCGCGCACCGGCGTCGCGCGAGAATTTTCCGCGCGCCTCCATCTCCGCGCGAAACGGACTGATCAGATCGCGATACGGCACGCCGCTCGGGCACGCCGGCTCGCACGCGAGGCAGCCGAGGCAGCGATCGACGTGCACCTGCGCCGCCCTCGCGGGCAGCTCGCCCTCGAGCACCTGCTTCATCAGCACGATGCGTCCGCGCGGCGAATCCATCTCCTGCCCGAATTCGCGATACGTCGGGCACGCCGCGAGGCAGAATCCGCAGTGCACGCACGTCTGCACCGCGTGCGCCATCGCTCCGCCCAGCGGTCCGTGTTCCTCGGGTTTGATCGTGTGCAGCATCGTTAGAGCAAATCCCAAACGCCAAATCCCGAACGCCAAAAAAATCCCCGACCAAGTCCGTCGATTTTGGAATCTGGCTCCTGAAATTTCTTTGGCGTTCGGACGTTTGGCATTTGGAATTTTGAAAACGTCATTCGTCGAGTGGCGGAAACCGCCCGTCGGGATCGAGCGCCGCCTTCACGCGCGCCATCACTTCGAACCGCGGCTTCACGCCGGACCACAGCGGCGCCTCGCCGCGCAGCGTGAGCGCCGGCCATTTCAATTCCGGCAGCGCTGCGTCCGCCGCCAGCGAAAGATAGCCCGCGTCTCCTCCCGCGCTCACCCAGCCGCGCGCGCCGAGCTCGCGCACCGTGCGCGCGAATTCCGCCGCGTCCGCCAGCGTGAGCGCGCCCTTGACCAGCGCGCCGCCGGCGTGCGCCCAGCGAAACTCCCGCACGCTTTGCCAGAGCAGTTCCGCGTCGCCGCTCGTCAGCGCCGCGCCCGGCCAGCGCGCGAGCGCCTCGGTCGCGAGCGCCTCGAGCGCCGGGGCCGGCCCGCCGAGCCGCGCGTAAACCGCGCCTTCCTCGATCGCGGCATCGAGCGCGTCGAATTCCCACCGGCCCGCCGCGGCCTCGCCGAGCATCCGTGTTTTCTCCGCCCAGGTTTTCGCCTCGAGCCGCAGCGTCTTCGTCGCCGCGGGCCGAGGGAAAACCTTGAACGTGATTTCCGCCAGCACGCCGAAGCGTCCCGCGCTGCCGACGAAAAATTTCGGCAGGTCGAAGCCCGCGGCGTTTTTCACGACCTTGCCGCCCATTCGCAACAACCGGCCGCCGCCATCGACGAACCGCACGCCGAGGATGAAATCGCGCAGCCCGCCGAACCGGAAACGTCCGGGTCCGCTCAAGCCCGCCGCGACCGTGCCGCCGAGCGTCGCGCCCGCCTGCACGAGCGGCGGATCGAACGGCAGATATTGTCCGCGCGACGCCAGCTCGGCCGCGATCTCCTTCACCGGCGTGCCCGCGAGCGCGGTGAACGTGAATTCGCTCGGCTCGTATTCGACGATCCCGCGCAGCTTCGTCGTGCTCACGCGCCGCCATTCCTCGCCCACCGCGGACAGTCGCGGCTTCGTGCCCGCGCCCACAGCGATCAAACGCGGCGCGGAGCGAATGGCTTCGGCGAGTTCTGAAGGCGAAGTCGGACTCAACATCGTCTCAGTCATTTTGGCTCACGGAATCGCGGAAACACGGAACAGCGGAGACGGGGAAAACCCGCAGCGAACTCGCCGAGCTCCGTGCTTCCGCTCTTTCGCGTTTCCGCGATCCTGAAGTTTGCGTTTTCATTCCCTCGAAATCACTCCGGCTTTTTCGAGCGGATGCAGCCCGCGCTGCGCGAGCGCCCGCGGCTCCGCGGCGGGAAACATTTTTCCCGGATTCGCGATCTCCAGCGAATCGAAGGCCGCGCGCACGCGCTTCAGGCAATCGATCTCGTCGGGCGAAAACATATCGGGCAGGAACGCGCGCTTCTCCATGCCGATGCCGTGCTCGCCCGTGATCGAGCCGCCCATCTCGACGCACATTTTCAGGATGCGGCCCGCGAGCTCTTCGGCCCGCTCCAGCGCGCCGGGCTCGCGCCCGTCGTAGAGGATCAGCGGGTGCAGGTTGCCGTCGCCGGCGTGAAACACATTCGCGCAACGGATGCCCATCTCGCGCGACCACTCGCCGATTTTCCGCAGCGCCTCGCCGAGCCGCCGCCGCGGCACCACGCCGTCCTGCACGATGAAATCCGGCGAGAGCCGGCCGACGGCGCTGAACGCGCTCTTCCGCCCCTTCCAGATCGCCGCGCGCTCCGCCGCATCGCGCGCCACGCGCACCTCGACCGCGCCGCTCGCCGCAAGGATTTCCGCGAGCCGCTCGCGGTCGACGGCCACGACTTCGCGCGGGCCTTCGAGCTCCACGATCAACACCGCTTCGCAGCCCGGCGGATATTCCGCGTGCACCGCCGCCACCGCCGCCTCGAGCGCGAGTTTTTCCATGATCTCGAGCGCGCCCGGCAGCAGGCCGCTCGCGACGACCGCCGCGACCGCATCGCCCGCCTGCTCGAGCGTCGCGTAGCCGGCGAGCACGGTGTGAAACATTTCCGCGCGCGGCAGCAGCTGCAGCGTGACCTCGATCACGATCCCGAAAAGTCCTTCGTGGCCGACGAACAATCCCGGCCAGTCCGGCCCGACCGGCTCGCGACTCGCGCCGCCGAACTCCACCACCTCGCCGGTCGCGAGCACGGCCTTCAGGCCGAGCACGTGATTCGACGTCATGCCGTATTTCAGGCAGTGCGCGCCGCCGGAGTTGAAGGCGACGTTGCCGCCGATCGTGCAGATCAACTGGCTCGACGGATCCGGCGCGAAGTGCAGCCCGTGCGGCTGCGCCGCGGCGGTGACCGCGAGGTTGATGACGCCCGGCTCGACGACCGCGATCCGCTGCGCCGGATCGATACGCCGGATTTTGTCGAGGCGGTTCAACGCGATCACGATTCCACCCGCGATCGGCAGCGAACCGCCGGACAGGCTCGTCCCGCTCCCGCGCGCGACGAACGGCAGTTTTTCGTCGCGGCAAAACCGCACGAGCGCGATCACTTCGTCCGCGGTTTCCGGCACGACGACGGCGAGCGGCCGCGCGCGAAACGCCGTCAGCGCGTCGCTCTCGTAAGCCGCGAGCTGCGCCGCGCCGCGCAGGAAACGCTCCGCCGGCAGCAACGCCTCCAGTCGGCGCAGGGTGGCGGCAGCGGACGCGTTCTCCATTCGGCGCGATGCTGACCGAGGGAGCGGCACGCTGACGAGTGCGGAGTTTCCCGGCCCGATCATGGCGCACGATCGCCGGGCGACTTCGCCCCGCACACAGTCGCCCGCCATCTTCGCCGCCTGCTGTCCGCCGCGCGCGCACTCCGCGCTTTCGTTTTTCCGGGCGCGCCGTTTCCTTCGGCTTCTCGAATCCGATGCTCGACCGCGCCGGCATTTCCGCCCTCCTCCGCGATTCCCGCGTGCAGCGGCTGCTCGTCGCCAACACGCTCGGCTCGATCGGCTCCGGCGTGACGATTTTTTCCGTGCCGTGGCTGATGGTGCACCGCGCCGGCGGCAACGAAGCCTACCGCTGGATCACGATCGCCACCACGGTCGCGCTTTTCGCGCTCATGCCTTACTACGGCGCGTGGGTCGACCGCCACTCGCGCAAGACCGCGCTGCTCGCGAGCGAAGCGTGGGGATTTTTCGCGACCGTCTCGATGGCCGCGCTCGGCGGCGTGCTCGGGCACTTCGCGATGTGGCAGCTCATGGCGGTTTATTTCGCCGGCATGCTCTACTACACGCTGCATTACCCGGCGAAGTTCGCATTCATCCAGCAGATCTTCGATCGCTCGCAATACCAGTCGCTCACCGGCCTGCTCGAAATCCAGGGCCAGACCGCGATGATGATCGCCGGCGGACTCGGCGGCGTGCTCGTCGAACACGTGCCGCTTTGGGCGATCCTGCTCTTCGACGCGTCCACGTATCTCACGAGCTTTTTGATCCAGGCCACGCTGCCCTACGAGCCCACGCATCTCGCCGCGCCGCGCACGACGGCGACGCACCGGCCGGCCGTCTGGGCCTCCGTCGCCGCCGGCTGGAACTGGCTGCGCGAGCGGCCGCAGCTCAATGTGTTTCTCACCTGCGCGCTGCTGCCGTTCATCATCGTGATGGCGGGCAATTATCTTTTTCCGATCTACGTCACGGAGACGCTGCACGCCAACGCGATCTGGTTCGCCGGCGGCGAGATCGCGTTCGCGTGCGGCGCGGTGCTCGCGGGCGCGCTGCTGCCGCGGCTCATCGCGCAACACACCGCGGCGACGACGATTCCCGCCACGATGTTCGTTTTTCTCGCGGGCCTGATCGCCGTGATCGCGCTGCGCTTCCCGCTCACCTATCTCGCCGCCGGCGCGCTGCTCGGCTTCGGCAACGCCGGCTGCCGCGTCGCCCGCAGCGCGCTCCTGCTCCACATCGTGCCGAACGAGGTGATGGGCCGCGTCGGCGGATTCTACCAGGTGCTCGACCGCATCCTGCGCACGCTGCTCGTCATGGCGATGGCCGTGATCGATCGCCACGGTCCGCCGGCTGGCTTCATGATTCTGCTCGCCGTCCTGCTCGTCGCGCTCTTCGGCGTGCTGCAAACCCGGCTCGCGCTCCGGCAGGTGGAAACCGCCGCGGCCGCGCCGGCGCCCGCCTGAGCCCATCGTTTTTTCCCATGGCAAAATTCTTCTCCGAACTCGCGCCCGCGCATCGCGCCTTCATCGCCGCGCAGAAAATTTATTTCGTCGCGTCCGCGCCGCACACCGGCCGTGTGAATCTCTCGCCGAAGGGGCTCGACACGTTTCGCGTGCTCTCGGCCGGCCGCGTCGGTTATCTCGACGGCACCGGCAGCGGCAACGAAACCGCCGCGCACCTCGCGGAAAACGGCCGCGTCACGTTCATGTTCTGCTCGTTCGACGCCGAGCCGCTGATCCTCCGCCTCTACGCGCGCGGCCGCGTCGTGCACCCGCGCGATGCCGAATGGGCGCAGCTTCGTCCGCTCTTCGGCCCGCCGCTCGCCGGCGAACGCCAGATCGTCGTCGCCGAGCTCGAGAGCGCGCAGACGTCGTGCGGTTTCGCCGTGCCGTTTTTCGATTTCCGCGCGCACCGCAGCACGCTGACCGACTGGTGCGCGAAGAAAGGCCCCGACGGCATCGCCACCTACTGGGCCGAAAAAAACCAGCGCAGCATCGACGGCCTGCCGACGGGGCTTTTGGAATAATTTCTCGAAGCAAAAGGAAACCCCGCGCCCACGGAGCTGCCCAGCGGCCACCGAGCACCCATTTTTCCTCTGTGATTTCCATGCTTTCCACCGTGCGCTCTCTGCACCCAGTTCGGTTTTAATAATGATCCGCGCGCTGATCTTCGACTTCGACGGCCTCATCCTCGACACCGAGAAACCGCTGATCGACGCCTACGCCGCGATCCACGCGAAGCACGGCGTGCCCTTCGATCGCAGCGCGTTCATCCGCAGCGTCGGCCACGCCGACTATGCGTTCGATCCGTGGCACGGCTTCAGCCCGCACGCGGACCGCGCGCAACTCGAGCTCGAGCGCCGCGCGGTGAAAAACGAACTGATCCTCCGCGAAAAAATTCTCCCCGGCGTCGTCGCGCTGCTCGACGCCGCCCGCGCGCGCCAGCTCCGCGTCGGCCTCGCCTCGAACTCGCAACACGAATGGGTCGAGCCGCACCTCGCGCGCCTCGGCTTGCGCGACCGCTTCGAGTTTCTCGCCTGCCGCGAAGACGCGCCCTCGCCGAAACCCGAGCCCGATCTCTACAAGCTCGTGCTGCAGCGCTTCGGCCTCCGCGGCCACGAGGCGATCGCCTTCGAGGATTCGCACACCGGCTGCCTCGCCGCGAAACGCGCCCATCTCCACGCGGTCGCCTGCCCCAACACCTCGACCGCGCACCACGATTTCTCCGTCGCCGACCTGCGCGTCGCTTCGCTGGCCGAAATCGAACTCGACGCGCTGCTCGCGCGGTTCGAAGGTGCGCGGCGTCGGTCGTAGCGCACCCCGTTTCATTTCATGTTCGTCCGTCGGTTCGAGGTTCACTTTCCGGAAGAGCGGCTTGTCGCCCTGCGCGCGCGGCTGACCGACGCCCGCTGGCCGAAAGTCCGGCCCGGCTCCGGATGGACGATGGGAACCGACGAGGCCTTTCTCCATCGTCTGGTCGATTACTGGCTCACGCGATTCGACTGGCGCAAACAGGAAGCCGCGCTGAACCGGCTCCCGCAATTCGTCACCGAGATTGACGGCCGCGCGCTCCATTTCGTCCACATGCGCAGCCGCGAGGAGGACGCCCGGCCGTTGCTCCTCGCCCACGGCTGGCCGGCGTCGTTCGCGCTTTACGCCGATCTGATCCCGCGGCTCACCGACCCGGTGCGCTTCGGCGGAGAAGCGGTGGACGCCTTCGACGTCGTGCTCCCCTCGCTGCCCGGTTTCATTTTTTCCGATCCGTTTCCCGATGGCGGACCGCGCGGCCGCATCGCGGACTTGTGGCACGAACTCATGTCCGAAGTGCTCGGTTATCCCCGCTTCGCCGCCGCCGGTGGCGATATTGGCAGCGACGTCGTCACCCAACTCGCGTTGCGGCACGCCGGCTCCCTGACCGGCATACATCTCACGGACGTGCGCGACCCGTGGCTTGGCCCGCGCGCGGCGCCCCTGACGCTCGCCGAGGAAACCTATCGCAACGCCCAAGCAGCGTGGTATGCCGCCGAGGGCGGCTATGACGCGATCCAGACGACAAAACCGCAAACGCTGGCCTACGCGTTGAACGACTCCCCGCTCGGTGCGGCCGCGTGGATCGTCGAAAAGATGCGCGCGTGGTCGGATTGCGGCGGCGACGTCGAGCGGCGCTTTTCACTCGATCAGCTTCTGACGAATATCACGCTCTATCTCGCCACCGACACGCTCGCGACTTCGCTCCAGCTCTACTTCGACCGCGTGAATCACCCGCAAGGATTCGCCGTCGGCGAGCGAGTCGCCACTCCCACCGCGGTCGCGTTGTTTCCCGCCGAGACGCCCGCCAACCCTCCCCGCGAATACGCCGAGCGCGCCTACAATATCCGGCGCTGGACGCCGATGCCGCGCGGCGGACATTTCCCTTTCGCCGAGGAACCCGATCTGCTGGCCGAAGACATCCGGGCGTTCTTCCGAAGGTAGGCGCGTTGTCCGCAACGCACGTTTTCATCGCCGCGCGCGATCGCCGAACGGCGCATCGGCCGCAACGGCTCTATCCTTCCAGCTCCGCCCAGCGCGCGTAGGCTTTCGCAAGCTCCTTTTCGATTTCCTCCAGCCGCGCAGTCGCTTTCGAGACTTCCGCTCCGCCTTTGCGGAAAAATTCCGCGTCGGCCAGCTTCGTCGTGAACGTCGCTTGCTCGGCTTCGAGCACTTCGATTTTTTTCGGCAGCGCCTCCAGTTCCGCGCGCTCCTTGTTTGTCAACTTTTTCGCCTTCTTCGCCGGCGCGCCGGCGGTCGCGGACGCGGCGGCGGCGTCTTTCGTTTCGCGTTTCGCTTTTTCCGCGGCGGCGGCATTGCGCGCGAGTTCCTTCTGCCAGTCGTCGTAGCCGCCGATGTATTCCGAGATTTTTCCCTCGCCTTCGAACACAAAGAGGCTCGTGCACACCTCGTTGAGAAACGCGCGATCGTGGCTCACGAGCAGCACCGTGCCGCCGAATTCCACGAGCAAATCCTCGAGCAGCTCCAGCGTTTCCGCGTCGAGGTCGTTGGTCGGCTCGTCGAGCACGAGCACGTTGCACGGCTTCGTGAAGAGCCGCGCCAGCAGCAGCCGGTTCCGCTCGCCGCCGGAGAGCGCCTTGATCGGCGTGCGCGCCCGCGCCGGCTCGAAGAGAAAATCCTCGAGATACGAGATCACGTGGCGCGTGCGGCCGTTGATCGTGACGGTCGCGTTGCCGTCGGCGACGGCGTCCTGCACGCGCATCGTCTCGTCGAGCTGCGCGCGGAGCTGGTCGAAATAGACGACCTCCAGCCGCGTGCCCTGCTCGACGGTGCCGCCCGTCGGCGTGAGCTGGCCGAGCAGCAGCCGCAGCAGCGTTGTCTTGCCCGCGCCGTTCGGGCCGACGATGCCGACCTTGTCGCCGCGTTCGATGCGCGCGGAGAAATCCCGCACGACCCAGCGCTCGTCGTAGCGAAAGCTCACGGCTTCGCACGCGATCACCTTGAAGCCGCTGCGCTCCGCCTCCTGCGCGGTGAGCTTCGCCGTGCCCGCGCGCTCGCGGCGCGCCGCTTTTTCGGCGCGCATCTGCTTGAGCGCGTTGATCCGGTTCTGCGCGCGCGAACGCTGCGCCTTCACGCCGCGGCGGATCCACTCCTCCTCCTGCGCGAGCTTCTTGTCGAACTGCGCCCGCTGCACTTCCTCCGCCTCGAGCACCGCCTGCTTGCGCACGAGAAACGTGTCGTAGTCGCACGACCAGCCAACGAGCCTGCCGCGGTCGACCTCGACGATCCGCGTCGCGAGCCGGCGCAAAAAAGCGCGATCGTGCGTCACGAACAGCAGCGCGCCGCCCCACGCGAGCAGGAATTCCTCGAGCCAGCGGATCGACTCGAGATCGAGATGATTCGTCGGCTCGTCGAGCAGCAGCAACTGCGGCTCCTCGACCAGCCCGCGCGCGAGCAGCACGCGGCGTTTCTGCCCGGCGGACAAATTCGCAAATTCCATCTCCGCCGGCAGGCCCATTTTTTCCAGCAGCCGCTCGACGCGGTCGTGTCGCTCCCAGTCGTTGTGCTCCTCGAAACTGCCACCTTCGCCCTCGACCACCGCGCGCACCACGCCGTGCATTTCCGCGGGCACTTCCTGCCGCAGCGTCGCGATCACCGCATCCGGCGGCGAACGAAACACCTGCCCCTCGTCGGGCGCGAGTTCGCCGGCAATCACTTTCATCAGCGTCGACTTGCCCGCGCCGTTGCGGCCGACGAGGCACACGCGTTCGCCGCGTTCGATCTGGAGATTCACGCGGTCGAGCAGCGGCGCGCCGCCGAAGCTCAGGCTGACATCAAGGAGACTGACAATCGCCATGGGAAACCGGCCAACCTGCCAGTCGCGCTCCCGAGCGCAAGGCTCGCGTCGCCGCACCGCGCAAGGTGCGCGCGGCGAAAAACTCGTTTCCGAACTTTGGCCGTCTTCACGGAAGATCCGGCGCCGTCGCCTCTTTCGGTTCGTTCACGGGGAAAACGCGGCGAGGGCGCCGCGTCCCCAGGCAAATCCCGCCGCGAAGTTTTGAAGCGAACGCTAAGTATTCAACAGCGCCGCCAGTTTCTCCGCCTCCGATTTTTCCAGATGATGCTGCCATACATGGCCGGCGGCGTCGAAAATCTGCACTTCGTCGCATTCCAGGCAGACGAGAAAATCGCGCCGGCCGCGCGCCGTCTGCACACGCAGCGCAAATCCCGGATTGAAGCAGAACGAGTGCAGCGAGACGCGTTCCGTGCCCGCCGCATCCGGCGTGGTCGCCGCCGATAGATCGTTTTGCACCAATGCTGCCAGCGTCCGCGCCAGCTCCGTCGCACCGGCGCCGGCCGCGCGCCAGCTCGACGTCAACCGATAGCCGCGAAATGCCGCCGGCTCGTCGGTCGTGCCCTTCACCCGCGCGACTTCGACGCTGCTCGCTCCATCGAAAGCGAGCGCGCGAAGCTGCGCGACGTCGCGATCTTGGCGGAGCGAAGTGCAACCACCGCCGACGAGCGCGAGTCCGACCAAGGTCAAAAGAAACGAACGACGCCAGCGACGCGTTTTCATCTTACCCATATAGCAGCCGGTCGGACGCGAAAGCGAACCACGCAAATCGCGTTTCAACGCGGCGCAGCCGGCATGGCACGGGCGTCCTGCCCGCGATCGCCCGCGATTCGCAGTCGCGAGAAACACGGGCGAGACGCCCGTGCCACTTTTGCGGCCGGCGCGCCGCGGCACTCACGGCGCGTATTCGACCGTCCGGCCGTCGGCAAGCTGCACGCGCAGCGGACGGCCCTGCACGAAGATCAGCGAGCGATAATTTTCGCCGGCGACGGGCTGAATGACGCGAACGTAGCGATTGGGCCCGACGATCTGGTCGTAGGTCACGCTCGTCACGCCATGCTCGAGATAATACTGATCCGCCGCGGCTGCGAGCTGGCGCAGGTTGTTCATCACCGCTTTTTCCTGCGACGCTGTCCGCACTTTCTGGAACGCCGGGATCGCCATCGCCGCCACCAATCCCACGCTCACGGGATTGTAGAGCGAGACCATCGCGACATCCTGCTTCAGCGAGCGGTTCAGATACGAGCGCACCAGGATGCCGTCGGGCAGATTGGTGCGCACCGCGACGAGCGGCTGCGCCGGCGTCGACAGTCGCGAGAGGACGAAGCCCAGCGTCGCCCGGGTTTCCGCGGGCATGTTGGGATTCAGCGTCTCGATCCGTTGCATCTGCTCGAAGAACCGCGGGCTCACATACGTCAACCCGTTGCCCTCGGTGCCCACGTGCGCGAGCGCCTGCTGAAATTCCGGCGTCTGCGCGAGGCCGGTCTTCTGCGTGCGGCACTCGTTGAGAAATGTCCGCGACGTCGTGATAAACAGCGTCGAACCGTCCGCCACGATCGCCGGCTCGATCCCGGGCAACGGCACCGCCTGCGCCGGCGTGTAGACGTGGACGGCGCCTTCATCCGCGCGCCGGAAGGCGGGCGATTTTGCCAGCGCGTTTTCCACGACGGGCGCGACGCCTTCGATGCAGATCGCGATGCTGATCGCCGGCAGCGTGATGCCGGCCGGGCCGGGAATCCGCATGGTCTTGTTCGCGTCGAGCCGCAGCACCACGGCGTTGCGGCCTTTCAAACCGTAGATCAAATCCAGCAGCGACAACGCCGCCGCGTCGCCCGCTTTTTTCAGCACCGTCTCCATCTGGTTGCCCGCGGCCTCGCCGCCGACTTTCGCGACGACCTCGTGGATCGTCCGGTAGACCTGCGCGAGATCCATTTCGGATTCGGCGTAGAACGCCGCGTCGGCCGGCGCGAGATTCACGTGCGTGAACGGCCCGGGTTTTCCGCCGAACCCCGCGAGCAATCCGCGCCGCTCGCCGCCGGTGTAGAAAAAGAGGCGGTTGCGGAAAAATCCGCTGCCATCCGGCACCGAGCTCACGCCCACCGCCTTCACGTCGGTCAGGCCGAGCGTTGTCGCGATCGCGGCAAAATCCTGCTGCGCAAACGGCGCCACGCCCGGCTGCGTGCGGCTGACCTGCCCGAGCACATCCTTCAGGCTGCCGGCGATTTTTGCCACGTCGCCCTCGACATCGACGTAGCCATACAACGTGCCACCCAATTCGAGCTGCCGGCTCACGGCAAGGAAGCTCCGGCTGCGCTCGGCGTCCTTCACCACCTCGATCGTCGCGGGCTTCGGCGCTTCCGTTTTCACGACGGCCGGCGCCTC
This sequence comes from Opitutaceae bacterium, assembly GCA_035545575.1. GTDB lineage: Bacteria > Verrucomicrobiota > Verrucomicrobiia > Opitutales > Opitutaceae > ER46. Next base: position 145,630 of record DASZYB010000027.1, on the reverse strand, counting down.
CGTTTGTTTCTGGCAGGCGCCGAGAACCAGCGCGCAAAGCATCACTCCTGTGCCCACGACCCGACGCGGCGAGAGATTCATGCCGCAGGCTTTAGTGTGGCGGGCGCACAATCGAAAGACTTAAAAATTCTCCCGTGGCTCCCGTGCCTCGCTATAATGTCCTCGGCGTCGGCGTGTCCGTGCTCACGCTCGCACAGGCACGCGATCTCATCGTCGGGGTGCGCGGCGGCGCGCGGCGCGGCTACATCTGCCTCGGCACCGCGCATGGGTTGATCGAGGCGCGCGCCGATCCGGCGCTGCGCAAAATTTTCAACGACTCGTGGCTCACGACGCCCGACGGCATGCCGCTCGTCTGGCTCGGTCCGCGCGGTGTCGAGCGCGTCTACGGCCCCGACCTCATGCTCGCAGTCTGCGATGCCGGCCGCACCGTGAACCTGCGCCACTATCTGCTCGGCGGCGGCCCGCGCGTGGCCGGCGACCTGCGCGAGAAACTCCTCGCGCGTTTTCCCGGCCTCGAAATCGTCGGCATGTTCACGCCGCCCTTTCGGCCGCTCGACGACCATGAGCGCGCGGTGCTGCGCGCGGATATCGCACGCACGCGGCCGGACGTGGTGTGGGTCGGGCTCGGCACGCCGAAACAGGAACGCTTCATGGCGCGCCACGCGCCCGAGCTCGAGGCCGGCGTGCTGATCGGCGTGGGCGCGGCCTTCGATTTTCACTCGGGCCGTGTGCGCCAGGCGCCGCGCTGGATCCGCGGCAGCGGATTCGAGTGGCTGTTTCGTTTCTGCATGGAGCCGCGCCGGCTCGGCTGGCGCTATCTCCGCACCAACCCGCTCTTCGCCCTGCGCGTGCTGGCGCAGTTGAGCGGATTGAAAAAATACCCGATCGAGATCGCGGAGACACGGAAGGACTGAAGCACGGAATCAAACGGACGGCTCCTGCTTCGTTCCACGTTTCCGTTCTTCCGCGCTTCCGCGATTGAAACGCCTTCCGCTCGTGCGCGCCTTCGCGGGCAGAGGAATTCCCGCTGCTGTTCCGTGCTTCCGTGATTAAAATTCCTTCCGCGCTTCCGCGCCGCCGCGATCAAAACAATTCCCGCTGCTGCAGCGCGTCGCGTTTTTCCGGATCGAGCGTGCTGAGCGCGAGCAGTTGCATCGTCGTCAACTGCGCGAGCTGCGGATCGCGCGCGAGCGATGCGAGCAGCAGCGCGCCGGCGAGCGCGTCGTAGAGCGCCGCGTGATAGCGCCGCCGGTCCGCCGGGCAGTGCTGCGCGGCGAGCGCATCGAGCTCGCGCTGCAGGCCGCAGGCCGCGACGAGCGTTTCCAGTTTGCCCGAGGCGAGCTGCGGATAGAGCTGCGCGTAGAGGCGCGCCGTGTCGATCCACGGGCCCCACTCGATCGCGCGCTCGCCGGGCCGCGCGAAGTCGGGCGAACTGCGCGGATAGGGCCACACGGATTTGAGCAACGCGTTTTCCACCCCGGCGTAGTGCGCCGCGAGCGGGCCGCGCTCGCGCAGCGCCGCGAAATATTCCCAGTCGTCGGCGAACGGATCGCGCGTGCCGAGCATTTCCTCGCGCAGCCCGTGGACCGCGGCGTCCTCGGGGCGGATGCGACCGATCGCGCGACACAGCCGCGTGCGCGCCTCCACGACCTGTCCGCGGAGCAGCGTGGCGACGCCATACTCGAGCACGCCCGACAGCCGGCTGCCTTCGAAGTCGACGAAGAAAATCGGCTGCTCGGTCCAGAAGTTGCCCACGGAAACACGGAACACACCAAGCCCTGAAAAACCCATTCTTTTTTTCCGTGGATTCCGGGTGTTCCGTGGGCAATCCTCCGCGGATGAATCTCGATCGCCAGCGCACGCTCATGGTGGAACTCGCCGTCGAGAGCGGCGCGTTCATCCGGCCGCTGTTCGGCCAGAACAAAATCGCGGTCGAGACGAAGGCCGACCTCACGCCCGTGACCGTCGCGGATCGCGGCGCCGAGGAATTGATGCGCGCACAGATCAAGAAGCGTTTCCCGGAGCACGGCATCGTCGGCGAGGAATTCGGCAGCGAGCGCGCCGACGCGGAATTCGTCTGGATGCTCGACCCGATCGACGGCACGAAATCGTTCATCAGCGGCGTGCCGCTGTGGGGCACGCTGATCGCGCTGCTGCATCACGGGCAACCCATCCTCGGCTGCATTCACCAGCCGATCCTCGGCCAGCTCCTGCTCGGCGACGGCATCACGACGACGCTCAACGGCCGCGCCGTCCGCACGCGCGCGTGCGCCCGGCTCGCGGACGCCACGCTGCTCACCAGCGACACGCTCAATCTCGCGAAGCACCAGAACGGCGCCGCCGCCGACCGGCTCGCCGCGCAGGTGAAACTCTACCGCACGTGGGGCGATTGCTACGGCTACCTGCTCATCGCGACCGGCCACGCCGACGTGATGCTCGACCCGATCATGAATCCGTGGGACATCGCCGCGCTCGTGCCGATCGTGCGCGGCGCCGGCGGCACGATCAGCGACTGGCAGGGCGGCGCGGCGTTTCCCGCGCAGTCGACGATCGCGTGCGCGACGCCCGACCTGCACGCGCAGGTCGTCGCGCTGCTGAACGAAAAATAAAAAAGCGCGCGATGATCGCGCGCTGAATTGTCACGTCACGGATTGCTCGCCGGGGCGGGTGCAGCCGGAGCGCCGCTGGCGGCGGCTTTGGCGGCGTCGCGCTTCGCTTTTTGCTCCATCGCGAAGTCGCGGCTCATCTGCTGCACTTTCGGCATCACGTCCATCATCCGGCCCTGGATGATCGTGCCGAGTTTCTCCTGCACCTCGGGCTGCTTCGCGAGCATCGTCTGGCCGAGCGGCGTGTCGTAGAAGGCGGAGATTTGCGTGAGATCGTCCTTGGTGAAGACTTCACTGTAGATGCGCGAGACATCGCCCTTGAGCGTCTTCGGGTCCATCGCACCGAAAACTTCATCCGTCAGTTTTTTCTGGAATGCCGCGATATCGGCCGGATCGGCGCCCTGTGCGGCCATCTGCTGGCTCATGCGCTGGAATTGCGCCGCGATCATTTTCTTCTGCCCCTGCATGGCGCGGTCGAGCAGGTCCTCGAAATGAATCTTGTTCAGCATCGCCTCGGCATCCGCCACTGTCGCGGGCAGCGCGGGCACCGGCGCGTTGCCGATCGCGGCGTTGCCGACGAGCGTGACCTTCGTGATCTGGCCGCCGCGCTCGAGATCGAGCGTCGAGGCCTTTGCGTCGAAGGCTTTCAAGGTATAGCCCGCGAACGTCTCGCCGAGCGCGAGGAAGCCGCTGGATTTCCCTTCGGGTTGCGAGACGAGCAGGAAGCGCTGCTCCTTGCCCATCGTGAGGGCGGCGTTGAAGAGCGGAGCCTGGTCCGCGGCATACGAGGTGGCGGCGACGAGCGCGGCCGTAAGCAAGGCGAGGAGTTTTTTCATGGCTGGAACGCGCGCCGACCTTCGCGCGTTTCGCCGCGCGCGTCGAGGGCGAACCAGCCGAAAGGTCGAACGCCGCGGTCGAGCGGCGCAAACGCGCCTTTCGCGCGCCGCACGCCTTGATCGCCGGAACCGCCGGCGCTGCCGCACGTCAGCGGCGGACTCGCGACCAGTCCGCCGTGATGCGCGAGGTGATGCCGCCGCGGCCCTTCCAGTCGGCGACGATCGTCAACGCGCGCGGTTGCAGTGCCGCGCCGAGGTCGTCGCAGATTTTATTCGTCACCGCCTCGAAGAAAATCCCCTCGTTCCGATACGCGTGGAAATAGAGCTTCAGCGATTTCAGCTCCACGCAGGTCCGGTCCGCGACGTAGCGCACGGTGATGGTCGCGAAATCCGGATGCCCCGTGATCGGGCACATCGAGGTGAATTCGTGATGCGTGTGCTCGATCGTGTAGTCCCGCTGCGGCGCGGGATTCGGGAAGGTTTCGAGAATCTTGGGATCGGCCATGGCAAACCGCAGAGCAAAGCGACCGGCCCCGCCGAGGCAACGGCGGACCGCGAGCGCCCGGGCGCCCCGGGCCCGGCACGGGAGCGCGGGCCCGGGCGCCAGGATTATTGCCCGGTGCCGGAGCCGACGGCCCGTTTCGCGGTCTCTGGCGGACGAAAGCTCCACTCCATGAAAGACCCCGAACCCATCACCCGCGCCGAATTGATCCGCCTGCTCAACGAGGATCTCGCGCGCGAATACCAGGCGATCATCGCCTACACGGTCTACAGCCAGACCATCAAGGGCGCCGAATTCCTGCACATCGCCAAGGAACTCGAAACCCACGCGGGCGAGGAGCTCGATCACGCGCTCCGGATCGCGCGGCAGATCGACTACCTCGGCGGCACGCCCGGCGTCGTGCCGGAAAAAGTGCGGCAGTCGGAAAATGCGCCGGACATGCTGAAGTTCGATTTGGAGAACGAACGCGTGACCATACAGAATTACCGGCAGCGCATCCGGCAGGCCGAGGCGTTGGGCGAATTCGCGCTGAGCGAAGAGCTCCGCGAAATCATCCGGCAGGAACAGGAACACCTCACCGACCTCGCCGACGCGCTCGGCATCGATCCGCCCAGGATCGACTGACCCGCCTTTCCGAGGCGCGCAAAAGAAAATTGCGCCCGCGCCGCCCGCTGCCCGAGGACGCGGGCGGGAGTTTTTCCGCGCGCGCCATCGCGGCCTTCGCGTTCAGGTCGCCGCGTGCCGCGCCAATCCGGGCAAGCACCCGCCGTCCGCGGCCGTCCGCGAAGCCGCCATCTCGTTTCGCAACGGATGTCGACCACGCGCCCGCTCAAGTCGCCGTCTCGGTGAACCGGCTCTCGCGGATCACCGTGATCTTGATCGTGCTCGGATACTGCAGCTCGGCCTCGATCCGCTTGCGCAGCTCCTTCGCGATCTCTCGCGCGCGATCGTCCGTCACTTCGCTCGGCGAGACGACCACGCGGATCTCGCGGCCCGCCTGAATCGCGAACGCCTGCTGCACGCCTTCGATCGAGAGCGCGAGTTTTTCGAGCCGGCCGAGCCGCTGGATGTAGCTGGTCATCGACTCGGCACGCGCTCCGGGCCGCACGGCGGAAATCGTGTCCGCGAGAATCACGAGCCCGGCGTAGACGGTTTCCGGTTTCACTTCCTCGTGGTGCGCGGCGACCGCGTTCACGACGATCGGCGTCTCGCCGAAACGCTTGATGAACTCCGCGCCGATCACCGCGTGGCTGCCCTCGAGCTCGCCCGGCACGCCTTTGCCGATGTCGTGCAGCAGGCCGGCGCGCTTCGCGACATTCGGGTCGAGGCCGACTTCGCTCGCGATCAGCGAAGCGAGGAACGCCGTCTCCACCGAGTGATCGAGCACGTTCTGATTGTAGGAAAAACGATATTTCAGCCGGCCGAGCAGCTTGATGATCTCGGGGTGCAGGCCGTTGATGTTGAGTTTTGCGACGGCGTCCTCGCCGGCCTGCGTCGTCACGAGATCGATCTCCTCCTGCGCCCGCTTCACGAATTCCTCGATCGACGCCGGATGGATGCGCCCGTCCTTGATCAGCGCGTCGAGCGCCGTCCGCGCGACTTCGCGCCGCACGGGATCGAACGACGACACGAGCACCATCTGCGGCGATTCGTCGATGAGCAGCGTGACGCCGGTCGCCGACTCGAAGGCTTTGATGTTGCGCCCTTCGCGGCCGATGATGCGGCCTTTCATCTCCTCGTTCGGGAGCTGGATGATCGTCGCCGTGAGATCGTTGTTCGGCTGGCTGGAGATGCGCTGCATCGACGCGATGAGGATGCGCCGCGCTTCATTCTGCAGTTCCTGCTCGGACTTTTCGAGCGTCGCGCGCCGCAATGCCCGCAACTCGTCCTGGCACTCGAGCAGCACTTCCTCGCGCAACTGCCGGCGGATTTCCTCCGCATCCATCTGCGACACGCCCTCGAGCCGCTTGCGCACGCTCTTCGAGAGCGCGCGGATCGCATCGCGCGCCTGCTTCACCGCCGCGCTCTCGCGGTTGAGCCGCTCCTGCCGCTGCTCGAGCTGGTAGTCGAGCAGCGCGAGCGATTCCTCGTGCGCGCGGATTTCGCGCAGCCGCACATCGCTCTCGATCTCGCGCCGGTCGAACTCGCGGTTCAGCTCCGCGCGCTTCTCCTGGATTTCCGCCTCCGCGCGCTGCTTCACTTCTTCCGCGGCGACGGCCGCCTCGCGCCGCGCCACCTCGATCAGTTCCGAAGCCTGCTCGTGCGCCACGCGCCGCGTGTGCTTCGTGAACGCCCACACCACGAGAAACCCGATCGCCCCGCCCACGACCAATGCCACCGGGAGCGACCAGTCAAACGGGTCGCTCTCGGCGAACAGAAGGGCGAAGTCGGCTGCGCTTCCCGTCGTCAAGGCCCGGAAACGTAGGCCGCACCCCTCAAACCTCAAGATTTCTTCCCGCAACATAGCTACGTTTTGCTTCGCATCATCCGCGCCTGGCGCCGCGGGCGCGCGGTCTTTTCCGCGACGCGCTGCGCCCCCGCCACCGCACTAAATGCGCCGGTTATTTCGCCGCCGGAAACGCGCGCTGAAACGCCGGCAGCGTGCCGTCGAGGATCGCCTGCATCCGCGCGAGCGCCGCCGCTTCGCCGTCGGTCGCGTCGGTTTGCAGGAGCACATACGCCCAGCGGTCCGCGCGCGCGTGCGCCACGCGATTCCACGCGTCGCGCGCGAAACGTTCCCCGTGCGTCGCGACGACCGCGTCGCCGTTCACGAACCAATACGCGACGAGCTGCGGCACGACGACCGGCCCGCGCGGCGTCGCCACCTCGCGCCGCACGCGCAGCATCGTCGCGTCGAAGTCGGCGTCGTTTCTCCCCGGAAAATGAAACCGCTGCCGCGCCGCGTCGACGATCGTCCAGCCCTGGCCCACGAGACAGATTTCCGGCCGGTGAATCGACGTGCGATCGCGCCCGCTGAGCACGATCGAGAGCAGCACGTCGCTCCGCGGACGCGCGAGATTCACGTAGAGGCGGCGCGAAAATCCCGTGTCCGCCGGCAGGATCGCGCGCTCCACGTCCGTCACCGCCGTGCGCCGGCCGATCCAGTCCGTCCCGATGAACGCCGGCAATTCCGCGGGATTCACGCCATCCGCCGCGAGCACGACGCCGACTTTCCCGCGCGGCGGCGCACGCTCGAGCCAGCGCAGAAAAACCATCTCGCCCGCCGCGCACACGACCACGAAAAACGCCGCCGCATACGCGAGCGCCGTCGCGCGCGATGGCGGATTGCGGATTTCGGACTTCGGATTTTCCCGCTCCGCCATCCGCGATCCGCGATCCGCCCTTTCCTCCTCCGGCCACCACCGCCGCAATGCGCCGACGACCGCGAGCACGCCGCCGAGCACGATCGCAAACACGCCGAAGCCCATCACCTCGTGCGCGCGCTCGCCCCACTTCTGCCCGCCGAGTTGCGCGGCGAAAACGATGGCGGCGATCCGCGCGACGTTGCCGAGATACACCAGCGGAAAACACGCGAGCAGCACCAGCGCGCGCCGCGCCCACGAGCGAAAATTCAAATAGCCCGCAAGCAGCGCAAGCGCCGCGAGCGCGCTCAACGAGCGCACGCCCGAGCACGCCGCCGCGACGTCGTAGCTGTAGCGTCCGTCGGGCGCGAGCAGTTGCGTGCCGCTCCGCAACACGCCGATGCCGCACGCCTGCGCGAGCCCCGCGCTCGCCTCGATCACGCCCATCCGCAGCCAGAATCCGAGCGAGTCGAGCACGTTCAGCGGAATCGCGAACCCGAGAAACCCCAGCGGGAAAACCGCCGCCGCGCCCCAGCGCCGCCCGCCCGCGAGCCGCCCCACGCCCCACGCAAACAACAACAACGCCACGATCGAGACCCGCGCCTGCTGCGCCGCAAACCCGACCGCGTGGAGCGCGAGCGCGCCCACCATCGCCGCGACCGCCGGCCAGACCGTTCCGGTTTCCGGTCTCCGGTCTCCGGTTTCCGGTTTCGACAGATTCCGCCACAGCAACCACCCGCTCACGGCGACGATCAACCAGCCATGCTGCGTCTCCGAGCCCGGATTGATCCACTGGTAGACCCACCAGTAAAAAAGCGAACTCGTGTCGATGTAGCCGTGGTTGGCGTTGCCGAAACATTGAAACACCGCAAAGCCGGCCGCCCCACCCGCCAGCGCCATCCAGCCGCGCCGCGCCGCCGACGCCGGGTCCGGCGCGACAGCGGGATCGGGCGCGCTGCTTGTCATGGGCGCGATTGAGAACTTAACTCCGCCCGCTTGGCAAAACCTTCGCCAACTCCCGCCGACCGTCCGCGCCTGCTCGTGCTCGAATTGTGGGGCCTTGGCGATCTCGCGCTGGCCATGCCGTTTCTCCGCGCGGCCGGCGCGCAGGCCTCGGTCACGCTCGTCGCGCAGCCGCATGCCGCGCCGCTGCTCGCGCGCTTCGCGCCCGGCGTGGAACTCCAGCCGGTGCGCGCGCCCTGGACGGCGTTCGAAAAAAAATACCGGCTGCTGCGCTGGCCGTGGCGCGAACTCGCGCGCGTGCGCGCGCGACTCGCGGCGCAGCGCTTCGATCTCGGCGTCTCCGCGCGGGCCGACCCGCGCGACCACCTCCTGCTCGCGCTGGCCCGCGCGCGGCGCCGGCTCGGCTTTCCCCGCGCCGGCTCGCGGCTGTTTCTCACCGCGCCGCTCGCGCCGCCCCCGCGCGCGCATCGCGCGGCTCACTGGGCCGCACTCGCCTCGGCGCTCGGCTGGGATCTGCCCGCCTCGTCGCCCGCGCCGCGCGCCGGCCGCCGCATCGTGATTCATGCCGGCGCCGGACGGCCGGTGCGTTTGTGGCCGCGCGAGCGGTTCGACGCTCTGGCCGCGCAACTGCGCGCCGCCGGCTGGGAAGTGACGCTGCTCGACGACACGCTCCGCGATGTCGACGGCCTGCTCGCCGTGCTCGCGACCGCGGACCGTTTCATCGGCAACGATTCCGGCCCCGGCCACCTCGCGGCGCTCCTCGGCGTGCCGACGTTCACCCTCTTCGGCCCGCAACTGCCCGAGTTGTTTGCGCCGCAGCATCCGCGCGCCGCGTGGATCGAAGGCGCGCCGTGCCCGTATAAGCCGTGCTTCGACGCCTGCCGTTTTTCCTCGCCGCATTGCATCCGGGAAATTTCCGTCGCCGCCGTCTGGCCGCGGCTGCAATCGTGGCTCGAGGCCGCCGCCGCGTGAACCTCGTCATCTTCAAGACCAACGCCCTCGGCGACAGCGTCGTGTTCCTGCCCGTCGTGCAGGCGCTGCGCCGCCGGTTGCCATCGTGGCAAATCGCGCTCGTCGCCTATCCGCCCGTGCGCGAACTTTACGCCGCCGACATTTCCGACGACGACCTGCTGCTCGTGCCCGCCGACGAGATGCGGACCGGCTGGCGCCGGCCCGCGCGCGTGGCGCGCTGGGTGCGCTGGCTGCGACGCCGCCGGCCCGACGCCGTCCTGCTCAGCTACGACCAGAGCACGGTCGCGCATTTGCTCGCGCGACTTTCCGGCGCGCCGCTTCGGCTCGGCGCGCAGCTCGATCTCGGCTGGCGGCGCGGCGGGCTCACGCACGCGGTCGAGTGGGACGGACGCTCCAGCGTCGCCGACTGGCACTGGTCGATGGCGTGCCGGCTCGTGCGCGAACTCGGCGCGGGCGAACTGCCTCTCGCACCACCGCCACCCGATCTTGCTCATCTGGCGGGAGGCGCCGCGCGCGTCTCCGGCCGCGTCGTCATTCATCCGGGCTCGAAACGCGAAATGACCCGCTGGCCCGCCGCGCGCTACGCCGAACTCGCCGGTCAGCTCGCCCGCGCCGGCTGCGAGGTGCACTGGGTCGACGTCGCCGAGGCGCCGCCATCGCTGGCGCCCGGGGTGCGCCTCGCGCGCACGCCGACGCTGCGCGAACTCGTTGCGCTGCTCGCGAGCGCTTCGCTGTTCGTCGGCAACAACTCCGGCCCGATGCACCTCGCCAACGCCGTCGCCACGCCGATGGTCGTCCTCGCCGGCCCGCAGCCCGGGGCGTGGGATCCCGCGTGGCATCGCGATCGGGTCCGCGTGCTGCGCCGGCCCGAGCTGCCCTGCCAGCCGTGCGACCAGCTCGCGCGGCTCGCACCCGCATGCGCCAACCGCCGCGAACCGCTCGCCTGCCTGCTCCGCTGGGACGTCGATCGCGTGCGCGCGGCGTGCCTCGAATTGCTCGGGCCGGCGGCGCCCGCGCCGCGTGCGGACTCGACAGCGCCGGCCAACGATGGGACTGCATAGGCGTGCCTGATCGAACGAACCGATTCGTGCACCTTGCGCCGCTCGTCGCCGTGCAGGTCGTGAGCGTTTTGTGCGGCCTCATCGGCGTGCGCTGGTCGTCGGCCGTCGTGCCGCCGGCCGCGCTCGGCCTCTACGGATTGCTGCTCAGCGCGCAGCAACTGGCGACGGCCGTCACGCATCAGGGCTACATCAAGCACGTGCAACAGTGCTGGACGCCGCAGACTCCGGCGCGCGTCTACCTCCGGCGAATTTTTTCCGCCGGCCACACCCCGCTCGCGTGGCTCGCCGCCGGGCTCGCGCTCGCGGTGCTTTATTTTCGTTTTTCCGCCGGGCTCGACGCGCCGCTCGGGTGGTGGGCGTGGTTGCTGGCGGCGAATCTTCTCGCCGTTGTTTCCGCCGCGGCCCAGGCGGCGCTGCAGGCCGAAGAACGCTACTGGACGGGCTTCGGCGTCGCCGCCGTCGGCGCCGCGACGCGCTCGTTTCTCCCGCCGTTGCTCGTGATGCTCGGCGGCGCCGCGCTGCCGCGGCTGGGCGCCGGATTCCTGCTGCACGCGGCGCTGTTTGCCGTCGTCGCGGTCTGGTGCCTGCGCCCCGCGTGGCGGCGGGGGCCGGGCGACGCGCCGGCGATTGCCTCGCCCGCCGCCGTGGTCCGCGCTTTCATGGGCGCGGGCCTTTTCGCGTGGCTCGGCAGTGCGGCGCCGCGCTGGCTCGCCGCCGAGGCGCTGGATGCCGAGAACACCGGCTATTTCATCCTCGCGACCAACCTCGCGATGGTCGTGCCGGCCAGCGCGGGCTTGATCGCGCAGAACTACAGTTTCCCCGCGTTGTTTGCCGCGGGTCGGCGCGGCGCCGGCGCGCGGGAGTTGTTGCGGTTTACCGAGCGGGTCGTCGGCGTCGTGCTGCTCGTCACGCTGGCGGGACTCGCCGCGCTCGCGATCGTCACGCCGCGGCTGATCGGCATCGTGATCGATGCGCGCTACGCGTCCGCCGCCGGCTGGATCATGGCCGCGGGCGGCGGCATCGCGGCAACACTAAGCGCGCCCTTGTTCTGCAATCTGCTCATCGCGCGCGACCACGCCCGCGCGTGCTTCCGGCTCAACGCCATCTCGGCGGCGTTTCGCTGCGTCCTGCTCGCCGGGCTCGTGTTTTTCGGCGGCCGCGCAGCGTTCCGCCTCGGCCTGGTCTTCCTTCCGTGGCCGACGGTCGCGCTCGAGTGGTGGCTGACGCGGCGCTGGGCGGCGGAGCGGCCGTGAAAAATTTCTAGCGCCACTCGACGCGCACGATCACGGGCGCCCACGAGAGGTGCGGCGCGACGCGTTGCAGCCATCGCGATTCGTCGGGCACGGGACGGCGGCGGATTTCGGAGACCGTGAGCGATTTCATTTCGCTTCGCTTCGCCGCCAGCTCGTCGCGAAACCGGCGGTAATAATCGAACGGCGTGAGCACGAAGAGCGCCGGTCGCGCCCCGCCCGCCGGGCCGTAGCGGCCGATCCAGTCGCTGTGGATTTTTTTCACCCGATTGTCGCCGGCGAGATCGTAGAGATAGGCGGACGACACGACGACTTCCGCTCCGACGGGCAATGCCTCGACCGCGCGGCGCGCCTCGGCGACCGCAGCGGACTTGCCGACATCGAGCGCGCACCACACGCCCCACGTGCTGAGCGCGATCGCGCGCAATGACACGAGCGCGATCGCCCCGGCAAGCGCCGCCGTGCGCGCACGGCGGCGGAAAGGTCGCGCCGCGAAGGTCTCCTCCGGCCGCAGCCAAAACCACAGCGCCACGACGAGCACCTGGGGATACGCCGCGATCGCGACGTAATACGGCGGCGCCACGCACAAACTCGCCACGACCGCGAAACCGCTCGCGCCGAGCAGGGCGCCGAGCACCGGCGCCGCACTCGATCCCGGCTCCTCCCGGCGCAACATCGGCCGCCGCCGCAGCGCCGCCGCCAGCATGAATCCCGCGACGACCATCAGGCCCGGCGCGTAACGGATCGCGCGCGCCACATCGTCCGCCGCCGGCAGGCGGAAGCGCACCGAGTTCTGCGTGGCGAGGTTTTCCTGAAAACCCTGCCACGCCGTCGGCGAATATTTCACGACGAGCAGCGCGAGCCCGACGGGCACGACGATCGTCGCCAGCAGCGAACGCCACGGCCAGCCGCACGTTTTCGCCCGCAGCGCCGCGCAGCCCCACAGCATCGCGGCATACATCGCGCCGATGTGCAGGCTCGTCGCCATCGCGAGGACGGCGCACAGCGCCGCCCACGGCCGGCGCCGCCGCGCGCGCGCCGGATCGGGTTCGAGCCAAAGCCAGAAGGCCAGCAGCCCGAGCACGTGCGCGAGACTGTCGGGCCGGTCATGAAACGTGATCCCGAACAGGAAGCAGCCGCCGAGGTTGGCCGCGAAAGCCGGGGCGCCCGCGCGGCGAAGCACGGCGAGCGCGAGCAGCGCGTAGACGGCGAAGAGCGCGCAATGCAGCGCGAGCGACGCCTCGACGGTCGGGCCGAAGAGCGTCATCCAAACCGCGAGCACGGCCTGATAGCCGGGCGGATAAGCGCTGAAAAACGCCGTCGCACTCGTGGGAAAGACTTGGCCGATCGTCGGGTTGACGTAGCCGCCGCCGCCGAGCCACTCGACCACGGCGCCGTCGAAGAAGAACGCGTCGTTGGCCGGCACCGGCAGCGCAAACGCGAGCGCGAGCAGAAATTTCCACGCGATCGCCGCGGGGAAAATCCAGCATGCACGCAAAGCGCGAAGCCAGCCGGCCGGAGTGCGCATGCGGCGCAGGTTGCGCCAACGCCGCACCGGGACAAGCCGCCAATCGCGCGGGATTGCGGGGCCGCGCCTTTTCTGCCGAAACAGCGGCGTGCATCCGCCGCTCCGCAACCGCCTGCTCGCCGCCGCGGGCACGGTCGTCGCGGTGATCGCCGGCTGGCAGATCGCGAACGGCGACTACGGGCTCGCGAGCCTGCTCGGCGGCGGAATCCTGTTCTGGCTCGCCATGCGGCTCACCGGCGTGCGCGGCGACGCCCTGCTCGCCGGCTTGCTGCTCGCGGGTTACATCGTCGGCAATCGCGGATTCGCGCAGCTGAGCGTCCCGCGGCTGCCGCTGCTCGTCGGGGAACTCACGCTGGGGATCGGCCTGGGCATCGCGATCTGGCACGCCGTCGTCGCGAAGACGCTGCCCGTGCGGCGCGATGCCCTCAACCTCGTGCTGCTCACGTGGCTGGCGTTCGGCTTCGCGCGCCTGCCGTTCGACATGCGCGCCTACGGCGCGATGGCGCTGCGCGATTTCGCGCTGCTTTACTACGCGCTCTTCTTCTTCCTCGCGCAGGCGTGGGCGACCGGTCCGGCGGAGCGGCGCTGGCTCGAGCGCTGCCTCACGCTCGCGTTTGCGGCGGCGCCGCCGGTGTTCCTGGCGTTTGCGCGCTGGCCGGATTTTTTCACGAGCAACATCACGCTCGGCGGCGTGCCGCTCGTGTTCATCAAGTCCGATGTCGAGGGCGGGCTGATGGTCGCGGGCATGTATTGGTTCCTGCAACGTTACGTGACGCGCGGGCAGCGCCGCTGGCTCGTGCCGGCCGCCGCCAGCTTCGGCGCCGTGGCCGTGAGCAACAGCCGCGCGGCGCTGGTCGCGCTCGGCGTGTCGTTGTTGTGGCCGCTCGTCACGCGCGATTTTCGGCGGCTGCGGCCGCTCGCGGCGATGGCCGCGCTCGGGCTGCTCGGGTTGTCCATTCAGACCGCGGTCACGAAAAGCCCGTTCGCCTCGACTCCGCTCTACCGGCTCTACGAAAGCACGGCCTCGATCGTCGATACGCGGGGCGAACGCGTCTATCTCGCCAACGACCTCGACGACAAGCCGGACAACAACCAATTCCGCCTCGTCTGGTGGCGCGCGGTGGCGGACGAAGTGTGGGCGGACGACCGCTGGCTCGGGCTCGGCTTCGGCCACGACCTCGCGGAAAATTTCCTGCGCGTCTACTACGGCACCGCCAACGACGATTTCAGCGCGCGCAGCCCGCACAATTTCGCCCTGACCGTCTTCGGCCGGATGGGCCTCGCCGGCGCGGCGTTGTTCGCGGCGCTGCTCGTCGCGCTGTGCGCGCTGCTCTGGCGCGCGGGCCGGCGCACCGCGCGCGGCGAATCCGACGGCGCGCGCTTCACGCTCGCGCTCGGCGCGTTTGCGATCCTCGTGAGCGCATGCTTCGGCGTCGTGCTCGAGGGCCCGATGGGCGCGACGGTTTTCTGGATCCTGCTCGGCCTCGCCAACGCCACGCCGCTCGCCGCGACGAGCGCGAGCGCGCCCGCGGAGGCCGACGAATCCCTGCGGCTCGCCGAGCCCGCGGCGTCGTGAACATCCATTCGCTCTACGCGCGCCTCTCGCCGTTTTTCCGCCGGCGGCGCCGGCGGCGGTTTTTCGCGCTCGTCGCGCCCCGCGCCGGCGAACGCGTGCTCGACGTCGGCGGCACGGCGGATTTCTGGCGCGACGGCGGGTTGCGCGCCTCGCTCACGCTCTTGAATCGCGACGCCACGGCGGATCGCGCGGGCGGCGCGCCCGGGGAGAAAATCGTCTTCGTCGTGGGCGACGGTTGCGCGCTGCCGTTTCGCGACGGCGAATTCGATGTCGTCTTCTCGAACAGCGTCATCGAGCACGTCGGCTCGTGGGAGCGGCAGCAGGCGTTCGCCGCCGAGGCGCGTCGCGTCGGCCGCCGGCTGTGGGTGCAGACGCCGGCGCGGGGATTTTTCATCGAGCCGCACCTGCTCGCGCCGTTCATCCACTGGCTGCCGCGCGCGTGGCAGCGCCGGCTGGTGCGGAATTTCACCGTTCGCGGCTGGCTCGAGCGGCCCGACGCCGCGGCGGTGGAGGCGTTTCTCGACGAAGTGCGCTTGCTGACTTTTCGGGAAATGCAGGCGCTGTTTCCGGATTGCGCGATTCGGCGCGAGCGATTCCTCGGCCTGACGAAGAGCTACCTCGCCGTGCGCGTCAGCTCACCCAGCGGCCGGGAAAAAGGCGGCAGCTGACGACGAGTGCGTTGGCGCACGCGCGCCAGTCCGCGCCGCGGCTCTCGCGCAAGAGGCGCGCGCCGATGCGGAGGCAATGCGCGCGATCGCCCGTGAGCTTGGCGACCGCGAGGAGATTCTGCAGGAGGTAGCGCCGCCGCGCCGCCCGCGAAAAAAACCCGCGGCGCAGCGCGAGGATGCGCGCGGCCGCCCGCCGGATCGGCTCGGGATTGGTGTTCACCCGCGGGCCGGGCTGCGGGAAAATATCGACGAGCGGCTCGCCGGCGACCGGCACGGAAGCCACGCCGGCCTGCGCCAGGAGGCGGTGAGCAAACTCGGCGTCCTCGCCGGGGCCCAGGGTCTCGTCGAAACGCAGCGCACCGGGATGGCGGTGAAAAATCAGCGGCGTGTTCCAGCGGGCGCGGAGCAGCAGGTCGTCGCCACGCCACGCCTCGCGGTCGCACTGGACGAGACGCGTCCGGCCGCGCAGACGAAACGCCGCGCCGCAAAGGACGAGCGGCGCGGCCGTGCGCTGCGCGAGGGCGAGCTGGCGCGCGATTTTTTCCGGCCGATAGGCATCGTCGTCGTCGAGATAGCTGATCCATTCGCCGCGGGCGACCGCGAGGCCGGCGTTGCGCGCCCGCGCGGCACTGCCTGTCGCCGGCGGGCGAATCGCGCGCACGCGCGAATCGCGGAGCCACGCCGCGGCCGTCGGTTGGGCCGCCAGCGGCGGCTCGCGCCGGTTGTGATCGATGAGGAGCAGCTCGAGCTCGGGCGTCGTCTGCGTCAGCACGCTCGCGACCGCGCGGGGCAGCAGATGCCCGCGATCGCACGTGGGGAGAATCACGGAAACGAGCGTCACGATAACCGAAGCCGGAAGCCGACCGTGCGGGGCCACTCGCGCGAAAATTCGCGCGGCCCGCGGCGGGGAAGCCGGTCCGCGAGCACGCTTGCGGCGCGGCGAGGACAGGCAAGCTCCTTTCCGGCTCCGCGACCCCGCGCGCCCGCGAAATGACACGGATGCGACGGCTGCGAGTCGCTGCGGACTTGCGCCGCCCGCCGCGGTGGATGAGGTTGCGACCCGCTCGTGAATCTCCCCGCGCCCACCGACTACTTCAGCGTTTTCAAGCCGACGACGCGCGGGAACTGGGATTTTTTGACGCCGATCGCGTTGCTCGGGCTGGGGCTGTTCGGCATCGCGTTCATCTACTCGGCGCAGTTTTCCGTGCAGCACGGGCTCGGGTCGGGCGGGCTCGGGTATCTCGTGCGCCAGGAGTGGTTCAAGCAGATCCTGTTTCTCGGGTTGGGCGGCGCGGTCTACGTGACGGTATCGCTGATCGACTACCGGTTCTGGCTCAGCGTGGCGCACTGGGTTTACTTCGCGTGCCTCGTGCCGCTCGGGCTCGTGTTGATCCCGGGCGTCGGCGGCTCGGCGGCGGAGGCGTGGGGCGCGAGTCGGTGGATTCCGCTCGGCCCGCTCGGGACTTACCAGCCGTCCGAGACGGCGAAGATCGCCGTGCTCCTGATCACGGCGAGCATCCTCGTGCGCTCGAAGATCGGCACGGTCAGCCAGTCGCTCGGCACGCTGGGGAAATTGGCCCTTGCGGTGGGTGTCCCTATGTTCTTGATCTGGAAGCAACCCGACTTGAAGTCGGTGATTGTGCTGCCCCCGATGGTGTTCGCGATGCTCTACGTCTCCAAACTGTCGACCCGGTTTTTCCTGGGCGCGTTGGGGGCGTTTCTATTTCTGGTCGGCATCGTGGCGATCGACACGTGGCGCTACGCGGCGTTCATGCGGGAGCACCATTACGAGTTCAACAAGGAGAACCTCGGCCGCTACGAGCCGCACTCGCTGCTGCCGCTGCACGACTACCAGCGCAACCGCATCCTCACTTTTGTTTCGCCCGAGACGATCGATCCGCTGGGCACCGGCGCGAGCTGGAATCTCCTGCAGTCGAAGCTCTCGGTCGGCAGCGGCGGCCTCACCGGCAAAGGCTGGACGGAGGGCACGCAGGCGCAGCTCGGCTACCTGCCGCGCCTGGTCGCGCACAACGATTTTATCTTCGCGGTCATCGCGGAGGAAAAAGGATTTCTGGGAAGCCTCACGGTCCTGGGCCTGTTTGGGATAGTGTTGTTCAACGGCATTCGCATCGCCGGTTCCGCGAGGGACCGGTTCGGCACGCTGCTCGCCCTTGGCGTCACCGTGCTGTTCCTGGTGCATGTGTTCGTGAACATCGCCATGACCATCGGGCTCGTGCCCATCACGGGCATACCGCTTCCCTTCATCAGCTACGGTGGCTCCTTTGTGCTCAGTTGCTGCTTGCTGCAAGGACTGGTCCAGAGCGTCTGGCGCTTTCGCAGGGATTTCGCATGAAATCCCCGGCCGCCATTGACCGCCCTGCCGGAATCTCCTGCGCCGCTTCTGCCGCACCGGGGGCCGCCGCGTCCCAACCACACACCCGCCATGAGCGATTCCACCTCCGCGCAGCCGCCCTCCAGCACGCCGCAAGATCTCACGCAGAAATATGACGAGGAGCTCGTCAATCCGCCTCCGCCCAAGGAAGTCGCGCCCGTCTCCAACGCCGAACTGAAAGCCGGCGCCGCCGAGCGCGCCAAAAACCGGCCCTTCCTCCAGAAGATTCTCGCCGTGTTCCAGAAGGAGAAGGGCGCGTATCGCGAGCTCATCATCAACAGCGAGCCGCTCGAAAAACGCGTCGCGCTCCTCGTCGACGGCCGGCTCGAGAAATTCGAGATCGAGCGCGAGTCCGACAACCGGATGGTCGGCGGCATCTACAAGGGCCGCATCAAGAATCTCGATCCCGGCCTGAAGGCCGCCTTCGTCGACATCGGCTACACGAAGAATGCGTTTCTGCATTACTGGGACATGCTCCCCGCCGCCTCCGACTCCTCGGTCGAGGTCGTGCGCGTCAACCGCCGGAAAAACGCGCCGCCGCGCCCCGCCGAGCCGACGGTCAAGGACATCCCGCAGATGTATCCGCCCGGCAGCGAAATCGTGATCCAGGTCACGAAAGGCCCGATCGGCACGAAAGGCCCGCGCACCACGACCAATCTCTCCATCCCCGGCCGCTACCTGATCCTCACGCCGTTCAGCGAAGGCTGCGGCATCTCGCGCAAGATCGAGGACCCGAACGAGCGCAAGCGCCTCAAGCAACTCATCAACGAGCTCACGCTGCCCGAAGGCGTCGGCGTCATCGTCCGCACCGCCGGCGAAGGCAAGAAGGCGCGCTATTTCGTGCGCGACCTGCACATCCTCCTGAAAACCTGGGAGGACATCCAATCGAAGATGAAGTCCGAGCGCTCGCCCGCGTGCCTCTATCAGGAACCCGACCTCGTCGAGCGCACCGTGCGCGATTTTCTCACCGAGGAAGTCGACCGCGTGCTCATCGATTCGAAGGACGACCACTCGCGCACGCAGGCGTTGGTCGCGCAGATCTCGAAACGCAGCGCCGGCAAGATCGCGCTCTACAAGGACAGCATTCCGATCTTCGAGCGCTTCAACATCGAGCGTCAGATCGAGCAGACCGGCCAGCGCAAGGTCCCGCTCCCGTCCGGCGGCGAGATCATCATCGACGAGACCGAGGCGCTCATCGCGATCGACGTGAACACCGGCTCGCACAAGAACCGCGGCGGCGACGAGAAAAACGTCATCTACGCCGTCAACCTCGAGGCCGCGGCGGAAATCGCGCGCCAAATCCGGCTGCGCAATCTCGGCGGCCTGATCATCATGGATTTCATCGACATGAAGGAGCGGCGCCACCGCAACGCCATCTACGAAAAGATGGTCGAGCTCATGTCGACCGACAAAGCCAAGAACCACATCCTCCCGATCTCGCAGCTCGGCATCATGCAGATGACGCGCCAGCGCCAGCAGGAATCGCTCTCGAGCAATCTCTACACCGACTGCCCGTATTGCCGCGGCCGCGGCATCGTGAAGAGCGCGACGACGATGTCGGTCGAGTTGCAGCGCAAGCTCAGCTCCGTCGTCCGCCGCCTGCAGCTCCGCAACGATGGCAAGGAATATTCGCTCCGCGTGATGGTGCACCCGAGCATCCTCGAACGCCTGCGCAGCGAAGACGCCGACCTGCTCGTGCGCATGGAAAAACTCTTCAGCGTGAAACTGGCCTTCCGCGCGGACCTGAATTATCACGTCGAAAATTTCAAAATCATCAACGCGATCACCGGCGAGGAATACCGCTGAGCGAGCGGCAGCCGATCGCTCGATGATTTGATCGCTGCGCGCCCGCGCCGCCGCGTGTTCCGTGAATCGTTTCGCGGCGCGCGGTGTTCGGTTCGCGCGATCGTTTTCCCGGCGGCGTGGAAATAATCCCGCCGCTCAATGCCGGGCGGCGGACTCCTCCGGCAAGCGGCAGGTCGACCGCTTTGACCGGCGCGACGAGAAACGATTTTTCCGTTTTGAGCCAGACGACCATCTGCGTGCCGGCAATCGCGGCGATGACGCCAGCCAACGCGCGCCGCCGCGCAGGAAGTTTGCTCATGGGAAAAAGGGAACAGAGGTGGACGATGGGCGCGATGAATTCTTAGGCGCGTCACTACCGACCCTGTCATAATTCGCAGCGAACGTTCCGCGCTATATTGGGACGCGACGACCGGATTTTCGCGCCTGCGCGATTGACACCGCGAAGCGCCGCTCGCTGCAATCGACGCCGGTTCCCCACCCCGCATGAAAATCCCACGGCGTTTGCTCGTCTGGTTTATCGTCCTCTGGCTTTTCGCCGGCTGCGCTTCGTATCCCGGCACGAGTTCGCTCTGGGTCGGCATGACGCGCGAGCAGGCGCTGCGCGCGATGGGACCGCCGGACAGCGTCAGCGCCCAGGGAAAGTTCGAATATCTGAACTATACGATTGCCGCGAGCGGCGGCTACATCGCGCGGCCATATTATATTCGCCTCGTCGACAACACCGTCGAGTCCTTCGGTTATCAAGGCCAGTTCGTGCCCGGCGCCACCGGGCCGGTGGCAGGCAACGCGGCCGCGGCACCGGGCACGGGCGTAGTCCGCGCCGCGAAAGTCGACCGGATTCGCGTCCTCGACACCGAGCCGCAGCAGTTGACGCTCGGCCGCTCGAATCACCTGAAGGTGAAATTGAGCTACGCGCTCCAGAGCCAGCAGCAGGGCACGATCATCCTCAGCTTCAACACCAAGACGCCCGACATCCATCTCTCGCTCGCGCGCAAAGACATCCCGGGCGGCAGCGGCGAATTTTCACTCGAGCTCGATCTCACTCCGCTCGACTGGCCGGGCCGCTCCGCCGTCACGATGATGGCGAGCCTCTATCCCCGCCTCACGGGCAACCAGGAGAGCTCGCTGGACAACGTGATCTGGGATCTGCCGGCGAACCGGTAAGCGCACGTCCGCTTGCTTCGCCGGCGCGGCTCGCGGCCTGGCCGGCCGCGGCGGCGTCCAGCTGCTCACACAACCGCCGACGAAGGCGACGTTGCCGCCGAAATCATATGTCCAGGTTTCGAACACGCCGTTGCGGCTGCGCGTGCGCAGCAGCGGTGCGCCGACGAGCTCGATCACACGCTCCGACGGCATTCCGATGCGGAGTTCCTTCCACTCCGCGCGCAATCCCACCGGCCAGAGCAGCAACAGCAGCAGCCACGCACGTTTCACACCTGAAAACATCGGGCCGCCGGCCCGGCGCATCGCGCACGGCTTGGCGGAAGGCTGCGCGTTTTTTGCCCGCGTTTTCGGCCGCGCCGGTGCGCCGGCCGGAGTTATTGCGGATTCGCCACGATGGCCGTCGTCACGTTGGCGCCGTTTTCCTCGAGCCGCGCCTGGTTTTGCTTCGCCGGCAGCGCGTCGCCCTGCGAGGTGATGCCGTCGGTGAATTTGATCTGCGCGATGCCGCTCACTTCGACGGCGCGGCCGTTCGTCTGCGCGAGGTCGCCCCCGGTCACGCGGACATCGCTGCCTTCGCCGAGTAGCAGCACGGGCGTCGCGTTTTCCGTCGCGGTGATGTCGCACACATAAACCGGCCCGACAAACTGCACGCCCGGCGCGTAGACGCCGGTGAGCCCGCGCGTCGCCCAGAAGCTCGCATTCGCCGCGCGCAGGCCGCCGAATTTTCCGTCGGCGCTCTGGATCGCGATCGACGCGAGATCGGCCACGCCGTCGTAAGTCACGTCGCTGCGAAACAGCGCCTGGTTGACCGCGTTGATTTTGCCGACGCTGAACACGCTGACGTTGGTCGTCTCGTCCGCGCCGACCACGACGATGCTCGCGTGACCGCGCATATACGAGACGTCGGGCTGATTGTAGTTGCGCGCGGGTGCGGGGCCGGAGGCATTGTCGAGCGTCAGCGTCAGCGACCCGGCGCCCGCGAATTCCACCTGCACGATGTCGTCCGACAAATCGACATAGGAGAGGCGCGTGACCTGCCCGCGATCGGCCGTGATCGTCGCCGCCGTGCCTTGCAGCAAAACCTGATCGTAGATGTTGCCGTTCGGGTGAATGATATTCGCGCCGACCTCGGCGCCGTCGCCGACGACTTTGACGCTGCTCGCGATGCCGAGCACCGCCGCGCGCGTCGAGGAAGTGGCGCCGCCGGCGGTCACCTGCGCGACGTAGAGTCCCGCGTTTGCCGGCTGCACGTTGGCGAGCGTCAGCGCCGGTCCGTTCGCACCGGCGAGATCGCGGCCATTCCATTGCCAAAGATAACTCGGGCTGTTCGCCGCCGCCGCGACGGCGAAACTCGCCGTGCCACCGGCGCCCGCGACCTGGTCGGACGGTTGCGCGGTGATGGTCGGTCCGCCCGTCGCCGCGAGAACCGGCGCGGGCGCCGTGCTGGCGACATTGGAATAGCCGGAGTCTCCGGCGCCGTTCACCGCGCGCACACGATAATAATAGTTCGTGCCGGCGGTGAGCCCGCGATCGACATAGCTCGCGACATTCATCTCGACCCATCCGAGATAGGTGAACGTCACGTTGTCGGTGGAGCGCTCGATCTCGAACCACGCCTCGTTGTTCGATTGATCGGACCAGTTCAAGGTCGCCTCGCCCGACGCGGTTGCGATCACGGTGAGATTCGTGGGCGTGGCCGGCGAAGCCACGGGCTTCACGACGCTGGCCACGACCGCATTCGAAAATGCCGACATGCCGTTGGCGTTCACCGCCCGGATCCGATACGTGTAGGTGTGGGGCGCCGAAATATATTCCTCGTCGAGATAAGTCGTGGTGTCGGCGCGCGGGCCCAGCTCCGTCGTGAAACCGTCGTCGCTTTTTCGTTCGAGCACGAAAGACTGCTCGTCGCTCGAGTTGTCTCTCCACTGCAGCGCCACGCGGCTGTCCGAAACCGCCACGATCGCGAGATCGCTCGGCGCCGCGGGCACGCCGGCCGGCGGAGTGGAGTTCGTGGTGACGACCACGATGTTTGAATAGCCGGCCGGATTTCCCCAGCGCGAATAGCAGCCGGCGCGAAAATAGTAGGTGGTGTTCGGCGCGAGCGCGCTGTTGCTGTAGGAATTGGTCGTCGCGGCCACCGGGGCGCCGTAGGAAAAATTCACGTTGTCCGTCGATGTCTCGACCACGAAGTAGTTTTCCGCGGCGCCGTCGCACGCCACCCGCAAATCCGCCCGCGTCGACCAAACGCCGGTTGCGGTCAGCACGATCGGAAATGTCTGAACCGTGACCGCGCCGGAGTAGCTGACCATCGCTCCCCGGCTGGCCTTGAGGCGATAGGTGTAAGTCGTGCCCGGCGCGAGAAACCCATCCGTCACCGCCGTGGCGTTTATCGCGGCGGAGCCCGATGGCGCGGTCGTGAAATTGGCGCCGTCGGTCGAGCGCTCGAGCGTGAGCGAATCGAACGCGCTCGTGCTCGCCGTCCACGACAGGGAAACATAATCCGCGCCGCGCGCCGTCACCGCGAGCCCGCTCGGCGGAACCGGCGGTCCCACCGGCGCCGTGAGCGCGCGCGCCTGCACGTGATCGAAGACCGCGGTCGCGGCGGCGCCTGCCGCGTGGCCCGACACGGCAAGTCCGAACTGCACGTCCGCGGTCAGCGCCGCCGTCACCCAGCTCCGCTCGGTCCAGTTCACGCCGTCGACCGAGGTCGAGCTGAGCACGCCGCCGTTGCTGCGCACGAGTTTGATCCAGAGCGGCGGCGTCGCACCCGCGGCCTGCGCCAGGCTCGTCTGAGTCTCGCGCTTGAAACGTGTATCGACCACGAGCGCGCCCACGCGATCGGTGACCTTCAACGCGCCGGCCGGCAGCGCGGCGCAAAAAATATTTTCGGCGGAGGCGTCCGTGCCGGCCCGAATCATCACGCCCGCCTGCGCTCCGGCATCGCCGCCGCTCAAGCTGGCGAGCCGCGCGACGATCTCGCCGTCGCCGCTCCAGGGCAGCGCGTAGAAATGAAACGCGTCGGCATAGCCGAAGACGTCGTAGGAATCGTCGCCGCGATACATCGAATCGTGGTGCAGGTCGACCCCGCCCACGCCCGCGCCGCCGCCCACGATCGTGATCGTGTCGCCCGATGTGCTGGTGCTGCCCGCGATCGCCGGCGAGCCGACATCCTGATCGATCCACGCGGCGGGAGCCTGGGCGCGCACGGCGCAATTTCCGCCCAGCGCGAGCAGCATCAACGCCGCGCTCATTTTTCGCCGGAGGAGGTAAGGATAAGCGCACATGCCGAAAATTGAAGCCCCGCCCTTCTCCCGATTTCCCGCGCACGGCTTCACGGAAAATCTAACCGCCTTCCGTCCGGCTGCGCAGGGGTTGCAGACCCCAATTCCACCCTCGAAATCCCGCAGGCAAACTACGCTTCGCTACAGCGGTTTCAAAAATTCCATAGCCGATTTTGTAGGTCGGGCTTTATGCCCGACAAGTCGGGGATGAACCCCGACCTACATCGTCGTCGCGGCGACACTTTAATTTAAACCGCTGTAGCCGCCCCGCGGACTCGCGCCCTGCGTCAGTGCTTCGCCGCGCGGTCCGGTGCCGGCTCGTGCGCATGATCGAGCCGGTAAAGCGCCGCGTCCTCGAACAGCGTCGTCGTCCGCATGTAGCCGAGATATTCGAGCGTGACGGCATCGACGCCCTCGGCGCCGCAGAGCGCGGCGAATTCCTGCGTCACGTAGACCTGTCCCGTCGGCGTCAGCGGCTCGATGCGCGCGGCGCGATTCACGTGCGCGCCGACACATGTCAGCCGCCGCAGCGTCGGGTCGTTGAACGCAAACACCGGGCCCGCGTGCACCACGATGCGCACGCCGAGATCCGCCGGCAGGCCGTGCTGCGCCCACGGCGTGCCGACGACGAGATCGCGAAACGCCAGCGCAAAGCGCGCCGCATCCTCCGCGGCGTCGTAAATGAAATAGTGAATGCCCGCCCAGCTCTCGGCCACGACCGGCGTGCAATTCATCTCCGCCATCCGCCGCGCAATCGCGCCTTTGAAGTGCGCGACATACGCCGGCATCTGCGCCTCGCCGATCTTGTGGAAATTCACCGCCTCCGCGAAAAGCATCGCTTTGATTTCCTGCCGAACGGGCGAGGCCGCGTCCGCCGCCGCCAGCGCTTCCGTCGCGCTCGCCGTCAGATCGGTCGCGGAAACCGCTTCCTCCGCGCCCGGCGCGATGATGTGCGGCTGGATTTTTCGCCGCTGCCATTCGCTCACGACACTCGCCGTGCCGCCGGGTCGCATGGCCGGCTGCCCGTCCCACAACGCGATCGCCTGCAGCTCGAGATTCAACGCCCGCGCCTGCAGTGCGGCCATGCCGGTCGCGATCCGGTTCGTGAACACGAGGTCCATCGCCGACGCCGACTGCGCGCTGCCCGGCGTGTTGCCCATCGGATTCGCCACGAGCACGGTCGTCGCATTGGCGAGCACGTGGTGGAAACGTTTCTCCCATTCCGCGCCGGCGAAACTCACGCTCTGCCGCTTGAAGGCCTCGACCGAGCACGGCAGCACGAGGTTCACCTTCGCTTCCATTTCGAGCAGGCACTCGCAAAACAAAATGTCCCCGCCCGCCGCCGCCGATGCGTAGCCGAAGCCGGCGTTGATCCGCAACAGGTGGAGCCGGATCTGCTCGCGCATCGCCGCCTCGCGCTCGGGCGGAAACCGCGGCGGCACGCGGCCCGCGGCATCGATCATGTGCCCCGAGAAAACCACCACCGAGGGAAACGCGAAACACCGGTCGAGCCATTCCTCGCCTTTTTCCGTGCGCCCGAGCCAGCCGAGCGCGCGGCGCCGCAACGCGCCGACATCCGTCCAACCGGCCTCGGGCCGGTCGCGATAAAACCCGAGCACCTCGCGCGCCTGACGCCGCATCGACGCGAGGTCGCGCCAGCGGCCCTGGAAAACCGACGCCGCCTTCCGGTAATACTCGGCCGCTTCCGCCGTCGCGCCTTGATGCACCAGCGCCTCGGCCAGCGAAGCCAGCAGCCAGCCGTCCGGCGCGGCGTGCGGCCGCGCGATTTCCTTCCGGCAGATCGCCGCGACTTTGCCCGCGCACGCCTCGGCGCGCGCGAGCTCGCCCGCCGCCGCGAGCGTGAACGCGAGGTTGATGCCCGGATAATATGTTCCGTGCCGCTCGAACGCCTCGCCGTAATACGCACACGCCTGCCGCAGCGCCTCCGCCGCTTCCGCCGCCTGCGGCGCGCGCCGCCACACTTCCTTCTGCACGCGCCCGAGCAGGCAGAGCGTTTCCTCGTCCGGCGTAAGCTTCTTCAGCTCGCCGAGGATCTCGCGCGCGGCATCGAGCGCGCCCGTCTGCGCCAGCGCCAGCGCGAGCTGCTGCTGCAAAGCCGGCGAAGCGCCGAAACGCCGCAGGCCGTCGCGCGCGACTTCGATCGCGGTGAGCAACTGCCCGACCGAGACGGCGCGGCGCACCATTGTCTCGTAGCTGGCCACGTCCTGCGCGAGCGCGGTGTCGAATCGCGCCACGTCGCCGGCATCTTGTTCGAAAATCACGCGGCCATGCAGAACCGATTCGCGCCCGGCTTCAACCCCGCTGTCGCACGACACCGTCGTGGCGTGCCGTCGCGCACCGCCGCGTGACGCAGCGCCGCCTTGCACCGGCAATGCGCGCGCGATTCGCTCGCCGCCTCCCCGCCCCATGAAAAAAATCCTGCTTTCTATCCTCGGCGCGCTCGCGCTCCTCTCCCCGCGGCTCGCCGCCGCTGACACCGACGCGACGATCGCCGCCGTGCGCGCCGCCGACGATGCCCGCGTCGCCGCCAGCATCGCCGCGGATCGCGCGCGGCTCGAAGCCGTTTATTCCGACAATCTCCACTACTCCCACTCGAGCGGCAAGATCGACACCAAGACTTCCCTCGTGAACGCGCTCGTGACCGGCACGACGAAATATCTGGCCATCCGCTACGACGACCGGAACTTCAAACTCGTCGCGCCCGGTGTCGTGCTCATGGACGGACACGCGGAGTTCCGCCTCATGTCCAACGGCCAGCCCACGCCGCTGTATCTCAGTTTTCTCGCCGTGTGGCGCGAGGAGCAAGGCCGTTGGCGCTTCGTCGCGTGGCAATCCTGCAAGATCCCCGCGCCCGCCGCTCCCGCCGCGAAATAATTTCGCCGCGCGTCCGCATTGCGATTTTCGTCCGGCCGCCTAGCTCTTTCGCGCGATGTCCCTCCTGGTCGTCTCCGCCAGCCTGAATCCCGACAGCAACAGCCGCATCCTCGCGCGCGAAGCCGAGCGCGTGCTCGCCGCCGACAAGCACAACGTCGCGTTCCTCGATCTGCGCGACCTTCCGCTGCCGCTCTGCGACGGCGACAAGGCCTACGATCATCCCAACGTCCTCGCCGCCGACAAGCTCGTCACCGAGGCCGACGGCATCGTGATCGCCACGCCGATCTACAACTACGACGCCAACGCCGCCGTGAAAAACCTGATCGAGCTCACCGGCGACGCGTGGGAAAACAAAGTCGTGGCCTTCCTCTGCGCCTCGGGCGGACCGGGCAGTTACATGTCGATCATGGCGCTCGCCAACAGCCTCATGCTCGATTTCCGCTGCGTCGTCGTGCCGCGCTTCGTCTACGCGCTCGGCGGCGCGTTCGCCGACGGCGCGATCAAGGATGCGCAGATCGCCGGCCGCGTCGCCGAGTGCGCCCGCGCCACCGCGAAACTCGCCGCCGCCCTCAAGTAAACGCGCGCCGTCACACCGTCCGAGCGCGATCGCCGCTTCCTCCCTTTACTGCCGCACGAAGCCGGCCCAAAGTCCGCCGCATGCCAACGTCGGACGCGAAGCGCTTTGCGGGCGCGCTGCAGGAGGAACTGCAGGCGCTGCACCAAGCCGGCCAGATGCGGAAATTCCGCGCCGGCGAAATCATTTTTTCCGCCGGCGATCCGGGCGACGGGTTTTACGTCGTCGATTCCGGCCAGGTGCAAATTTCGGCGATGGTCGGCCAGAACGAGCCGCGCGTGCTCGCCACGATCGGACCGGGCGACTTCTTCGGCGAGATGGCGGTGCTCGACGACGCGCCGCGCTCCGCCACGGCCCGGGCGGATGGCGACACCGTGGCGACATTTCTCAGCCGCGCCGAGTTGCTCGAGCTCCTCGACCGCCGGCCGCGGCTCGCGCTGAATCTCATCCGCGAATTCAGCAACCGCATGCGCGCGCTGAACCGCAAATATCTCGACGAGATCATCCAGTCCGAGCGGCTCGCCGTCATCGGCCGCTTCGCCGGCACGATCGTCCATGATTTCAAGAATCCGCTCACGATCATCGGGCTCGCCGCCGAGATGGCGTGCGGCGACGAGACCTCGCCGCCGATGCGGCACAAGGCGCAGAACAAGATCGCGCGCCAGGTCGAGCGCATGACGAACATGCTGCAGGAGCTGATCGAGTTCACGAAGCCGACCGGCCAGCAGCCCCGGCTCACCGCGGTCGATTTCCCGCGCTACATGAATCCGCTCGCCGACGAAGTCCGCCAGGAAATCGCCGAGCGCGGCGTGAAGCTCCAGCTCGGCAACGAGCCGCCGCCGGTCGAAGTGCGCATCGATCCGCGCCGGCTCTCGCGCCTTTTCTACAACCTGCTCAACAACGCGGTCGACGAGATGCCCGACGGCGGAAAAATTTTTCTGCGTTTCGCCGCGCAGAAAAACGAGCTGCGCATCGAGATCGAGGACACCGGCCGCGGCATCGCGCCCGAGATCGCACAGTCGCTCTTCCGGCCGTTCGCGACGCACGGCAAGGCGCACGGCACCGGCCTCGGCCTGACGATCTGCAAAAAAATCGTCGAGGACCACGGCGGCCGCATCTGGGCCGAGAGCAGCCAGCCCGGCAAAGGCGCGACGTTCTGCTTCACGCTGCCGCTGGGAAAAAACTGAGCTGAGGCGGCGGCGGCGCGCCGAAGATGTTTTCGTGCCGGCGGGAGCTCGATTCGCCCCGGGAACGCCGACCTCCAGCGCGGCACGATCGTAATTCAATTCCGCGACGCCGGCACCGGCCGGTCGAAGCGCCAATACTCGTTGTCGACGTGCGCCGCGTGCATGATCGCGTCGATCCGCGAAACGATCTCCGGATTTTTTGCCGCGACATCCGTTTTCTCCGCGAAGTCGTTTTTCAAATCGAAGAGCTCGATCGGTCCCGCCGGCGCTTTCGGCCGGAGGCCTTTCCAGCGGCCGTCGCCGAGCAGCACCGCCTGCACGAGCCCGCGCTCGTAGAACTCCCAATAAAAATATTCGTGCTGCGCCTGCGCGCCGCGGCCGAACAGCGTCGGCACGAGACTCACGCTATCGAGCGGCCGCTCGGGCAGCTTCGCGCCCGCGAGCTCCGCGAAGGTCGCCATCATGTCGCCGAAATAGCCGACCTGCGCCGACTCCGCGCCAGCCTTGATGCGTCCCGGCCAGCGCGCGATGAACGGCACGCGGATGCCGCCCTCGAGCAGGTCGCGTTTCTCGCCGCTCAACGGTCCGCTCGCGTGGAAGAACGCCGGATCGTAGTCCTTGCCGCCCTCGCGGTGCGGGCCGTTGTCGCTGGTGAAAATCACGAGCGTGCGCTCGTCGAGCCCGAGCTGTTTCAACTGCGCCATCAGCGCGCCGACGTCGCGATCCATCCGCGTGATCATCGCGGCGTGGCCTTTTTGCGTGTCGGTCCATGGCTTGCTCGCGTAAGGCCCGTAGTCCGGCACTTCGTTGCCGTCGCCGAGCGCACGCGCGCGCTCGTCGTTGGCGTGCGGCGCGGTAAGCGCGAGATAGAGGAAGAACGGCTTCGCGCGATTGCGCTCGACGAAAGCGTGCGCGTCCTCGGCGAACAGGTCGCTCGCATACGCGACCGCCTTCGTCGCGTAGCCGGTGAGCTCGCCGCTGCCGAGATGCGTGACGACATTGGGCAGCGGCACCTTCTCGCCGTTGCGCCAGAGAAACGCGGGATAATAATTGTGCGCGTCGGTCTGGCTCGGAAAACCGAAATAGTAATCGAAGCCCTGCTTCTCCGGCGCGCCCGGCTCGCCCGGCAACCCGAGGCCCCATTTGCCGATCAGCCCGGTCGCGTAGCCGCCGTCGCGCAGCACGCGTGCGAGCGTGACATCGTTTGCGGCAAGCGACTGCGGCAGGCCGCCGCTGTTGCCGCGCACGCGCGTGTGGCCCATGTGCTGGCCGGTCATCAACACGCTGCGCGATGGCGCACACACGGTGTTGCCCGCGTAAAATTGTCGGAAGCGCATGCCCTCCGCGGCGAGCCGGTCGATGTTCGGCGTCGCGATGAGCTGCTGTCCGTAGCAGCCGACTTCGCCGTAGCCGAGGTCGTCCGCGAGGATGAAAACGATGTTGGGTTTCGGCGCCTGCGCCGATGCGATCGCACTCAACGCCGCGAAGCCGATGACAGGGGTGACACGGTGCATCCGACGACCGAATCCAGTTTCGCCGGCGATTCAACCATTCCCGTCCCGTCCCGCGCGCAGAATTCAGCGCGACATTGCGGTCGCGGCGCGGGCGCGTTTGGCTCGCGTCGCTTTACCCCGCCATGAAGTTCGCGCCCCGCTTCTTTCGTGTCGCGCTCGCCCTCGCGTTCGTTGCGGGCCTCGCCGCGCAGGAAGTGCAGGTGCACGGGCTCGTCTTCGAACAGTGGGTGCGCGACACGTTTTTCGACGGCTACCATCCGGCGAGCTACACGCAGAAGTGGGACATTCCCGCGGCGGCGAATCGCGCGCACGGCGGCATCCCCGTGAATCCGAAGGCGACCAAATACGGCACGCCCGTCGATCTCGGCGATGCGCTGCGGCAATTCGACATCGCGGAGCCGTTTCTGCTCGTGGTCGGATTCTGGGAGCAGGACGGCGACGCGAAGCGTTTCGTCGACATCGTCGCGCCGCGCATCGAGCCCGCCACGTGGAAAAAACTCTGGGGCCCAGTCACGCGTGCCGATCTCGAGCGACTCGACGCCGTGGTCAAGGACCGCTCGCTCACGCCTGAGCAGGCGCGCGCCGCGGCGCTGCGCATCAAGAACGCGCCACCGTTCACGCAATCGATCATCGTCGTGAATCCGAAAATCGATTCGCACACGCAGCGCCGTCTGCAATGCAGCCTGCGGTTCG
The DNA here is from genome assembly GCA_035545575.1 of Opitutaceae bacterium. Taxonomy (GTDB): domain Bacteria; phylum Verrucomicrobiota; class Verrucomicrobiia; order Opitutales; family Opitutaceae; genus ER46. The sequence goes on along the minus strand of DASZYB010000027.1, from coordinate 114,860 downwards.
AAGATGTGTTTCGCTACCTCGCGCCGACCGACGACGCGCGCCCGCAGCCCGAAGCGAAATTGTGGGGCGTCACGTTCCCGCACGAGATCGCGTCAAAGTCTCGCTCGGCCGCGAAGTAAACCGCGGCCGCCGCGCACGACAACTCATGCGCGGCCGCTGCGATTCTCACGAGGAAGCGCGAGAGCGGTTTCAAAAATTCCATAGCCGGTTTTGTCGGTCGGACTTTATGCCGAGGAGTCGGGCATGAACCCCAACCTACATCGTCGTCGCGGCTGCACTTCGATTTAAACCGCTGTAGCCGCGCCGCAGACGGCCGATCGCGCGAGCGGCGCGGACTTTCGCCGCATTTGACGGGCCGAAGGCGAGAAGCGTTGCGCCACTCGCGCGCGCGCGAAAGTCTCGCCGCGCTTTCGGCCGCCCCGCCCCTGCATGACTCGCTACGACTACGTCGTCTTCGTTTTTTATTTCGGTTTCATGCTGACGATCGGCTGGGTGTTTCGCCGCTTCGTGACGAACGTCAGCGATTATTTCCGCGGCGGCGGCAAGGCGCTGTGGTGGATGGTCGGCGGCTCCGCGTTCATGGTGCAGTTCAGCGCGCAGACGTTCACGGGCGCGGCGAGCCAGGCGTATCGCGAAGGCTGGCCGATCGCGGCGATTTATCTCGGCAATGTCTTCGGCTTCATCGTCAACGCGCTGTTTTTCGCGCCGCGCGTGCGGCAGTTGCGCGTCGTCACCGGCATCGAGGCGATCCGGCTGCGCTTCGGCGCGGTGAGCGAGCAGTTTTTCACGTGGCTGCAGATTCCGTTCGGGCTGCTGCAGGCGGGCATCTGGCTGAATTCGCTCAGCGTGTTCTTCGCCGCGGTCTTCGGCGTCGATCTGTCGCTCACGATCGTCGTGACCGGCATCGTCGTGCTCGTGATCGCGCTGATCGGCGGGAGCTGGGCGGTGCTCGCGAGCGATTTCATCCAGGTGCTGATCCTCATGCCCGTGTGCCTCGCGGTCACCTTGCTCGCGATCGCGAAGGTCGGCGGCCTCGGCGCGTTCGTGCATCGCGCCCCGGCGGGCCATCTCGATTTCAGCCAGCTATGGACGAAGGATTTTCTGTGGCTGTGGTGCCTCGCGATGTTTCTCAAGCAACTCCACACGACCAACAACCTCATCGACGCCAACCGCTACCTCTGCGTGAAGGACGGCGCGCACGCGCGCAAAGCCGGGCTCCTCGGCGCGGCGCTTTTCCTCGGCGGCATCGTCGTATGGTTCGTCCCGCCGATCGCGGCGGCGATTCGCTTTCCGGATCTGCACGCGCTGTTCCCGCAACTGCAGCACCCGGACGAGGCGGCGTTCATCGCGATCGCGCGCGACGTGATGCCCGTCGGCATGATGGGCCTGCTCGTGAGCGGGATTTTCGCCGCCACGATGTCGTCGATGGATTCCGGGCTGAACAAGAACACCGGCTTCTTCATCAAGAATTTCTACCAGCCGATCCTGCGGCCCGGCGCGACCGAGGCGCAGCTCCTGCGCGCGGGAAAAATTTCCACGCTCGTGCTCGGCTGCCTCGTGATCGCGGTCGCGCTCGAGATGAGCCGGCTGCACGGGCTCACGCTTTTCCTCTGGGTGCAGCGCGTCGGCATCCTCGTGCAGATTCCGATCGTCGTGCCGCTGCTGCTCGCGCTGCTCGTGAAAAAAACTCCGCCGTGGGCCGCGTGGAGCACGGTGATCGTCGGCTTCTGCAGCTCGCTCTTCATCACGAATCATCTCACGCCGGAATGGGCCGCGGCGTTTTTCCACCTGCCTCATCCGCTCGAAGGCGCCGCGCGCGAATACTGGGCGCAGGCGATCGAGCTGATCGGCAACGTCGCGATCTGCGCGGCGTGGTTCTGCGGCACGCGCGCGTTCTGGTCGCGCGCGTCCGCCGCCTATCGCGCGCGCAACGCGGAATTTTTCCAGCGGCTCGAGCGGCCCGTCGATTTCGCCCGCGAGGAGGGCGAGCACGCCGCGAACGACAGCCGCCAGGCGCGCGTGGTCGGCTGGCTCTGTCTCGGCTACGCCGCGTTCGTGGCCGCGCTCGCCGCGATCGACAACCCGCCCGCCGGCCGGCTCGCGTTTCTCGGCTGCGCCGGGATCGTCGCGCTTGTCGGCGGCGCGCTCGTGCGCCGTGGCCGCGCCGCGCGCGCAGCGTGATGACAGCTCGACGCGGTCTTACCGCACCGCCTCGACCCAGACTTCGTGCGGCGAGGCGACCGTGCCGAGCGTGATCAGTTGCGCGTCGAGCGTGCGGAAACGCACTTTGCCGTCGTAGGAGATGCGCGCCTCGATGTTCACGCCGTGCCGGAGTTCGTCGTCGTCCGCCCGGAATTCGATTTGAAACGGCACCGGCTTCCCCGCCGGCGCGGCGATGGTTTTTTCCGCGAGCACGCGCTCGATTTTTTGCGCCGGCAGCGCGCCCGCCGGGCTGGCGAGGTCGTTCACCGACGCGGGGCGCAGCGCGTCGTTCGCCGCCACGGTTTCGAAAACGCGCACCACCACCTGCGTGTCCGCCGGGAAAATAATATCCGGCCGCAAATTCACCGCGCCGGTGACGATGCGCTGCGGGTCGCTGGCGGTGGCGAGGTCGAGGTTCTGGCAGCCGGCCGCGCCGAATGCGAACAGGCCGAGCAGCGCGGGGAGAAGGCGGGCGGGGGTTTTCATGGAGAGGCGGGACGGGCGGCCGTGCGGCGGATCAATTCCGCGCGCGCGTTGAACTCGACCAGCAGTTCCGTGTGCTCGCGCGCTTCGCTGCCATCGACGTGAATCAAGCCGCGGGCGAACGGCGGCTGCTCGCCGGGTTCGTCTTGCCACTGGTTCCAGATATAGCCCGCGACCGCGGGGTGTCGAGCCGCGCGCTCGAGTGCGGTGCGCCCCCGGCGCAGCATCCATTCGACGGAGGTCAGCCGCAGCACGCGCGCCGCGGTCGGCAGCCGCAGAAAATCCGGCGTCACCCAGCTCACGTCGCCCGCCAGCAGCGGATGCGCCGCGCCGGTTTCCGCGTGCGCGGGCAGCTCGCGCCAGTCCGGCATCGCCACGTCGACGGCCGGGTAAATGCACTCCGCGAGCACATGCGCGCCGACCAGCCCGCGAAAACGGCAGCCGAGCACGAGGTGATTCGGATCCGCGGCGCGAATCGCCGCCGCCGTCGTCGAGAAATAACGCCGCGCGAATTCGCGCGTCCAGCGCGCTTCGTCCCGCAGGTAGCCGCGCGTCGCGAAGCCCATCTCCGCACGCGTGAGCTCGCGCAGCACTTCCTTGTTCGCCAGCGTCACGCCCCACGCGCGCGCGAGCGCCTCGAGTTTTCCGCCGTGCAGCGCGAGGACGAATTCCCACGCCGCGTGGTAGGCCGCGAAACTCGGCTCCAGGCTCAGGCAAAGCTGCAACAGCGACGGCCGCCACGCGGCGCCATCCTTCGCCCCGAACCGCGCCGGCGCGCTGTTCGTCGCGCCCACGCCTGTCGCGCCCGCCGGCTGCGCCCAACCCGGATCCTCGTCCGTCACCCAGCCGACGAGATGCGGCGCGGTGGCGAGCGGCGCGCAGATTTTTTTGGCGTGCCACTCCGCGAGCGAAGGCCACTGCGGATCGAAGACATCCGGCAAACGCAGGCCCGCGGCCACCAGCGGCGGCGCGGCGTCGCAGAAGTTCACCGTCGCGATGAAATCGAGGCCGTCCTCGCCTGCCGCACCGTCGCCGCCGACGCCCGCGGCGTTGAAGCCCCACGCGCGCAACCGCGAACCGGAATCCGGCGGCAGCACGCCATCGCTCGCCGGCGGCGCGATGCGCACGCCATGGACGCCCTTGAGCCAGCGCGGCACGCCGGCGGAGTCGAGCAGCCACCACTGGCCCGCGTCGTTTTGCGCCGCGCGAAAAAATCCCTCCGCGCCCCGCCGCGTCTCCGGCCGAAATGCGCTCGGCGCGGGCGTCGTGATTCCGGACGTCGGCGCCATCGCAGGCGCTTACTTGTCCTTCGCGCCCGCTTTCCGCGCGGACGGGCGACCGCTGCCGACCGTGAGCACGGTCCCCGCGAGCACCCCGATCGCGAAGACGCCGAAATAAATCAGCGCGGCCGACTGATGGATCGGCGATTTATCCGTCGTGCCCGCGACCGGAAAATAGAAGTCGATGCCGTGCGTGTTGTTCATGCCCACATAGAGCATCACAAAAAGGATCGCGAGCAGGACGATGGTTTTGACGACCGCTTTGAACATGGGAGGAGAAGTTCGACGCAGCGAGGGCTAGCGCCGGGCACCGCGCACCGCAATGGGAAACGCGCAGCGGACGCGCCCGCGCCGGCTCCCGACGCGCCCGCGCACCGAAGCGCCGCGACGAGCGGGCACTTGCGCACGGCGACGCTTTCCGGCGCCCGCCGTCCGAAAAATCCGCGTAACCTTCCAGCCGCCGCGCGGTTTTCCCGGCAACAAGCTGCCATGTCCCGCTGCCGCCGTGATTGCCACCCTCGACGAAATCCGCGTTTCTTCCCCTCCCGCCGCCCCTGACCGCCGCGGCGCCTTCCCTGTGGACACCGCTGTCGAACAACGCCCCGACCACGCGCTGATGCTCGCCGTGCGCGCCGGCGAACTCGACGCGCTCGGCGAACTTTTCGAGCGCCACCACGGCCCGCTCTTCGGGTTTCTGGTCAAACTCACCGGCGATCGCTCCGCCGCGGAGGACATCACGCAGACCGTTTTCCAGCGCATGCTGAAATACCGCCACACCTATCGCGACGACGGGAGCTTCGCGACGTGGATGTATCACCTCGCGCGCCGCTGCGCCGCCGACCATTTCCGCAGGAGCAGCGCCGCGCCGCGCGCGACCGATCCCTCCGACCTGCATGAGCGCGCCGATGACGCACCGCACGCCGCGCAAAACGCCAGCGCACGCGACGACCAGGCGCTCCTGCACGTGGCGCTCGCGCGGCTCGAACGCGACGACCGCGAAGTGCTGCTGCTCTCGCGCTTCCAGGAACTCTCGTTCGCCGAAATCTCCGGCATCCTCGAATGCTCCGTCGGCGCCGCCAAAGTCCGCGCGCACCGCGCGCTCCGCGAGCTGCGCGACATTTATTTCCAACTCCAAAACATGAAGCAGCGAGTAGCGGGTGGCGAGTAGCGAGCATTACGCAAACGCCGCCCACTCTACTCACTACCCGTTACTCACTACTTTCTTTTCACCATGAACTGCCAAAGCGCCCGCGACACCTTTCCCGCCCTGCTCGATCGACGGACCACGGCGACCGAACATGCCGAAGCTCGCGCGCACCTCGCCGGCTGCCCGGATTGCCAGCGCGAATTCGCCGCCCTGAGCCAGACGCTCGCCGCGCTCGACGCGCTGCCGGCGCCGGCGCCTTCGCCGCGCCTGCGGAAAAATTTCCACGCGCTGCTCGAGGCGGAAAAGAATTCCGCGGCGAGCGTGCGCCCCGCCGCGCCCCGCACGCATCGCGCTTCGCTCTGGCGCTGGATCCTCTCGCCCGCCCTCGGCGCCGCGCTGCTGCTCGCGGGATTTTTTGCCGGCACGCGCTACTCCGCCGCGCCCGCTTCGGGCCCGGCTGGCGACGACGCCACGAAACGCGAGCTCGCGCAGATCAAAAGCCAGATGGCGAAGATGACGCAGCTCGTCGGCTACCAGCTTCTGCAACAGCAACAAGGCCCGACCAACGAGCGGTTGCAGGAAGTCCTCGCGGCCGCGCGCTCCGACCAGCCGAGCGACGGCACGCTCGACGACTTGATCAAGGCGCTCGCCTTCGACCCGAGCGCCAACGTCCGCCTGCGCGCGCTCGAGGCGCTCTACGCGCACGCCGATCGCGAGTTCGTCCGCTCCGGCGTGCTCGCCTCGCTCCCGCGCGAGCAAAACCCGCTCGTGCAGCTCGAGCTGATCGACTTCGTCGCCGCCGCGCACGACCGCGAAGCCACGCCCGTCCTGGAAAAAATATCCCGCAACGAAACCATCGACCAAAGCGTGCGCGACGCCGCGCGCCGCGCGCTCGCCCAACTGTAACTTTTTCCCGCGCTCTTCCCCTCCACTCCCTTCCGCCATGAAATCTCCCCGTCTTTTTTCCTCTCTCCTCCTCGCCGCCACGTTCGCCTTCGCGCTGCTCACGCTCGCCCGCGCGGAAGAGACAAACCACTCGATCAAGTTCTCCGATCCCGCGAAGCCCGGCACCGTGAAGATCATGCTCGCCCGCGGCGATCTCCGCGTCCAAGGCACCGATGCGCCGGATGTGACGGTGCAGTCCGAGGCGAAGGCCGCGACCCAGGCGCCGCGCAAGGACGGCCTCCGCGTCCTCACCGCGTCGTCGAGTTTCGCGCTCAACGAAAAGGACAACATCATCACGCTCGACGCCGTTTCCGATGCGTGGATGAGCAGTGGTTCGAATTTTCAGCTCACGGTGCCGCGCGGCACCTCGATCGTCGTGCAGAATTCGTTCGGCGGCGACATCACATGCAACGGCATCGCCGGCGACATCGAGATTCACAGCATGAACGGCGAAGTGCGGCTCGAAGACGTGGCGGGCGGCGTCGTCGCCGACACCATGAACGGCGAAATCCGCGCCAGCATCCGCGAGTTGCACGACAACAAGCCGCTCTCCTTCACCTCGATGAACGGCGAAGTCGTGCTGCGCGTGCCCGCCGATGCAAAAGCCAACGTCCGCTTCCGCACGCAGAATGGCGCCGTGCTCACCGATTTCCCTGAAGCCGCACTCGTGACGAAGACCGAAAACGCGCCGGGCACGACTCGGCCCCGGGCCAGGACCGTGACGATCAGTGGTCACCCGGTGCTGCCGGCCGGGGCGCAGGCAGCGATCCGCGACACCGCCCGGGCGGGCGTCCAGGCCGTGCACGAAGCGACTCAAGCGATCAAGGAAGGCGTCGAAGCCGCCCGCGAACAGGCCAACCAGAATCGCGAGGCGGCCCAGGCTGAACGCGACCGGGCGCGAGCGGAACTCGACCGCGCGCGAGCGGAAGTCGAAGCGGCACACGCCGCAGCTCGCGACGCCGCCCGCGCCGCCACCCTGAGTTCTTCCTCCTCCTCGAACTCCGCGCCCGAGGCGCCCACGCCGCCGGCGACCGCAGCGATCTCGATCCCGGCGATGCCAGCGATTCCCGCGATGCCGGCCATCCCGACGATCACCGGCGGCAAGCTCGTCACCGGCACACTCAACGGCGGCGGCCCCGAGATCAGCGTCGCCACGATGAACGGCGATGTGACGCTGCGACAGCTCGAGAAAAAATAAACACGAGGACGCCCGCGTCCGACTCGGCGAAGGCGGCCCGCGCGCCGCCTTTTTCGTTTCCTGCGGCAGGCCACGAACGCGCTCGTGGCCACGCGACTATAAGCCCCGCCGAGCATTACAGAACCGCTGCTATTATACGCCAGACAGCCTATTCCCTTTTGCCGGAAACAATCTATGATTCTGCGTTTCCCACGTTTCGACCCACACCAAGCCCATGCTGCCCGCTGTCATTGTCCTGGCTCTGCTTACCGCGCTCGTTGCGACCGAATCCTCCTCGCGGGGAGGAGACGATTCCACCTGATCGCTCGACGGCCGGTTTCCGCCGGCGCGGAAGGTTTTTTCCCGGCTCGCGGTCGCGAGCGATTGCGCACGCACAAAAATTAAGCAGGGGCGCCCCCGCAAACGGGAGCGCCCCTGGTTGTTTTCTTTAGTTGTTAATCGCGAGACGCTCCGAGGACAGCGTTTCGTCGACGATTTTCACCGGCAGCAACACTTTGGTCGCGACCGGCTTTCCGTCGGCTTCCGCCGGCTTGAAGCGCCACTGCTTCACTGCATCCACCACGGTCGCGGCCAGCGTTTCGTCCGCGGCGGACTTCACGCTGAATGCGACCGGCTTGCCTGACGTGTCGACCGTGAACTCGAGTTGCACCGTGGCACCCATGTATTCGGGCCGCACGCTGGGAGTGACCACAGCGAGCGGGACCGGAACACCTGAATCCTTGCGGCACGTGTCGAGGTAGGCTTGCTCATCGCTCTTCGCCGAGGCGAAGGGAGCGAGCGCACCGAGGCTGAGCACGAGGGCGAGTTTGCTGACTGCTTTCATGGTATTAAACTCCGCGGATAAGGCGGAGAGTTTGGTTTTCTCTTTCGGGTTGAAAACACCCGCGCGTCGGCAGCGGAGGCCGCCGGCCCGCAGGCGATTTCCGACCGGCGGGCGCGAACGCCTTCCGGTCGAAACTTGCCGTTTTGGGGAAACCACGCCGCCGGCGCGCAAACTCGCGGTCGCGTCGGCGGAAAATTTCTGGCGCACGCAGCGGAGTCTTTCCCGCCGCGCAGCGAATCAAAGAACCTCTCCCTGAGAGTTCCGGGTTCCCGCGAAAGCAGGCGTCAGAAAGCAGTGGCCATGCCGTCGGTCAACCCAAACCTCCCCGACGCCTTCAACATGTAACCTTTTCGGGCATCCTGCCCGGCCAATCAGTCGTATTCATGCGACTGGAAACGCGTGCGTAGTTTTCCTTCAAACGCGGCTTGCACGGCCGATGGCGCACGCGTTCGCTGCTCCTTTACACCTGATGAGTTCTCGTTCTTCCGACGTTCGCGCGCCCTCCGCGCTCCGCCGCGCCTGCGGCGCCTTTGTGCAATGGTTCGATGCCGATTACGCGCCCGGCGGGCCCGAAAAAATGCGGGCCGAACCGGATCGCGTGGACTGGATGCGCTGCATCCCGTTCATCGTGCTGCACGCCGGCTGCTTCGGCGTGCTCTGGGTCGGCGCGAGCGCGTTCGCCGTCTGGACGGCGGTCGCGTTCTACTTTCTGCGGATGTTCGCCGTGACCGGGATTTATCACCGCTATTTTTCCCACAAAACCTACAGCACCTCGCGTTTCGGCCAGTTTTTCCTCGCGCTGTGGGGCGCGACGACCGTGCAGCGCGGCGCGCTCTGGTGGGCCTACCATCACCGTCACCACCACCAGCACAGCGACGAGGAGGAGGACGCGCACTCGCCGCACGTCCACGGTTTCTGGTGGTCGCACATCGGCTGGATCACGAGCCGGCGTAATTTTCCCACCGACTATTCGAAGGTGAAGGACCTCGCGAAATATCCCGAGCTCGTCTGGCTCAACCGCTTCGACACCGTCGTGCCCGCGCTCTTCGCCACGGCGATTTTCTTCGCCGGGCAGGCCCTCGCGCATTTCGCACCCGCGCTCCACACCAGCGGCGCGCAGCTTCTCGTCTGGGGCTTTTTCGTCAGCACGACCGCGCTGTTCCACGGCACGGCGTGCATCAACTCGATGGCGCACCTCATGGGCCGCCGCCGTTTCGCGACGACGGACGATTCCCGCAACAGTTTCATTCTCGCGCTCATCTGCCTCGGCGAAGGCTGGCACAACAACCACCACCGCTACCAGTCGAGCACGCGCAACGGCTTCTACTGGTGGGAAGTCGACCTCACCTACTACGGCCTGAAGGCGCTCTCGTGGACCGGCCTGATCTGGGGGCTGAAGCCCGTGCCGCCATCGATCCTCGAGGAAGGCGAGCGCGAGGCGCATCGCGCCAGCGTCGCCGCCGCGCAACAGGCCGCGCACGTGCACCCGGAGTTTTCTTCACTCAAGAAAGTCGTGCCCGCCGCGGCGGCGATCGCCGTCGCGACCGCCGCCGCCTCGCAGGCCATCGTCGCCCGGCGGGCGGAAGGCGCCGCCATCCACCGCGACCTCACCGAACTCTCGCAGAACGGAGAAAACCAGGCGCCGCCCCACGCGTCCTGACGCCGCGCGCGCCGGCGCAACCCGACTTCCCATCCGGGAAATCTTCGCTCAACGTCAAGCGTGGCCGACCCTCTTCCGCACGCCGATCCGCCGAAGCGCACCTTCTGGCAGCGCCGCCTGCTCGACCCGGTCGTCGCGCAGCTCACGCAGGGCATCACGCCGCGGAAAATCGCGCTCACGCTCGCCATCGGCACCGCGCTCGCGAGCTTCCCGATTCTCGGCACGACCACGCTCCTCTGCTTCATCGTCGGCATCGCCCTGCGGCTCAACCAGCCGATCATCCAGGCGATCAACTACGTCTGGACGCCCATCCACCTCTCGCTGATCTACCTGATGGTGCGCGGCGGCGAATGGCTTTTCGCCGCGCCGCACCGCCCGCTGCGGATGCGCGTGCTCGCACGCTCGCTCTGGGACGACCCCGCGCGTTTCGCGCACGAATTCGGCGCCACCGGCCTGCACGCGATCGTAGTCTGGGCGCTGGCCGCGCCCTTCTGGACCGCCGTCGTGTATTACATCGCGCTGCCGATCCTGCGCGAGATCGAGCGCGTCCGCCTCGCCGCCGCCGAGAAGCTCGCCGAGGAAAAATCCAAGGACCATCCCGTCCCCTGAAAGCTTCGGCGGCCGATGCGAGACGCGCCCGCGAACTTCGCTGCGCATCGGCGAGGCCCCGCCCGGAAAGATGGACGGCGCGACGAACGCGCCCCGCTCACGCGGTCGGCGCGAGCGTGAAGAAAAACGTCGCCCCCGCATCCACCGTCGACTCGGCCCAGACCGTGCCGCCGTGCCGTTGCACGATCTTCTGCACGATCGCGAGCCCGATGCCGGTGCCCTCGAAATCCTCGCGGCGGTGCAGCCGCTCGAACACGCCGAACAACCGGCTGTAATACTTCATGTTGAAGCCGACCCCGTTGTCGCGGACGAAGTAGACCGTCGGCCGCTTGTCGGCGAGCGCGCCGATCTCGATCTCCGCGCGTTCGCGCCCGGCGGTGAATTTCACGGCGTTCGAGACCAGGTTCACGAAAATCTGCAGCACCATCGCGGCGTCGCCTTTCGCCGCGGGCAGCGCGCCGACCCGGAAATCGATCACGCGCTTGGCGTCGACCGCGATCGACGCGATGGCTTCGCGCGCGATCGCGTTCATCAGAATCTTGTCCTGCTTCACGTCCTTGCGCGCGACGCGGAAGAACGCGAGGAAGTCGTCCATCAGCTGGCTCATCCGCCCGCTGTTGCGCTGGACGATCCGCACCATGCGCTTGCCCTCGGGCGTCAGGTCGCCGGCCTCGCCCGCCAGCATCATCTCGGAATAGGCCGTGATCGAGCGCAGCGGCGTGCGCAGGTCGTGCGCGAGCGAATAGGAAAACGACTCCAGTTCCTGGTTGAGCATCTGGAGGCTGAGCGTGCGCTGCTCGAGGTCGCCGTTGAGCCGGCGGATTTCCTCTTCGCGCTCGTGCCGCTCCGTCATGTCACGCGCGAAAATATACAGCAGGCCCTCGGCCGCGAAGGGCGCGATCGTCCACCCGAGCCAGCGATACGTGCCGTCCTGCGCGCGGAAGCGGCTCTCGAAATAAAGCGGCGTCTCGGCCTTGAGGATGTTGCCGATGATCTCGTTCGTCTGCGCCTGATCGTCGGGATGAATGAACTCCTGCAACGCCCGCCCGTGCAGCGCGGCGTCGGCGTAGCCGAGCGTCTTGCCCCACGTGGGATTCGTCTGCGTGAACACGCCGGAGTAGTCCGAGATCGCGAGCAGCTCGATCGAGAGCCGGAAAAAGTGATTGCGCCGCGTCTCCCACTCGATGCGCGCGTGCGCCTCGTCGAGCTTGCGCTGCATCCGCTCCTCGTCCGCGCGGCGCAGCGCCTCGGCCTGCCGCTGGATCTCGCGATTTTTTTTCGCGAGCTCGACGAACACCGAAACCTTCGAGCGCAGCACCTCGGGCGTGACGGGCGTGAACAGATAATCCACCGCACCGAGCGAGTAGCCGCGATAGACCTCGATGTCGCCGGTGCTGAACGACGTCACGAAGATGATCGGCGTGTGCGCGCTCGACTTGCGCTGGCGGATGAGCGCCGCCGTCTCGAAGCCGTCCATCCCGGGCATGTTGATGTCGAGCAGGATCACCGCGAACTCGCGCTTGAGCACGAGCCGCAGCGCTTCGGGGCCGGATTCGGCTTTCACGACCGTCTGGCCGAGGTCGTTCAACGCCGCCTCGAGCGCGACGAGCTTGTCGGGCGCATCGTCGACGATGAGAATTTCGATCGGCTCGCCGCGCACGTGCGCGAGCGCGGTCGCTTCCGCTTCGGCGCGGGCCGAGGAGGCATTCGCATTCTGCAGGTCCATCGTCAGGTCGCTGATCTTCGCCGCCGGCGCCGCACCATTGCGGTGGCGGGCATTCAACGTCGCCCGCGGCCCGGCTTCGACCGGGACCGCGACCACACGTGCCGCTTCGGGCTGGGGAACCGGGATCGGCTTCATCCGCGCGCGCTGGGAGATTTTCACGCTCAGCGGTGCAGCCAGATGCGGAGCAGGGAGAGCAGGTGCTCGGTGTCGACGGGTTTGGCGATGTAGTCGGACGCGCCCGCCTCGATGCACTTCTCCTTGTCGCCCTTCATCGCCTTCGCGGTGAGCGCCAGGATCGGCAGGTCGCGATATTTTTCCATCACGCGGATGCGGCGCATCGTCTCGTAGCCGTCGAGGTCCGGCATCATGATGTCCATGAGGATGACATCGAACTCCTCGCCGGCTTCGAGCATGGCGAGCGCATCGCGGCCGTTTTCGGCCGAGCGGATGTCCATCTCGTAGCGTTCGAGGAAGCTCGTCATCGCGAAAATATTCCGCATGTCGTCGTCGACGATCAGCGCCTTCTTGCCGGCGAGCACGTCGCCGTTCTGGTGGAGGCTTTCCACGAGGCGGCGTTTCTCCTCGGGCATCTTGCCGACGTTGCGGTGGAGGAAGAGCGCGGTCTCGTCGAACAGCCGCTCCGGCGACTGCACGTCCTTCAGGATGACGGTGCGCGCGAGCCGCTTCATCTCCTCGACTTCGTCCTTCGGCAGTTCGCGGCCCGTGTGGACGACGATCGGCAGGTTGCCGTAGCCGGCGGCCTTGAGCTGCTCGATGAATTTCGTGCCGGACATGTCGGGCAGCCCGAGGTCGAGCACCACGCAGTCGAACGGCCGCTCCTTCAGCGCCGCGAGGCCTTCCTCGCCGGTCGCGACCGCGTAGGTGTGCACGTCGGAGTTGCCGATCAATTCGATCGTGCTCGCGCGCTGCACTTCGTTGTCCTCGACGAGCAGCAGGTTTTTCACCGGGCGGTCGAGAAACGCCTTCAACTGCGTGAACGCTTCGGCGAGCTGGTCGTGCTGCACCGGTTTCTCGACGTGCGAGAGCGCGCCGAACTTCAGCGTGATCTCCTCCTTCTCGTTGCCGGAGACGATCATCACGGGAATGTGCCGCGTCGCCGGATCGTCCTTCAACCGCGTGAGCACACGGCGGCCGTCGATGTCGGGCAGGCGGATGTCGAGCGTGATGGCGCTGAATTCCTGGTTGCCCGCGAGGTGCAGCGCTTCGCTGCCGCGCGTCGCGACGATGCCCTTGAAGCCTTGCGCGCGCGCGGATTCGAGCAGGATGGTCGCAAACGTCGGGTCGTCCTCGATGATGAGCACCGCGCGGTCGCCCTCGCCGATGTGATCGCGGTCATCATCGACGGTCGCGATTTCCGCCGGCGCGGTGAGGTGATCGCGCACGGGCCGCGGCGGCGGGTTCGACGGGACGACGTAGGAACTCTCGACGCGATCGGCCGTGCTCATGACCGACGGCAGATAAAGCGTGAACGCGCTGCCCTCGCCCGGCGCGCTGACGAGCTGGATCTCACCGCCAAGCAGGCGCGCGATCTCGCGCGAGATCGAGAGGCCGAGGCCGGTGCCGCCGTATTTGCGGTTGGTCGAGCCGTCCGCCTGCTGGAACGCCTCGAAGATGATCTGCTGCTTTTCCGGCGGGATGCCGATGCCGGTGTCGCGCACGCGAAACGCGAGCACGTGCGCCGCCTTGCTCAGGATCGAGTGGTCGAAGCTCCAGCCGCCCGTCGCGAGCTCGATCTCGAGCGTGACGCGGCCCTTTTCGGTGAACTTGAACGCATTCGAGAGCAGATTCTTGAGGATCTGCTGGAGGCGTTTCGCGTCGGTCCGCACCGCGCGCGGCACGTCGGGCGCGAGCGCCACGAAGTAATCAAGTTTCTTGTGCTCGGCGATCGGCTGGAACGTGCGCTCCACGTAGTCCTTCAGCTCGCTGAGCTTCAGGTCGCTGACCTCGACCGACACCGTGCCCGACTCGATCTTCGCGAGGTCGAGGATGTCGTTGATCAGGCGCAACAGGTCCTGGCCCGACGAGTGGATCGTCTTCGCGAACTCGATCTGCTTGCCGCTGAGATTGCCGTCGCGGTTGATGCAGAGCTGGTCGGAGAGGATGAGCAGCGAGTTGAGCGGCGTGCGCAGCTCGTGCGACATGTTGGCGAGGAACTCGGATTTGTATTTCGAGGTGAGCGCGAGCTGCGCGGCTTTTTCCTCGAGCGCCTGGCGCGCCTGCTCGACCTCCATGTTTTTCTTTTCGACCTCGACGTTCTGCTCCGCGAGCAGCTTCGCCTTTTCCTCGAGCTCGAGATTCGTCTTCTGCAACTCCTCCTGCTGCGACTGCAGCTCCTTCGCGAGCGACTGCGACTGCTTCAGCAGGTCCTCCGTGCGCATGTTCGCCTCGATCGTGTTGAGCACGATGCCGATCGATTCCGTGAGCTGGTCGAGGAAGATCAAATGCGTCGGGCTGAACTGCTCGAACGACGCGAGCTCGATCACCGCCTTCACCTGGCCTTCGAAGAGGACGGGGAGCACGATGAGGTTGAGCGGCACCGCTTCGCCGAGGCCGGAGGAAATCTGCACGTAGTCGGACGGCACCTTCGTCAACAGGATGCGTTCCTTCTCGAGCGCCGCCTGGCCGACGAGCGATTCGCCGAGCTTGAAGTCGAACGCCGAATGCTTTCGCGCGCGGAACGCGTAGCTCGCGAGCAAATGCAGGCGCGGCTCCTCGCCCGAAGTGATCATCGTGTAGAATACGCCGTGCTGCGCGCTCACGACGGGCGCCAGCTCGGAGAGGATCAGTTTGCCGACGGTGAGAAGATCCTTCTGGCCCTGGAGCATGCGCGAGAACTTCGCCAGGTTGGTCTTCAGCCAGTCCTGCTCGTTGTTCTTGATCGTCGTGTCCTTCAGGTTGCGGATCATCTCGTTGATGTTGTCCTTCAACGCGGCGACCTCGCCCGACGCCTCGACCTTGATCGAGCGCGTGAGATCGCCCTTCGTCACCGCCGTCGCGACTTCCGCGATCGCGCGCACCTGCGTGGTGAGATTCGCGGCGAGCTGATTGACGTTGTCCGTAAGATCCTTCCACGTGCCGGCCGCGCCGGGCACCTTCGCCTGGCCGCCGAGCTTGCCGTCGACACCGACTTCGCGCGCGACCGTCGTCACCTGGTCCGCGAACGTCGCGAGCGTGTCGATCATGTTGTTGATCGTGTCCGCCAGCTCGGCGATTTCGCCTTTCGCGTCGACCGTCAGCTTGCGCTTGAGGTCGCCGTTCGCGACCGCGGTCACGACCTTCGCGATGCCGCGCACCTGCGAGGTGAGATTCGCCGCCATGAAATTCACGTTGTCGGTGAGATCCTTCCACGTGCCGGAAACGCCGCGGACGACCGCCTGGCCGCCGAGCTTGCCCTCGGTGCCGACCTCGCGCGCCACGCGCGTGACCTCCGACGCGAATGAGTTGAGCTGATCGACCATCGTGTTGATCGTTTCCTTCAGCTCGAGGATTTCGCCTTTCACCTCGACGGTGATCTTCTTCGTCAGATCGCCGTTCGCGACCGCCGTCGTGACCGCCGCGATATTGCGCACCTGCGAGGTCAGGTTGCCCGCCATGAAGTTCACGTTGTCGGTGAGATCCTTCCACGTGCCCGACACACCGCGCACGTCGGCCTGGCCGCCGAGCTTGCCTTCGGTGCCGACCTCGCGCGCCACGCGCGTCACTTCCGACGCGAACGAATTCAACTGCACGACCATCGTGTTGATCGTGTCCTTCAGCTCGAGAATCTCGCCGCGCACGTCGACCGTGATCTTCTTTGAGAGGTCGCCGTTCGCCACCGCCGTCGTCACCGCCGCGATGTTGCGCACCTGCGCGGTGAGATTGCCCGCCATCGAATTCACCGAGTCGGTCAAATCCTTCCACGTGCCCGCGACGCCCTTCACGACGGCCTGGCCGCCGAGTTTTCCTTCGGTGCCGACCTCGCGCGCGACGCGCGTCACTTCCGATGCAAACGATCCGAGCTGATCGACCATCGTGTTGATCGTGTTCTTCAGCTCGAGGATTTCGCCTTTCACGTCGACCGTGATCTTCTTCGAGAGGTCGCCCGCGGCCACGGCCTTCGTCACGTCCGCGATGTTGCGCACCTGCGCCGTGAGATTGCCGGCCATGAAATTCACCGAGTCGGTCAAATCCTTCCACGTGCCCGACACGCCGCGCACGTCGGCCTGACCACCGAGTTTTCCTTCGGTGCCGACCTCGCGCGCCACGCGCGTCACTTCCGACGCGAACGAATTAAGCTGATCGACCATCGTGTTGACGGTGTTCTTCAGCTCGAGGATTTCGCCCTTCACATCGACGGTGATTTTTTTCGAAAGGTCGCCGTTCGCGACGGCCTTCGTCACGTCGGCGATGTTGCGCACCTGGCCGGTGAGATTGCCGGCCATGAAATTCACCGAGTCGGTCAAATCCTTCCACGTGCCCGACACGCCGCGGACATCCGCCTGGCCGCCGAGCCGGCCTTCGGTGCCGACCTCGCGCGCCACGCGCGTCACTTCCGACGCGAACGACACGAGCTGGTCGACCATCGTGTTGATCGTGTTCTTCAGCTCGAGGATTTCGCCCTTCACGTCGACCGTGATCTTCTTCGTCAGGTCGCCATTCGCGACCGCGGTCGTCACCGCCGCGATGTTGCGCACCTGGCCGGTGAGATTGCCGGCCATGAAATTCACGTTGTCGGTGAGATCCTTCCACGTGCCCGCGACGCCCGGCACCTGCGCCTGGCCGCCGAGCTTGCCTTCGGTGCCGACCTCGCGCGCCACGCGCGTCACTTCCGACGCGAACGAGTTGAGCTGATCGACCATGGTGTTGATCGTGTCCTTCAGCTCGAGAATTTCGCCGCGCACGTCGACCGTAATCTTCTTCGACAAGTCGCCGTTCGCCACCGCGGTCGTCACCGCCGCGATGTTGCGCACCTGCGCGGTGAGGTTGCCCGCCATCGAGTTCACCGAGTCGGTCAAATCCTTCCACGTGCCCGCGACGCCGGGGACCTGCGCCTGGCCGCCGAGCTTGCCTTCGGTGCCGACCTCGCGCGCGACGCGCGTCACTTCCGACGCGAACGACGAGAGCTGGTCGACCATGGTATTCACTGTGCGCGCGATGCGGAGAAACTCGCCCTCGAGCGGCCGGCCCTGAATCTCCAGCGCGACGCTCTGCGAGAGGTCGCCTTTCGCGACGGCGCCGATGACGCGCGCCATTTCCGAGGTCGGGTGCACGAGGTCGTTGATCAGAGAATTCACCGAGGACACCGCCTCCTGCCACGCGCCGGAAACATTTCCGATGCTCGCGCGCTGGGAAATCTGGCCCTGCTTGCCGACGCCCTGGCTGATGCGCTCGAGTTCCTCGACGAGCCGCTGATTGATCTCGACGAGCTCGTTGAATTCGTCGGCGATCTGGCCGTCGACGCCGCCCATGCCGGCCGGCATGCGCACCGAGAAATCTCCCTTGCGCAGGCTCGAGAGCGCGTTGGCGAGTTGGCGTTTGTCGAGCGGGGAACGGAGCGGAATGATGGAGACCATGGTGGTGAGCGATCGAGGGTGGCCGGATCAGCGGGGGCGAGATTTCGTGGCGACGGCGGACGAAGACCCGATTTCGGATGGAATGCGGTTGGACGCGCTGCACGCGCGAGCTGGGACGTTGAAACAAACGGCGGCCGTCCCGAGCGGGAAGGCATTTGTTTTCCGAAAACTCCCGCTGCTTCGATGGGATGTTTCCGGCGAGCGCGTCGGAACTTTTCCGATGCTCCGCGTGCGACTCACGGAGGATAAAACGGTTGCCTAAAAACCCGCCGCTCGCCTGCGGCGCACCCGCGTTCACACCCGCCGAATCATCCGGCGGGGCGCCGGCGGTCGCGCGTCCGCCGCGCCTGCTCCTCGCGATCGAAAAAGAGCACGGCCGCGGATCCCACATCCGCGGCCGCGAGCACACATTATTCGATGTTACAGGAGCAGACTCAGTCTTTCACCTCCGTTGGTTGGTTGATTGATCTTACGATTGATTGGCCGGCAACCGGCCCTTCGCGACGAGCTGCTTGGTCAACGTCACGCGAAATTCCGACGGGATTTCCGAGAAAGCCTGCACGATCACGCCGACGAGATTGTCCTTCGTCACGAGGTCGTCGTCTTCTTCGTCATTGTTCACGCCCTGCGCGATCCAGCCCTTCGGCACGTCGCCCGTCAGCGAGTGCGCGACCATGTGGCCGTAGCGGTTCACGTAAACCACCGTCATGCCCTTCTGCAGTTCCTTGAACTTCGCGGGCGCGACGACGATCGCCGTGTGCGACGAGAAGAGCGGCGCCATCGACTCACCGACGCCCCACAACACTTCCGCGCCCGGAATCTGCGCCGCCGCGCGCTCCGCCTGCTTCATCTGCTGGCCGGAATCGACGAGCGTCGAGGCCGGCGTGTGCTTGATGATCGAAGCGAGCACGCGCTCGGACTTGATGCCGGCCTGCGCGACACTCGCACCAAGGCCCAGGAGAAGGAAGAGCACGCCGCGAATCGCGCGGCTCGACGTGTGGGAAACGTGCGGTGAGTTCATGCCGCCACGCTACCGGCTGGCGGCATTTCCAATAATTCGGGTGCCCCCGGATATCGGCCTACGGAGACCCGTTGGGGGGTTTACCTGCGCATCCTAGGTGAAGATTCCGCGCGCGTCCGTCCGCTGTGCCCCAGGCACTTGCGCGAACCCGCGGCGCCATCCGAAAAATCTTCTCAAGTTTTCGGCCGTGCGGCCGACGCGTCGCAGCGTCACTGCGCCGCGAATTTCTCACGGCTTGCTCTTCAGAAACGCAATCACGCGATCGACCGTCGCGCTCGAGACGACCTGCTTCCAACCGTCGCCATCGCGCGAAAATTTCAGCTCGTTCTGCTGCACCGCGCCGTCCTGATACTGCCACTGCACGGTCTGCACTTCCGTGTTCGGGTCGGGCTGGTCGCGTTTCAGCAACTGCACCGCCGCGATCGGACGCGGGCTGCCCGCCATCGCCAGCGCGACGATCTGCTCCGGCGTGCCGTATTTCGCGCGCGTGTCGTCCGGCAGGCTCGCAATGAATGCCGCGAGCTTCTCGCGATCCGCCGGCGCAAACGCCAGCAGCTCCGCCACGCGCTTGAATTCCGCGTGCTGCAAACCCCACGCGATCGACTGTGCCGTCGCGCTCGGCGTCGCGCTTCCCACGTCCTGCATCAATTCGATCGAAGTCATTCCCGGCGCCGCTCCGCCGCCCGGCGCCACCGTCGCGCCACTCGCGCTCGCGCCGCCACGCGCCGCTGCTGCCGCCTGCCGCTGCCGGAACGCCTCGCGCGCCGCGCGCAACTGCAACAACTCCTCATGCTCGGCGCGCGCGCCGTCCTCGATGCTCGTGCGCTCGGCCGCGAGCTTCTGGTTCTCCGCGCGCAATTGCGTCAGCGCCGCCACCTGCTGCCGGCTCGCGAGCAATTCGCCGCGCAACGCCTCATTCGTCCGGCGCTGCTGCAGCGTGATCATCGTCGCGGCGACCGCCACGGCTCCCGCAATACCCAGGCTGATTTTCGTCGTGCTCATGAAATGAAAAATCTTCAACGCCGCGCCCGCCGCGCCGACGCTCGTCGCCGATGCGAGCGCGCCACCGGTCACCGCCGCCGCCAGTCCCGCCGGCGCGGCCGCCGCGGATTGGGCCGCGAGCGCCGCGCCCAGTGCCGCTGCCGTCGACGTGACGCCGCGCCGCTCCAGCCGCGCGCGCAGCTTGTCCAGCGCACGATCGACACGCATCCGCGCCGCATCCTCGGAGAGACGCAACGCCGCCCCGATCTCCGCAAACGCGCGCCCCTCCAGGCAACGCAACAAAACCGCCTCGCGATCGCGCCCGCCGAGCTCGTCGAGCGCCGCATCGAGCACCGGCCGCAATTTTTCCCAGTCGTTCGCGGCCGTTTCAGGCGCGGAAAGTTCGTGCATGAGCTGCGCCTCCTGTTCGCGGTTTTTGCGGCGCCGCTCCTCGCGCATCGCCTTCGCCGCGATGAAACGTGTCGTCGTGTAAAGCCAGCCCGCGAGCGAAGCATGCCGCGCGAGCGCGCCGGCCTGCTGCGCGGCCACGGTGAACACGCGTTGCGCGATGTCCTCCGCCAGATGCGCATCGCCCGTCCGCCGCAGCGCCGCAAAATAAACGAGGCTGACATGTCGCTCCACCAGCGCCGCAAACGCCGCCTCCGAGCGCAACTCGGCATACTCACGGAGCAGGGCGGCGTCTTCGTTCATGCGGTTCTTCCCACCAATACCCGCACCCGCCGAAAACGAACAAAGAAAATCTACGCAGCGCACACGCGAGCCGATCGGGCGGTTTCACCGACGCGCCCGCCGGCCTGAAATTCGTCGGCCAACCTGTGCGGCGCTACTGCATCGCGCCGATGCGGCGGGCGGGGGTCGCGTCGCCGCGCGAGGCGCGGAGGAGTTCGCGGCGGAGCCAGTCGAGCGCGGCGTTCACGACGCGCGCTTTCACTGCCGCCCGCGGGCCGGGATAGCTGAGTTTCTTCGACCACACGCCGGCCGGGGAAAACAGCGCCACGAAAATCGTGCCGACATGGTTGCCGTTGCCGCCGGTCGAGCTGCCGGCGAAACCCGTGACGGCCAGCGCGTAGTCGGCCGCGAGCGTCTCGGCCGCGCCGGTCGCCATCGCGACCGCCGCCTCGTCGCTCACCGCGCCGTGCTGCAGCAGCAGGCATTCGGGCACGTCGAGGAGCTGCATCTTCGCGTCGTTCGAGCAGCACACGACGCCGCCCGCGAAAAATTTGCACGCGCCGCACACTTCGGTGAACACGTTGGCCAGCAATCCGCCGGTCGCGGTCTCGACGACGGCGAGTTTTTTCTCCTGCGCACGCAGCAGGTCCGCGCACACGCGCGCGAGCGAATCGTGCCCGTAGCACACGAAATCGTCGCCGAGCAGCGCGGCGCACTCGGCCGCGATCTGCTCGAGCTGCACGTGCGAGAGCGCGTTGGTCGGCGAGCTCACGCGGCAGTCGACCGCGCCCTGGTGCGCGCAAAACGCCACGCTCAGCCCGGGCCCGGCGCGATCGAAGACCGGCTGCAGTTTTATCTCGAGCGCGGACTCGCCGACGCTCGCGGTGCGCAACTGCACGTAGGCTTCGCGATCGCGCAGGAGGTGCCGCGCCGCGAGCCGCGGCAGCACCTGCTCGGCAAACATCGGCTGCAATTCGTTCGGCGGGCCGGGCAGCATCACGAGCACCTTGCCATCCTGCTCGACCCAGAGGCCCGGCGCGGTGCCGTTCGCGTTGGGCAAAACTTCGCCGCGCTCGAACACATACGCTTGCTTCAGGTTGTTCGCCGTCATCTTCCGGCCGAAGCGCGTGAAACGCTCCGCGATCGCCTGCTCGATCTTCGGATCGAAAACCAGCTTCTGCCCGAGCACGTCGGCGATCGCCTCGCGCGTGCGGTCGTCGCACGTCGGCCCGAGGCCGCCGGTCGTGATCACCACGTCGGCCCGCGCCCAGCTCTCGCGAAACTGCGCCGCAATCGCGTCCGCCTCGTCGGTGATCGTCACGTTGCGCTGCAAAAGCGCGCCGCGCCGGCCGAGCTGCCCGCCGATGAAAGTGAGATGGCCGTTGGCCGTCAGCCCGAGCAGCAACTCGTCGCCGAGCGTCAGCAGTTCGTAGCGAACCTGGCTGACCGGACGGAGCGGGGTGACGCCGTTGGCGTTGTGAGCTGAAACCATACTTGCGGGACGAAAATAAGGTCGGATTCTGTTAAAACGCCAGCGACGATAGTGCGTCGTCCGCGGCTGTCACGATTGCAATGTCGCCGAATTCCCAGTTGGGCAATGTCCTCGCGCGAAAGGCGCCTGTCCCGCCGGCGCCGCGCTGGTCGATGGCGGCAAAACCGATGCTCCACGTCCGATGAATGAAGCCGCCGAGATTTCGCTGAAGGAGAAAGTGCGCCGGCTGCCCGACAAGCCCGGCGTGTATCTGATGAAGGACCGGCTCGGCCGGATCATCTACGTCGGCAAGGCGCGCAGCTTGAAGAAACGCGTCTCGTCGTATTTCCAGCGCGGCCGCGCGGCGACGATCGATCACCCGAAGATCCGCGCGTTGATCGATCTCATCGCGGACTTCGACACGATCGAAGTGAAGTCCGAGCCCGAGGCGCTGCTGCTCGAGGGCAAGCTCATCAAGCAGTGGCGGCCGCGCTACAACACCGACTTCACCGACGACAAGCGCTTCCTCCTCGTGCGGCTCGACGCGCACGAGGAGCTGCCGCGCTTCCGGCTCACGCGCCTGCGCAAGGACGATCGCTCGCGCTACTTCGGGCCGTTCGCGCACAGCGGACTGCTGCGCAAGACGCTCGCGCAGATGCGGCGGCAGTTCGGCATTCTCCTCGGCGACAGCACGCCGCAAAAACTCCCCGACGGCACGTGGCGGCTCTACGACGACGTGCGCGAAGAACTCTACGGCACGGAAAACATCGTCGACGTCGCGACCTATCGCCGGCGGGTCGAGGACGCGTGCGCGTTTCTCGAAGGCAAATCGCGCGAATGGCTCGAGACGCTGCGCACCGAGATGGCGACCGCCGCGGAAAAACAGGCATTCGAAAAAGCCGCCGAGCTGCGCGACGTGGTCTTCGCGCTCGAGCAGACGCTGCGCAAGACGCGCCGCTTCGAGCGCCACGATCCCACGCGGCTCGAGACCGACGAGGAAGGGCTGGAGGCGCTGCAACGCGCGCTGCAACTGCCCGCGCCGCCGCGCACGATGGAGTGCTTCGACATCTCGCACATCTCGGGCACGTTCGTCGTCGCCTCGATGGTGCACTTCGCCGACGGCCGGCCGGACAAGAACAACTACCGGCGTTTTCAGATCAAGAGCTTCATCGGCAACGACGATTTCCGCGCGATGGAGGAAGTCGTCGGCCGGCGTTACCGGCGGCTCGCCGAGGAAAAGAAACCACTGCCCGACCTGGTCGTGATCGACGGCGGACGCGGGCAGGTCGGCGCGGCGCTGAAGGCGTTCGTCGCGCTCGAGCTCGCGCCGCCCGCGATCATCGGCCTCGCGAAGCAGCACGAGACGATCATTTTTCCCGACGCGCGCCCGCCGCTGAACCTGCCGCTCAATCACACCGGCCTGAATCTCCTGCAGCGGCTGCGCGACGAGGCGCACCGCTTCGCCAACACCTACAACGCGAACCTGCGCTCGAAAAAAATCCGCGAGAGCGTGCTCGACGACTTCGCCGGGCTCGGCGATGTGCGGCGCGCGGCGCTGATGGAACGCTTCGGCGACATCGACCGGCTGAAGGCCGCGAGCGTCGAGGAAATCCGCGAGGTGCCCGGCTTCGGCCCGAAGCTCGCGACGGAGCTCCACGAATTCCTGCACCGGTCCGCGCCGCCGCGCGCTGAGGCTACGGAGTAGTCGAATCGCGGAAGCGAATCGGACAATCCTTAATCGCGGAAGCGCGGAATCACGGAGACACGGAAGGAACGAATCGCGGAAGCGAGCCGCGCTGTTCTGGATCCTTTCCGCGTTTCTGTGATTCCGCGCTTCCGCGATAAATCTTTCCGCGCGCGCTGATGCCGAGCTGGGCTCGGCGCTCCCGGGGACAGCCGGCTTTTTCGGGAAACGGAATCAGCTTATTTTTATCGCGGAAACGCGGAGGCGCGGAAAAGCGGAATCAGGCGCGCGCCTTGCGTGTTTCTTTCCGTGCTTCCGTGCTTCCGTGATTAAAAAATTTCCGGTGCCTTGATCCTGCGCGGCGCGTTTACTGCGCGGGATTGACGACGATCTTGTTCGTCACGTCGGCGCTGCCGTCTTCGAGCTGCGCGCGGTTGGCCTGCGCGCGGAGCGTCACGCCGCTGGACGTCATGCCGTCGACAAATTTCAACTGGCTGATCCCGCCGACCGCGAGCGGCTGGCGGTTCGATTGCCAGAGATCGCCGCCGGTGATGTTCACGTCGCTGGCCGAACCGACGACGAGCATCGCGACGGCGGAATCGTAGCCGCTGATGTCGCCGATGTTGACCGGGCCGGTGAACTGCACGCCCGGCGCGTAGAGGCCGGTGAGGCCGTGCGTCGAGAAGTAGCTGGCGTTGCCGGTGCGCACGCTGCCGAATTTTCCATCGGTGGTCGAGATGGCGAGGTAGGCGATGTCGGCGATGCCGTCGTAGTGCACATCGCCGCGGAAAAGGCTCTGGTCGACCGCGGTGATCGTGCCGACGCTGAAGACGGAGATGTTGGTCGTCTCGTCGGCGCCGGTGATAATGAGCGCGGCGTTGCCCTGCATGTAGGCGACGTCGGGCTGGTTGTAATTCGTCGCGGGCGCGGGGCCGGAGGGCGCATCGAGCACGATGGAGAGCGAGCCGGCGCCGGAAAACTCCACCTGCACGATGTCGCCGTTGAGGTCGGTGAACGAGGTGCGCGTGATCTGGCCGGCGTCCGCCGTGATCGTCGCCGCGTTGCCCTCGAGGAGAACCTGATCGTAGACGTTTTTGTTGGGATGCGTGATGTTGGCGCGGACTTCGGCGCCGGCGCCGAGCACCTTGATGTTCGAGGCGACGCCGACGATTTCGGGCGAGGCGCCGTTGACGCCGAGATAAACGCCGGCAGCCGCCGGCGGCAGCGCGGCGATCACGCCGCTCGTCGGATCGATCGTGAAGCCGCTCGCATCGGTCAGCGCCGGCGTGGAGGTGACGGTGACGGGGCTCGTGTAGCTGAACTCGCGGACGATCTCGTAGAGGCCGGACGAAACGCCATCCGAGGACGGCGCGATGCCGCGGGCGCGGACGTAGAACAAACCGCTCCCCGGCAATTGCAGGCCGGAAATCTGCCAGTTGCTCGTGGTGCCGACGCGCGTGCCGGTGACCGGCGTCGACCACGTGCGACCATCGGTCGAGGTTTCAAACGTGACGCCGGCGAGTTCGCCGCTCGTGCCGCCGCGCGTCCAGATCGCGGTCGTGCGATCGGGAGTGACGCCGAGCGATTGCGCGCTCGCGCCGGTGTTGCCGAGCCGGGCGAGGCCGTAGCGCGTCTGGCCGCCGATCTGGGTGAAGTTGCCGCCAACGACGAGCCGGCCGTCGAACTGGAGCGCGAGCGCGCTGACGGCGCCGTTCGGTGCCGGGGCGAAAGATGAGTCGACGGTGCCGTCGGCGTTGAGGCGGACGAGTTGCTTCGAAGAGTTCGAAGTAAACCCGCCGGCCACGATTATCCGGCCATCGGTCTGGAGGCTGAGGGCATTGATCGTCAAAAAAGGAGGATTCCCATCCACCGTTACGAAACGTGAGAACGTCCCGTCCCGACTGCCATCGGCATTCAAACGCGTAACCGCCGAATGAGGCCCGGTATTGAACTCGAAGTGGGCTACGACGATCCGGCCGTCCGGTTGCACAGCGATGGCGTAAATTCCAAGGGTTGATCCTAATTGTGCAGAAAACGAAGGGTCGAGCGTGCCATCGGCATTCAGCCGCGCCAATCCCACGCGCGGTTGGCCCGCGATATTCGAAAAACTGCCGCCGACAATGAGTTTGCCGTCCGCCTGAAGCGCAAGAGCGGTGACGGTATTATCCGCCCCCGGATTGAACGTCGTGTCGAGCGTGCCGTCGGCCTTGAAGCGCGCGAGGCGGTTGCGCGGGACGGCGGTCGTGCTGCCGCTCGGCGTGAGCGTGGTGAACGCGCCGCCGGCGATGAACCGCCCGTCCGGATACGTGAGGATCGCGTTGACGGCGCCGTTGGGCTTGGGCTGGAAGGCGCCGTTGATGGAGCCGTCGTCGTTGACGATGGCGAGATTGCGCGCGGGCGTGCTGCCGATGGTGTTGAAGGCGCCGCCGGCGACGATCACGCCGTTGGGCTGCACGCCGGTGAAGGCGCCGCCGATCAGCACGGTGCCGTCGGGGTCGGCGAAGATGCCGGTGATGCTGCCGTTGACTTCCGGATTGAAGGCGGGATCGAGCGAGCCGTCGGCGTTGAGCCGCGCGAGGTGATTGCGGGCGATGCCGCCGGTCGTGGTGCCGTTGGGCTGGATCGTCGTGAACTGGCCCCCGAGCAGGATCGCGCCGTCGCCCTGGAGCGCGATGCGGCTCACGACGTTGTTCGCATACGGATAAAAGCCGCTGTCCACGGCGCCGTCGGAATTCACGCGGGCGAGATAGTAGCGGGTGGTGCCGGTCGTCGCGCCGTTGGGCTGGAGCGTGGTGAACTGGCCGCCGAGGAGGATCGAGCCGTTGGGCTGCGCGACGACGGAGGAGACGAAGCTGTTGGCGTTGGGATCGAAGTTCTGGTCGAGCGAGCCGTCGGTGTTGAAGCGCGCGATGTAGTTGCGCGTCGTCGTGGTCGTCGCGCCGTTGGGCTGCACGCTGGTGAACTCGCCGCCGGCGATCACCTTGCCGTCGCCCTGGATCGTGAGCGAATCGACGGAGCTGTTTGTCGTCGGGAAGTAATTGGCGTCGACCGTGCCGTCGGTGTTTAGCCGTGCGATGAAGGCGCGCGCGGTCGCCGTGGTCGCGCCGTTCGGCGTCAGCGTGCTGAAGAGGCCGCCGATGACGGCCTTGCCGTCGGACTGCAGCGCGAGCGCGCGGATTTCGCCGCTGGCGTTGGGATCGTAGCTGGTGTCGAGCGTGCCGTCGGCGTTGAGGCGCGCGATGTGGTTGCGCGCGGTGCCGCCGATCGAGACGAAGGAGCCGACGATCAGAATCCTGCCGTCGGACTGCAGCGCGATGCCCTCGACGCTGCCGTCGGGGTTGGGATCGAACGCGCTGTCGAGCGTGCCGTTGGCGCTGAAGCGCACGAGATTGCCGTGCGTGGAGTTGCTGAGATTGGAGAACGCGCCGCCGAGGATCACCTTGCCGTCGGACTGGATGGCGAAGGAATGAACTTCGCCGCTGAGGCGCGCGGGCGTGACGCCATCGGCCTCGACGCCCTTGAAGCCGCTGCGCAGCGTGCCGTCGCGATTGAGCCAGGCGAAGCCGGCGACCGGCGTCGGCACCGGATTGCCGTTGGGGCGGATCGCGACGGCGTTGATCGGGCCGTCCGCGCTGAGCACGGCCCCGAACGACGGATCCGGCGAACCCTCGGCGGTGAAGCGCGCGATGTTGCTGGTCTTCGCGCCGCCAAAATCGGCGAACGAGCCGGCGGCGACGATCCGGCCGTCGGCCTGCAGCGCAAGCGCGTTGATCTGCCCGCCGGTCGAGCCGCCGGCGGCGATGTTGAACCCGGTGTCGAGCGAGCCGTTGGCGTTGATGCGCGCGAAATTCTGCCGCGGCGTGCGCACGCCGGTGCCGAGCGGCTGCACGGAAGTGAAGGTGCCGCCGACGAGGATGCGGCCGTCGGCGAGCACGCGGATGGAATCGACGCGGTTGCCGTTCTGCTCGTTGAGATCGAGGTCGAACGTCGGATCGACGGTGCCGTCGGCGTTCAGCCGCGCGAAATATTTCCGGAGCGTCCACGTCGTCGCGCCATTCGGCTGCAGCGTGGTGAACGGGCCGCCGATGAGAATCTTGCCGTCGCCCTGCACGGCGACGGCGAGGATGGCGCCGTTGGCATTCGGATCGAAGGTGGTGTCGATCGCGCCGGTCGAGGTCAGGCGCGCGATGCGGTCGCGCACCGTGCTGGTCGTATCGGTCTGCAACGCGACCTGGTCGAACAGGCCCACGACGACGATTTTCCCGTCGCCCTGGAGCGCGAGCGCGTTGACGCGGCTGTTGAAATGCGTCGCGAACGCCGTGTCGACGGTGCCGTCGGCGTTGAGGCGCGCGAGATCGCTGCGGCCGACGGCGACGGTCGCGCCGTTCGGGAGGAACGAGCTGAATTCGCCGCCGACCAGAATCTTCCCGTCGGACTGCACAAGGATCGAGGTGACGGTGTTGTCCGGCGTGGGATTGAAGTTGGCGTCGAGCTGGCCGGTGGCGGTGATGCGCGCGAGGTTGGTGCGGGCGGTCTGCGTGGGGGCGCCGATCGGCTGCACGAAGCTGAAGGAGCCGCCAATGAGAATCTGGCCGTCGGATTGCAGCGCGATCGCGGTGACCTGGCCGTCGACGTTGGGATTGAATTCGGAATCGGGCGAACCGTCGGCGTTGAGGCGCGCGAAGTGGTTGCGCGTGTCGGTGCCGGTCGTGGGCGTCGAGATCGTGGTGAATGCGCCGCCGATGAGCACCTTGTTGCTCGCGGCGTCGTAGGCCATCGCGAGCACGCGGCCGTCGAGGCTGGGTTTGTAGGAGGAATCGATCGTGCCGTCGGTGTTGAGCCGCGCGAGGAAGTTGTGCGTCTGGCCGGCGACGTTGGTGAACGTGCCGCCGAGGACGATCTTGCCGTCGGCCTGAGTGATGGAGACGAGCGGGCGGCCGCCGGGATCGAGGGCGAGGCCGACATCGAGCGAGCCGTTGGGATTCACGCGCGCGATGCGATTGCGGATGACGGAGGTCGTGACGCCCGCGGGACCGGAGCGGGTGAAGAAACCGCCGAGCACGATCTTGCCGTCGGACTGGAAAGTCGCGGCGTCGACCTCGGCGTTTACGTTGGGGTTGAAGTCGGCATCGACCGAGCCGTCGGGCGTGAAGCGGGCCGCGTAGAAGCGCGACTCGCTGGCGCCGCCGCGCGCCCAGACGGAGGAAAACGTGCCGCCGATAATGAGGCCGCCATCGGGCTCGAGGGTGAGGCTGTAGACGTCGCCCGCGGCATTCGGGAAAAATTCGGAATCGAGCGAGCCGTCGACGTTGAGCCGCGCGAGATGGCTGCGGTTGGCAGCAGTATCGTTGCCGAGCGGCTGGAGCGTGGTGAAGTAGCCGCCGAGCACGATCTTGCCGTCGCGCTGCACGGCGAATGAGGTGACGCCGTTGTTGGCGTTGGGGTCGAATTGGGAATCGACGGTGCCGTCGCGATTCAGGCGCGCAATACGGTTGCGCGTGGTGGCGGCGGGCTTGCCGTTTTCCTGGAAAGTCGTGAATCCGCCGCCGACGAGCATCTTGCCGTCGACGTGCGGCGCGAGCGCGAGGACGGTGCCGTTGGGATTCGGATCGTAGGTCGCGTCGAGCGAGCCGTTGGCCGCGATGCGAAAAATATCATGGCGCGTGAGCGCGGCAGCGGTGCCGGCCTGGACGTTGGTGAAGGTGCCACCGACGACGAGGGCGCCGTCGGACTGGACTGCGAGGGCGAGCACTTGCGCCTGCAGCGTGATGCCGTTGAAGACGTTGGTGACCGTGAAACTGAAAGTGCTGTCGAGCGAGCCGTCGGGGTTGAGCCGCGCGATCCGGCCGCGCGCAGTGGCGGTCGCGGCGCCGTTGGGCTGCACGGCGGTGAAATCGCCGCCGATCACGATGCGGCCGTCAGGCTGCAGATAGATGGCGCGGACGGGACCGTTGACGTTGGGGTTGAAGGTCGCGTCGAGCGAGCCGTCGGGATTGAGGCGCGCGAGGTTGTTGCGCGTGGTGCCGACGTCCGCGCCGTTGGGCCGGAAAGAGGAAAACTGGCCGGCGACGAGGATCTTGCCGTCGGGCTGCGTCGCGAGGACGTAGACGTTGCCGTCGACGTTCGGATCGAATCCGTCCGCGGCGGAAGGCGTCTGCGCGAACACGGCCACCGTCGCGGCGCTCAGCAGGGCAAAAAAGGCGAAAATCGGGCGGGCCAGCGACCGGGAAATCAGGGCGTGGAACATGGATTAGGTGGACGTGAGAAAATCAGCCGAAGGAACGGCCGGAAACAAGGGAGAAGGAGGTTGGTGTCCGGTCTGGCGCATGGCAAGAGAGCGCTCACTTGGAAAAGGAAGTTTCTCCACCGGGGCAGCATCGGGAAAACTAAGAGCGCGCTCGGCCCGCGGGGTTCCGCGAAAAGCCATGCGCGGCTCGTCCCCGCTGCTCGAAAAACCGGCCGGCTCAAACGTCGATCACCGGCGGAACGCCGGCGGCCGGCGATGAAGCCGACCACGCCTCGATCGGATTCTCCACGCCGCAAAATGCGCACATCGTGGCCGGCTGCCGCGTGCTGCAATGCGGGCAGACCGCCGCCGTGGAAAACGGGTTGAAGCGCTGGCCGCAACTGCCGCACAGCCACATCGGCCCGCCGGGCGGCGGCTCATGGCAACTCGGGCACGCGAAGCCCGGATGCCGCGGCACCTTCGCCAGCGCCGAGAGCCCGCGCGCGTAGCGCAGCCCCGCGAGGCAGCGCTGGCCGAGGAAGAGCGCCATGAATCCATACCAGAGCGATTGCCGCCACAGCGCATACACTCCGAGCGCACTGACGCCGACCAAGCCGAGGATGGCGGAAACAAAAAGGCTGCGCGCGCGCCCCAGCCAGAACCAGAGCAGCGACTGCACGATCTGCCCGCCATCGAGCGGGTAAACCGGCATGAGGTTGAACACGAGCAGCACGGCGTTCGTGATCGCGACCGCAAAAACAAACGATGTGAGATCGGGCATCGTCTCGGTCCAGCCGAGGTGCGACCCGAGCCACACCAGGCCGAACAAAATCGGCGCGAGCACGACGTTCACCAGCGGTCCCGCCGCGATGCTCCAGAGCACCGCGCCCGGCCGCATCGGCGGCGACACAAACGCGATGCCGCCCAGCGGCCAGAGCACGATTTGCTCCGCCTTGCCGCCGACCGACCGGCAGGCGAGCGCGTGCCCGAACTCGTGCAGCAGCACGATCGCGAACAGCGCGAGGTATTCCGCGACGTTCCAGAACGGCGAGCCGTATTGCTTCGCGCGCGAGGACAGCTCGATCAGCGCCACGACAAACCACGACCAGTGCAGATAAACCTGGATGCCCGCGAAGCGGAAGAGCCGAAGCGAACCGGACTGCGTCGAGATCATGCGCGCACCGCAGTGAGCGGAAGTCCGCGCAAGTTACGAGCGGCAAGTGCGGATTGCCGCGCCGCGGATTTGCGACCCCCAGCCGCTCAACGCCACCACGGCACCAGCACCTGCAACGCGATCTGCTCGTCGTGCCGGCTGCGCACCGGCGGGATGTAGTAGGCGCGCAGTTTCAGCGTGCGCCCGCTCAGCTCCCAGAAGGGCAGCGCCACCGGCAGCACGCGCCAGCGGTTTTGCGCCGCGAAGTTGCGGTGATACATCAGCGCGCCGGTGACGCCGATGTTTCCGAGCGGCAGCGGCAGCGTCCACGAACGCCCCGCGTAGCCACTGAGCTTGCACGCGGAGTCCTGGAACAGGTCCGCCTCCCACGCCGTCGCCGGCACGCCGAAGCGCCGCACATACCACGTGAAACCGACGCCGAGGATCCGGCTCTCCGCGCCGGGCGCGTCGAAGTGATGCGTGTAGCCATCGAGGTGCAGCCAGCCGCGCGCCTCGTCCGCCTGCGGCATGGCCACGCTCCGTGAGGCGATGCAGAGGCCCAGCATCCCGCAGACAAAAAAAGTTTTCATCGGGGCCGCATGCAAACTGCCCCGCGCGGACCGAGGCCGGGCCCGGCCGTTCCGCGCGGCGGCCGCGCGGGCCGGTGGGTCTTTTCATACCTCCGCCCGGCCCGTTCGTTACTCCCTCACGGGTCATTCAGCCCATCCGCGTGAGCCGCGCGAAACGCCACGCCAACCACACCGCCGCGCACGCAAGCCCGCTCGCGATCCCTGTCCACACGCCGACCGCGCCAAACGGCCCGCGCACGCCGATCGCGTAGCCGAGCGGCAGCGCCACGACCCAATACGCCGCAAACGTGATCGCCGCCGGCACCTTCACATCCGTGATGCCGCGCAGCGCCGAAGCGCCGATCGCCTGCGCCCCGTCGACGAGCTGAAACACCGCGGCGACCATCAGCAACTGCGCCGCCAGCGCGACGACGGCCGGATCGCGCACGAACCACCGCGCGATCGCGCCGCCGCCGAAACCGAAACCCAGCGCAAAAACCGCCATCAGCGCCACGCCGCAGCCCAGCGCGCCAAACGCGATCGGCCGCAACCGCGCCCGCTCGCCCGCGCCGACCGCGTGGCTCACGCGCATGCCCGTCGCGATTCCGAGCCCGAGCGGAAACATGAACGTGAGCGACGCGCACGTGATCGCGATCTGGTGCGCCGCCAGCGGCACCGTGCCGAGCCACCCGATCATGATGCTCGAAAACGCGAAGGCCGTGGCTTCGAACAACAGCATCCCCGCCGAGGGCAGCCCGACGTGCAGCATCTCCGCGAACCGCGCGCGCGAAAAGCCGCCGAGCCATTTCCCCGGCCACGCCGCCCGCGTCACCGGATCGCGCCGCAGCCAGAGAAAAATCGCGAGCGCGCCGAGCGTGCGCGAGAGCAGCGTGGAAATCCCCGCGCCCGTCAGCCCGAGCGCCGGCGAGCCGAGATGGCCGAAGATGAAAACCCAGTTCAGCAGCGCGTTGAGGCCGACGCCCGCGAGCATGATGAACATCGGCACCCACGGCCGGCCCATCGCCTCCGCAAACTGGCGCAAGGCGAGATACACGAGGATCGGCCCGATCGACACGCCGATCAGCAGGAAAAACGGCCGCACCACCGCGAGCACTTCGGGCGGCGGCCGAAAAAGCGCGAGCTGCGGGCCGAGCGCCAGCAACAGCAGCACCTCGAGCACGCCGAAGCCCAGCGCGAGCGCCATCCCGTGCCGCAGATATTCCGCCGCCTCGTCGAACCGCTGCGCGCCGCGCGCCCGCGACACAAAGATCGACACCGGCAGCATCAGCCCGATGCCCGCGACGTAGAACACGACGAAGACATTTCCCCCGAACGACGAGGCCGCGAGCGGCACCGTGCCCGCGTGGCCGATCATCAGGCTGTCGGTCACGCCCATCAGCATCTGGCTCACCTGCCCCACCACGATCGGCAGCGCGAGCGCGAGCGTGGCGCGAAGTTCGCGGCGATGGGGCGTGAAACGGGACATGCCGCGCCAAATTCGGCGAGGCGCCGCGCCGGCGCAAACGTTTCAAGCCGCGCCCCGCTTCAATCGCACCGCGCAGTCTCCGGCGCGCGGCCAATGGCTACGGCTGCTGCGCCGGCGGCGCGTCGGCCGGATGCGCGACGACCGTCGCCGTCGAGCGCGGCACGAGCGCCACCGCCCACGGCGTCGTCAGCGCCTGCGTCACCATCGCGTCGGGCGCGGGCGTGGTTTCTCGAAATTCCACGATCAGCCGGTCGTCGCCCGGGCGCGTGCCGACGATCTCGACGCCGTAGCCACCCGTCCGCCGCTCGCCGATGAAGATCGCGACGGCCATGTCGTGCGCCTCGTCGAAAGCCTGCGGCGCCTCGCGGCCAATCTGTTTCCACAGCGAAATCCAGTCCGCATTCGCGCGAATCGCGCGGACGGAAAATGCCCGCATCCCGCCCTGCGTCCCATGCCACTGCGCGCGCGGCGGCGTGGACGGCGAGGTTTCATCGGACGCGGCCGAGGTGGGGCGCACGATGCCGAGCGCCGTGCTCAGGAATAAAAACGTCCAGCCGCGCAATGTCATGCGACCAACATGGCGCGGCCCGCCCGCGCGCGCAACTCGATGCCGCACGCCGCGAAATCCCGCTCGCCCCATCGCGCGCCGCGCGCCAGCATGGAACTTCCGCCATGAAAAACGCCGTGCTGTGGCTCCTGTTCGCGATCGCGCTGGTCGCGGCGGCGGTATTTTACTGGCAGCGAAAATCCGCCCGGCCGGCGGCGCCGAACGCGACCCCGGAAAATTTCAGCCGCCGCGCGCCCGCCGGCCTTTCGCCGCCCGCGAAGAATCTCGCCGCGCCCGCCGCGCCGAAACCGGTGGTGCCGATCGAGGACGGCAAGACGATCGATTTCTCGACCGGCGTCCCGATCGTGAAGGACGCGCCCGCGGAAAAAGCCGCGATCGAGCGCAGCTTGAAGGAAATGGAAGCCGCGAGCGCCGGCGTGACGTTCGGCCCGCGACCGGCCGGCGGCGAAACGAAAAAGGCGGAGCCGGAAGCTCCGCCGAAACGTTAAGAACTCATTTCAAAAACTCGGCTGTTCGCTCACGACGGTTCGAGGTGGCATGAGCATCCTGCTCGTGAGCGGGGCCAAAACACGGGCGAGACGCCCGTGCCACGTCGCCGAGATTTTCAAATGAGCTCTAAACGAGTCGTGCGCTCTGCCGCGGCTCGACCGACCTGCGTCACTTTTCGTTTTTGCCCGTCAGCATGTCCTCGATCAGCGCGATCGCCGTCGCTTCGGTGATGTCGCGCACGTCGAATTGCCGGACCACGCGGCCGGCCTGCGCGCCTTTGCCGAGGATGTCGCTCGCCGCGGCCTGGCCGACGATCGCCGCATCCTTGAGCCGGATCGCCGTGGCCTGGATGTCGGGCACGGTGTAGTTCACATCGCCGGAAATTTCGGGCACCGTGAGATTGCGGCTGGAGATGAGCACTTCGACCGCGAGGTCGGCGATGTTGGCGAGCGCCTCGCGATCTTTCGCGGCCTGATCGCCGACGAGCCGCGTGCCGGCCTGCTCGGGCAGAAGCGCGGCGGCGGTTTTCTGGTCGGCGAGCGTGGCGCCGGCGTTGCGAAACACGCGGCCGAAGAGCCGCTCGACTTCGCGCACCGTCTGCTGATCGGCGAGCGCCGGCGGCGCGGCGTTCTTCACCTGATAGCTGTTCTCGCCGCTCGTTTTCGTCGACGCCTCGGATTTTTCGTAGCGCTCGGTGTGGCCGGTGAGCTGGAGGCCGCTCGCGGTGTCGACGAGCGCGCGATTCACGTAGATGACGATGCGCGGCGCGTGGTCGTCCTTGTTGTAGGCCTTGCGAAAACGCTCGAGAATCCCGTCGGCCGCCTGGCGCGAGATCAACGCATCCGAGGCCGGTGCGTAGACGCGCTGCTGGCCGGCGGGCAGGCCGAGCGCATCGGCGCGCGGCTGCGCTTGCATCTGCGCGATGGGCGGCGACGCGGGCGCGGGCGTCGGCGCGTTGTCATCGGCGAGCAGGAGCGACGTGAAACCGAAGACGAGCGGGAGCAGCAGCGGAAAGCGGGAGTTCATGGCGGGAGAGGCGACGCGGGGCCGGAAAAATCAGCGCGCCTGGCGAACGCGCACGGTGTATTTTTTCGCCGCGGTGTTCATGGCGGCGAAGCGCACGGTCTCGGTGGCGTTTTCGGAAAGGATCAGCGTCTGCCACGGTGTCTCGTCGCCGGTGGAGAAACCCTGCTCGTCCTTGAACACGCAGTTGATCTGGACCTGCACGCGGCGATTCTCGCCATTCTTCACGTTGGCCATGACCCAGAGCCGGCCGTCATCGGAGACGCCGTCCTGCAGGCCGGTGCACTTCACGGCGTAGGGTGCGGGTTGGTCGAGGACGGCGAAGCGGTCCGTGCTCTCGAGCGTGAACTTGGTCGAATCGACCGGCGGGAACGGACCCGTGGCCGTCGCGCAACCCGCGGCGAATGCGCAGGCAACGACGGACATGAGCAGTTGAAACGGCTTGGTGTTCATGGGGTCGGCGGTGTGGTGGTCAGTGGGGGTGTGACTGCGCGTCAGCGCTTAAGTTCGCTCAAAAACACGACGGTATCGCGCCCGCCGGGCAGGACCGCGAGCGCGAGGTGCTGCGTGCGCTGCTCGAGGACGGCGCCGTCGCGATCGAGGAATTCCAACGTCGCGGAATGCGTGCCGGGCGCGAGCTTGAGCGCGGCGAAACCGAGGTGTTGCGGAAGATTGTCCCACTGCCGGGTGTCGGCCTGCGCCTGCGTCGCGGCGGAGGCGACCTTGCCGATGACGCCGAGCACGCCGAGGCCGAGCGAAGCGAACTGCGCGTCGTCCGCATCCTTGCCTTCGCGCTCGCGTTTGCGCGCCTGATCCTGCGCGTAGGCGGAGCCGGCGAGCGCGGCATCGCCGGCGAGGTTGGCGTTGGTTTTGAAGACGGCCTTGTTGCCGAGGATGTGGTCCATCACGCGCCCGCCGCGTGTCGTCGCCTGATAACCGAGATCGTCGTAGCCGGGCAGCGGCACGATGCGCGTGCCGCCGTCGAGGACGAGGCGCGCGGAGTGCGTCGGCGAATCCTCGGCGAGGAAACGAAGCTGCTCGCCGTAGGGGCCGGCGGCGATTTTGCGCGGGCCGTAGCCGTATTCGGCGAAGAGGAGAACGTTGGCGTCGGGGTTGTAGTGCGGCAGCGCGATTTTTTCTCCCGCGTGGCGCTGCGCGCGGCGCAAGGCGTCGCTGCCGTCGCCGCCGAGCTTCGCAGTGGCCAGGCCATCGAGGTAGTCGAGCAGCACGTAGTCAGAATCGTAATGTTCGAGTTCCGGATCACTGTCGATGACCTGGCCAGAGCGGAAGCACGCGCGGGCGTTGTCGGGCTGCCCGTCGCGCCAGTAAAGGATGCCGCGATAATAATACGCCATCACGCGCTCGTAAGGTTCGCCGATGAAGGGCTTCGTGCTCTCCGCGACGAAGAGCGTGCGGGCGCGCGCGGCGTCGGCGTCGTTGACGATGATGCCGCCGATGCGCGCGATCGCGTCGTCGAGCCGCGCCTTCGCCTCGTCGGCTTCGCCGCGACGAAGCGCGGTGGCCGCCGCTCGATAATCGACGAGCACACGATCGCGTTCGGCGGGTGGCGCGCTCGCGCGATCGGCGGCGGTAGGCGCGGCGTTTTGGTTCGCATACGCCGGCGCGCGCGGCGCGGACGCCGGCGCGTCGGGAAATTCGACGCAGCCGGCAAGAAACAACACGGCGGTCGATACGACGGCGCGCGTGAGCGAAGCGGGAAGGTGGAAGGTCATCGAGTTCGGCAGCGCGAGCGCGCGGCGGATCGCGCGCGGCGCTTCGCGGGCGAGCCGCTCAGCGATACGCGGCGTCCTCGAAGCCCTGTTTTTTGATCTCGCGCGAATCCTCCCACACGATGCGGCTCGTGCGCGCGTCGGTCAGGCGAAACGTGTAGAGCACATAATCGCTCGTGCCGGCGGAATTGCGCGTGGTCTGGCCGTCGAGCTTGCCGGTGAGAAAATAATCCGCGCCGGCGAATTCGGTCACGTTCGGATCGGCGCTCGCGGTGACCTGCCCGGTGCGCTTCAAGTCGCGCTCGCGCTCGAGCGTCTTCATCATCTCGCGATCGAGGAAGCTCACGCGGCCCATCGCCTTGGCGTTGAGCTGCGAGCGGATGCGCGTGAGGAAGATGTCCTTGTTGATCGGGAAGCGCGTGTTGTTTTGCACGGGCTCGAGCACGACGGTCGGCGCGACGGCCGCGTGCGCGATCTGCGGGATCGCGAGGATGCTGCGCGCCATCTGGTCGGTGACGGTAACGATGTCCTGCGACTCGATGCCGGTGCCGGCGACGGCGCCGTGCTCATCGGGCCGCATCTCGGTGACGGGACGGCCGGCGGGGTTGCGCACGCCGGCATCGGTGGCGCAACCGGCGGCGAGGCCGAGCGCGAGGATCGCACCGGCGAGGAACAGGCGGGAAGGGAGGTTCATGGTGTCGGGAAAAGAAGAAGCGGAAAAAAACGCATGCCGGTCGCGCGCTCAGTTGCGGCCGAACAACGCATTCGCGCCGCTCATCGGCGTGGCGGGCGCGGAGTCGATCGCGGCGGCGCGCGATGTCGCGAGCGGCGTCGCCTGCGGTGCGGATGAAATCACGACCGGTGCGGTCGTGGTGGCGGGCGCGTCGACGGCGGCGCGGCGATTCGCGTCGACCGCCGTGCCGAGCAGCCAGCCAATGCCCGCGCCCCACGCCGCGCCGCGCCAGCCGTCGTGGTGCAATCCACCGCTGTTGTTGCCGATGATCGCGCCCGCGAGCGCGCCGAGCCAAAGGCCGTTGGCCGCGGCGCTCGGGCTCGGCGCGTAGCTGTAGCTGTAATCGCTCCAGCCGTAGGGCGCGTAGTCGTAGTAGCCGTAAGCCGCGGGCGCGAAGTCGACGTAGACGAAAGCATCGCGCCGCACGTAATCGCCGCGGCGTCCGCCTGCGAACCCGCCGCCGAAATCGTGCCCGCGCGTCGCACCGGGCGCCGGCGCGTTTGCCTTCGGCGCGGCGATCGACGGCGGAAGATGCGGCCGGAAAAGCTGCGCCTCCATCGGCGCGCACGTCGCGAGCGTCAGGGCGAGGGCAAGGAAAGTTCTCATGGCGGGACAGGTTGTGCGACACGACCGCCCGGGCAAGGTTTCACCGCTGCGGCTCGACGGCGGGCGATGAGCCGTCGGCCACGGATCGCTGCCCCGCGCCCGCGGCCACGTGCTTCGGCGCGCTCACTTCGCCATCGCGGGCTCGCGGGCGAGCGCCGGCGCGGCGGCGGTTTTGCCGCGGCGGACGCGCGCGGTGAACTTGTCCATGTAGACGTAGATCACCGGCGTGATGTAGAGCGTCAGCAGTTGCGAGACCACGAGGCCGCCGACGACCGCGAGGCCGAGCGGCCGCCGCGAATCCGCGCCGGCGCCGAGGCCGAGCGCGATCGGGAACGCGCTCGCGAGCGCCGCGAACGTCGTCATCATGATCGGCCGGAAGCGCACGAGGCACGCCTGCACGATCGCTTTTTCCGGCTGCGTCTCGCCCGCCGCGCGCGCCGCCAGCGCGAAGTCGATCATCATGATCGCGTTTTTCTTCACGATGCCGACGAGCAGGATGATGCCGACGTAGCCCATCACGTTCAGCTCCTGGCGAAACAGCCAGAGCGTGAACAACGCGCCGAAACTCGCCGCGGGCAGGCCCGACAGAATCGTGAGCGGGTGGATGAAGTCCTCGTAGAGAATGCCGAGCACGATGTAGATCACGAGCACCGCCATGATGAGCAGCAGGCCGAGGCCGCGCATGGACGACTCGAACGCCTGCGCCGAGCCCTGGAAACCGTAGCTGATCGTCGCGGGCAGTTCCTTGCGCGCGAGCGCCGTGATCACCGCGGAGGCCTCGCCGAGCGAATAACCCGGCCGCAGGTTGAACGAGATCGTCACCGCCGGCACCTGCCCGAGATGATTGAGCGTGAGCGGACCGACGTCGTGCTTGAGCGTGGCGACGGTGTCGAGCGGCACGGACTTGCCGCTGCGGCTGCGCAGGTAAATCAGCGAGAGCGCTTCCGGGTTCTGCTGAAACTCCGGCGCCATCTCCATGATGACGAAGTATTGGTTCGTCGGCGTGTAGATCGTCGACACCTGCCGCGAACCATAGGCGCTGTAGAGCGCGTCCTCGATCTGCTGCGGCGTGATGCCGAGCGCGGCGGCGCGCTCGCGATTGATGTCGACGCGCAACTGCGGGCTGGAGATCTGCAGGTCGGAGTTGACGTCCTGCAGGTCGGAAATCCCGCGCATCTTCGCCTCCATGTTCTGCGCCGCGACATAGAGTTCCTTCAGGTCGGTGCCGAACAGGGTAAACTGATACAGCGCCTTCGTGAGCGAACCGCCGAGCCGGATCGGCGGCAGCAGTTGCGGATAAACCTTGAGTCCCGGGATCACGCTGAGGTCGCGGCGGAGTTCCTGCACGATCTGGTCGGCGGGCGGACGCTCGCGGCGCGGTTTCAGGCGCATGAAGAGCCGGCCCTGGTTGCTCGTCGACGCCGTCTGGCCGCCGCCGAGCGCCGACATGAATGCTTCGACGTAAGGCTTCTTCGCGACGATCGCCGCGGCCGCCTGCTGGTGCTGCACCATCTCGCCGAACGACACGTCCTGCGCGCCCTCGGTGAAAGCGAAGATCTGTCCCGTGTCGTCGGTCGGGATGAAGCCCATCGGCAGCCGCCGCGCGACGACGACCGTGAGCGCGACCATCACGAACGCCACGCTCACCGTCGCGAAGCGATGCCGCA
Organism: Opitutaceae bacterium; assembly: GCA_035545575.1. Taxonomy (GTDB): domain Bacteria; phylum Verrucomicrobiota; class Verrucomicrobiia; order Opitutales; family Opitutaceae; genus ER46. The sequence goes on along the minus strand of DASZYB010000027.1, from coordinate 75,117 downwards.
TCGCGCGCTGCAGCGTGCGCTCGTAGAACGCGTGCATCGCGTCGAAGGCGCCTTCGCTGAGCCGGTAGAATTTTCCGTGTCCCGTCGCATCATGCGCGCGATGCGGCTTCAGGAAGCGCGAGCACAGCATCGGCGTGAGCGTGAGCGACACGACGCCCGAGACGATGATCGACGCCGTGATCGTCACCGCGAACTCGTGCAGCAGCCGCCCGAGGATGCCGCCCATGAACAGCACCGGGATGAACACGGCGACGAGCGAGAGCGTCATCGACAAAATCGTGAACCCGATTTCGCCCGAGCCCTTGAACGCCGCCTCGCGCACCGGCACGCCCTGCTCGATGTAGCGCACGATGTTTTCGAGCATGACGATCGCGTCGTCGACGACGAAGCCGACCGAGAGCGTGAGCGCGAGCAGCGAGAGATTGTCGAGCGTGTAGCCCGCGAAAAACATCGCGATGAACGTGCCGAGCAGCGCCATCGGGATCGCGAGGCCGGGGATGATCGTCGCCGTGAGCGTGCGCAGGAACAGGAAGATCACGAGCACCACGAGCGCGATGGAGAGCAGCAGCGTGAACTGCACGTCGTTCACCGACTCGCGCACCGTTTCCGAGCGGTCGAAGAGCACGTCGAGCTTCACCGAGGCCGGCAGTTGCTGGCGGAAACTCGGCAGCAGGTCGCGGACTTTCGTCACGACTTCGACGGTGTTCGTGCCCGGCTGGCGCTGGATCGCGAGCACGATCGCGCGGTCGCCCGCGCCGCCGATGAAGAACCAGCTCGCGACGCGGTTTTCCTGCACGCTGTCGATCACCCGCGCGAGCTCGCCGAGGTGGACGGGCGCGTTGTTGCGATAGGCGACGACGATCTGCGTGAACTCCGCGCTGTTCGTGAGCTGGCCGGTCGCGACGACCGTCATCGCCTGGTGCGTGCCGTCGAGCACGCCGGTCGGGAGATTCACGTTGTGCGCCGCGAGCGCGCTGCGCACTTCGTCGAGCGTGATGCCGCGGCTGGCGAGCGCGCGCGGATCGAGCTGCACGCGCAGCGCGTATTTCTGCGCGCCGAACACCTGCACCTGTGCCACGCCGTCGACCGTCGAGATGCGCTGCGCGAGATGCGTCTCGGCGAATTCGTCGACCACCGACAGCGGCAAGGTCGGCGAACTGAGCGCGAGGTAGAGCACGGGCTGGTCCGCGGGATTCGTTTTCTTCAGCGACGGCGGCGCCGGCATGTCCTGCGGCAGCCGCCGCTGCACCGCGGCGATCGCGGACTGCACGTCCTGCGCGGCGGCGTCGATGCTGCGCTCGAGCGTGAACTGGATCGTGATCGACGTGCTGCCGAGCGCGCTCGTCGAGGTCATCGAGTCGATGCCCGCGATGGTCGAGAACTGCTGCTCGAGCGGCGTCGCGACCGCGGAAGCCATCGTCTCGGGTGTCGCGCCGGGCAGCGCCGCGCTCACGACGATCGTCGGGAAATCGACATTCGGCAGATCGGAGACGGGCAGAAGTTTATACGCCATCGCGCCGAAGACGCACAGCGCCGCGGTCAGCAGCGTCGTCATCACCGGCCGGCGGATGCAGAGCGCGGGCAGGTTCATGGCGCGAGGGCGGCGGTTTTCTCGCCGGTCGCGGGGGCGCGGCCGTCGAGCGTGGTCGCTTCCACTTTCGCGCCGGGCACGAGCCGGAGCTGCCCGTCGGTCACGACGGTCTCGCCGGCGTGGACGCCTTCGCCGATGAGCGAGTTGTCGCCCGCGGTGCGCAGGACTTTCACGGCGCGGATGTCGACGGACTGGTCGGGCTTCACGACAAAAACCTGCGCGCCGCTCTGGCCGGTCTGCACCGCCGACGACGGCACGACAATCGCGCCGCGATCGAGCCCGAGCTGCGTCTGCACCTGCACGAATTGTCCGGGCCACAACGCATGATCCTCGTTCGCAAACGTCGCCTTGAGCGTGATCGTGCCCGTCGTCGGATCGACGGAGTTGTCGACGAAAGTGAGCTTGCCCTCGGTGCGCACGACGCCGGCGTTGCGGTCGATCACCGTGACGCCCGCGGTGCCCGCCGCCATCGCGGCGCGGATCGCGCCGAGCGTGCTCTCGGGCACGGCGAACGCGGCCGTGATCGGCGCGAGCTGGTTGAGCGTGACGATGGATTGGTTGACGTCGTTCGCCTTCACGAGCGCGCCTTCGTGCAGAATCAATTGACCCGTGCGGCCCGCGATCGGCGCGCGGATTTCGGCGTAGCTGAGCTGCAGCTCGGCATTCGCGACGGCGGCTTCCTTCGCCTGCACGAGCGCGTGCGACGTGAGGTCTTTCGTCTGGAGTTCGGCAAACTGCTCCTTCGAAATCGCGGCCTGCTGGTCGAGGTGCGTGTAGCGCTCGAGATCGGCGTCGGCCTTCGCGGCCTCGGCGCGGGCGTTGGCGAGATCGGCGCGCGCGATGCGCACGCTGTTTTCGAACGGCCGGCGGTCGAGCGAGACGAGCAGGTCGCCCGCCTTCACTTCGTCGCCTTCGCCGAAATGAATCTCCGCGATCATCCCGTCGACCTGCGACTTCACCGCGACGGTGCGCAGCGCCTGCACGGCGCCGACCGCCTCGACGATGCGCGGCACGTCCTGCTGCACGGCGATCGCGGTCTGCACCGGCACGGGCGGCAGGCCCGCGGCCTTGTTCGTGGCGCCGCCGGAGCGGCTGCAGGCGCTGGCGGCCAGCGCGGCGCCCGCGGCGAGCGCGAGGAAAACACGGGAGGAAATCATGAGCGTCTGGCCTCCGCGTCCATGCGGAGAAGATTGGTTTTGATGTGCAAAAGATCGTCGAGCAGCGGGCGGCGCCGGCGCACCGGAATCCCGCGCAGGTAGTCGGCACGCAGTTTTTCCGCGGCCACGCTGAGCCGGCGGATGATCGGCTCGGCCTTGGGTGCGACGTGGAGACGATACGCGCGGCCGTCCTTCGCGTGGTCGCGCCGCTCCACCCACCCGGCCCGCACCAGCCGCTCCGCCTGGCGGCTCACGGTGATTTTTTCCATCTGCAGCCGCTCGGCGAGCTCGCTCTGCGTGCAGCCCGGCTGCCGCGCGAGATGATGCAGAAAAAGCCACTGCCCGCGCGTCAGCCCGAGATCGCGCACGCGCCGCTCGAATTCCTTGCGCGCCAGCCGGTGGATGTCACCGAGGACAAACGCGAGACTCTGCTCGAATTGGGAGCGGGAAGCGACCATCTGGGCGTGGGTGGCGGGCGGGGAGCCGGAAACTGGTAAGCTAGCTTACCTTTCACGCAAGCCGGAAACTCGCGCGCGCCGTTATCTCACCGCGGGCTTGGCGTTTCGGCGCGGCGCGGCCAGCTTCGCGCCATGCCCCGCTCCTTCGTGCTCGCGCTCGACCAGGGGACGACCTCGTCGCGCGCGATCGTCTTCGACCGCCGCGGCCGCGCGCGCGGCGCCGCGCAGCAGGAATTTCCCCAGCACTTCCCGCGGCCCGGCTGGGTCGAGCACGAGCCAGAGGACTTGTGGCAGACGACGCGCCGCGTCGCGCTCGCCGCCGTCGCCGAGGCGAATCTCGCCGCCGGCGATCTCGCTGCGCTCGGGCTCACGAATCAGCGCGAGACGACGCTGCTCTGGGAACGCCGCACCGGCCGCCCGCTCGCGCGCGCGATCGTGTGGCAGGACCGGCGCACGACGGAAATCTGCGCGCGGCTGCGCCGCCGCGGGCTCGCGCCGTTGCTGCGCGAGAAAACCGGGCTCGTGCTCGATCCGTATTTCTCCGGCACGAAGCTCGCGTGGCTGCTCGACCGCATCCCCGGCGCGCGGCGCCGCGCCGCGCGGGGCGAGCTGGCGTTCGGCACCGTCGACACGTGGCTGCTGTGGAAACTCACCGGCGGAAAAGTGCACGCGACCGATGTCTCCAACGCCTCGCGCACGCTGCTGCTGAACCTGCGCACCGGCGAATGGGACGACGCGCTGCTCCGCGCGCTGCGCATCCCGCGCGAAGTGCTCCCCGCGGTGCGCGCGAGCAGCGAGATTTTCGGCGAGGTCGAGACGATTCCCGCGCTCCGCGGCGTGCCGATCGGCGGCGTCGCCGGCGACCAGCAGGCGGCGTTGTTCGGCCAGACGTGTTTCCGGCCCGGCCTGGCGAAGAACACCTGCGGCACCGGCTGCTTCCTGCTGCTGCACACCGGCGAGCAACCCGTCGCGTCGCAACACCAGCTCCTCACCACGATCGCGTGGCGGCTCGGCGCGCAGGGCCCGCTCGAATACGCGCTCGAGGGCAGCGTGTTCATCGGCGGCGCCGTCGTGCAATGGCTGCGCGACGGACTCGGCCTGATCGCGCAGTCGGCCGACATCGAAGCGCTCGCCGCGCGCGCGCCCGACAACGGCGGCGTTTACCTCGTGCCGGCCTTCGCCGGACTCGGCGCGCCGCACTGGGATGCCGCCGCGCGCGGCGCGATCGTCGGCCTCACGCGCGGCACGACTGCGGCGCATCTCGCGCGCGCCGCGCTCGAGAGCATCGCGTATCAGAGCGCCGACCTGCTGCGCGCGATGGAGGCCGATGCGAAACTCCGCCTCCGCGAGCTGCGCGTCGACGGCGGCGCCACGATCAACAACGGCCTGCTGCAATTCCAGAGCGACCTGCTGCGCGTGCCCGTGATCCGGCCGCGCATCACCGAGACGACCGCGCTCGGCGCCGCCTATCTCGCCGGGCTCGCCGTCGGCTTCTGGAAAAATCGCGCCGAGATCGCGGCGCTCTGGCGCGCGGAAAAAACCTTCCGCCCGCAGGCCGCGCCCGCCGCGATGCGCCGGCTGCAACGCGACTGGCACCGCGCCGTCGAGCGCGCGAAAAACTGGGCGCCGGCCGCCGCGTCCTAAAAGCTCATTTCAAAATCTCGGCGACGTGGCACGGGCGGCTCGCCCGTGTTTCGACCCCGTTCACGGGCAGGATATGCCCGTGCCACTTCGATCCGTCGCGAGCGAGCAGCCGAGGTTTTGAAATGAGCTCTAAATCGTCGCCACGCTTGCGCTTCCCTCGCGCCCGGCCACGCTTTCCACCCCACCCGCCATGAAACTCCCCCGCATCCTCGCTCTCATGTCCCTGTTCTCGCTCCTCTTTGGAGCCGCCAAAGCCGATCCGCTCAAGGTCGGCGACACCGCTCCCGTCGTCAGCGGCGTCACCGATGAAGGCACCACGCTCAATCTCGGCGACGTCTACAAGCAGAACAAATACACCGTCGTCTGGTTCTACCCGGCGGCGCTGACCGGCGGCTGCACCAAGCAGGGCTGCTCGCTGCGCGACGGCGCCACCGAGCTGAAGGCCAAGGGCGCGACGATCGTCGGCGTGAGCGTCGACCCGATCGAGAAGCAGAAGCAGTTCAAGGAAGTGAACCACTTTCCTTATCCGCTGATCGCCGACACGGAAAAGACCGTCGTGAAAGCCTTCGGCCAGGCCGGCACCGGCCGCGCCTCGCGCGAGTGCTACGTCATCGATCGCACGGGCAAGATCGTCTACAAGGACCAGGGCGTCACCGACAAGCAGGCCGAAAACGTCCTCGCGTTTCTCAATTCGCAGAAGAGCTGAGCGCGCTCCGCTCGCTTCGTATTTCCATCCAGACGCAAGCGCGCCGAATTCCGGCGCGCTTTTTTTTGCGCGCAAAAAAGCCGCGGCCCGCGCCGCGGCTCGAAAAAAACAGGAACGACAAACGCCGTCGCGGCGTTTTTTGCGCGGCTCAGAACCGCCGCTGCACGCCGACGGCGTATTCGACGTTGTGCTGATCGTCGACGTCGACCGTGAAGGTCCCGCTCCACGTCCGATCGAAGCGATAGCTCGTGCGCGCGCCGAAATTCCAGATGTGATCGTGGAAGCGCGGCGCCTCGGTGTAGTTCACGAAGGGCGCCACCGCCACGCGCGGCGCGACGGCCAGCTCCACGCCCGCGCCGATGAGATACATGAACCCGCTCTGATGCGCCACATCGCCGCGCTGCCAGGCCCAGCCCGCGTCGCCCTCGACAAACGGCTTCGCCGTGCCGAGCGGCAGATAACCGGTGAACGCCACCGCGACATCGTGCTGCGTCACGAGCGAGCCAAACGCGCTGCCGCGCGTGTAATTATAGCGAAACGCCGCGTCGACGTTCTCCTTCGCCTCGACGAGCGGCCGGCTCGAAACGAAGCCGTAGCGGTGCAGCACCGCGGGCGCGCTCTCCACGTGATGCGTATAGCCGAACTCCACGCCGGTGTATTCCTGGCCGAGGAGCCCGCCGTTGTCCGCGGGCGACAGCGGAGTGGCCGACTGCGCGAACATCGCGGTCGTCGCGCCACCCGCGAGCAAGGCACCCGCGAGCGCGAGTTTCAGTGAGGTTTTGATCTTCATGGTTTGATTTGCGGTTGGTCGCGCCCGCGCCGATCGGCTGCGGACGCGCTTCTACGACAAGGCGCCGCGCCGCGGTTCCGTCCAAAAACCTGTAAAACCCGAAGCGCCCGCCGGCTCCTGTTTTCTTCGATCAGAGCGGTTTCAAAAAATGCCGTAGCGTTTTTTGTGGGTCGGGCTTTACGCCCGACTCGTCGGGGATAAACCCCGACCTACCTTTCTGACGCGGCTAAGAGTTTATTTTAACCGCTTAGAGTTCGTCGTCGCGCGCCGCGCCGAGCATGCCGGCCGCCGGGTCCGCGCGCACGCGGGCGAGCCACTCGCTCATCCACGGATCGCGCGCCGTCTCCGCGAGCGGCCACGCCGCAGCCACGATGTCGATCACGTGCAGCGTGCCGTCCACGCCGCGCACGAAATTGCGCGCGTGCAGATCCGCGACGAGAAACGGCCGCGCGTCGGCCGCGCCGCCGCCCTCCGCGAGAAAAAACAGCCGCGGATGATCGCGATTCGCGCGAAGGAAGCGCGAGGGAATCTCGATCAATCCCGCCGGCAGCACACCCGACACGTCGTCGCCCTGCGGCAGCGGATCGCCGAGCGTCTGCTTCGCGACCACGATGCCTTCCGGCGTGACCGCGATCACTTCGGTCGCCATCCCGCCGAGCGCGTGGATGAGGAGAAGTTTCTCCAGCAGCCCGCGATAATCGCCGAGCGTGGCATCCGCGTGCAGCGCGACTTCCGCGCCGGCTTCGTGGCCGCGGCGAAAACCGAACACGCTGCCGATCCGCTTCTCCTCGCGCGGCAGGTAAAATTTATAAACCGAGCCGTCCTCGCGCGCCGCAAACGCCCACGCCTCCACGCCGCCGCCGATGCGCTGCAGGTGCACGTTGGCCTCCTCGAGCGGATTCTCGATTTCGTCGCGATCCGGAAATCCGAAATCACCCAGCCGCCGCAGCGGCAGCACCGCGCGCCACCCGCGAATCGCGTCGCCGAGCGCCGCCCACTCGCCGCCGGCGCCTTCGAGCAGCGCTACTTCGTCTTCCGCGAGGAGGACGAGATCGCGGTCCGAATCTGCTCGGACACCGCATTTTTCTGCCGCCGCGCCGAGGCGAGCGAGCGCCGCCAGTCGTCGCTCGTGATCGTCTTGAAGAGCGCTTCGCTCTTCCCGGCCGACGAGTCGCCGGCCGCGGAGGCGCGTGGGCTGGCCGGTGAAGAAGTCTGCTGGCATGGCCGGTCGGACGACATGCGCGCACCGTCACGCGCGCCCGCGGCGATGGCAAAGTTTTTCCGTCCGTCGCGGCGTAAACCGCAACGAGCGCGCCTCTCGTGGCCTGCGCCTCGCGCGCATCAACTCGCCTTCGCCTCCGGCGGCTCCGTCGCCGCCACCGGCGCTTTCGCGATCAGCACCTTGTCGACGCGCCGGCGATCCATGTCGACGACTTCGAACCGCCAGCCGTGCCAGTCGAATTTGTCGCCCGCGGCCGGGATGCGGCCGAACTGCGTCACGACGAATCCGCCGAGCGTCTGAAACTCCGCGACGTCCTCGTGCGGCAGCGGCTGCGCAAGGCCGAGCAGCGTTTTCACTTCGTTCGTCGGCAGCGTCGCGTCGACCAGCCACGAGCCGTCGTCGCGCTGCTTCGCCTCGGGCTGCGGCGCGCGGCCGCGCTCCGGGATGTCGCCGACGATCGCCTCCATCACGTCGATCAGCGTCACGAGTCCTTTCACGACGCCGAACTCGTCCGTCACGACCGCGATGTGCTTGCCGCTTTTCTTGAACTGCTCGAGGAGCTGGATCGCGTTCGCCGTCTCCGACACGAAAAGCGGCGGCAGCAGGAGATTTTTCAATGTCGTCGGCAGGCCGATCGCCGAGTGCGCCCACAGCGCCTTCACCGCCACCATGCCGACGACCTGGTCGCGGCTGCTCTGGTAAACGGGAAAATACGAGTGACCGCTCGTGACGATTTTCCGCCAGTTCACTTCCTCCGGATCGTCGAGGTTGAGAAAGACGATCTTCGGCCGCGGCGTCATGATCGCGGCGACCGGCCGCTGGTCGAGCGCGAGCACGCCCTCGACCATCTGTTTCTCCGCCGGCTGAAACACGCCCGCGTGCAGCCCCTGCTCGATCAGCGCGCGCACTTCCTCCTCGCCCACGCTGTCCGCCAGCGGCCGCACGCGAATCCCGATCAGCTTCGACAAACCATCGGTGCACAGCTCGAAAAACCACAGCAGCGGCGCCGCGATCCACGCGAGCGCGCGCACCCAACCCGCGAGCAATCGCGCCACCTGCTCCGGATACGCGCGGCCGACGCGCTTCGGCACGAACTCGCCGAACACCAGCATGAACGACGTGAGCCCGAGCGTCACCGCGACGAGCGCGATGCCGCGCGCGGAATCCGCGAGCGCCGGCCAGTGCGCGAGCCGCGCCGTCACCTGCCCGACGAGCTTCGCGCCCGCGAGCACGCCGGCGATCATGCCGCTCAGCGTCAGCCAGAATTCGACGAGCGCCAGAAACCGCGCCGGCTGCTCCGCGAGCGCGAGCGCCTTCGCCGACGCGCGATCGCCCGAAGCCGCACGGTGGCGCAGCGTCGCCTTCCGCGCCGAGACGACCGCCGTCTCCGCCATCGCGAGCAGACCGTTCGCGAGCACCAGCAGCGCGAGAATCGTCAGCTCAACGGGAAGGCTCAGCATGGGCGGTGGTCCGGGACGATTAACCCTCCCGCGCGGTGAAGCAATTATTCTGTCACCCGCCCAAAAATCGCCCGTGCGCCGTTAGCCGCCGTGCAATTCGCGGGAGGGATGCGCCGCAAGCGGTGCGCAGCGAAGTTCAAAAGGTGCGGATTAAGTAGTTTCCCCGCCGATCCGTTCAACAAGGACAGCGCGCCAACCGCCGCTCCAACCCGCCTCGCCACCTTATGTCCGCGCCATGACCATCAGCCGAAAAATCAACGCCGGCTTCACGGCCCTCGTCGCTCTGGCCGCCCTGCTCGGCGGCGTGGCGGTGTTCAACATGCGCTCGGTCCAGGCGATGGCCCGCGAGCTTTCGTCCGCCTTCGTGCTCGAGACGCGCGTGGCGGACGAGCTGCAGGTGCACACCTTGACCGCTTACGCCAGCACCCGCAGCTACGCCTACACGGACAACCCCGCCGACCTCGCCGCCGCCCGCGACGCGCTCGCGGAAGTCCACCTGCAACTCGACGCGGCGCAAAAACTCGCCACCGCGCACCCCGAGCTCGTCAAGCTCCGCGAACACCTCGCCACCTTCGTCCCGCTGGTGAAAACCTACGAGGACCTGATCGCGCAGATGGAGCAGCGCAACCACGGCCTCGCCGCCGCGCGCGAAAAGCTGAATGGCGACGCCGCCGATTTCATCGCCAATCTCGACCGGCTCATCGCCAGCCAGGGCGAAAAACTCGCGCAGGAAACGAAAACCTCCGCCGACGTCGCGCAGCTCGCCGAGCGCGAGACCAAGCTCGCCCTCGCCAACGAAATCCGCGGCCTCGGCAACGCCGCCCGCATCGCGGTGTTCAAGGCCCAGGCGCTGCGCGACCAGAAACTCATCGTCGGCGGCCTCGAGAATTTCGAAGCCATGAACCAGAAATTCGCCGCGCTCGGCGCGCTCCTGCACGTGCCGGCGGACATCGACGAACTCGCGCGCGTGAAACAGGACGCCGCCGACTACGCCGATTCCATGCGGCAGGTGATGGCCGACAGCGCCGCCCTCGATCAAATCGGCCGCCAGGCCACCGAGATTTCCGGGCAGCTCGTGAGCCTGGCCGAGGACACCGCGTCCACCGGCATCACGCGCACGATCGAAGCCGCGGAGAATTCCACCAGCCGCCTCGCCGCCTCGTCCACCACCGTGCTCGTCGGCCTCGCCGTCGTGCTCGTCGTCAGCGTGCTGCTCGCCGTGTTCATCGGCCGCAGCATCGGCCGCGTGCTCGTCGCCGTTGCGGACAATCTCACCGAAGCCTCGCTGCAGGTGAACGCCGCCGCCGGCCAGGTCTCCTCCGCCAGCCAGTCGCTCGCCGCCGGCGCCAGCGAGCAGGCCGCCAGCCTCGAGGAAACGAGCGCCTCGCTCGAGGAAATGTCCTCGATGACCAAGCGCAATTCCGACAGCGCGCAGCAGGCCAAGGACCTCGCCGTGCAGACGCGCACCTCCGCCGACACCGGCGCCGCGCACATGACCGACATGCGCCAGGCGATGGATGCGATCAAGAATTCCTCGAACGCCGTCGGCAAAATCATCAAGACGATCGACGAGATCGCGTTTCAAACCAACCTCCTCGCGCTCAACGCCGCCGTCGAAGCCGCGCGCGCCGGCGAGGCCGGCATGGGTTTCGCCGTCGTGGCCGAGGAAGTCCGCAACCTCGCGCAGCGCTCCGCGCACGCCGCGAAGGAAACCGCGACCAAGATCGAGGACGCCATCGCCAAGAGCGAGCACGGCGTCGCGATCTCCGGCAACGTGGCCCAATCGCTCGAGCAGATCGTCGCGCGCGTCCGGCAGGTCGACACGCTCGTCGCCGAGATCGCCACCGCGTCCAACGAGCAGAACCAGGGCATCGGCCAGGTGAATGTCGCCGTCGGCCAGATGGACAAGGTCACGCAGAGCAACGCGAGCCACGCCGAGGAAACCGCCGCCGCCGCCGAGGAAATGAGCGCGCAGGCGAACACGCTGCTCGAATCCGTCACCGAGCTCCGCGCGCTGATCGGCGGCGCCACCGCGCACGCCGCGCGCCCGGCGCGCCTCGAGTCGCCGATCGTTCCCGCGCGGCGCTTCGCCGCATCGGCGACCGCGCGGCACGGCACGACGGCGCGCACGCCGCAGGAAGAATTGACCTTCGCGGAAAACTGATCGCGCCGCGTCGCGGGCCGCAGGCGGGCGCGTCATCCTTGACGCGCCGCTCGGGATTTTCGTGCGCGCTGAATCGGCGGCTCGAAACTCACTGCGGGACTCCACAAATCCCTCGGGGACGCCGCGCGCTCGCCGCGTTTTCTGGCGGGCGACGCGACGAGGGCGTCGCGTCCCCAACCTGGCGCCGAAGGATTTTTGAAATGAATTCCAGTGGCCAAGCCGCCCTGCCGCTCAGGCCGATTTTTTCCGAATCGGTCAGAGCGCCGCGAGCATCCCGCCGTCCACCGCGAGCATCTGGCCGTTCACATAGCCGGATGCGCGCGACGCCAGGAACACCGCCGCGCCCACGAGCTCCTCCGGCTGGCCCCAGCGGCCCGCCGGCGTGCGTTTGCAAACCCACGCGTTGAACTCCGCGTCGTCGATCAGCGAGCGGTTCAGCTCGGTCACGAAATATCCCGGCGCGATCGCGTTCGCCTGCACGCCGTGCTTCGCCCATTCGACGGCCATCGCGCGCGTGAGTTGTTTCAGGCCGCCTTTTGCCGCGGCGTAGTTGCCGATCGTCGGCCGCGTGACGTCGCTCATCACCGAGCAGAGGTTGATGATTTTTCCCGCGCCGCGCGCGATCATCCGCGGCGCGACGGCGCGCGCGACGAGAAACGCGCTGGTGAGATTCGTATCGAGCACCGCGCGCCACTGCGCCTCGGTCATCTCCGCGAGCGGCGCGCGCTGCTGGATGCCGGCGTTGTTGACGAGGATGTCCAGCGGCGCGAACTCCGCCTCGATCCGCTCGACCGCGCGCGCGATCGCCGCGCCGTCCGTCACGTCGAACGCCGCCGTCGCCACACGCGCTCCCTCGGCGCGCAACGCCCCGGCCGCGGCGGCGAGTTTCTTTTCGTCGCGGCCGTTGAGCACGACGGCTGCGCCGTGCTGCGCGAATCCGCGCGCGATCGCGTGGCCGAGCCCCCGGCTCGAGCCGGTGACGAGCGCGGTGCGGCCGGCGAGGTCAAAAAGCGATTTCGTTTCCGCCACGGGCAAGGCATCGCACGCGTTTCCCCGCGCTGCAACCCTTGGAAAAGTGTCACGTAAAACGGCCCGCTCCCCTGCGCCGAGTCGGGCGATCCGCTTCGGTCCGCCTCGTCACTTGAATTTTTCCCGCATCGCATCGATGCCCGGGATTTTTTCCGCCAGCGCGATGTGCGCCGGCTCGAAATATTGCCGCAGCGAGCGCTGGTTGCGGCCGACGAGGATCGTCAGCACGTAGCCTTCGTAGCCGGGCGCGCGCACCGTCGGATGATAACCGCGATCGACGAGAAACGTGTCGCCCTGCCGCACGAGCGCGGCCTGCGGCTCGCCGCCGTCGCCGTCGTAGCAGAATTGCGCGCCGAAGCCCGACTCCGGCCGGAAGCGATAATGATAAACCTCCTCGAAATCCGTTTCATCCGGCGGCCGCTCCGTGTCGTGCTTGTGCGGCGGATAACCCGACCAGCAGCCGTCGTCGCCGAGCAGTTCGCTCACGAGCAGATGGCCCGCACGACCGGCGGCGTTCTGCCCCAGCACGTGAAAAATCCGCCGCCGCGAATGCGTCTCGCGCGAACCGACCTCGACCACCTCGACATCTTCCGGCGCGATGCGAAACGGCGCGAAGGGCTGCTCGCACACGCCGCCCGCCACCGCCACTTCCGTGCCGTCGCGCAGCGCGCGCACCGTCACGCGCGGGCAGGTGCCGCAGTAAATCGCATCGGCCGGCCCGTCCCAGACGTCCGCACGCCGACCGACGTTTTTGAATTCCTGCGTGCACGCCGCGATGTCGGCGCGGCCGGAGAGCACGACGCAGAGCAATTCGCAGCGCGGCACGTCGAGCGTGACGGTCTCGCCCATCGCGAGCCGGAGGAGATTGAAGTAAGTCAGCGTCGAATCGCCGCGGCCGGGCTCGACGATCGGGAGGTTGCGGGTGTCTCGGGCGCGAATGAGCTTGGGCATGACGGAGCCTCCATCGTCCGCCGGTCACGCCCCCAGTTCCCGAAGACGCGAAACGACATCGGACCGCAAACGGTCCACATGCTTCCGCACAAAGTCCAGCGGCGACAGCGATTCGTCCGCGACGAGCGGCGCGAGGTCCATCGCCCAGGTGATTGCGGTCGCACGGTCGGTCGCGTGCGAGGTGTGGAAGGTCGCGTTCGCGGCGCGGCGGCCGAGCGTCGCGAGGTCGTAGCGTTTGCCGCCGGCGATCTGCGAGTCGAAGACCCGCAGCAACTCCGCCGCCAGCTCCGGCCGCGCGCTCGCGTCGAGCGCGACCTTGTCCTCATCCGCGAGCCAGTCGAGCCCGCGCCACACCTCGCAGCCGAGCACGACCCGCGGTCGGCGTTCGCGCGGCAGCGCACGCAGCGCCTCGAGGCAGCGCAGAAAAACCGCGACGTGCGTCGGGTGCTTGTCCGCGGGCTGATGCAGAAAAATCACCTCGGGCGCGCAGCCGCCGAAGATCGCCGCGAGGTCCGCGCGCACCGCGGCGTGGCGCGGCGTCTTCACATCGGCACTCGGATGCGCGAGCTGGAGTTGCAGGTTGTATTTCCCGATTTCCGCCGCGCGGCGCTGCTCGGCGCGCCGCACCGCGCGCATTTCATTGTCGCTCATCGCGGCGTAGCGGCCCGCGCGCGGCGCGCCCGCGCCGTCGGTCACGACGACGCCGGTGAAAAACTTTTCCGCCGAGCCGTGGCACGCCGCGATGCCCGCGTGCGCCATGATCTCGATGTCGTCCTGATGCGCCGCGACGCAGAGATGCGTCGTCCGCGCGAGCGCCTTGTCGGCCAACAAAGCGGAGCCCGGCACCAACACATCGGCCTCGGCGCGGGAGAATTTCATCGCTCGTCAGAAAAGCCGCTCGGGATAGAGCCCGCTTTGCACCAGCTCGGCGATCGCCGCCTGCACGCGCGGCTTGTCCTCGCGATACGTGACGCCGAACCACGAACTCTCCGTCGCGAGCACGCTCGCCTCCGCTTCGCGCCGCGCGATCATCGTCGAGATCGCCGTCGGCAGATAGAATTCCGCCTTCGCGTCGTCGCGGGCGCGCCCGAGAAATTCGCGGAGCTGCGCGTCGAGCCGCGGGAAAATCTCCGGCGTGAAACCCCAGCAGTTCATCGAGACCAGCTCGGCGCCGGAAAATTTCCGGCCGGGGCCGACGTCGCCCGCGGCGATCTTCGCCTGCTCCACGATCGAGCGCAGCGCGCCGCCCGCGTCGACCTCGCACACGCCGCGCGAGACGGCGCCGAATTCCGAGAGCGTATTCGCCAGCCGGAAGCCGATCATCGCGAACTGCGCGCGCTGCGCCGCGCCGAGAAAGCGCGCGAGCTGCGCGAACGAATCCGCGCCGTAGAAATCGTCGGCGTTGATCACGGCGAAATTTTCCCGCACCGCGTCGCGCGCGCACCACACCGCGTGGCCCGTGCCCCACGGCTTCTCGCGGCCGGCGGGCGGCGCGAAGCCGGCCGGCAGCGCGTCGAGCGACTGGAAAACGTAGTCGATCGTGGCGCGCCCGGCGTAGCGCTCGCCGACGCGCTCGCGAAACATGCCCTCGAAATCGCGCCGGATCACGAACACCACGCGCCCGAAGCCCGCGCGCAGTGCATCGAACACCGCGTAGTCGAGCACCGTTTCCCCCGAGGGGCCGACGGGCTCGACCTGCTTCAGCCCGCCGTAACGCGAGCCCATCCCGGCGGCGAGAACCACGAGCGAGAGCGACATCAGCGCGAGCAGAAGCGATTGCGCCGCGCCGTCAACGAAGGAGCGACCGACGCAGCTGCGGGCGGCGCGACACGGAGCGCGTTTCGATTCCCGACCGCGCGGCGTGGCACGGGCGTCTCGCCCGTGATGCGGCAGTCGTGCCGCACCTGTCTCGCCGCGGCCATCACCCCACGGGCAGGATGCCCGTGCCGCGAAATCCTCCGCCGCGGGATTTCTCGCGCCCGCCGATTCTTCGCTTCGCTCGGCGCGGCAAACCTGTTTTGTTCCACGCGTGAACCTCGCCCCACCCGAGGCCGAAAAGCTGATCCTGCAACACGTCGCGCCGTTTCACCGCGAGGACTGCCCGCTGCTGCAGGCGCACGGCCGCGTGCTGCGCGAGGAGATCCGCGCGGATCGCGACTTGCCGCCGTTCGATCGCGTGACGATGGACGGCTACGCGCTGCGCGCCGCGGCGCTCGCGGCCGGCACGCGCGAATTTCGCGTGCACGCCGTGCAGGCGGCAGGCATGCGCGCGTTCAAGCTCGGCGCCGAGGCGGACGCGTGCATCGAGATCATGACCGGCGCCGTGCTGCCCGAAGGCGCGGACTGCATCGTGCCTTACGAGGAGACGACGCGCGTCGAGGCCGTCGTCCGCATGTCCGAGGTCGCCGTGAAATTTGCCGCGGGCAACGCCGTGCACCGGCGCGGCAGCGATCATCGCGCGGGCGAGACGCTCGTGCGCCCGGGCGCGCTGCTCAGCGGGCGCGAGATCGCGATCGCCGCCGCGTGCGGCCGCAGCGTCGTGACCGTGAGCCAGCGCCCGAAGCTCGCCGTGATCTCGACCGGCGACGAGCTCGTCGAGGTGGATTCGCCCGTGGCCGCGCACCAGATTCGGCGGAGCAACGACTACGCGCTGCGCGCGGCGCTCGCCGCGGCGGGCTATTCGAGCGCGGCGCGATTTCACCTGCGCGACGTGCGCCACGAGATCGAGCACATGCTCTGGCACATTCTGGCGGAGTTCGACGTCGTCGTGATCACGGGCGGCGTGTCGAAGGGGAAATTCGACTACCTGCCCGCCGAGCTCGCACGGCAGAAGGTGCGGACGATTTTTCACGGCGTGGCGCAGCGGCCGGGCAAGCCGCTGTGGTTCGGCGTCGGCGCGCGCGGCACGCCGGTTTTCGCGCTGCCGGGCAATCCCGTTTCTTCCTACACATGCCTGCACCGCTACGTGCTGCCGGCGCTCGCGCACGCGAGCGGACTCGCGGCCGCGCCGCGCCGCACGGTCGCGCTCGCCGCACCGGTCGCGGCGAATCCGAAAGCGACGCAGTTCGTGCCCGTGAAATTATCGAGCGGCCCGCGCGCGGAATTGCTCGCCGCGCCCGATCCGAGCAACACCTCCGGCGATTTCGGCGGGCTGATCGGCACCGACGGCTTCGTCGAACTCGCCGCGGGGAAAACCGATTTCGCCGCCGGCGCGCTCGCCGCCTTCTGGCCCTGGGCATAGGCGTCGGGCGCAGGGCGTAAGCCGTAGGGCGTCTGTCTTGCAGACGCCTCCGGCTTCGGCAAAGTCGAACGCGTCTGCCAGCCAGACGCCCCACCATGGCGAAAACATTTTCCCACCTCGATCCACAGAACCGGCCCGCGATGGTCGACGTCGGCGACAAGCCCGTCACGCGCCGCACCGCGCACGCTGTCGCGATCGTCACGCTGCCGGCGGAGCTCGCCGCGCTGCTGCGCGACGGCGAGATCGCGACGAAGAAGGGGCCGATTTTTCAGACCGCGATTCTCGCCGGCGTGATGGGCGCGAAACAGACCAGCACGCTCATCCCGCTCTGCCATCCGCTCCCGCTCGAGGATTGCCAGATCGAGATCGTGCCCGACGCGCCGCGCGGCGAGATCGCGATCCATTGCCGCGCGCGCACGACGGCGAAAACCGGCATCGAGATGGAGGCGCTCACGGGCGCGACGATCGCGGCGCTGACGTTCTACGACATGGCGAAGGCCGTGACGCACGGCATCGTGATCAAGGACGTGCGGCTGCTCGAAAAAACCGGCGGCAAGAGCGACTACCGCGCGGCGTCCGCGGCGACGCCCGGCTCCGCGACGGCGCGATGACGGTGCGCGTCCAGTATTTCGCGATCCTGCGCGAGCAGCGCGGCCTCGCCGAGGAAACGCTCGCGACCGGCGCCGCGACGCCGGCCGCGCTCTACGCCGAGCTGCGCGCGCGCCACGGCTTCACGCTGCCGCTCGAGCGCGTGCGCGCCGCGGTGAACGACGAATTCGCCGCCGCCGATGCGCCGCTGCGCGAAGGCGACCGCGTCGTGTTCATTCCGCCCGTCGCGGGCGGTTGAAGCGCGGCAATTGCGGTTGCGCCGCGGAACGACCTTTTCTCAGATACCGCGCACATCATGGCGGCGATTCCAGCACTGCGGCCCACCTCCGCGCCCGTTCGCGCCTACTACACCGCTCTCGCGCAGCTCGCCAACGTCGGCGCGAAACACGAGTCCGCCGTCCGCGAGGCATGGCACACGCTCGTCGAGCACGGCGCGCCGAAGGAGTGGACGCTTGTCCGCGAATACTCCGTCAACCGCAAGGGCGCCGCGCCGCTCCGCCTCGATGCCGTGCTGCTCGACGCCTACCGCCTCCCGCACGGCGTGATCGAGGCCAAGGACGACAAAGACGATCTCGCCGTCGAGATGCGCGCCAAGCTCAAGCTCGGCTACCCCGGGAAAAACACACTCTTCTGGCAGCCGCGCCGCGCGATCCTCGTGCAGGACGGCAAACCCGTCCTCGACCTCGCGCTCGACACGAAGCCCGAACAGCTCTGCGAAATCCTCGCCCGTTTCTTCGCCTACACCGAGCCGGTGATCGCCGACTGGGAGCGCGCTTCCGAGGAGTTTCGCGACCGCGTCGCCGAGCTCGGCGCGAGTCTCGCCGAAGTCATCCAGCGCGCCCGCGGCGTGAAGGGCACGCTGCCCAACCGGAAGTTCGTCGCGGCGTTTCACGATTTCGCCGCGCTCTGCCGCACGGCGATCAATCCCTCGCTCGCCGACTCCGCCATCGAGGAGATGCTCATCCAGCACCTCCTCACCGCGCGCCTCTTCGGCTCCGTCTTCAACAATCCCGATTTCATCCGCCGCAACGTCGTCGCCGTCGAGATCGAGAAGGTGATCGACGCGCTCGCCTCCGGCCATTTCTCGCGCGCCGACTTCCTCCGGAAGCTCGACCGCTTCTACCTCGCGATCGAGAGCGCCGCGTCGGTGATCGAGGATTTTTCCGAGAAGCAGAAGTTCCTGAACGCCGTCTACGAAAAATTCTTCCAGGGCTTCGCCGTGAAGGTCGCCGACACGATGGGCATCGTCTACACGCCGCCGAGCATCGTGCGCTTCATGATCGCGAGCATCCGCGAATTGCTGAAAAAGGAATTCGGCAAGGACCTCGGCGCCGAGGGGGTGCACTTCCTCGATCCGTTCACCGGCACGGGCAACTTCCTCGTCCACCTCATGCGCGAGCTGCCGGCCGCCGCGCTGAAGCGCAAATTCGCCGGCGAGCTGTGGGCCAACGAGATCATGCTGCTGCCCTACTACATCGCGGCGCAGAATGTGGAGCACGAGTATTTCGAGCGCACCGGCACCTACGAACCGTTCCCCGGCCTCTGCCTCGTCGACACGTTCGAGCTGGCCGAGCCCGGCCACGGAGAGACGCTGGAGATGGCGTTCGACCTCGCGAAGAACACCGAGCGCGTGAACGCGCAGAAGAAGGCGCCGATCCGCGTCATCCTCGGCAACCCGCCCTACAACGCGTGGCAGCAGGACGAGAACGACAACAACAAGAACCGGAAATATCCGCGGCTCGACCAGCGCATCCGCAACACCTACGCGGCTGATTCTGAAGCAAAGAACAAAAACTCGCTCAGCGATCCCTACATCAAGGCGCTCGCCTGGGCCAGTGACCGTATTGGCGACGAAGGCATCGTCGCCTACGTGACGAACAGCGGCTACGTTGACGGACTCGCGACCGACGGGGTTCGCGCCCATCTCGCGCAGGATTTCGACGCGATCTACGTGGTCGATCTCGGTGGCAACGTGCGGAAAAACCCGAAACTCTCCGGCACGACGCACAATGTTTTTGGCATTCAGGTCGGCGTCAGTATCGCCCTCTTTGTCCGCAGAAAGCGGAAGGAGCTGAAACGTCGCAAAGCCGTCCTCCGCTACGCCGAAGTAGGCGAGGATTGGCGAAAGGAGAAAAAATGGGCGTGGCTGGAGGAAAAACAAAGCATCGGTCGAGTGAAGTGGCGCACGCTGAGACCGGACGAACGCCACTCTTGGTTGCACGATGACGAAGATGGCGGTTTTGCAGATCTGATCCCCATCGGTGCGAAGGACGATAAACACTCGCTATCAACCCGAGCGATTTTCCACACCTTCTCCAATGGCGTTAAGACTAACAACGACAGTCTCGTTTACGACGTTAGTCCCGAAGTCCTAGCCAAGCGCGCTCACGCGATGGTGGAAGCCTACAACTCCGAACTGGACCGTTGGCGACGAGCGCGGAAACCAGAACCCTTGGAGACTTTTCTTCGTGTCAATCCGCGCGTGCTGAAATGGGTTCGGCATACCAAACGAGAGCTGTCGCGCGAAACCGAAGCGGAGTTTAAGCCGGCAGCAGTCCGGAACGCACTCTACCGACCATTTGCCCAGCGGTGTTACTTCTATGATCGAATGTTCACGGAGGAGATTTATCAGTTCGATCGGTTTTTCCCGACGCCACAAACGGAGGGAGAGAACATGGCGCTGTGTTTGACGGACGCGGGATCGGAGAAGCCTTTCATGGTGCTTGTCAGCAGTGCGATTACGGATCTGCACTTGGTGGGGTCGGGCGCCGGTGCGCAGTGTTTCCCGCTCTACACCTACGACGCCGACGGCGGGCACCGGCGCGACAACGTCACCGACTGGGCGCTCGCGCAGTTTCAGGCGCGCTATCCCGGCGTGAAGCTCACCAAGCGCGATATCTTCCACTACGTCTACGCAGTGCTGCATCATCCGGTTTACCGGGAGAAATACGCGGCGAATCTCCGCCGCGAGCTGCCGCGCATCCCGTTCGCGCCGGACTTCGCGGCGTTCGCGAAGGCGGGCGAAAAACTCGCGGCGCTGCACACGGGCTACGAGTCGCAGAAGGAATTCAGGTTGAAGCGCGTCGAGGCGCAGGGCGTGAAGCCGGACTGGCGCGTCGAGCGGATGAAGTTGTCCAAGGACAAGACCGCGCTCGTCTACAACGACTGGCTCACGCTCGCAGGCATCCCCGCGGCGGCGCACGACTACCGGCTCGGCAACCGCAGCGCGCTCGACTGGGTGATCGACCAATACCGCGTCGAGCGCGATGCCGCCGGCGAAATCGCGAGCGATCCCAACCGCGCCGACGACGAGGGCTACATCGTGCGCCTCGTCGGCCAGGTCGTCACGGTCAGCGTGGAAACGATGAAGCTCGTCGCCGTCCTGCCGCCGCTCGCGGAGGCCGCCGCCGCGCCGCGCCCGGCCGGAACGGTGCGGCCGCCGGCGGGTTTCGCGCAGGCGGAGCTCGATGCCGCGCACATCTACGTCGCCGAGAGCGCGCCGGCCTACGGGGAACCGGCGCCCGCCCGCGACGCGCCGCCGCCGCCCGCCCCATGAGTTTCCAGCTCTCGCCCGTGCCGCTCGATCCGCTCGCGCTCCAGCGCGCGCTCGCCGACGTGCGCGCCGGCGCGTGCGTGACGTTCGAGGGCTGGGTCCGCAATCGCAACGACGGCCAGCCCGTGCTCGCGCTCGACTACGAGGCCTACGCGCCGCTCGCCGAGAAGGAAGGCGCGCGCATCCTCGCCGAGGCGGCGGAAAAATTTTCCGTGCTCGGCGCGCGCTGCGTCCACCGCGTCGGCCACCTCCCGCTCGGCGAGCTCGCGGTCTGGGTCGGCGTGACGGCGGAGCATCGCGGCGCGGCGTTCGACGCGTGCCGCTACATCATCGACGAAGCCAAGGCGCGCGTGCCGGTCTGGAAAAAAGAGCACTACGCCAGCGGCGCGACCGCGTGGATCAATTGCGCCACGCGCGGCGAGCACGCCGGCGCGGCGGACGCGCCGGCGGATCGAAAAATCCGCTAAACCCGGCGCTGGGGGATTTTTCCGCTCGAATCCCCGGCGCCGCACCGGTATCTCGCCGGGTCATGTTTGTCCTCGCCGCCGCGACCACGATCGACCGGATGCAGAAGATTCCGAAGGAATTCTGGCTGAAGATGGGCGCCGCCGTGCTCGCGATCGTCGTGCTCGTCATCGTGCTGCGGAAGGTCGCCAAGATGAACAAGCTCATCCTCGGCATCGTCGTCGCGCTGGTCGCCGTGATCGTCGGCTTCAACTGGATCTACGAACGCAACGAGCCGTCGTGGGCTACTCCCGCGGTGAACTGGCTCGCGGGCTTTTTTCCGAGCAAGGGCAAGATCGAGCAGAAGAAATCCGGCCTCTGAGCGCCATAAGCGGGGCGGTTTTTATGACGCGCCGCCAGAATGGGGTTGGTTTTCCGAGGCGTTAAGCTAGTGCTGGAAATCCTTCTCTCCGCCATGGCTAAAACGCATTCCGACATCGGACTCATCGGCCTCGCCGTCATGGGTCAGAACCTCGCGCTCAACATCGCCGACCACGGCTTCCAGATTTCGGTTTACAACCGCACGACGGAAAAAACGGAAAAGTTCGTCGCCGAAAATCCGCACACGCCCGGCGGCGTCGTCGGCACGAAGACGCTCGAGGAATTCGTCCAGTCGCTCGCCAAGCCGCGCAAGATCGTCATCCTCGTCCAGGCCGGCAAGGGCACCGACGCCGTGATCGACGGCCTCGTGCCGCTGCTCGACCAGAACGACATCGTGATCGACGGCGGCAACGCGCTCTGGCTGGACACGATCCGCCGCGAAAAGGCGCTGCGCGAAAAAGGCCTGCGCTTCATCGGCAGCGGCGTCTCCGGCGGCGAGGAAGGCGCGCGCTTCGGCCCCGCGCTCATGCCCGGCGGCGATCGCGCCGCCTACAAGGAGCTCGAGCCCGTCTGGAACGCGATCGCCGCGAAGGTCGACGCGAAGACCGGCAAGCCGCTCGAAGGCGCCGCGCCCGGCAAGCCGATCGTCGGCGGCGTGCCCTGCGCCACCTACATCGGCGAAAACGGCGCCGGCCACTACGTGAAGATGGTCCACAACGGCATCGAGTATGGCGACATGCAGATGATCTGTGAGGCCTACGCGTTGATGAAGGGCCTGCTCGGCCTCAAGGCCGCCGAGATGGGCGCGATTTTTTCCGAGTGGAATCAGGGGATGCTCGGCAGCTTCCTGATCGAGATCACCGCGGACATCTTGAAGCAGAAGGATCCGGTGACGAAGAAGCCGTTCGTCGACATCGTCCTCGACACCGCCGGCCAGAAGGGCACGGGCAAATGGACCTCGACCAACGCGCTCGACATGGGCGTGCCCGCGCCGACGATCGCCGAGGCGGTCTTCGCGCGCTGCCTCTCCGCGGTGAAGGAGGAGCGCGTGGCCGCCTCGAAAATCCTCAAGGGCCCGAAGAAAAAATATCGCGGCTCGAAGAAGGCGCTGATCGACGCGATTCGCGACGCGCTCTACTGCTCGAAAATCTGCTCCTACGCGCAGGGCTTCCAGCTCATGCGCGAAGCGCAGAAGGAATACAAGTGGCAGCTCAACTTCGGCGAGATCGCGCAGATCTGGCGGGGCGGCTGCATCATCCGCGCGGGCTTCCTGCAGAAAATCACCGAGGCCTACGCGCGGAAGCCCGACCTCGCGAACCTGCTGCTCGACCCGTATTTCAACAAGACGGTCAAGAACGCCCAGGAAAACTGGCGCAAGGTCATCGCGCTCGCGGCCGAGTGCGGCGTGCCCGCGCCGACGTTCAGCTCGGCGCTCGCCTACTACGACGGCTACCGCTCCGCGCGCCTGCCGGCGAATCTGCTCCAGGGCCAGCGTGACTTCTTCGGCGCGCACACCTACGAGCGCGTCGACCAGCCGCGCGGAAAATTCTTCCACATCGACTGGCCCGAGCCGAAACGCCCGCAGCTCGCGATGTAAGGCGCGAGGCGCGCGCCTTAAAATTTTTTGCTCGAGGGCGCGGTTTTCGACCGCGCCCTTTGCTTTGGCTTGATTCCAGTTTCATTCCAAAAACATGAAAATTGGAATCAAGATTGCCCTTTGCTCCATTTTCATTCCAATAATTAAAGAATTGGAACCAGATGAAACTTCCTGAACGCCCCCCCCTGTGGTCCGCCGAAATGGCCAAGCTCTCGAAGGCGCGTTTGACGGAGTTGATGAGCCATTTCACCGACCTCGCGAAGCGGGACCGCTACCTGCATTGGGACGAGCTTCGTCGCCGGCCACCGCCGCATGCGCTGTCCCACGGGGAATGGTGGTGTGCGCTCAAGCTTGCCCGCACCGCGGCGCGAAAGGCGATTCCGTTGAAGGATAAAACCGGCACGCCCTTTTCTTTCAATTTACCCGACCGCGTGATGTCCGAGTTGCACGAGATCGATCGCGGACTCGGTTTCGCGGTCGATCTGCCTGACGCAGTCACGCGGGCAGAAACACGCGATCAATATATCCTGAGCTCGCTCATCCAGGAATCGATCACGTCGAGCCAGCTCGAAGGTGCCGCCACGACGCGCGAAGTCGCGAAAGAGATGCTCCGCACGGGCCGGCCGCCGCGCGACAAGGGTGAACGGATGATCGTGAACAATTATCACACCATGCAGCGCATCCGCGCCTTGCGCGACCAGCCGCTCACGCCCGAACGCGTGCTGGAATTGCACGTGCTGGTAACCTCCGAGACCCTCGACAAGCCGGACGCAGCTGGCCGGTTCCGCCGCGATGATGAAAACGTGCGGGTGGAAGATATCGAAGGCACCGTGTTTCACGTGCCGCCGGCAGCAGGCGAGCTGCCAAAGCGGCTGGAAGCGATGTGCGCTTTCGCCAACGGCACGACGCCGGATTTTTTCGTTCACCCCGTGCTGCGCGCGATCGGCCTGCATTTCTGGCTGGCTTACGATCATCCGTTTGTCGATGGCAACGGCCGATGCGCGCGCGCGTTGTTCTACTGGTCGATGCTGCGACAGGGTTACCAGCTCTTCGAGTTCATCTCGATCTCGCAAATCCTGCTCCACGCACCCGCGCGCTATGCGCGCGCATTCCTGCACACCGAGACGGACGAAAATGATCTCACGTATTTTGTCCTGCACCAGGTCGAAGTCATCGGTGAAGCAGTGCAGGCTTTGCACCACTATGCGCAGCGCAAGACGCGCGAGCTTCGAGCGGCGGAAAAATGCCTGCGCGGCCTCGACGGACTAAACCACCGGCAGCAAGCGCTGCTGGCTCACTCCTTGCGGGACCAGTCGGCCCGGTATGTCATCGAGGGCCATCGCCGGAGCCATGGCGTCGCCTTTCAAACGGCGCGCGACGATTTGTTCGACCTCGTCGAGCGCGGCCTGCTGGTAGCACGAAAGGAGGGGCGGACGAATGCATTCTACGCGCCGGCGGATTTAAGCGAGAAACTGGCAAGGCTGACTGAAGCGCGTGGTTCCGCGTCGCCGGACAGCGACTCGACTCTGCCGCTCCACCTCGAGCCGAAGTCGAAATAGGCAGGCGCGGTTCTAAATCCAACTGGCGATCGCACATCTCCGAAATGACAGCCCGCCAGCTTGAAAATGCCTGCGGGCTCGGCGACCGTCTTTCTCTCCAGCGCCCACCATGATCGCCACCGACCACGCCATCGAAGCCGAGGCCGAACGGCTTTTGCGCTCCCTGATGAACGTCGAGTGCGACCCGCGCGGCAAGACGTGGAACCTCGACACGTGCCGCGAGATCGCGCCGCTCACACTCGAGATCAACCGGCTCAAGCGCGAGAAAAACGCCGTCCTCCTCGCGCACTCCTACGTCGAGCCCGAGATCGTCTACGGCGTGGCGGATTTTCGCGGCGACTCGTATTACCTCTCGATGCAGGCGAAGCAGGCGCAGGCGAAAACCATCCTCTTCGCCGGCGTCGTGTTCATGGCCGAGACGGCGAAAATCCTCTCGCCCGCCGCGACCGTGATCGTGCCCGACCGCGGCTCCGGCTGCTCGCTCGCCGATTCGCTCACCGGCGCGCAGTTGAAAAAACTGAAATCGCTCCACCCCGACGCCACCGTCGTCTGCTACATCAACAGCACCGCCGACGTGAAAGCCGAGTCCGACGTCTGCGTGACCTCGGGCAACGTCTACCACATCGTCGCCCACCTCCCCGCGCGCCGCATCCTCTTCGTGCCGGACCGCCTCATGGGCCAGAATCTGCGCGACGAACTGCGCCGCCGCGGCGTCGACAAGGAAATCATCACGAGCGACGGCACGTGCATGGTCCACGACCAGTTCAGCCCGGCCGACATCGCCGCGGCGCGCGAGCGTTATCCGGGCCTGAAAGTCGTCGCGCATCCCGAATGCACGCCCGAAGTCGCCGCGGCGGCGGACTTCGTCGGCAGCACGGGCGCGATGATGAAATACGTGAAGACGACCGCCGCGCCGTATTATCTCATGCTCACCGAGTGCGGGCTCGTCGGCCGGCTCGAGGTGGAGTCGCCGGAAAAAGCGTTCATCGGCGGCTGCCGGCTGTGCCCTTACATGAAACTGAACTCGCTCGAAAAAATCCGCGCCGCCCTCGCCGCGCCGCGACCGGATCAGATCGTCACCCTCGATGAAGACATTCGCCGCCGCGCCGCGCGCTGCATCGAGCGGATGTTCGAGCTCGCACCCACGGACTGATTTTTTTGTCGGGCGCGTGTCTTGCACGCGCCGCGGCGTCAACAAGACTGACGCCCTACCTCGCACCGACGGACTAGCTTGAAACGCGAAGACGCAAAAGCCGCCCAGGCGGCACCGAAAACATCGTCTTCGCGAATCTTTGCGCTCTTCGCCGCTTTGCGTTTCAAGATCGACCAACGATGCTCACTCCCCGCACCGATCACCTGATCGACCTCGCGCTCGACGAAGACGCCGGCCTCGGCGACGTGACGAGCCGCGCGATTTTTTCCGCGCGCCAGCGCACGCGCGCCTTCATCGAGGCGAAACAGGAACTCGTCGTCTGTGGCCTCGACATCGCCGCGCGGGTGTTCGCGCGCGTCGAGCCCGCCTTGAAAGTCACGCTCGCCGCCCGCGACGGCGACCGCGTGAAATCCGGCGCGCGCGTCCTCCACGTCGCCGGCCCGACCGCCGCGCTGCTGACCGCGGAGCGCACCGCGCTGAATTTTCTCCAGCGGCTCTCGGGCATCGCGACGCAGGCGCGGCGCTTCGCGGATGCCGTCGCCGGCACCGGCGTGCGCATCGTCGACACGCGCAAGACTACGCCCGGCTGGCGCGCGCTCGAGAAATACGCGGTGCGCTGCGGCGGCTGTTTCAACCACCGCGCCTCGCTCGGCGAGCACGTGCTCATCAAGGACAATCACATCGCCGCCGCCGGTTCGCTCGCGCGCGCCGTGAAGCTCGCGCGCGCCGCCGCGCCGCACGGCGCGAAAATCGAAGTCGAGGCGAAGACGCTCGCCGAGGTGAAGGAGGCGCTACGCGCCGGCGCCGAAGTCATCCTGCTCGACAACATGCCGCCGGCCACGATCCGCCGCGCCGTCGCGCTCACCGCCGGCGCGGCCGTGGTCGAAGTTTCCGGCGGCGTGACGCTCGCCACGCTGCGCGACTACGCGTTGCCCGGCGTCGACGTGATCAGCATCGGCGCGCTCACGCATTCGGCGGTCGCCGTGGACTTGAGCCTCACGATTCCGCCGGCGCGCTCGAAGTGAAGACGTTTCAAACCGACTGCCTCGTGATCGGCGCCGGCCTCGCCGGCTCGGCTTACGCGCTGCACGCCGCGAAGGCCGGACTCGCGGTCGAGCTGCTTTCGCTCGCCGATCCGCTCGCCGCGAACAGCGACTGGGCGCAGGGGGGCATCATCTACGATGTCGCGCAGGATCCCGCGCTGCTCGCGCGCGACATCGTCTCCGCCAGCGACACCGCCGCCAATCCCGCCGCGGTCGAGCAGCTCGTGCGCGAAGGCCCGCTCGCCGTGCGCGAATTCCTGCTCGACGAATTGCACGTCGGCTTCGATCGCGACGCCGCGGGCGAGCTCGATTTCACGCGCGAGGGCGGACACAGCGCGCGGCGCATCATCCACGCGAAAGACGCCACCGGCCACGCGATCCTCGCCGCCGTCGCGCAGCGCGTCGACGCCACGCCGCGGATCGCGCGCCGCGCCGGCTGGGTCGCGATCGACCTGCTCACGCTCTCGCACAGCTCGGACGACATCGCCGACAAATACGAGCCGCTGACGTGTTTCGGCGCCTACGTGCTCGACACGCGCACCGGCGAGACGGCCGCGATCGTCGCGAAGAAAACCATCCTCGCGACCGGCGGCCTCGGGCAGATTTTTCTGCACTCGACCAACCAGCCCGGCAGCGTCGGCCACGGCGTCGCGATGGCGTATCGCGTCGGCGCGCGGCTGATCGATCTCGAATACGTGCAGTTTCACCCGACGGTCTTCGCCAAGAAAAACGCGCCGCGCTTCCTCATCACCGAGGCGATCCGCGGCGAAGGCGCCGTGCTGCGCAACGCCCGCGGCGAGCGCTTCATGGACGAAGTCGATCCGCGCGGCTCGCTCGCGTCGCGCGATGTCGTCGCCCGCGCGATCAAGCAGGAACTCGCGAGCAGCGGCGAACCGTGCGTCTTCCTCGATCTATCCGCGATGGCGCCCGCATTCATCCGCGAGCGCTTCCCGAGCATTTACGAACGCTGCCGCGAATTCGGCGTCGATATCACGCGCGAGCAGATTCCCGTCGTGCCCGCGGCGCACTTCGCGTGCGGCGGCGTGCACACGGATCTTCGCGGCCGCTCGAGCGTGCGCCACCTCGACGCCATCGGCGAAACCGGCTGCGCCGGGCTCCACGGCGCCAACCGCCTCGCCAGCACCTCGCTGCTCGAATGCCTCGTGAACGCGAAGTTCGCCGCGCAGGCCGACGCCGCCGAGATCGCGCGCGAGACCTTTCGTTTGCCCGCGCCGCGCGCCTGGGAAAGCCCGACGCGCACCGCCGATCCCGTGCTGATCCGCCAGGACATGCTGCAAATCCAGCACACGATGTGGAACTACGCCGGCGTGATCCGCTCGCCGAAGCGGCTCACCCGCGCGCGCCGCATCCTGCTCGAGCTCCGCGAGGAAATCCAAAGTTTCTACCGCGGCTGCCAGCTCACGCGCGAATTGATCGAGCTGCGCAACGCGATCCAGACCGCGCTGCTCGTCGTGCATGCGGCGTCGCTGAATCCGCGCAGCCGCGGCTGCCACTACGTCGTCGACGAAGAGTGACGGCCCGCGCTCACGGCGCCGGCGCGAATTCGCACTCGAGCAAAACGACGCCGCTCACGCCGTCGGGTTTGCGCTGCTCGAACGCCACCCGCGCCGGCACGCCACCCGCGCGCAGGAAAAACGGCTCCGGCGGCGGCGCGCCTTCGGCGAGCACGTAGACGGCGACGCGCGGTCCCAGCACCGCACGTGCTTTCGCCACGACCGCGCGCGCCGCCTCGATCGCGCGCGGTTGCTCGAGACTGAGCGGCACGACGGCGAGCGCGGGATTGCGTCGCGCCGCCAGCAGCATCGCATACGCGCCCGGCCGCGAGTAGCGGTGCACGAAGACCACGCACGGCGCGCGCTGCTCGAGAAACGCGAGCGCGGCCGCGTTGCCATCACCGCTCCACGTGCCGGAAACGTATTGCTCGATTTCGCCGGCGGGCAGCGGCGCCGACAACGGATGCCGCACGATCGCCGCGTCGACGAACCCCCAGCCCAAACCCGCGACCAACGCCGCACTCCACGCGATGCGCTTCGGCGCCAGCGCTAGCGCGCTCGCCAGAAAAATCGCGAGCGGCAGATAGTCCGCATGCGCGTAACGCGCGTAAGGCTCCGGATAGACCACGCGCGCGACGAGCAACGAAACGATCCACGCCGCGCCGAACCAAAGCGCCGTCGTCGCGCGATGCCTAGTCGCCCACACGAGCGCCACAAGCGCGAGCAGCGCCAGCGGCCAGCCGCCGAAGCCGGCATACCACGCGAGAAACGGAAATCCGCCGACCGGATTCGCCGGGCTCGCGGGATGCAGAATCTTGTAGCCGAGGTGCGGGTCGATCGCGCCGAGCACGAATGTGGGCAGCAAAAATCCGGCGAGCCACACGACGAGCCGCGCCGTGAGCAGCGGCTGACGCCAGTGGCGCTGCAACGCGAAATAAGCCACCGCGAGCCACGGGCCGGTCGCGAGCGCGGAAATTTTCAACAACGCCGCGCTGCCCGCGAGCAAACCGCCGAGCGCGCACGCGCCCAGTCGCGCGGCCGGCGGGCTCGTCGGCCGGCTGCCGAGCGCGGTCGCGAGCAGACCCAGCGCGATCAGCGTCGCGATCGCCGGATCGAAGAGCGCGAGCCGCTCGTGAAAAACCGTGAACGGCAGCAGCAGCCATATTCCCGCGCCGAACGCCGCCGCCACTTCTCCACCGAGGAGAAAAAGCGTCGCCGCCAGCGCCGCCGCCGTCACGAGGCCCGCGAAGCCGATCATCGCGCGGGCCGCGATCAACGGATCGAGCGGCAGCGCGGTCGCGGTGCGAAAAAACCAGGCCATCGCCGGCTTTCCCTCGCCGACCGGATCGATCACGCGCCGGACATCCGCGTCGACGGGCGCGAGGATGTGGCCGCCCTCGTCGACGAAGAGCTCGAGCCGGTCCAGCATCGCGAACCGCAGCACCGCGCCGAGCACGAGCAGCGCGCCCAGCGCGGGAAAAAACCACGGCGCTCGCGCGCGAAAATTATTTTCAGGCACCGTGCGAGCTGAGCCGCGGAGGCGCCGCGTCGCAAGACTCGGCCGCGCCGTCGCGCAGGTTAAAAGCGTTTTCACGCGCGCCGGTCACGCCGCCGGCCGCGCGAAGTCTTGCCATGCGCGAGCGGACGCCCTGAGTTGGCGCCGGTCGCGTGAACAGTTCCTCCATTCTTCCGCTCGCGATTTTTCTCCTCGATGCGGGCGTGGTGGCGCTCATCGCCGCATTCGTCGCGGCGGCGAGCGGTCACGCGCGACACGGCCCGCTGGAAGCGTTCGTCGCGTGGATGTGGACCGGCGTCGCGCTGATCGTCGCCGCCGGCATCGTGCTCGGCGAAACCGGGCTGCTGCGCGGCGCCGGCGGCTTTCTCGCGCTGCACGCGTTGTTCGCCGCCGGCTTCGGCGCCGCGCGGCGAAATCGCTGGCGCGATGACGCGGCCGCGCTTCGCGCCGTGCTGCGGCAGGCGCGGGAATTTTTTCGCACGCCGGGCGCGGATCGCGCGTGGGCCGTCGCGCTGCTCGCGATCGTCGCGTTGCTGCTCCTGCTCGCGGCGGGCGCCGCGCCGGTGATCTACGACGGGCTTTCGTATCGGCTGCCACGCATCGCCGCGTGGTGGCAAAGCGGCCGGATCGAATTGCTCGCCACGACGGACGCGCGCTTGAACTACATGCCGGTCGCGCCCGA
The DNA here is from genome assembly GCA_035545575.1 of Opitutaceae bacterium. Lineage (GTDB taxonomy): Bacteria > Verrucomicrobiota > Verrucomicrobiia > Opitutales > Opitutaceae > ER46. Next base: position 44,653 of record DASZYB010000027.1, on the reverse strand, counting down.
CCTCGTCATCGGCTGGCTGCTCACCGCGACGACGCACGGGTTTCGTCTCGTCGCCCTCGCGCAGGCGGCGGGCGGCGTGCTGACCATCGCCGCGACGATCGGCCTCGCGCGCGAGACGGGGCTCGAGCGGCGCGCGGCGTTGCTCGCCGGATTTTTGCTGCTCGGCATGGCGAATGTCGTCGCGCAATTCACGTCGACGCAGACGGACCTGTTCACGACCGGCGTGCTCGCGGCGGCGTTTTTCCTCTGGCTGCGCGCGCTGCGGCGCGGCGAAGCGTCGTGGTGCGGCGCGTTGGGACTCGGGCTCGCGATCGCCGCGAAGGGCACGGTGTTTTATCTCGCGCCCGGCGCCGTGCTCTGGATCGCGTGGCTCGCGTGGCGGCATCCGCCTGGCGCGCGCGCGACGCGGCGGATGATCTCGGCCGCGGTCGTCGGCGTGGCGTTTTTTTCGGGCTTCGGTTTTTTCCGCAATGCGCGCGCCTACGGCGGAATTTTCGGGCCGGCGGATTTTGTGCGGATGCACCAGCGGCTGCCGGATTCGCCCGCCGATCTCGCGCAAAAACTCGGGCGCAATCTCCTCGCGACGCTCGCGCAGCTTTTCGAGCCGAACTCGCAACCCTTCGGCTTGCGCGAGTCCGGCCGGCGCGTGGGCGCGGCGCTCGCGGCGCGATTGCCCACGGAAGACCACGATGCCTTCGAGCCGCGCGGCCGCCGCATCACGCTCGAACAAATCATGGCGCGCGACGAGCCGGATGCGGACGTGACATCGTGCGGGGTGCTCGCGGCGATTTTATTTCTCGTCGGCATCGTCGTGGCACTGCGTCGCCGCCGCGGCCGGGGCGAACGCGAAGATCCCGCCGCGCCGCTCGTGCTCGTGTGGAGCGCGGGGTTGATCGCGTTCGTGGTTTTTCTCAGCGCGATCCAGCAATGGCACGGCTACGGGTTTCGCTTCCTCGTGCTCGCGGCGCCGTGGATGGCCGTGGTCGGCGCGTGGGGCGTCGAGCAACTGCGCCGCGGCTGGCGCGTCGCGAGCTGGAGTCTCGCGCTCGCCGCCTCGGCGAGCACCGCGTGGTTCGTCCTCGGCCACACGCACCAGATCGGCTGGCGCGCGATCGTGCAGCCGGAGCGCTCGCTCGGTTATTTTGTTTTCGAAAACTGGCGCGCGTGGTCGCGCACGCTCGCGCCGGAAACGGAACCGCTGCGCGTCGCGCTGCCGATGAACGTGCCGCTCGCGGCGTTTTACCGGCAGCCGAATGCGCGTGCCCTCGCGCTCGCGCCCGAGCCGGTCGCGCCGACGGCCGAGGCTGCGACGCCCGCGGACGGCGGCTGGCTCGTCGTGACCGCGAGCCGTTTCGTCGGCCGCGAGGGCGATGTGGCCGCGCGCGCGTGGCTGTTTCGCGGCGACGAGACGAGCCCGTTCAGCGTCGTCGCGTATCGCCGGCGGCGCGCGGGAGAAAAATCCGCGCCGCTCTTCTATCGCAACATCGTCACCGCAGCGGGCGGCGAGACGACCTTCGATCTTTGGGTGAAAACGTGGACCGCGGAGCCGACGCGTTTCCGGTTGATCAATCCGGCGCCGACCCGCCGCGCGTATGTGCTCTTCACGCCGCTCGGCCGCAGCGAGGGCAGCATCGACGCGGGGGCGAGCGTCGCGCTCGTGTTGCCGCTGCCTGAGAATTCCGTCTCGGCCATGAAGCTCGTCGTGGGCGCGCCCGCCGATCCCGCGGCGGCCGCGCCGCGTTTCGAGCTCGATCTTCCCTGATGCGCCGCGCCGGCGGCGGCAACGCCGACCTCACCCGCCGAGCAGCGCGCGCTCGCGCGCGAAACCGACGATCGCGAGCAGCCGCGCGAAATCCTCGTCGCGCGATTTGCTCTCGATGATGTAGTCGAATTTCGGCGCCTCGCGCAGCTCGGCTTCGGCCGTCGCCATCCGGCGCGCGATTTCGTCCTCGTGGTCCTTCGCGCGTTCGCGCATCCGCGCGATGAGCCGCTCGCGCTCGACGACGATGAACACCGTGCTCATCGCGCGCCGCAGTCGCGGCTCGGCCTGCGCGCAGCGCCGCAGGCTTTCGACGCCTTGGACGTCGATGCTCATCACGAGGCTGGCGCCGCGTGCGAGCGGCTCGAGCACGCTGGATTTCAACGTGCCGTAGAGGCGCGAGCGGTCGTTGGTCTGTCCGTGCACGTAGGCCCATTCGAGAAACTCGCCCGCCGCGATCCGCCGCTCGAATTCCTCGGGCCGGAAAAAATGGTAATGCACGCCGTCGATCTCGCCGAGCCGCGGCGCGCGCGTGGTCGTCGTCACGACGCGCGAAAATCCCGGTGCCTCCGCGACGAGCCGGTCGCACAACGTGCTCTTCCCGGAGCCGGCCGGGCCGGCGATCACGAGCAGCACCGGAACGGCGGGCGCCCCGGGCGACGGGTTCAGGGCCGGAGACATGCGCGTCGATTCAATAAGTGAACGCGACGATGGCGAGGAGCAACCCGTAGCCCGCGAGCGCGCCGCCGACGCCGCGCGCGCGCCCCGGCCGCGCGAAGAGCCACGCGAAGAAATCCCGCAGCCGCCACGGTTGCGCGCCGAGCCAGATCGCCGCCGCGATCGCGAGGTAGACGAGCGTGACCATGAGCAGCCGTTGCGGCCGGTCGTATTCCATATAGGCGGCATCGAGCAGCGGCATCGCGCCCATCAGCACGAGCGCGCACAGCCCGCGCACCGCGAGGAAATCCGGCACGCACTTGAACGAGAGCAGCGCGATCGCCGCGAACGCCGCGAACAGCCACCCGCGGTAATCGCCGAAATCCGCCGCCGACAAATGCCAGATCGCGTAGAGAAACCACGCCGCGCCCGCGCCGAAAAACAGATACGCCGCCGCCGGGGAACGCGGCAGCGCCTTGAGCATCGCCGCATAGCCCGAGTGGTTGAGCAGCAGCGGCACGCCGAGCGCGAGGAGCAGCAGGCCGGGAAGGAGGGTGGCGAGGGTGAGGGACATCGAAAAATCTTTCTCTTTCTTCTTTCTCTTACTCTTTCTCGCCCGCAGCAATCGCCCGCGGCACACCGTAAAATGCCGGTTCCTCCTCCACCGCCATCTCGCTCGAAAATCGCGCAATCAATCCCGCCGTCATCGATACGACTTCGAGCAGCATCGCCTTGCCGCGCGCCGCCACTTCGGGATTCAGCTTCCGGCGTGCAACCAGCACGTCGAGACACGCCGCGCACTCGACGCCCGAGCCGCGAGCCGTATCGAAATAGCGGCAGCGATCGGGATGTGAGCGCTTCCCATTTCCTTCGGCGAGATTCAGCACGATGCTCGTGGACGCTCGATCGAGCTGGTCCCGAGCAGCAAGCTTCGCCGGCAGCTCCTCAATGAGCGGCCCAACGAACGATACGAATTCAAGCGCCTTTTGGTAAACATGAAGGCGTTCGTGATCGAATTGGGCAGGCATGGGACGAAGGAGGAAAGATAAAGAGAAAGACGAAAGAGAAAGATTACGCGGCGTCGCTGAAGCCGCTCAACACCACTTCCCCATACAGCGTGCTCACGCTCGCCCGCTCGATGCGCAGCGGCACGAGCTCGCCCACCAGCCGCGGCGCGGCGTCGAACACGCACACGCGGTTGCCGCGCGTGCGGCCGGTGAAGCGCGCGCCGCTTTTGTCGCGGCCTTCGACGAGCACTTCCTCGACGGTGCCGATGAGCGTCGCCGTGCGGCGCAGCGAATTCTTCTGCAGCACCTCGAGCAGAATCTGGTTCCGCTGCTCCTTCACGTCTTCCGCGACCTGCGCCGCCATCGTCGCCGCGGGCGTGCCGGTGCGGATCGAATATTTGAACACGTAGGCCATGTCGAAATCGCACGCCTCGAAAAGCTCGCGCGTCTGCGCGAAGTCCTCGTCGGTCTCGCCGGGGAAGCCGACGATCACGTCCGTCGAAAAATACATCCGCGGATTCGCGACGCGCAGCGCCGCGACGATCTCGCGGTAACGCTCGCGCGTGTAGGGCCGGTTCATCGCGCGCAGGATGCGGTCGCTGCCGCTCTGCATCGGCAGGTGCACGTAGCCGCAGAGTTTCGGCAGCCGCGCGTAGGCGGCGACAAGGTCGTCCTTGAAGCCGCGCGGGTGCGGCGACGTGAAGCGGATCCGCTCGATGCCGTCGATGGCGTGCACGCGTTCGAGCAGTTGCACGAACGGCGTCACGCCGTCCGTGTGCGCGTAGTCGCGCCGCCCGTAGCTCGTGACGATTTGCCCCAGCAAAGTGATCTCGCGCACGCCGCGCTCCGCGAGCGCACGGCATTCCGCGACGATGTCGTCCATCGGCCGCGAGCGTTCGTCGCCGCGCGTCTTCGGCACGATGCAGAACGAACAATCCATGTTGCAGCCCTGCTGGATCGAAACGAACGCCGTCACCTGCCGCGCCGCTTCGCCCGCGAGCGCGCCGCCGTCGCCTTCGCCGGCCGCGTCCTGCGCGAGCACGTGATCGCGAATCGTGTTTTGCGAGCCGGCTTCCTCGCCGATGTCGACGATCGTCTCGCCGATCGGCACGCCGGCGTCGCGCGCGGCGCGCAGGTTGTCGAGGTAGCCGGGCACCTGGTGAAATTTCTGCGTGCCGACGATCAGGTCGACGTCGGGCAACTGCTCGAGCAGCGTCGCGCCGCGGTTCTGCGCCATGCAGCCAAGAATCCCGAGCACGAAGTCCGGCTGCTTTTTTTTGCGCTGCTGGAGATAGCCGGCCTTGCCGATCGCCTTCTGCTCGGCGGCGTCGCGCACGCTGCACGTGTTGAGCAGCAGGATGTCGCACGCGTCCTCGTCCGCCACGATCCGGTAGCCCCGCGCGCGCAACATCGCCGCGACCGCCTCGCTGTCGCGCTCGTTCATCTGGCAACCGTAGGTCTTGATGTGCACCCTATTCACAGGCAGCCGTCTTGCCGCGCCGACTTGTCCGCCATGGCTCGGAGAGCGACGGCGGCAGCGTCACGGCGACCGCCGTGCGGCGCAGGCGGGGGGTCTTGATGTGGACTCGATTCACTTCGTCGCGGGTTGCCCGCCGAAGCCGATGGGCGGAGGCGGGTTCAAATTCGGGAGGGTTGTTGCTAGCCACACCGTCCGCCGGGTCAAACGGGAAACCCCGCTCGCTCGCCGCACGGCGCCCTTCTCGCGCCATCCACTCGCGCCCGCCGTGATTTCGATTTTCGATTCGCGACCTTCGTGCGATCCCGCGAAGGTCGCGCATCGCAAACCGGTTTTTTCATTCCTGCCTCTGCCTGCTCGCGGGGGCGCTGACCGTCTGCGTCGCGCCCGCCCGCGGCGGCCCCGACGCCATCGTGCTCGTCGTCGGCGACATGCACTCGGCCTACGAGCGCACCGCGCAATTCGTCGCGCGCGTCGATCGCATCCGCGCGGAAAATCCCGGCGTGCCGTGCGCGGTGCTGATCGACGGCGACACGTTCGAGCTCGGCAACGCCGTCGCGCGCCGCAGCGGCGGCGCGATCGAATTCGCCATGCTCGCCGCGCTCGCACGCCGCGGGCCGGTCGTGCTCAACCTCGGCAATCACGAGCCGGAATTTTTCGGCATGGCGGAAACGGTCGCCCGGCTGCGCGCGACCGGCGCGATCGTCGTGGGCGGCAACGTCCTCGATCGCGCCACCGGCGAACCTTACGCGCCCGCCCGCGCGAAAATTCCGCTCGGCCCGCGCGAGGCGACGATCGTCGGCCTCACGACCGATGCGCTCGCGACGTTTCGCGTCGCCGTGCGGCCGGAGCTCGACCTCGCCAATCCCGTCGTGTGGGCGCGCCAGCATCTGCCCGGGATGTTCCGCGCGGTGCCGCTGCCGATCGTGCTCAGCCACGCCGGCCTGCTCGCCGACCGTGAAATTCTTCCGCTCGTCCCGCGCGGCACGCTCTTCGCCGGCGCGCACGATCACCTGCGCTTCGTCCAACGGACGGACGGCGCGGTTTATTTTCACTCCGGGAGCTGGACCGCGTTCGTGTCGATCGCGCGGCTGAATCCGACCGAGGCAGGACTCGCGTGGAGCGTCGAGCAGCAGCCGATCGCCGCCGACGATCCCGCCGATCCCGCGCTCGCCGCGCTCATCCGCGAGACCTTCGCAAAATACCTCACGCCCGAGGAAACCGCCGTCATCGGCCGTATGCCGCAGGCGCTCGCGCCCGACGAAGCCGCGCGCTTCGCCGTCGAGGCCGCGCGCCGCGCCGCGGGCGCGGATGTCGCGCTCGTCGGCGCGACGACGTTCGGCGCGGGCCTGCCGGCGGGCGACGTGACGCGTTTTTCCCTCGACGCGTGCGTGCGGTTCGACGGCACGCTCTTCGTCGGCGAAGTCGCGGGCGCGCGTTTGCGGCCCGTGCTCGCGCGCGCGAACCAGGGACCGGACACGCCGTTCGCCGAGCGCACCGGCGAAAATCTCGTCGCCACCGGCCTCGCACCCGCGGCGCTCGCGCCGGAAAAAATCTACCGCGTCGTCGTGAACGACTGGCTCGCCCGCAGCGCGAAGCGCCTCTTCGGCGACGACACGCCGGCATTTGTCGAGCGGCCCGAGTTGAAATTGAAAGCCGCCGCGATCTCCGCGCTCGCGCCGGCGAAATAACGTGAAACGTCCGCGTCCGCTCCGCGCGCTCTCGTCCTGCTTCTGCTTTTTTGCGCTCGCGGCAAACGCACAGCCCCCGGCTGCGTCGTCGCCGGCGCCCGTGCCGCCGGCGCAGGCGCCGCCCGCGCCGGTCGACGCGGACGAGCTCTACCGCGCCGGCCGCCAGCTCTTCGACCAGCTCGCGCCGCCGGAGATCAAGGCGCAGTTCGATTTTCCGACGCCGCAGCAATGGGACGATTTCGCCGCGCGGCTGCAGCGCGCGCTCGACGGCGATTCGCTCGCCGAGCTCGCCGGCTGCCTGCCGGAGGCGAAGGCTGCGCTCACCGCCTTGCGCGCGCTGCCGGGTTACGAAGATTACGCCGACTGGCTCGAAGAACGCATCGACGAGATCGAAGCCGCGCAGCAAATCGCCGCGCCGCCACCGACGCCGGGCACGAACCCGCCAGCGTCCGCCACGACCGAGCCGGTGCCGCACTACCGGCTCTGGCTCGCGCGCGTGCACGATCGCCCGCTGCCGAGCCGCGCGGCGGCGCTGATGCCGCGATTGCGCGCCGCGTTTGCCGCCGAAGGCATTCCGCCCGAGCTCGCGTGGGTCGCCGAGGCGGAGAGCGCGCTGAATCCCGCGAGCCGCAGCCCGGCGGGCGCGAAGGGGCTGTTTCAATTGATGCCCGACACCGCGCACGCGCTCGGGCTCGCGACGTGGCTGCCCGACGAGCGCACGGATCCGGAAAAATCCGCGCGCGCCGCGGCGCGCTACCTGCGCACGCTGCACACGCGTTTCCAGAACTGGGCGCTCGCGCTCGCCGCCTACAACGCCGGCGAAGGCCGCGTCGGCCGCACGCTCGCGGCGCGGCACGCGACGACGTTCACCGCGATCGCCGATGCGCTGCCGGCGGAGACACGCATGTATGTGCCGAAAGTCTGCGCGCTGATCGCGACGCGGACCGGCGTGACGCCGAACCAGCTCGCCGTCCCGCGAAAGTGAAAACGTGTTCGCCAGCGGCGGCGGCGGCGTTTTGCTGAGCGCATGGGTTTCTTCGATCGGTTCTCGCCGAAAAAATCGGAGCCGGCGCCCGCGCCCGCCGCGGAAGCCGCCGCGGCTGCGGCCGGCGGCGCGAAGCCGCGCCTCGACCTCGCGCGCGAAAAACTCGACGCGAAAAATCTGCCCGAGGCGCTCGCGATCTACGAGGAGCTGCTCGCGACGGCGGGCGATCGCGCCGACGTGCTCGTCGCGATCTCCGGCGACCTCGGTTCGCACGGCCACGTCACGGAAATCATCGAGCTGATCGCGCCGCGCTACGACGCCGAGCGCCACGGGCCGGCGACCGGCCTCAACATCCTCCAGGCCTATCTCGCCGTCCGCAACGCCGACGCCGCGCAGCATGTGCTCGACATCCTTTTCGCGTTGAACCGCCCCGAGCTCGAGGAGCGCCTGCACGGATTTTCCAACGCGATCGCCGAGCTGATCCACGAGCGCCACGCGCCGCTCGATCCGGGCGCGGTGGCAAACGTGCCGCAGGTCGCGAAGGTCGGCCTCATCACGATCAGCAAGCCGATCTGGTTCTACGGCCTCGAGCCGCTCGCCGCGGAAATGCTGCCGCCGAAGGACGGCCGGCTGCGGCGCATCGCGTTTGGCCAGCTCGCGCTGCCCGGCGCTTACGCGGAGCTCAACGAAGGCACGATGCAAAAACCCGCCGACGAACTCAGCCGACTCGCGCTCGGCCTGCCGCTGTGGCTCGCGGAGACGTTTTATTTTTCGACGCCCTACGCGCCCGTCGCCGCGATCGGCGTGATGACGCCGCCCGAGGGTCCGAGCCACCCGATGATTTTCGGCGCCGAGTGGTCGACCGACAACCTGCGGCAGGTCGTCGACACGACGGAAGGCGGGCTCGACTACGTCTTCACCGGCGCCCTGCGGCAGCAGGCGGGCGACTACGAGCTCACGCTCCGCCTGTGGGAGGTGAAAAAATTCCGCGAGCGCAAGCAGTTCACCGCGCGCTGGACGCCCGCGAGCGCGGACGCGGAACTCGCGAAGCTGCACGAGCAGGTGCGCGTCTTCATGGAGTGGACGCCCGCGAATGTCGGCGTGCCCTACGCGCCGCCGCCGCGGGCGACGCGCTGGATCGAGACGCTCGCGGCCTCGCTCGGCCTGTTCCTCGCGGAGAAAAAACTTTTTGCGCTCGAACATCTCGGCGCGCCGGCGGAAGCGGCGATCCACGCGAGTGCCGACGCGGCGAGCGGCGAGGCGGCGTCGCTCGCGTGGCTCACGCTGCGCGCCCGCGCCGCGCGGCTCGGCGTCGCGACCGGGCCGGATGCCGCGCTCGCGGAATCGCCGCGTGTCACGCAGGCGGCGGCGTTGCTCGGCTGATCGCGGCACCGCGCGAGATCGCTTCATGCACCTGCCGACTTCCGATCTTCGGATTCGCGCGCAAAAGCCGCTGATCGCGCCCGCCGTCCTCGAGGACGAGCTGCCGCTGCCGGATGCCGGCGCGGAATTGGTGGCGCGCACACGGCGCGAGATCGCCGCGATCGTTTCCGGCGCCGACGACCGGCTGCTTGTCGTCGTCGGTCCGTGCTCGATTCACGATCCGGCGGCCGCGCTCGAGTATGCGGCGCGGTTGCGCGAGGCGGCGGCGTTGCACGCCGGAAAGCTGTTGCTCGCGATGCGCGTTTATTTCGAAAAACCGCGCACCGTCGTCGGCTGGAAGGGACTCATCAACGATCCGCTGCTCGACGGCAGCTTCCAGATCAACACCGGGCTGCGGCTCGCGCGCAAACTCATGGTCGACGTCGTCGGGCTCGGGCTGCCGGTGGCGACGGAGTTTTTGGACACGACGCTCGGGCAATATTACGCGGACCTCGTCTCGTGGGGCGCGATCGGCGCGCGCACGGTCGAGAGCCAGGTGCATCGCGAGCTGGCGTCGGGATTGTCGATGCCCGTCGGCTTCAAGAACCGCACCGATGGCGATGTGCAGGTGGCGGTCGACGCGATCCGCGCCGCGCGGCATCCGCACTGGTTTCCGTCGCTGACCCGCGAAGGCGCGCCGGCCGTCATGGGCACGACCGGCAACGAGCACGCGCACCTCGTCCTGCGCGGCGGCACGAGCGGGCCGAATTTTTCCGCCGCGCAGGTCGCCGCCGCCGTCGAGCTGCTGCGCAAAAACGAGCTGCCGCCGCACGCGATGATCGACTGCAGCCACGCGAACAGCGGCAAGGATCCCGCCCGGCAGGTGCTCGTCGCAGCCGATGTCGCCGCGCGCATCGCGGCGCGCGATCGCGCGATCGTCGCCGTGATGCTGGAGAGCAATCTCCTCGGCGGCGCGCAGGATTATCGCGCTCAGCCACTCGTTTACGGACGCAGCATCACCGATGCGTGCCTCGCCTGGGAAGCGACGCTGCCCGTCCTCGCACAGCTCGCCGATGCCGTGCACGCGCGACGCGGATAGTCGCGAAGGCCTGGAGGGATGAACCGCTGATGGATTTCGCCAACGGCGAAATCCATCCGTCGTTTTATTTCCCCTGCTCCGATCCCGGACTCGCTCCCACGGCGAGCTGCCCGCAACCGGCCGCGATGTCGATGCCTCGGCGCTGGCGCACGGTGCTCGGCAGCGCGAATTCGTCGGCGAGAATTTTCTGGAAGCGTTTCGCCGCTTCGGAACGCGTCGGCGCGCCGTCGTAACCCGCGGTCGGGTTGAGCGGGATCAGGTTCACCTGCGCCGGCAAACCGCGCAGCAGCCGGCCGACGGCGCGCGCGTGCTCGGGCGAATCGTTTTTGCCGTCGATCAACGTCCACTCGTAGAAAATCCGGCGGCCGGTCGCGTCGCTGTAGGTGCGGCAAGCCGCGATCAGCTCGTCGAGCGGCCACTTCTTCGCGGCCGGCACGAGCGCCGTGCGCTCCGCCTGCGTCGCGGCGTGCAGCGAAACCGCGAGGTGCAGCGGGCGTTTTTCCCGCGCGAGCCGCAGGATGCCGGGCACGACGCCGACCGTGCTCAACGTGATCCGCTCGCCCGCGAGCGCGAGGCCGTTGGGATCGCGCAGGATGTCGATCGCGTGCATCACCGCGTCGTAATTGTGCAGCGGCTCGCCCATGCCCATGAGCACGACGTTGCGCAGCCGCGGAGCCGGAGAAGCGTCGACCGAGGCGTGATTTTTTTCCGCGCTCGTATCTCGCAGCGCGCGCGCGACGTGCACGGCTTGCGCGACGATTTCGCCGGGCGTGAGATGACGCGTGTAGCCCATCTGGCCGGTCGCGCAAAACACACAGCCCATCGCGCAGCCGACCTGCGAGCTGATGCACGCGGTGACGCGGCCGGTGAAGCGCATCAGCACGGTCTCGATGCGTTCGCCGTCGGCGAGTTCGAGCAGATACTTGCGCGTGAAACCGTCGCTCGAGTCGGTCTCGATCGCCGTCGGCAACCCGCCGACCTGCAACTCCGCCGTGAGCCGCGCACGCACGCGCACCGGCAGCTCGGGCATCGCGTCGAATGTCGCCGCGAGCTCGAGATAAAGATAGTTCCACAGCCGCGCCGCGTGGACCGGGGAGAAATCGCGCTGCTCGAGCCACGCGCGCAGCTCGTCGCGCGTGAGATCGTAGATATTCTGGCGGGCAAACGGCATCGTCGGGCGGCCACGGTAGTGCCGATGGTGTCGCCCGCAACTGCGCGATTCGCTCGCGCTTCGGCGGCGCGCGATGGCCCGCGCGGCGCGCGCTCGCGGCGCGTTATTGAAACTTCCGGCTCGGCTCCGGTTCGTCGTCGGGCTTGCCCTCGTAGGCATGCACGGCGCAGGCGGAGTCGCTCCACAGGGGAAGATTCTGGCCGCGCCACGCGCGCGTCTCGACGATGTCGCGGCTCACGTCGGTCTTCGGGCTCATCAGCATCAGCCGGTTGAGCGCGGCAAACGCGATATCCTCCGGCGAGACGCCCAGCTTTTCGGCATAGCGGACAACGGCATCGTATTCGGCCTGCTCGAGGTGAACTTTGATCGCGCTCATGGGGTGCTCCTTGGGTTGCGTTTCGCTGCCCGACAGGATGAACCCGGCGCGCACTTCCCGCTCTGCATCGCTTGCGCAAGCGCGCGCGTTTCTTGCCTCCGCCGCCGGCGGCGCCCGCTCCGCGTTCAGAAGAACGTGTAGTATTTCCCCTCGGCCAGCCGCGCGATCAGCAGCGCCAGCTCGAGCGCGTGATAATCGCCCCAGAGCGACGACTCGCCGCACGGGATTTTCCGCCCCGGCGGGATGTAGTCCCAGCCGTTCGGCCGGTGATAGACGCTGTGCAGCAGCAGCCCCTGGTGGTTCGCGCTCGTCGAGAGGTAGGGCTCGTCGAACAACGTCGCCGCGATCGTGAGCCCGGCCTGGAAATATTTTTTGCCCGCCGCCTTCTGCCCGCGTGCGGCGAGATAATTTCCGAGCCGGAGGAAACCCTGCGCCGCGATCGCGGCGGCCGAGCTGTCGACGGGCTCGTGCGCGTTGAACGGATCGGCGTCGCGCTGCGCGAAGTCGCCGAGCCGCCAGAGCTCGGGCGCGCCGCTGTCCCAATACGGCACGCCGTCGCGCGCCGAATAGCCGTCGATGTAGCAGTCGCTCGCGGCGCGCGCCGCGGCCAAAAACAAATCCGTCACCGCGCGCCGCCCGCCGGCCGCGTCGAGCTCGGCGCCGCGCACGGTGTCGAGAAACTCGAGCTGCTCCGCGAAACCGCAGATGATCCACGCCGCGCCGCGCGTCCACGTCGTGAACGGCGAATAACCCTGCTGCGAGCTCGGGCAGCGGAACTGTCCGTCGTTGCGGTTGAAAATCGATTCGTGCGCGACGCGGCCGCGCACGTCGTAGCGGTCGCGGCCCGCGCCGAAGAAGACGTTGAACCGCGCCGTCGTCGCCGCGTGCTCGATCGCACGGTGGAGGAGGTTGACCGGCTTGTCGCCCTCGCCCATCAGCGCGTGGCCGAGCTGGTGCGCGACGACGAGCGAGCGCAGCGAGCGGATCGTGTCGGCGAAGAGCGACTGCGGGCCGTTGAAGGAATAAATGTAGCCGCTCGGCGCCACGCCTTCGCCCGCGGCGGCGCTCTCCGCCGGCGACCACGGCGCGCGATACGCCGTCGGCACGTGGCGCGCCGCCTGCACCGCGCCGGAAACCTTCAGCGCGAGCTCGGCAAAATCGAGCTCGCGCGGATCGCGCGGGATTTTTCCCTCGAGGATCAGCCGCCGCAGGTTGCCGTAGGTGGAGATGTTGTTGAAGCCGTGATCGTGCACGCCGGTGTGCGAGACGTGCGATGCCATGAACCGCACCGTCTTCTCGCGGCCGAGCCGCAGCATCGCGGCGTCGCCCGTCGCGTCGAAATGGAGGAACGCCATCCCGAACTGAAAACCCTGCGTCCACTCGGTCCAGCCGCGCGAGGTGTAGCGGCCTTTCACGGTGAAGACGGGCGTGCCCTTCGCCGGATCCCAGGTGGCGTCGATCGCGCGGATTTTTTCGCCGGCGAGCTCGAACACGCGCGCGGTTTTTTTCTGCAGTTTCTGCGGAGTGAGGGTGGCGTCGATCTTCATGCCGGTGGACGGACCCACGCACTAAAGGCGCAACGGGCGAAAGGACTACCAAAAACCGCGCTCGCCCCTGCGCGCCTCGCGGGATTAATTTTCCGGCCCTGCGCCGCCTTCCTTGGCCTGTCGCGTCCGATGCTCGAAAAATTTCTTCACGCCTTCATCCCGCTGTTCGTGGCGATCGATCCGATCGGGCTCGCCGCGATCTTCCTCGGGCTTGGCCAGGGCATCCCGCCGGCGCAGCGGCAGCGGATCGCGCGGCAGGCGACGCTCACCGGCGGCGCCGTCGCGCTGGGATTTTTGTTTCTCGGGCAGAACATGTTTCGCGCGCTCGGCATCTCGGGCAGCGACTTCCAGATCGCGGGCGGATTGATCCTGTTCATCATCGCCGCGCGTGACCTCACCCAGTCCGCAGCCGAGCCGGAAAAACTGCCCGCCGACTTCGGCATCGTGCCGCTCGGCATGCCGCTGATCGCGGGGCCCGCGTTGATCACCACGCTGTTGCTGCTGGTGGAAACGCTCCAGGTGCGCGTCGTGCTCGCGGCGTTGATCGGCAATCTCGTGCTCGTGGTGCTCGCCTTCGCGCTGAGCGAGCGCCTCGGCCGGCTCGTCGGCGCGACCGGCCTGCGCGCGATTTCCAAAATCGTCTCGATGCTCCTCGCCGCGATCGCCGTGAACATGATCCGCCAGGGCTGGGCGCACTAGCCGCGGAACCCGCGCCGCCCACGCGCCACGAAGGACCAGCCGTCATGCTCCTCCTCCACGACCCGCGCTGCGCCGACTACGGTTCGTCCCTGCGACCCGAGCAACCCGCGCGCGTCGTGAAAACCGCCGCGCACCTTCGCGCGACGCATCCGGAATGGGCGTGGCGCGAACCGTCCGCGCCGGCCGACGACGCCACGCTGCTTCTCGCGCACACGCCCGCGCACCTGAAGCGGCTCGCGCAGCCGCGCGATTTCGACGCCGACACGCCGTTCTTCCCCGGCATCGACGAACACGCCCGCCGCGCCGTCGCCGCCGCGATCGACGCGACGCACCACGCGCTCACCGTGGGCACGCCGGTGTTCTCGCTCATGCGCCCGCCCGGCCATCACGCGACCGCGGACACCGCGATGGGTTTTTGCTACCTGAACCAGATCGCGATCGCCGCGATCGCCGCCGAGGAAAAATTCGGTGCGCCGCGCGTGGCGGTGTGGGATTTCGACGCGCACCACGGCAACGGCACCGAGTTCATCCTCCACGCGCAGGCGGCGCCGGAGAAATTTTTCTTCGCCTCGGTCCACCAGTATCCCGGCTACCCCGGCAGCGGCACGCAGGATCACGGCCCGCACATCCGCAACTGGCCCGTCGCGCCGCACACGCCGCGCGTCGATCACATGGCCGCGCTGCGCGCCTCGCTCGATGCCATCGTGTCGTTCTCGCCGGATCTCATCCTCGTGTCGGCCGGCTTCGACGCCTACGCGCGCGATCCGATCACCGCGATGACGCTCGAACGTGACGATTTCGCGACGCTCGGCCGCTGGCTGCGCGAGGCGCGCCGCCCGGCCGCCGCGCTGCTCGAAGGCGGATACCACGACGACCTTCCTTTGTTGGTTGAAGCTTTTCTCGCCGCATGGGAAAAGCCTTCGCCGATCGCCGCATGATTTCGCGCTTTCTTCCGACGCAGCTCCGCCGTTTGCTCGGCGTCAAAGTGACAACGCGTCCCCCGTCCTACCAACTGCTCGACCAACCCGGCTCGCTCGACCCGCTGCTGCACGCGATCGGGCGCGTCGACGAAGTCGCCCTCGATACCGAGGCGGACAACATGTTTCACTACCGCACGCGCGTGTGCCTGCTGCAGTTCCTCGTCGACGGAAAAATCTTCCTCGTCGACGTGCTCGCGCCCGGCCTGAAACTCGACGCGCTCTGGAAGGTGCTCGCAAAGAAACATCTCGTGATGCACGGCAGCGATTTCGACCTGCGCCTGCTGCACGATCTCTGCCGCTTCCGCGCGCACAGCCTGTTCGACACGATGCTCGCCGCGCAACTGCTCGGCCGCGCGCGCATCGGCCTCGCCTCGCTGCTCGACGATCATTTCGGCGTCACCCTCGACAAGGAGGGCCAGAAGGCCAACTGGTCGCGCCGCCCGCTCACGCCGAAGCTGCTCAACTACGCCGCGCTCGATGTCTGGCACCTGCCCGCGCTGCGCGACATCCTCACGCGCGAACTCAAGCGCCTCGGCCGCAGCGAGTGGCTCGAGCAGCAATGCCGCGCGCAAATCGAAGCCGGCTCGGAAGGCTTCGCCCCGCCGACGGAAAACGACTGGCGCATCGGCCGCAGCGAACGCCTGCGCGGTCCCGGGCTCAGCGTGTTGCACGCCGTCTGGCATTGGCGCGAGGCGCAGGCGCAGCGGCTCGACACGCCGCCGTTCAAAGTGTGCGGCAACGCGCTGCTGCTGAAAATCGCCGAAGCCGCCGAGAGCGGCGATTCGGAGGCCACGATCCTGGCCAACGTGCACCTCGGCAAACGGCACGACCGCATTTTCCCGTCGCTCGCCGCCGCCGTGCGCGCCGGCCTCGCGCGCGATCCGAAGACGCTCCCGCGCCGGCCCGGCCGCGATCCGAGTCACGTCTCGCTGACGCAGGCCGAGATCGAACTGCAGGATCGCGTGCGCGCCGATCGCGATCGCGTCGCGAAGAAACTCGAGATCGAGCCGACGTTGATCGCCAATCGCGCGCAGCTCGCGCAGATCGTCCGCGCGCCGAAAAATATCGGCGAGATCCTGCTGCCGTGGCAGGCCGACCTCCTGCTCCGCGAGCCCGCGTTGAAAGACGCGTAGCGCATCCGCCGTCCCGGGAACGCCAGGCTCCAGCTCGGCCACCGCCCATGCGCCCGCCGCCGCGGGCTTGCGCCAGACCCGCCGAACCGCCAGCGTCCTCCCGCACCCCGCCCCATGAAGACACCTCTTCGGATCGCCGCTGCCGCCGCCCTTGCCTCGCTGGCATTTTCCGGTTGCGCGACGCACGTGACCTCGAGCGGCGGCCGCGAGACGTCCGTGCTCGGCGGCGCCGTCACCGTTTCGACCGCGTCGTTCCAGCCGCCCACGCCGGCGACGGTCGATGTCGACACGTCGAAGATCGTCAGCAACGGCAACCCGAGCGGCGGCAAGGTCTCGCTGCTCTGGGGGCTGATCACGCTGCACGACTATTGAGCGTGGCGCGCGGCGCGGCGGAGCGCGTTGACCCGCGCGAGGTTTTTTGAAGTGTCGCTCTCTCCGGCCGCGCGGTCGGAATTCCCTTCGTGTCGATTTCCACGCTGTCCGACTCCAACGCGAACATCGCCCGCCACCTCTCGCTCATGGCGGCGGCGCAGCCGGCGACCGCGGCGTTGAAAATCCCGCGCGGCCGCACGCGGCGCGGCGAGATCGACTACCTCGCGCTCGACTTCGCCGAGCTCGACGCCGAAGTCGCCGCCTGGGCCGCGCGCCTCGCGTCCGCCGGCGTGCAGCGCGGCGATCGCACACTCGTGATGGTGCGGCAGGGGCTGCCGTTGATCGCGGCGGCGTTCGCGCTGTTTCGCGTCGGCGCCGTGCCGGTGATCGTCGATCCCGGCATGGGCTTGAAAAATTTTCTCGCCTGCGTCGCGCGCTCGCGACCGCGCGCGCTGGTCGGCATTCCCACCGCCCAACTCGTGAGCCGCGTGTTTCGCGGCGCGTTTCGCTCCGTGCAGGTCCGCGTCGCCGCTCGCGGCTCGCTCACCGCGCGCCTGACGCGCTCCGGCGCTCGCGCCTCCGCTTCCGCGCCGCCGCTCGCGGCGAGCTCGCCTGACGAACTCGCCGCGATCCTTTTCACCTCCGGCTCGACCGGCGCGCCGAAAGGCGTCTGCTACGAGCACGGCATGTTCGCCGCGCAGGTGCGGCTGATCCGCGACACCTACGACATCACGCCCGGCGAGATCGATCTGCCGCTGCTGCCAATTTTCGCGCTCTTCAATCCCGCGCTCGGCATGACGACCATCGTGCCGGAAATCGATCCGCGCCGCCCGGCCGAAGTCGATCCCGTGAAAATCGTGCAGGCGATCCAGCAGGAAAACGTCACCAACTCCTTCGGCTCGCCGACGCTCTGGCGAAAAATCGCCGAGCACTGCGTCGTCGTCGGCACCACGTTGCCCACGCTGCGCCGCGTGCTCTGCGCCGGCGCGCCCGTGCCCGCCGCGCTCTGGAAAAAATCGCGCCTCGTGCTGACCGGCGGCAGCCTGCACAGCCCGTATGGCGCGACGGAAGCGCTGCCGGTCGCGAGCATCTCCGCCGCGGAAATCGATCCCGCCTCGACGCGCGGCGCGTGCGTCGGCCGCGCCGTGCGCGAAATTGAAATCAAGATCATCGCGATTTCCGACCGTGCGATTCCCGCGCTCGCCGACGCGCGCGAACTGCCGCGCGGCGAAATCGGCGAGATCATCGTCCGCGGTCCCGTCGTCACGAAAAGTTACGATGCTCAACCCGAGCCGACCGCCCTCGCCAAGATTCCCCAGATCCCAAATCCTGAACCCCAGACCCCAAATCCTGGACCCGAAACCCCAATCTGGCACCGCATGGGCGACTGCGGCTATCTCGACGCCGACGGCCGCCTCTGGTTCTGTGGCCGCAAAGCCGAGCGGGTCGAGACGACCGCCGGCACGTTGCACACCGAGCCGTGCGAACAGGTTTTTCGCGCCCACCCGCGCGTGAAACGCTGCGCGCTCATCGGCCTCGGCGAACGCGGGCACCAACGCGTCGCGCTCGTCGTCGAAGCGAAACTCCTCGATTCCGCGCAGTGCCGCGCCTTCGCCCGCGAACTCCGCGCCCTCGCGCTCGAGCACGAGCACACCGCCGCGATCAGGACGTTTTATTTCCGCGAAAAATTTCCCGTCGACGTGCGGCACAACGCCAAGATTCACCGGCTCGCGCTCGCCCGCTGGGCGGCGACGGCGACCGGCTTCGAATCCGATCCGAAACGATGACGACGCTCGTCACCGGCGGCACCGGCTTCCTTGGCCGGCGCATCGTGGAACGCCTTCTCGCCGAAGGCCGCGCCGTCGTCGTGCTTGCGCGCACGCCCGCGCCCGATCTGGAAAAACGCGACGTGCGCTTCGTCCGCGCTGCGCTCGACGGCGATCCCGCCGCGCTGCGCGCCGCGTGCGCCGGCGTGGAAACCGTTTTTCACGTTGCCGCGAAAGTCGGCGTGTGGGGACGCTACGAGGATTTTTTCCGCGTGAATGTCCTCGGCACCCGCGCGCTGCTCGAAGGCGCGCGCGAGCACGGCGTGCGACGCTTCGTTTACACCAGCACGCCAAGCGTGGTCTACAATGGCCGCGATCTCGCCGGCGCCGACGAATCGCTGCCGCTCACGCAAAACTGTCCAAGCCCCTACCCGCTCACGAAAGCCATCGCCGAGCGCGACGTCCTCGCCGCCAATTCTCCCGCGCTGCGCACGGTCGCGCTGCGCCCGCACTTGATCTGGGGCGTCGGCGATCCGCATCTCGTCCCGCGCGTGCTCGAGCGTGCGCGTCGCGGCCGGCTGCGCATCGTCGGCGCCGGCAAAAATCGCGTCGACATGGTGCACATCGAAAACGCCGTCGACGCGCACCTCCTCGCCGAGCGCGCGCTATATGGCGGCGCCGCTTCCGCGGCCGCGGGGCGGCCGTTTTTCATCACCAACGGCGAGCCCGTCGTGCTGTGGGACTGGATCGACGCGCTGCTGCGCGCGCTTGGCGAGCCGCCGGTGACGAAGCACATTTCGCTGCGCAACGCCTCCGCGATCGGCGCGTTCTGCGAGGGAATCTGGCGCATGCTGCCGCTGCGCGGTGAACCGCCGATGACGCGCTTCGTCGCCGCCGAACTCGCGAAGGATCACTGGTTCGACATCGGCGCCGCGCGCCGTGATCTCGGCTATGCGCCGCGCATAAGCATGGCGCAGGGCACGGCGGAATTGATTCGCGCGCTCAAAGCGAAAGCGTCGGCCGATCAGGCGCAGCGTTCCCCGCGCGGATAGACGAAGGCGAATTTACTTTTTTCGCGCGATCGATCAGCGGGCCGTCCGCTGCCGCACGGCTTCGAAGAGCGTGACGATCGTCGCCATCGCGACGTTGAGCGAATCGGCCTGGCCCGCCATCGGGATGCGCACGGGCAGGTCGGCGTTGTTCAGCCAGAATTCGCTCAGCCCGTATTGCTCGCTGCCCATCACGATCGCGAGCGGGCCGCGCAGGTCGGCGGCGGTGTAGAGCGTCGCGGCCGTCGGCGTCGTGGCGACGGTGCGGATTTTTTTCTCGCGCAGCCACGCGAGCACGCGCGCGCTTTCACCGACGACGAGCGGCACGGAAAACAGCACGCCGGTCGACGCGCGCACGACGTTGGGATTGAAAATATCCGTCACGGGATCGCACACGATCACGGCGTCGCAGCCGGCGGCGTCGGCGCTGCGCAGGATCGTGCCGAGGTTGCCGGGCTTTTCGATCGCTTCGACGACGAGCAGAAACGGCGCGGCACCGAGCGCGAGATCGTCGAGCGTGCGCCGCCATTGCGGCGCGACCGCGAGCAAGCCGTCCGGCCGCTCGCGGTAGGCGACCTTGGCGAAGGTCTCCTTCGTGAGCTCGAACAACTTCGCGCCCGCCGCCTCCGCCTGCGCGAGCAGCGCGCGCTCGTTGGCGCCGAGAAACCAGTCGGGCGCGAAATACACTTCCGTGAGCGCGATGTGTTTCTCGAGCGCGCGCCGGATCTCGCGATAACCTTCGACCAGAAACACGCCGGCTTCGTCGCGCGGCCGCCGGTCGCGCAGCTTCACGAGCTGTTTCACGCGCGGATTCTGGAGGCTGGAGATTTTTTCGGGTGCGTCCACGGACCACACGGAACACACGGAAATGACCGAAAAGACAAAATCCTTTTCCTCGCCGCGGCGCTTTCCGTGTATTCCGTGTGTGCCGTGGGCAAAAAGAAATTCAACGACCAGCCGTTCGCTTATCACGAGGAGATCGAGCTCGAGATCGCCACGCTCACGAATCTCGGCTCGGGTCTCGGTCGGATCGAAATCGGAAAGCGAGAATCCCAAGTCGAAAATTCCGGCGGCTGGGTCGTGATGGTGCCGTTCACGCTGCCGGGCGAGCGCGTGCGGGTGCGCGTGTTTCGCAACCACAGGAATTTTTCCGAAGCCGACCTCGTCGCCGTGCTCGCGTCCTCCGCCGAGCGCGTCGCGCCGCCATGTCCGCTCTTCGGCCGCTGCGGTGGCTGCCAATACCAGCATCTGAACTACGCCGCCCAGCTCCGCTGGAAACAGCGCCAGGTCGCCGAGCTGCTGCAGCACATGGCCGGCATCGAATTTCCCGTCGCGCCCGTGATTCCGTCGCCGCGCGAATATGGCTACCGCTCGAAGATCACGCCGCATTTCGCCGCGCCACGGGCGGCGAATCGCGCGCCGTTCGCGCCGCTCGATTCCGCGGGGGACGAACCGGCGATGGAAAGCGCCGCGGGGTCGCCGACCGGTGATCGCGCGCCGCGCGTTGAAACCTCTTTCCCCATCGGCTTCCTGCGCCAGGGCACGCGTTTCGATATCGTCGACGTGCCGCAGTGCCCGATCGCGACCGATGCGATCAATCTCCGCCTCGGCGCCGTGCGCGAAGCCGTGCACGCGCGGCGCGAGAGCTATACGCGCGGCGCGACGCTGCTGCTGCGCGACGCCGGCGGCGAGGTGACGACCGACTACGATGCCGTCGTCACGGAGACCGTCGGCGAGGTGAGGCTGCATTTTCTCGCGCGCGATTTTTTCCAGAACAATCCCTTTATCCTGCCGGCGTTCACGCGCTACGTGCGCGAGCAGGCAGCCGCGAGTGGCGCGCGTTTTCTGGTCGACGCGTATTGCGGCAGCGGGCTTTTCGCGCTGACGGCCGCGAAATCCTTCGTGCGCGTGGCCGGCGTCGAGATCAGCGAGAGCAGCGCGCGCTTCGCCCGCGAAAACGCCGCGGCCAACGGCATCGCCAACGCGACCTTTCTCGCCGCCGACGCCGCCGCGCTTTTCGCCGCGCTCGATCCGGTCTTCGCGCCCGCGGAAACCGCCGTCGTGATCGATCCGCCGCGCAAAGGCTGCGACGAAAATTTTCTCCAGCAGCTCTTCGCCTTCGGCCCGCGCGCGGTGGTGTATGTCTCGTGCGATCCCGCGACGCAGATGCGCGACCTCCGCCATTTCCTCGCCGCGGGCTACACGCTCGCCGCGGCGCAGCCGTTCGATCTCTTCCCGCAGACGCGGCACCTCGAGTGCGTGCTGACACTCGCGCGCGAACAGTTTCTATAGCCACCATGCCTCGGTGAGGCTAGCCCGCCGAGCCCATTTTTCGGCTTGATTAGCCTGGGGCGGTGTTTGGCATGGCCCCATGCCGCGGCTTCGAAGGTTGCTCCTTGGATTGGCTTGTATAACTATACTCATTCGGCCAAGTCAGTCCGCGCCGCCAAATCTCACGGGAGTTTTTGGCGGCGGCGCCGTTGACCTTGGACAGCGGGTATCTCTCCAAGTGGGCCAGTTCGCGCCGGTTCCGGCGAATCAAACCTACCAGTGGCGCTTCAATGCCACCGACATTATAGGCGCGAACGCGGTCACCTACGTCATCGCTGCCGCCACGGCAGCCGACGCAGGCACCTATTCGGTAGTGGTAACAAATGCCGGTGGCTCTAGCGTCGCAAGCACGACGCTGACGGTGCGGCCGCTGGCCGCACCAGTGATAACGTCCCAGCCGCAGTCTGCCGCAGTGCAGGTGGGGCAGTCGGCATCGTTTTTCTACACCGCCACGGGCAGTTTTCCGCGCACTCATCAATGGCGTAAGAACGGCAGCGATATCGCGGGTGCGAACGATTCTTTTTATGTGATTTCCGCCGTGTCCACAGCGGACGCCGGCACCTATTCGGTGGTAATATCAAACAGCAAGGGTTCCATCACCAGCGCGGGCGCGCCGCTGACAGTCAACGCGGCGACACCTGTGGTCATTGCGAGCGGGTCGCCCGCTAATGTGTCGGTGACTCAGGCGAATCCCGCGACGTTGGAGGTTTTCCTCAGCAGTGGTTCAAGCCCCTACACTTATCAGTGGCGCAAGAACGGGGTCGCGATCGATGGCGCAACAGGCAGCAAATTGCTGTTCAGCGCTGCCACGCTGGCTGACAGTGGCAACTATTCCGTGGTCGTAAGCAACATCCTGGGTCCTACGACCAGCCGCGAAGCGACGTTGACGGTGGTTCCCGCGACGCCGGTAACGATAACACAGCAGCCCCAGGCCCAAGCCGTGTATTTCGGGCAGAGCACCTATATCAGTGTCAGCCAGAGTGGCAGCAGTCCACTGACCTACCAGTGGTTGAAGGACGGGCAGCCAATTGCGAATGCAACCACCTCCGCCTACTCGATCAACGCCACCGCATTTACGGATGCCGGCGATTACTCGGTCGTGATCACGAATGCTGCTGGATCGGTGACAAGTGCTGCGGGAAGGCTGACGGTAAATCCCGCCGTTTTGCCGACGATTACTCAGCAGCCGAGCAGTCTGACGGTTAAATACGGCGATAGCATCTGGATCTACGCGAATGCGACCGGCTCGCCGCCCCTGGATCTTCACTGGAAGAAGAACGACGTGATCGTAACTGAAGGCTCCACGATCAGCTATTTTCCAGCCACTCCCGCCTACAACGGCGATTACGTTTTCGAAGCGACAAATCCGGCGGGCACCGTGAAGTCGAATGTCATAACTCTCACCGTATTGCCCCCGGCACTGCCGACCATTACGAGCCAGCCCAGCGCACTGGCTGTTCCACTCGGCAGCCAAACCTACGCCGGATTTTCGGTTTACTGTTCCTCAGTCGGCACGGGCCCGCTGACATTCCAATGGTTGAAAAATGGCCTTCCGATCTCCG
The DNA here is from genome assembly GCA_035545575.1 of Opitutaceae bacterium. Classification (GTDB taxonomy): domain Bacteria; phylum Verrucomicrobiota; class Verrucomicrobiia; order Opitutales; family Opitutaceae; genus ER46. The sequence goes on along the minus strand of DASZYB010000027.1, from coordinate 21,630 downwards.
GCGCGACCTCGAGTGGATATTCTCCGACCTACACTTCCGCGACCGATGCCGGCGATTATTCCGTGGTGATCACGGGGCCGGCGGGATCCGTGCAAAGCGATATCGGCAAATTGACCATCTTACCTCCGGAGCTGCCTTCGGTGCCGGATTGGAACTACTACAACCAATTCAATGCCGACACTGTTGCGCCGGGCATGGCAAAGCGGTTTTATGCGCCAGCGAGCACCGGCTCCGGCCTCTATGGCTCGCAGCCATGCACTTATCAATGGTGCAAGGACGGCATCGCGATTCCGGGAGCGACCACGTGGGAGTATGACCTGCTGAACGTGCATGAATCGGATTTTGGCATTTATACCGTGACGATAGCAAACGCGGCGGGAGTTTGCGGATCGCCGCCCTTGGTATTCCAGCCTTCGACATCTAACGCGGCCCCATGGCTCGACGCGGCGATCTTTGGAAACGTGGTCTACTTCCTGGCCTTGGCACCTGCCCGCATCGAACGTTACGACCTTGGCGCGGAACGATGGTTGTCCACCGTGTTGCTGACGCAAACGCCAACCGCATTTCTTCCGACGACCGAAGGGGTATATGTAGCTTACGATCGTGCGCTCGCGCGACGCTCGCCCGACTTGTCAACCGAAACGGCTCTTCTAAACGCAGCGGACAGCATTGGCCTAATCTTTGCAGTGAGCGACTGGCTCTACTATTATAGTTCCGGCAACCTCTATCGCACGGTCAACCGAACAACCCTCACCCCCGGGCCAACGGCGCAGGGAGCCGAGATGAACTATACCGCTCCCGGAGTGAGCGTGGCTCCGGGCTCGCGCAAAGTTTTCACGCGCGCCATCGGCAGTAGCGATGAGACAACATCCATGGTTACCGTCGCGCCGGACGGCACCTTCTCGAAGCCGGTCCAAGGCACATTGCAGGGCTACGGCCTGGGTGGCGTGTTTGGGGGCTCGGCCCGGACCACGGTGTTCCCAAACGAGCAATTTGTTGCGCTCGATTGCGGCGCGGTTTTCCGGACGTCCGATCTAAGCTACGCCGGTTCTTTCGGTGCCGATTTTAACGACCTTACTTTCCTCGCAGATGGAACCCCCGTGGTGCTGCGCCGGAATAAGCTCACTACCTTCCGGCGTGACGCATTGCTCGAGAACGCGCAGACGACTCTTTCCACGGTCGGAATCCGCGCCTTCGCACAGGGCTCCAACGTCTTCGTTTTCGGGGCCCCTGCTACGGCGGGCACGGTTTTTTCCGTGACCAAAGTTGCTGCGGATGATTTCACGGCGCTGGCCACGCAAGTGCCGATCGATTCCCCAAACGTAAAGTATTCCGTCGACGATGCATTTTTGGGGTCGGATGGTGTGATCAATGTATTCAGCCGATCGCAGCAATCGCTGATTCGTTGGTCGACCGCGACCGGCTCATTCCTGCCGTCCCTTCCGCTGCGCAACGCTCCATGGTTTGCCTGGCACCAACCGGGAAACCGGCGCGCACTCATGTTCTATCCAAGCGGCGAGCTGACGGAAATACCGCTGAGCGCTTCGGGCGGCCTCGAACAATCGCTCGGCTTCATCAGCCCGACGAATCACCTCGAAACGATGGCTGACCTCGGTAGCAAAATAATACTTCTGCTGCGAGCCAAGCATACGAACCTGGATGTTTCGGCCTTACTTGGCGCGAACGCGGAGACAAACCTAGTTGGTGTAGGCAGCAGCGAGGTCGATCTCGCATGGGATCCGACGCGCCATCGTCTCTATTCAAATTACAATGGCTCGCTCTACTTCCGTTTCTTCGCCGACCAAGACGCGCTGCCGACGCCTTCCGTAACCTCAGGCTCTGTGACGACAACGACCTCCTTCGTGCGGTTCAACGCCGACTACTCCAAGCTCGTGACGAGCACAGGCCATGTCTTCTCCGCCGATTTGCAGCCGGCTGGGAATTTGGCTAATGATATTACGGACGCCGCATGGTTGCGCGCCGACCTTTACACCCTGCGCACCTTAAACGGTGAGACGCAGGTTCAACGCTGGGCGGCGGACACGTTTCTCTCCAACGGGTCTTTGACGCTGCATGGCGTGCCCGTGCGGATATTCCGCCTCACGGACACGCAGGTCGTAGTCGTGACCACCGTCCAAGGTCGCCCAACCTTCCACATCCTTGATCAGGATATGAATTTAGTCACGGGTGGCGTGACCCCGATCGCAATCACGGCGGCGCCGCAGCCGCAAGTCGTCAATGCGGGAGCCCAGGCGACCTTCACCGTGAGTCAGACCGGTGCGAGCAGTGACGTCAGCTATCAATGGCTGCGCAACGGATTGCTTATCGCGGGTGCAAACAACGCGACTTATACGGTGAGTGGCACGCAGCCGGCGGCAACGGGGCTGTATTCGGTCACTGTGGCCAGCACTTCCACCAACTCGGACAGCGCGCCGGTGATCTTGGGACTAACCACGACGGCGAAGACGGTCGGTGCCGCCAAGGAAGTAAACACGGACGTTGTTCATCCGAATGGCAATATCTACGACCAAATCTTGCTCCAAGGATCCGCTGCGACGGTCACGGCAGATCCCGGGCAGGCGCTTCGCATGTCGTTTGTCGACCTGAACAAAGACATCGTGCAATTGGAATTTTCCGGCGGGGGCTCACTTTCACTCGTGCTGGACTCCGCCTCCGGGCCGGCCACGCCCGAGAATTACAATCAGCCTACTGTCAATTATCTGAAGGGTCACGCGGGAATCGTGATCACCGGTGCTGACGAGACGACAAACATCTCGATCTTCAGTGTAGGGCGCGCGAACGCGATAAATCAGGCGCTCTTCCGAGATGATGTGAACTACGACGGGCTGGCCGATCTCGCTTTCATCGCGATCACAAGTAAAAACGGGAAATTCGGCGGCGTGCGCGCCGCCGACGCCAGTTTTTTCGCGACCCGCGGCTTCACCGGCCTCTACGCGCCGGACGTGCAATTCACGGGGCCGGTTTACATCGAAGACATCAATGCGTTCGACGATGCGGTGCCGGTGATTGTTGTTGGCTCGGCGAGCGAAACGAAAATCACCGGGGGCAATCTTTTCCAGGCGAATGGCCGGGCGGTTCAGGTCAGCGGCCTCACGAAGCTGAAGTTTGCCGATGGCACCGATTCCCATGGCAAGCTTCTGCGAGCTCAAGCGAATCAAGGCCGGCTCGAGAATCACGGGCTGGATGTGACAAACCAGATCGTGGTAAATCCGACGCCCTGAAGCGAAAGGAAGGACGATCGCCCAGAAAAGCAGCCGACTGGTGCGAGCGAGAAGAAAGCGTGGATGCGGTCGGCTGTCCGCGCGGCATTTCACCGGATACTCGCGGCTATGCGATCCCGCACGCAGATGCGCGCCCCGCGGCATTTTCCCGCCGTGCGCTACACGCTCACCGCCGCGCAGCCCTTCGATCTATTTCGGCAGACGCCGCATCTGGAGTGCGTGCTGACGTTGAAAAAAGGAGCCGGCCGGCTCAGCGCGCGACCGAATTCATGTGGCAGCCCTGACTCGCATCGTGTAAGTGCCTGACGCCCGACCGAGAAAAAACGAAAAGAAGTATAGAAATCGCATGTAGTGCGATTGTCCCGTGACGAGCCGCTCCTTCCTGGCCTGCAGGCTTGTGATCGACCATTAATTTTAAGCCGCTGGATGCTTAAATTTTCCACATCCGATAACGCGCGCACATCGACAGCGTGACAAACCGGGAGCCATTGCACCATCAGCCACCAGCGAGATATCGCATTTGCCGGCCAAATAGCCGTGCCCACTTCAACTAATGGGCGAGGTGTTTCTGCTGACAGCGAAACGCGGATGTGGAACAGCTTATATTGAGCGATCAATTTCCACCTTGGAAAAAAATATGAACCCGCGAAACGATGTCATGCCGGTGCGGCGCAAGTGCGGACGAGGATTGCTCCTCGCGCTTTTACCTGTGGCAGCTGGACTGGGTCAGGGGATTGTGCCTGTCCTCGTCGTTGCACCCCTCGATCCCGGACTCGTCCAGATGGTGACTGCCACGGTCCTGCCGCCGAATATCTCGGGGATCGTCGGCGGCGGCTCGGTCGAGTTCGGGCAAAATGTGACCCTCGCGGTGTCCTTCAACGCGAGCAGCCCGGACCAAAGCTACCAATGGAGCAAAGGTGGCGCGCCGATCGCGGGCGCGACCTCCGCAAGCTACTCCATCGCAGCGGTGAGCGCGGCTGACGCGGGCACCTACACGGTCGTCGTTACCAACTCGGCGGGCTCCAGTGTGGCGAGCACGGACGTCACCGTGAAAGCGCTGGCGGCTCCGGCGATCACTTCGCAGCCGCGCGCGTTGGTGGTGCAGGTCGGACAGTCGGCAACATTTTCGTATGTCGCCACAGGCAGCTATCCGCGCACTCATCAATGGCGGAAAAGCGGAGTCGATATCGATGGAGCAACAAACAGCACCTATACGATCGCATCCGTCGGGACCGCAGACGCCGGGACCTACTCCGTCGTCGTGGCCAACAGCCAGGGGTCTGTGACCAGCACTGCGGCGTCATTGACCGTTAACGCCGCGGTTCCGCCGATCATTTCCAGCGGATATCCGTTCGACGCCACCGCCACGCAGGGCGGATCGGTTTCCTTCAGCCTGTTTCTCAGCAGCGGCTCCAGCCCCTTCACCTACCAATGGTTCAGGAATGGAGCGGCGATCAGTGGCGCAACGAATTCACAGCTCACCTTCAATCCGGTGGCGCTCGCTGATGCGGGAAAATATTCCGTGACCGTTTCCAATGTCGCCGGTGCGGTGACCAGCCGTGAAGCTACGCTGACCGTCAATCCGCCTACGCCGGTCAGCATTTACTCGCAGCCCCAGGGGCAGAGGGTCTACGCAGGGCAATCGGCCAGCTTCGGCGTGTCGGTCAACGGCAGTTCACCGGTCACCTACCAATGGCAAAAAAATGGGACGCCCATCGCGGGCGCCACCAGCAGCTACTACTCGATCAATTCGACCGTGCCCGCCGATGCCGGCAGTTATTCGGTGGTCGTGACAAATGCCGCCGGCTCGGTCGCCAGTTCTGCGGCAGTCCTGACGGTCAACCCACCCGTCGCGCCCACGATCACACAGCAGCCGACCGCGAATCAAACGGTGCTCTACGGAAGCAGTTTTTCGTTGTCCGTGCAGTCGGCCGGATCGCCCACGCTCACTTACCAGTGGAGGAAGGACGGCGTGAGCCTGGGCAGCGGGGCCACCTCGAGTTCGTATTACGTCTACAACGTGACTCCCGCCAACAGCGGAGTCTACACGGTGGTGGTCGCGAATTCGGCGGGATCCGTCACCAGCGAGGCCGCCAACATCACCGTCCTTCCCGCGGCCGCGCCCACCATCACGGCCCAGCCGCCCGCGACCCAAATCGCCCAAGGGCTCTCCGCTTCATTGTCGGTGACGGTGAATGCGACCGGAACCGGCTCCCTGAACTTTCAATGGCAGAAAGACGGCATCGCCATTCCCGGCGCCACGAGCGGCACCTACAACCTAAGTTCCATCAGAGCCGCTGATGCCGGCAGTTACACCGTGGTGATCACCGGGCCGGGTGGGACGGTGACGAGCACGGCGGCTAAGCTCACCGTGCTGCCGCCAGCGCCCCCGCAGGCGACCTACGGAACGAGCGCATCCGTGACGTATGCGACTCTGGGCCAGAGCCTGAACGTCTATTTTTATTCGTCCATCGATGGCTCGCCGCCGTTCAGCTACCAATGGTCGCACAACGGCGTCCCGATCCCGGGTGCGACAAGCACGTCCTACAGCGTCAGCTCGACGACCGCCGCCGACTATGGTGACTACGTGCTCACGATCGCCAACGAGGGCGGCGTGTTTACCCTCCCGCCGATCAAGGCATTGCCGCCCTATTATTCGGTGCAGACCTTTCCCTGGATGGATGCGGCCCAGCTCGGCGAGACCGTTTATCTGCTGAGCACTTCGCCGGGACGGATCGACCGTTACGACCTGGCTGGCGAGCGTTGGCTGCCGACCGTTTATCTGACGGACTCCCGCGCCCCGACCGCCTTTCTGCCGACCGCCGAGGGATTCTATATCGCCTATGGACGGACCATCGCGAGGCGCTCGCTCGACCTTTCGACCGAGACGGCCTTGCTCAACACTCCGGCCGACGTGACCCAGATGTTCGCCTTCGAAAACTATCTCTATTACGGCATGAACAGCGCGTCCGGGAGCAACATATACAGCACATTCAATCGCAGCACGCTCCTAGCGGGCCCCGATATCACGATCGGCTACTGGAGCAACCGCCAAGTGGCGATCGCCCCGACGCTGCGCAAAGGCTTCGCCTGGAGTTATGGCGGGTCGCCGACCTCGATGACGGCGTTCACCTTTGCGGCCAACGGCACAATCGCCACCACCAGCACGATATCGTCCACGATGCCAGCCGGCTCACGTGTCTTCGTTTCGCCTGACGACAAGCTGGTAATGGATGACGCCGGCGCGGTCTACCGCGCGTCCGATCTCGCTTACATCGGCTCGCTGGGTGACCGGCCGAACGCCGTCGCGTTTTTTGGCGACGGCACGCCGATCGTGCTCCGCGGCGCCACGGTGAGCAAGATCCGCGTGGACAATTTTCAGGAAACCGGACGCGGAACGGTCGGGAACGCGGGCCTGCGCATTTTCACGCGCGGATCCAATGCATTCGTGTTTGGCGCGAACAGCGGCACCGGCGATCCATACACCGTGAAGAAAATCACCGCCGATGCACTCGCCTCGCCGTTGACACCGACGACGCCAACGCTGCCTGCCCGCTACTCGGTCGACGACGCTTTCGTCGGAGCGGATAATGTCGTGCACGTCTTCAGTCGCACGGTGCAGGGCCTGGTCCGCTGGTCTCCCGTCACTCGGACGTTTCTGGCGACGATACCGCTGCGCGGCGCACCGATCCTAGCATTCCACCAGCCCGGCAACAACCGGGCGCTCTTCGCTTATGGCGATGGTTACATCACTCAGGTTGCGCTGAGTGGCGGAGCGAATCAGGAACGGGCCCTCGGCATCGTGGCCCACCGCATCCGAGCCTTGGTGGATGCTGGCGATCTGGCGGTGCTCAACCTGGCCGACGGCCAGGACAGCGGCGACTTCCGCCTCGTGCTCGACGCCGCAGGCAAATATCTGACGATGTCGCAGCAAAGTTTATATTACGGCACCGGCTTGGCTTGGATCGCTGACTCTCGCCGGTTTTATTCGACGCCCAGCTATGGCTCGGCTCTGCAATACGAGAATCTCTCGACGACCGGCACCATCACCGCCGGCAGCAGCGCGGCATCGAACCTTGCGATCACGACCCCCATTCGCTTCAATGCCGCGCAGTCGCTGCTCGTAAGCAGCAATGGGCGGGTCGTTAATGCCGACCTGGCCTCGATCGGAATCCTAGCCAACAACATCGCCGACGGTGCATGGCTCGATAGTGGACTTCTCACAATCCGCGCGGTGAGCGGCGCGACGGAAGTGCAGCAGTGGGCGCCCGCCAGCTATCTGCTGGCCAAATCCACCACCATCCTCGGCTTGCCAATCCGGATTCTCCGCCTGTCCGACAACCAGGCCGTGGTCGTGACCAATGTGCTCGGCGCCCCGTCCTTCACCGTGCTCAACGACGATCTGTCCGTCGCCACGACGCCCACGCCTGCCGTCACATTCTCGCGCCAGCCCGCGGCTCAAACATCCAGCGTCTCCGGCTCGGCTAGCTTTAGCGTGAGCCCGCAGGGCACGAGCGGCACTGTAAGCTACGAATGGACGCACAATGGCCAAAACATCTCGGGCGCCACTAGCAACTCCTACTCACTGACCAACGTTCAACCCGCCGATGCCGGACTCTACGCGGCCACCGCGCGCGATTCCACCAACACCGCCACGAGCGATCCGGCCATCCTCGGCCTGTCGAGCAGCGCCAAGGTCATCGGCAGCGGCAGCGAATTGCGCGCCGATGTTCATCACCCAAACGGCAATATCTACGACCAAGTTCTGTTGAGCGGAGCGGCAGCCACCATGACGGCCGATGCAGGCCAGGTGCTGCGCACGTCCTATGTCGACTCGACCAACGACATCGTGCAGGTCGAGTTTTCCGGCGCCGGGACGCTTTCAATTGTGCTGGAAAATTCTTCCGCCCCGGCAGTCGCAAGCAACTACAACCAGCCGGATGTCCTCTACGTAAAAGGCCATGCCGGCATCGTGATCACCGGGGCGAACGAAACCACCAACCTCTCCGTCTTCAGCGTGGGTCGCATGACCGCCGTCGATCAGTCCCTCTTCAAAAGCAACGTGACCTACGACGGCATGGCCGACCTCGCTTTCATCGCCATCGCGAGTTCCAATGGGAAATTCGGCGGCCTTCGCGCGGCGGACGTCAATTTCTTCAACACCCATGGCGTGACCGGCGTCTACGCACCGAACGTTCAGTTCGCGGGCCCGCTCTACATTGGCGATATCAATGCATTTGATAATGCCGTGTCGGAAATTGTTGTTGGTTCGGTCAGCGATGCCCGAATCACCGGCGGCAATCTCTTCCAATCGAATGGTCAGGCGGTGCGCGTCAGCGGGCTCAGCAAACTGAAGTTCGCGGATGGCACCGATTCCCATGGCAATCTCCTGCCAGCACAGGCGAATCAAGCCCGGCTTGAAGATCGTGGCTCGGATGTGACAAGCCAGACCGCGGTGAATCCTGGTCCGTAGGCCGGGCTTCAGAATTATCCAGTCTTTCGCCCATCTGGGGCATTTGCCCACCGCATGTAGGATTGCGATGGCCGCAGATATCCTGCAGGGTCGCCAGACGGCGCCATGCTACGCTCCTCCTCGCCCACCCAACACGTTTGGAAATTCTTTCGCCGCGGCGGACTCGATCAGGCGGCGCTCGAATCGGCGGAGGACCTCCTCGCGCTGCGCGAGCTCGATGAAAAACTCTGGGTCGTCCTGAGCTGCCCGGTCAACGGCCTCGAGCTCGATCCGAAAACCCTCGAGCTCATCGACGCCGACGGCGACGGCCACATCCATGTGCGCGAAGTCATCGCCGCCATCGAATGGTCCGCCGCGCACCTCACGAAACCGGGCGATCTCCTCGCGCCGGCCGCCTCGCTCCCCCTCGCCGCGATCAACGCTCTCATCCCCGAAGGCCAAGCCGTCCTCGGCGCCGCGAAACGCATCCTCGCCAGCGTCGGCAAATCCGACGCCACCGCGATCTCCGTCGAGGACACGCTCGACACCGCCAAAATCCTCGCCGCCAAGGCGCCGAACGGCGACGGCGTCGTCACCGCGCGCGCGACGTCCGAGGCGGCGACGCAGGCGCTGATCAAGGACATCGTCGCGTGTGTCGGCGGCGTGCGCTCGAGCGCGGGCGACGAAGGCGTCGACGCGAAAAAAACCGAGGAGTTTTTCGCCGCGGTGAAATCCTACCTCGAGACCGTCGACGCCGCGGCCGCGCACCGCCTGCCGGAATTCGGCGAGGCGACGATCTCCGCCCACGACGCGCTCCAGGCCGTGCGCGCGAAAATCGACGATTTTTTCGCGCGCGTGCGGCTCGCCGCCTTCGACCGCCGCGCCATCGCCGCGCTCAACCGCGAGGAAACCGAATACCTCGCGATCGCCGCGCGCGATCTCTCGATCTCCGCCAGCGAGATCGCCGCGTTTCCGCTCGCGCGCATCGACGCGACCGCGACGCTGCCGCTGCTCGAACACGTCAACCCCGCGTGGGCCGCCGCGCTCGCGGATTTCCAGCGCCGCGTCGTCGCCCCGCTTTTCGGCGCCGACAAAAACACGCTCACCGCCGAAGAGTGGTCCGCGATCGCGGCGAAGTTCGCCCCGCTCCAGGCGTGGCTCGCCGGAAAATCCGCCTCGCCGATCGAGAAACTCGGCGCCGCCCGCGCGCGCGAGGTGCTGACTGGCCCCGCGCGCCAGGCGCTCGCCGATTTGCTCGTGCAGGATCGCACGCTCGCGCCGGAATACGCGGCGATCAGCTCCGCGACGCGCCTCGTGCGCTACTACCGCGACCTGCGCACGCTGCTCCACAACTTCGTCAACTTCGCCGATTTTTATTCGCGCGACCGGCTCGCGACCTTTCAGGCCGGCACGCTGCTGCTCGACAGCCGGGCCTGCGAGCTCTGCCTTCGCGTGAGCGATGTCGCGCGCCACGCCGACTTCGCGACGAAGAGCATGGCGTGCGTCGCGTATCTGGAGTGCCGGCGCGTCGGCAGCGACACGATGCGGATCGCCGCGTGCTTTACGCAGGGCGACAGCGACTATCTCTTCGTCGGGCGCAACGGCCTTTTCTACGACCGGCAGGGCCGCGACTGGGATGCGACGATCACCAAGATCATCGATAACCCGATCAGCATCCGGCAGGCGTTCTGGTCGCCCTACAAAAAATTGATTCGCTTCATCGAGGACCAGGTGGCGAAGCGCGCGACCGCCGCGGAAAGCGCGACCACCGCCGACTTGGAAGGCGTCGCGACCACCGCCGTCGCCGCGCCCGGCGTGAAACCCGCCGCGCCCGCCGCCGCGCCGCCGAAAAAATTCGATGTCGGCACGGTCGCCGCGCTCGGCGTCGGCCTCGGCTCGATCGCGACGGCGTTCGGCCTCGTGATGGCGAAGTTCGTCGAGCTGCCGACGTGGAAGGTGCCGCTCGTGATCGTCGGGTTGCTGTTTCTGATTTCGCTGCCCTCGATGATCATCGCGTGGCTGAAGTTGCGCCAGCGCAACCTCGGCCCGCTGCTCGAGGCGAACGGCTGGGCGATCAACGGCCGCGTGAAGATCAACATCCCGTTCGGCGCTGCGCTGACCGAGCGCGCCATGCTGCCGCGCAACGCCCGACATCTCCTCCGCGACCCTTACGCGGAGACGCACGGCCTGCGCAACAGCATCCTCGTCGTGCTGATTTTGCTCGCGCTCGCGGCGGGCGGACTCGGCGCCGCGTATCGCTTCGACCTCTGGCCGTTTCATCGCGCGGCCAAAAACGAAACCGCGCCCGCGGCCGCCACCGCACCAGCCGCGACGACAAACCCGCCCGACTCCGCGGCGAAAAAATAAATCCGCGGCCGCGCGCACGAGCGCGGCCGCTCGCGCCACGCGGCGCTGCCTTGTTTCCCGCGAAAAATTTTCCAAGCTCGACTCGATGATGCGAAAATTCCTGCTCGCCTGCGGCGCCCTCGTGCTGCTGTTCGCTTTCGGCGGCTGCGCGAGCGAGCCAAAACTGAAGGCGCAGACGCACGCGACGTTCGCGCTCGATGCGGAAAAGAAAACGACGGTCGTGAAGACGCGTTTCGCCGAGGAGATCAAGCTGGAGCTGCCGCCGATCGCGGAGCCCGGTTTTCACTGGCAGCTTTTCGCGCACGACGCGCGGTGCCTCCACCAGACGAGCGAGATCAGCGCGCCCGCCGGACCGCAGCGCATCTCGACGGTCACCTTCATCGCGATCCGCATCGTGCCGCGCACGCTCGTGCGCTTCCTGCTCGTGAACGACGACGCCGGTCTCGAGGCCACGCCCGTCGATCGCCAGGACGTGACGGTGCAGATAAGCAGCGGCGCTCCCAGTGCCGACTAGCTCCAGGCTTACACCGGCGCCCACGCACCGACGCCGACGACTTCCTCGACCTCTTCCTCCTCGGCCGGCAACTCGTTGAGCGGCGCGAAACGCTCGGAGGAAAAACCGAGCTCCTGTTCGCCCTGGTGAAACGGATCGGGCGGATTCTTCAGCTCCTCGAGGAGCAGGCCGACCGTCGCGGTATCGCCGCCCTTCACGATTTTTTCCCGGCCCAGGAAAACCTCGCGCACCGTGTAGATGCGATCCTTGGCCGGGAGCTGCTTGTAGAGCGCCCGAATCGCGGGGGAAAACGTGTCGTTGATGCAGACGACTCTCTGGCCTTTGACCATGCGGAAGAAAATTGGGAAAGTGGGAAATTGGAAAATCGAAAAACAGCTCCTGCTCGGGATTTCCTGCCTTCCCGATTTCTCAATTTGCCAGGCTCACCCGGTCAGTGTTTCCCAATTTTCCGATTTCTCAATTTCCCAATTTTTATTCGATCCGGCCTTCGTCGAACTCGATCAGGTCGGGCACGCTCTTGATTTCCTCGGCGCGATCCGCGCAACCCATCGCCGTGAGCGCCTCGCGGATGAATTCGCGGCCCGCGGTCGTCATGCCCATCTGCACGTAGCGGCGGTTCCACGCCGCGGCACGCACCTCGGCGGGAAAAATTTTTTTCAACCTCGCTTCGACTTCGTCGTTCGTCGCCGACTCGAACACGATCTGTTCCACCGCCGCGGGATCGAGGCCGAGGTGCTGGCAGAGAAACCGGTCGCAGCCGCGCTTGTAGTTTTTCGCGTAGCTCGCGGGCAGCGCGCCGTGCGCTTTCACATAGCTGCACTTCGCGAGAAACCGCGGCAGGTGGAGTAATCCCGTCGCCGCGTGCGGCGCGTAGGCCGACGGCAGCGACGTCAACACGTCGCCCGACGAACCGGGAATGGGCTTCGAAAGCATGCGGGCAGCGTGATGCCCGCGGCGCGCGACGACAACGGCCAACTGCGCCCGCTTCGCGCCCCCGGCAAAATCGATCCCGCCCGGGAACGGCCCGCACGCGTGCGAGTCGGTGTGCCGCCGGGCGGCGGTTGCCGGCGCCTGCCGCATGATTTTTTTCCGCCTCGTCCTTCTCGCGAATCTCGTCGCCGCGGCCGGCGGGTCGGCCGCGCCGCCGGGCCGCGACGCGGGAAAAATTTACGCCGAGCTCTGCGCGAATTGCCACGGCGAGAAGCTGGGCGGCGGCAAGGGCCCGAATCTTCTCGGCGGCACGTGGAAACATGGCGGCGACGACGCCAGCCTCGCGCGCAGCATCCGCGACGGGTTTCCCTTGCAAGGCATGCCGTCGTTCGCGAAAGCGGTGAATCCCGCCGAGACGGAGGCGCTCGTGGCGTTCCTGCACGAAATCGCGACGCGCAAAATCGACCCCGCGCCGACCAACGATCTGCCGCTGCCCGACGGCGTGCAGCAGAGCGAGGAGCACGCGTATCGCTTCGAGACGGTCGCGGAGGGGCTCGACGTGCCGTGGTCGATGACGTTTCTGCCCGACGGCCGGATGCTCGTGACGGAGCGCGCCGGGCGCCTGCGCCTCGTCGATCGCCGCGGGCTGCGCCCGGAAATGATCGGCGGCCTGCCGCCCGTCGTGGTGAAGGACGAGGCGGGATTGATGTCGGTCGTCGCGGATCCGGACTTCGCGCGCGAGCCGTGGGTTTATCTTTCGTTCAGCGATCCCGGCCCCAACGACACCGCGATGACGAAGCTCGTGCGCGCGCGCCTGCGCGACTTCGAGCTCGTCGAGCCGCAAACGGTTTTTTCGATTCCGCGCGAGCGTTACCCGAAAGGCTACGTGCTCTTCGGCAGCCGGCTCGTATTCGACGGCGACTATCTTTTTTTCAGCGTCGGCGTGCGCGGGCTCGAGGAGGAGACCACGAAGTCCGCGCAGGACCTCGCGCTGGCGAGCGGCAAGATCCACCGCGTGTTTCACGACGGGAAAATCCCGCCCGACAATCCGTTCGTGCACACGCCCGGCGCGGTCGCCTCGATCTGGGCGTATGGCGTGCGCAACCCGCAAGGCCTCGCGCGCGACCCGCGCGACGGCGCGCTGTGGGAAACCGAGCACGGCCCGCGCGGCGGCGACGAGTTGAATCGCATCGCGCGCGGCAAAAATTACGGCTGGCCGCTCGTGACCTTCGGCATGAACTACGACGGCACGCCGATCTCGGACAAAACCGAGGCTCCCGGCCTCGAGCCGCCGGTGATGCACTGGACGCCGTCGATCGCGACGAGCGAGATCGAGTTTTACACCGGCGACAAATTTCCGCGCTGGAAAAACCAGCTCTTCCTCGGCTCGCTGGCGCAGCAGAAATTCCTGCGCCTCGTGCTCGACGGCGGCCGCGTGACGCACGTCGAGGAGGTCTTCAAGGATCACGGCCGCGTGCGCGACATCAAGACCGGCCCGGACGGATTGCTCTACGTCGCGCTCGAGCTGATCGGCAAACCCGGCCGCATCGTGCGGCTCGTGCCGGCGGACTGAAAATTCACGCCGTGCGGCAGCCGCGCAGCTTGCAGTCGATGCCGACGATGTGGCTCTTGATCCAGGCGCAGGACTCGCGATGGACTTCGAGCACGAGCGAAGTCGAGGCGCCCGCGGAGCGCAGGCGTTCGATCCAGCCCGACAACTTGCTGAGAAACAGCGCGTGCGCACGGCAGTTTTCGTTGAGCACGGGACAGCCGATGCGCTGCATGTGCGTCTCCTCGCGGGCGAAATGCTCGCGCGCGTAGCTGTTCAGGAAAACGATCATGCCGGTGATCTCTTCCTTCCCCGCGCCGCGCTGGAGCGCCTCGCTCAGCTGATTGAGCTGGTCGATGAGGCGCTTGTGGTCGTTGTCGACCATCGCGTGGCCGGTTTCGAGACTGCTGCTCCACTGGATCATACGCGCTGTCATCGGATGCGGCCGCTTCGACTTGAAAGCCCGGACGACGAAGTGCACGCGGCTTATAGCCAGGACAAAAAATGCAAAGCCGCCGCGGCCGGCAGGCATTCACGCCGTCGCCATCTACGAACGCGAGATCGCCCCCCCCCCCTCGCCAGCCAATACGCTACCGCGGGGCGATCGGCACGGCGGTCAGCCGAAGGCGGACGAATGAGCAATTGTCGTCGTTCAACGCGCAATTCCCAATTCATATTGATTGAGGCCTTCCCGCACGGCAAACGCGACAAGCTTGGCCGAGTTCTCGATATCCAGCTTATGCATGATGTTGCTGCGATGATCCTCGACCGTGCGCAGTGCGATGCCCAATCGGAGGCCGATGTCCCGATTCGAAAGACCGCGTGCAATGCAGGCTAGCACGTTTTGCTCCCGATCGGTGAGCTTTTTCGTAAAACAGTCTGGGTTTCGGCGCCGCATGTCTTTCGCCCGCAGATAAGTCGGCGAAAACCACGAGCGGCCTTGTTCGATGTAACTCAGAGTCCGGCCTATCGCTGCGACCATTTCGACATTTTTGTCAATAAAACCGTGCACCGAAATCCGTTCTATTCGCCGCAGCCAGAAGGCCTCAGTATGCGCGGATACGATCACAATTTTAAGAGGGAAGCCGAGTCTCTCAACGACCACCGACCCTTCGAGGTCTGGCAGTCCTAAATCGAGGAGCAGCACATCTGGTCGTAGTTGACGACAAAGCGCCAGCGCCTCTTGGCCGGTGCCGGTTTCGCCAACGACTTCATGACCGCCCTCGCGACACGCCTTCGTCACAAGCTCACGGAACATGATCATATCCTCGACCACGATAACCCTCATGGCCGCTATCATCTCGCATTTCGCGTGCTCGAAGCAAACCTGAAAGGCGGCGCGAAACCCCGTAAATTTACGGGTTTTCAATTATTGCACCAGATAGCCCCAAGTCCATCCAACAGCGCCAAGCTCGAATCATTCCACACCCCTGGCTTAGACCGCGACATCATTAGCGCAATTTATCCGGACCGACTTCGGACAATTTCGCGGCATTCCGCCTCGAAAAAGCCCACCACAAAACAGAGAAAAAATGAAAAGAAAATTGATAGCGTTATTCTTAATTACGATGTTGTTCACTGCTAAAAATGGCTTCTGCGCCTTTTTTTGGGCAAACGGCAACGATTATGATGTGACTGTGACCGTTTATTATTGGCGCTGGACTCACGCGGCCCATTACATAGGCGGAAGCCCTACCCCAGCGTGGATCGACGATTATGGACCCGAGATGGGCGAATTCGAAATAACAGTTTATGCCAACGATAATGCATACATAGGTGATATATATGGCAATTACACCAGCACCGACTATCTTCAAAATGAGGATGTAGTGTGGACTGAGGATGTCATATACAGTTAATAATAAATTCGATTTGCGCGCAACAGTCGCAACAGCGCGTCGCCCTCAATTGGCGAGGGAGGGCGACGCAGTAGCAACCAAGAATAGTCCCGCCGGCCAACCTTTATCCAAGAAGGCAGTTTAATCTGCAGGCGGTTACACTCCGCATGTGGAGTTTTTTAGGCGTGGCAGTTGCACAAGTGCCACCCGGTCGAGTAAAAGCCGAGCCTCCCTAACCGGCACAAGTGGTGGCACTACGCCATGCGAATCGCCTTGCCTTGAACCATCGTGCTCATTGCGGTGGACGCAATCTGTGGGGCTGATTTTAAATAAGGCTATGAAAACCAAGGTTTCGCCGCTGATAGCCTTTTCTACCGCCGGATTGCTTTTCCTAGCCAGAATCGCCTGTGTCTCGGCAGCCGAAGAGTCGAAGGACTCAACGCCTGTGATGCTCCCAGCTTTTGTAGTCGCGGATTCCGCAGTGCGGGCGAAGGACCTTTCGGACTGGCAATACATTAGTCATCCCAATTTCGAGATTCTCTCGAATTGCTGGACGAAAATCCCGAAGGAAATGGCGGCGAGCCTGCCTGACTGCCTTGAGCTCATGCGCCTTTTTATGCCGGTCCATCTAACCCGGACGCGAAAAGCCCCGTTGATCTTAATCATTGATTCGCGCCCCTCCAGACAGGTAATTCCCGGCGGGAATCAGGAATTTTTTGTCACCCCGGAAAACGCCAAGGTAAGTGGACCGATTCATAGCCGAGCCTATGGAGATGACGATTGCCTTGTCATCTACATAAACGTGGGAGACACAAACGATTCAGACGCCGGCATCCGGGATTTTGCCGATTTTATCACCCGCTTGGTTTTTTCGGGTATCCTGCAAAAATCGATTACCGAGGCAAGTCCTCCGCCGCCGCCATGGCTACCCGGAGCGCTGCAATGGGCGTTGTTTGTTCCCTCGCCACCTCCGCCGCACAGCGCGTCAATGGAACTGCGAGGAATGCTATATTTCTCGACTAACGAGAATACGAAGAACAATCCCGTTCTTTCGCTGGAGAAGGTATTCAACTCCCGATTTAACATAGGAGGTTTCGCTCCGCCGAACGTCGTCCCGACCAAAATCACCTTCCCCGCAAAGATCGAACCCACCTCATTCAACGCCGAGATCTACACGGCGGCATTGTTCGTTCGCTGGGCGCTGTTTTCGGAAAATGGCAAGCACGCCGATGCCTTTTGGTCTTTCGTCAACCAGTTGCGAGCAGAGTCACGCGGCGGCGAGGAACTGTTCCAGCGATGCTTCGGATTGAATTATAGCGAAACGGAACAACGGCTGCGGGATTATCGCCGCGACGCCGCCAAGCCCGTTTTGCTCAACTTTTCCGCAATGGCTCGACCTTCGATTTCCCCATCCGACATCCGCAATGCCACGGTAACGGAAGCCTCACGCATTACCGCCGAGTGGGCACGACTGGCCGCGATCGAATGGCCTTCGCTGCGAGAATCCTTGTTCGCTCAAGGCCGGCATATCCTTGAGGAGCACGCGAGCGAAAGCGGGCGCGATCCGCGCTATCTCGCGACCTATGGGATTCTTTTGTCGCAAAGCGGGGACTACGCTGCCGCCATTCCCTTGCTCGAATCCGCGGCCGGCAAGGTCGACGATCGCCCCGGAGTCTACACCGCGCTGGCGAAGGCGCGACTCGCCCGGCTGATCGCGGCGAATCCCGGAAAAAAACTTTCCGCCGCGCAACTCGCACCCGTGCTCGAGCCGCTCGCCATGGCCTACAAGGCCTCGCACGAGCAGGCCGCCTTTTACGACGTTTTCCTCGACCTTTGGGAAAACGCCGAATCGAAACCGCAGTTGAAAAGCCTCTCACCGCTGCTGGAAGGCGTGCGGCTTTATCCGTATAACACGACCCTCGCGTGGCGCGCCGCGAAGCTTTATGCGGACATGAAGTTCAACGCTCCTGCGAGCTCGCTCTGCGACTCGGGGTCAAAATTTGCCAAGGACGAAGCGACTCGGGAGAAGTTCGAAAAATTCAAGGCCACGTTGGTGGACGCCGAAAAATAAAAAAATAAAACCTGAACGCGAAGATGCGAGGGCCGCAATGCTTTGCGATCCTTCGCGTCTTTGCGTTTCGCTCACCGGGAAATTCCTCCGCGCCCGCCGCACAACACCGGTAACCTGTTGCGCCCGGGCGTCGCCGCGGCGGGAAGAAATCTTCCCGCCGCGGCTCTTACCGGCATGTTCCTGCCCGGCCTCCGCCTCCTCGCCGCTGCGCTCCTGCTTTCGACCGCGCTTGCCGCCGAACCCGCGTTTTCCAGCGGACCCGGCCGCGTCGCCTTGATCGAACTCTACACGAGCGAAGGCTGCAGCAGTTGCCCGCCCGCCGATCGATGGCTCGGCGATTTGCGCGACGCCGCCGGCTTGTGGCAACGTTTCGTGCCCGTCGCATTTCACGTGAACTACTGGGACCGGCTCGGCTGGCGCGACGCACTCGCGCGCGCGGATTTCACGCAGCGCCAATACGCCTACGCCGACGCGTGGCACGCGCCGTCCGTCTACACGCCATGCTTCGTCCGCAACGGCGCCGAGTGGCAGCCGCGCGATCCGGCCGACGCCAAACCCGACGCGGCCGGCTCGCTTTCGCTCGCCCGCCAGCCCGACGGCGCGTGGCGCGTCGACTACACTCCGCCCGCCGCGCGCCGCGCCGAGCGTTGCGATGTTTTCGTCGCGCTGCTCGGCGGCGGCATCGTCTCCTCCATCCACGCCGGCGAAAACTCCGGCCGCGAGCTGCACCACGAATTCGTCGCGCTCGATCTCGCGAGCAGCGCGCTGACGCCCTCGGCGGATGGCCATCTCGGGGCGATTCTACCTTCACTGAACTCGCACGCTGCCGGCCAACCCGCCGCCTCGCGCCACGCCATCGCCGCGTGGATTGTGCGCCACGGCGAACTCGCCCCGCTCCAGGCCACCGGCGGCTGGCTGGATACAAGCCGCTAACGGCCTGCCTTCTCGCGCGCCTTCGGTTGCGCGCCGGCCGCGCCGCCGCTGCGCTTTCGACTGCGCAAAACTACGCCCGGCCACTTCGCGTGTTGTGTCCACGTCGGAGGCCGCTAGCGTCGCGCCCACCTGCTGCATGAAGTCCGTCCGCTTCGCGCTCCTCTCGCTTCTCGTTTTCGCCAGCCTCGCGTCGCCGCGCGCCGCCGTGCCCACCGGCCCGCTTTCGGTCCCGCCGCAAACCGAGCCCGCCGAAGTCGCCGGCCTCCGCGCCAAAGCCGAGCGCGGCAACTCGATCGCCCAATACAATCTCGGCCTCGCCTACGCGCAGGGCCGCCTCGTCGCCGCCGATCCCGCCGAAGCACTCGTCTGGCTGACGCTCGCCTCCGACAGCGGCAGCACCGGCCGCGCCCTCGACTCGCTGCTCGTCAACATGAGCACCGCGCAAATCGCCGAAGGTCGCCGCCGGCTCGATGCGCTGCGCGCCAGCAATCCTTACCTCAAGGCCGCGCCCGCCGCCGCAAACACCGTCTCCAATCTCCAGCACACCGAGCCGGCCGCGACCGCCAAGTCCGCGCCCACGCCGCCCGCCGCTGCACCCGCGGAAAAAAATCGCGCCGCCGCGCCCGCCGCCGACGCCGCCCCATCACCCGCTCTCGCGCGCGGCCAGCCGATCGCCGAACCGCGCGATTCCGCGCCGCCCGCCCCCGACGCCACCGAAAAACTCGCCGCGCTCCAGACGCAGCTCAAGGAAGCCCAAGCCGCGCTCGCCACCCAATCCGCCGAACTCGCCGCCAGCCGCGCCGCCGCGGAAAAAAACCGCCTCGCCCTCGCCGCCGAATCCGACGCCAAAGTCCACGCGCAACTCGAAGCCGACAAGGCCCGCGCCGATCTCGCCGCCGCTCAAACCCGCCTTCAGTCCGACCTGACCGCGAAAAATGCCGACGCCGCATCCGCCGCCTCCACGCGCGCCGAACTCGACACCGCGCGTCGCGAACTCGCCGCGCTCAACGAACAACTTTCCGCCGCCGCCAAGGATCGCGACGCCTCCGCCGCGCGCCTCGCGCAGTCCGCCAGCGACCTCGCCGCCGCCACCGCGGCGCTCGAAAAAGCGAAAGCCGGCGCCTCCGCCGAAGCCACGGCCAAAAACGAAGCGCTCGCCCAAGCCGCCTCCGCCCAAAACGCCGCCACGGAACTCGCCGCCGCGAAAAACCAGATCGCCGAGCTCACCGCCCGCCTCGCCGCGACGCCGCCTCCGCGCGCCGACCCCGAGACGCCGCGGCTCCGCGCCGCGCTCGCCGATGCCGAAGCCCGCCTCCAGCAAGGTGCCGCCGCCACCGCCGACGCTCGCAGCGCCGCGGAAAAATCCGCCGCCGACCTCCGCGCCCAAATTGCCGCGCGCGACCAAAACCTCGCCGCACTCGCCGCCGAACGCCAACGCCTCGCGAACGAACTCGCCAGCGCCACTTCGACCAAATCCGCCGCCGACGCCGACCTCGCCAAGGCAAAGTCCGATCTCGCCGTCGAAACGCGCGCGAAAAACGACGCGTTGACCGAACTCGCCGCCGCGAAGGCGGACCTCTCCACGCGCACCAGCTCCTCCAGCGAGCTCGCCACGCGCGTCCGCGATCTCGAAAAATCCCTCGCCGACACCGGCCAGCAACTCGCCGCCGCTGCGCGCGATCGCGACGCCCTCGACGCCCGCCTTGCGCAAACCCGTTCCGAGCTCGCCGCCGCGGCCGGCCGCTCCGACTCCGCCACCGCTGCCCGCGCCCAGGCTGAAGCGCGCGCCGCTTCCGAAAGTCAGGCCCGCGTCGCGGCGCTCGCCCAGGCCGACGCCTCCGCCAAAGCCGCCGACGCCGCAAAAGCGGACGCGCTCGCCGCGCGCCAGCAACTCGCCGCCGCCGAGGCGAAGCTCCGCGATGCCACCCAACGCGCCGAGGCCGCCGCCGCCGCGCTCGCCAAATCCGAATCCGCCGCCCGCGCCACCGACGCCAGCGCCCGCGACCGCGCCACCGAATTCGCGCGCCTCAACACCGATCTCGGCACCGCGCGCACGCAACTCGCCAGCGCCGCGCAAGAGCGCGATGCAGCGAACAAGCGCATCGCCCAACTCACCGCCGATCTCGCCACCGCATCCGCCCGCACCGAGTCCAATGCGAAGACCGCCTCGTCCAATCAGAGCGATCTCGAGGCCGCGCGAAAACAAATCGCCGCGCTGACCGGCGACCTCGCCGCCGCGCAGCAGCAGCTCGCCGCCCTCAACGCCGAAAAAATCCGCCTCACCGACTCGCTCTCCACCGAATGGTCCGCCAAAGCCGCCGCGCTCGCTGACGCCAGCCGCTCCGACACCGCCGCGAAACTCGCCGCCGAGCAGGTTTCCTCGCTTCGCCAGGACGTGCGCAAACTCGAAGCCGAACGCGCGGCTCTCGTCGCGGAAAAAGACCGCGCCGCCGGCGATCTCGCCGCGACGACGAAAGCCAAGGCCGACGTCGAGGCGGAACTGACGCGCACTCGCGCCGCCCTCGCCGACGAGCAGAAAAAATCCGCGCAAGCCGCCGCCGACCTCGCGCAAGCCCAGGCCGCCGCGCTCAATTCCGGCGAGGCGCAACGCCGCGTCGCCGCGCTCACGACCGAGCTCGCCGCCGCGCGCAAGGACGCCGACGCCGCTTCCGCCAAGCTCACCGAGGCCGCCCGCCAGCGCGACGATCTCGCCGCGCGGCTCGCGCAGTCCGAG
>DASZYB010000026.1:0-66297 GCA_035545575.1 Opitutaceae bacterium | reverse complement strand
CCTGCGATCGAGCAGGGCGAGAAGGTCGTCGCCGAGCTGCCGATCCGCAACGTCAACCGCGTCGTCGGCACGATCACCTCCGGCGAGATCACCAAGAAGCACGGCGCCAAGGGCCTCCCCGAGGACACGATCAAGTTCAAGTTCAAGGGCTCCGCCGGCCAGAGCTTCGGCGCCTTCGTCACCCGCGGCATGACGCTCTCGATCGAAGGCGACGCCAACGACTACTTCGGCAAGGGCCTCTCCGGCGGCAAGCTCATCGTTTTCCCGCCGGCGAACGCCCCGTTCAAGGCCGAGGAAAACATGATCGTCGGCAACGTCGCCCTCTACGGTGCGACCGCGGGCGAGGTCTACGTCCGCGGCGTCGCGGGTGAGCGCTTCGCCGTCCGCAACTCCGGCGTCAACGCCGTCGTCGAGTCGATCGGCGACAACGGCTGCGAATATATGACCGGCGGCCGCGTCGTCGTGATCGGCAAGGCCGGCCGGAATTTCGGCGCGGGCATGTCGGGCGGCGTCGGCTATGTGCTCGACGAAGCGGGCGACTTCGCCAAGCGCGTGAACCTGCAGATGGTCGGCATCGAGAAGCTCGAGGACAAAAAGGAAATCGCCGCGGTCCGCGCGATGATCCAGAAGCACCTCGACTACACGAAGAGCACGCGCGCGAAGCAGGTCCTGGACAACTGGGACCAGCTCGTGCCGAAATTCGTCAAGGTGATGCCGAAGGACTACAAGCGCATGCTCGCCTGCATCGAAAAGGCGCAGGCGCAAGGCCTCACCGGCGACGAAGCGATCATGGCCGCCTTCGAGGAAAACGCCCACGACACCTCGCGCGTCGGCGGAAATTAAGAGCGTAAGTGATAAGGCTTAAGTTTTAAGCCCGAGCCCGCACGCCAACCAACACCACCTTCAACGACACCTGGCTTAGAGCTTACGCTCTTACGCTCTTACACCTTTCCTCCATGGGTAAACCAACTGGCTTCATCGAGTATCTGCGCGAACTGCCTGTCGATCGCACGCCGACCGAGCGTGTGAAAGACTGGAAGGAGTTTCACCACCACATGGAGGAGAAGAAACTCCGCACGCAGGGCGCGCGCTGCATGGATTGCGGCATCCCGTTCTGCCACACGGGCAAGTTGATCAGCGGCATGGCCAGCGGCTGCCCGATCAACAACCTCATCCCGGAGTGGAACGATCTCGTTTACCGCGGCCTGTGGAAGGAAGCGCTCGATCGCCTGCACAAGACGAACAATTTCCCCGAGTTCACCGGCCGCGTCTGCCCCGCGCCGTGCGAAGGCTCGTGCGTCCTCGGCATCAATGCGCCGCCCGTCACGATCAAGAACATCGAGGCCTCGATCATCGACAAGGGCTGGGAGGAAGGCTGGGTCGCTCCGGAGGCGCCGAAAGTGCGCACCGGAAAAAAAGTCGCCGTCATCGGCTCCGGCCCGGCCGGCCTCTCCGCCGCCGCGCAGCTCAACCGCGCCGGCCACACCGTCACGGTCTTCGAACGCGCCGATCGCCCGGGCGGGCTGCTGATGTATGGCATCCCGAACATGAAGCTCGACAAGAAGGAAGTCGTGCTGCGCCGCATCAAGTTGATGGAGCAGGAAGGCATCAAATTCATCTGCAATGCGAACGTCGGCGAAAACGTCGACTCCGAGATTTTCCTGAAGGAATTCGACGCGACCGTCATCTGCACCGGCGCCACGCAGCCGCGCGATCTGCCGATCGAGGGCCGCGCGCTGAAGGGCGTGCATTTCGCGATGGAGTTTCTCACCGCGAACACCAAGGCCGTCCTCAACGGCGGCGCCGAACACGCGCTGATCAGCGCGAAGGGCAAGGACGTCGTCGTCATCGGCGGCGGCGACACCGGCACGGACTGCGTCGGCACCTCGATGCGCCACGGCTGCAAGAGCCTGCTGCAGATCGAAATTCTCCCGAAACCGCCGCTCGATCGCGCCGCCGACAATCCGTGGCCCGAGTGGCCGAAGGTCTATAAGATGGATTACGGCCAGGAGGAAGCCGCTGCGAAATTCGGCGCCGATCCGCGCATCTATCTCACGACGGTGAAGAAGTTCGTCGGCGACGCCGCGGGTAACGTGAAAGAACTCATCACGGTCGAAATCAAGTGGGAGAAAAACGAGAAGGGCGCGTTCGTGCCGAAGGAAATTCCCGGCACCGAGAAGACTCGGCCCGCGCAACTCGTGCTGCTCGCCATGGGCTTCCTCGGACCCGAGCAGGCGATCCTGAAGGACCTCAAGCTCGAGACCGACGCGCGCTCGAACATCAAGGCCGAGCACGAAAAGTATCGCACGAACCTCCCGAACATCTTCGCCGCCGGCGACTGCCGCCGCGGCCAGAGCCTCGTGGTCTGGGCGATCAACGAAGGCCGCGGCGCCGCGCGCGAGTGCGACCGGTTTCTGATGGGCTACACGGATTTGCCGTAGGCAAAGAAAGTCCCGGCCTCGTGTTTCAAGGCGCCGTTTTCCCGGCGCCTTTTTCGTTTTTAGCGGAGCCGTGCCGGCAAATGAAACGACGCTTCGTCGATGGCGTTGGCGTGACTTGGCCCGCGGCGATTCTTTCCGATCAGAAGCGCGATTGAAGCGCTTGCGGCGGCGAAGCGCGGAAGTCGTGCGCGGCTGTAATGCGAATCGCCAAAAACTCTTTGCGTGCCGATCCGCCGCCGGCGTGAGCATGGCCACCGACGCGATGAAACGAAATACGCGCGTCGCTGGTCCGGCGAAGCCTTCGCCTCTCAGGCAATCGGTCGCCGTTTCAAACTCACGACGAATCTTAGAGCAGTTTCAAAAATGCTGTAGCCGTTTTTGTAGGTCGGGCTTTCCGCCCGACACGTCGGGGATAAACCCCGACCTACATGTCTGACACGGCTACGAGTTTATTTTAACCGCTCTAATGCGCGGACGCGAGGGCGCGGCCGGCGCCGCCTTGGCTGCTCACTCCACCGTGATGCGGTGGGTGGCGAGCGTGACGCCGAGCTCGCGTTCGTAGGTGGCGATCGCGCGGCGCTGGTCGGCGAGCGCGCGCGAATAGGCGTTTTGCGCGGCGGAGAGTTGCTCCTGCTGCTGCAGCACGAAGAACGTCGTGCTCGTGCCGGCCTTGAAGCGTTTCTGCTCGTTGTCGAGCGCGAGCTGCGCGAGTTCGTAGGCGGCTTTGTCGGCGGCGACACGCTGCTTCGTCGTCTCGATCTGCGCGGCGGCGGAGGTGACGGCGATCGCGATGTCCTGCTCGAGGCGGACGAGGTCGGCCTCGCCCTGGCGGAGGTTGAGTTTCGCCGCGCGTGCGCGGCCGCGGCCTTCGGCAAACGCGAGTGGCACGCGGACCACCATGCCGACGGAGTAGGAGCGGGCATCCTCGTCGCGCACCTGGTCGCGCGCGGTGGGAAAATCCCGATTGGCACCGCTGTAGCCGTAGCTGCCGACAAAATCGAGGCGCGGCAGAAGCTGATTTTGCGCGAGCGAGTAATTCGCGCGATCGATCGCGAGGCCGAGACGGGCAGCCTGGTAGTCGGGGCGCAGGTCGTAGGCTTTCTTCAGGTCGGCGGCGACATCGACGGCGACATCGGCCGCGGTCGCGAGCTCGGCGATGTCGAGCGCGGCGCCGTCGATTTGAAAATGCGCATCGCCGATCAGCAGGCGGAACTGGTTTTCGACGTCGCGCACGGCGCGGTCGGCGAAGAGGATCGACTCTTCGCGATTGGCGACGCGCGCGCGCGCCTGCACGACCTCGGCGTCGGACGTGGCGCCGACTGCGCGGCGTTTTTCGTTTTCGCTGAGGAGCTGCGCGGCGCCGTCGCGCGAGAGGATCGCGATCTTCAGGTTTTCGCGCGCCTGCTGGAGGCCGTTGAAGGCGAAGATGACGTTGGTGACGACGTCGATGACGGTCTGCTTGTGCTGCCAGTCGGAAATGCCGCGGTTGGCCTTGGCGACGCGGAGATTCGCGAGCGTGGCGCCGAAACCGAAGCCGCGCAGCAGCGGTTGCGTGACGCTGACGCCGCCGAAGGTGACGTAGTTGCCGGCGAAGGAGGCGAAGGAGTCGCGCGCGTTGTTCGCCGTGGCGCCGATGCTGTAGGTGAGGCCCCACGGCATGAGGCCGTCGAGCGAGAGCGCGTAGTCGTCGGTCTTGGTGAGGGCGCGCGTGACGAGCGGCGCGAGTGCGCCGGGCGCTTCGGCTTCGCTGTAGGTGCGGCGAAACGTGAGCGCGGGATCGAACGCGCCGTAGGCGGCGAGGACGTTGGCGCGGCCGATCTGCGGCGAGAACGCGCTGACCTTGACGCGCTGGTTGTTTTGCAGCGCGAGGCGGATGGCGTCGTCGAGCGTGAGCGGATTCGACAGGCTCGCCGCGGGCGGAGTCGACTGGCTCATCGCGGGCGATGCAGCGGTGGCGACGAGACGCACGGCGAGGAGCGCGACGACGGCGAACGCGGCACGTGACGCGCGGCGAAACGACCGGCAATCGCTGGCGGATGAGCGAGGCAGGCGAGCGGGCGGGTCGGCAGGAAAATATTTCATCGGGCTACGGTCGGGGCGAATCGACATCGGCGGAGGCGTTATTTCACCGTCATGCCGTCGGCGAGACGGATGACGCGCGTGCCGTAGGCGGCGTTCTCGTTGGCGTGCGTGACCTGCACGATCGTGACGCCGTCGTCGCGATTCAGTTTTTTGAACAACTCCATGATTTCTCGGCCCTGATCGGAGTGGAGATTGCCGGTGGGCTCGTCGGCGAGGATGAGCGCGGGCCTGGCGACGAGGGCGCGCGCGATGCCGACGAGTTGTTGCTGGCCGCCGGAGAGCTGCGAAGGGTAGAGGTCTTTTTTGGCGACGATGTGGAAGCGGTCGAGCGCATCGCACACGATGCTCTCGCGTTCTTTTTTCGGGACGTCGCGATACGAGAGCGGGATCTCGAGGTTTTCGTAAACCGTGAGGTCGTCGAGCAAGTGATAGCTTTGGAAGACGAAGCCGACGGTTTTTTTCTGCAGGTCGAAACGCTTCTTCTTGTCGAGCTGGTGCACGGGCTGGCCGAGGAGGAAATATTCGCCGTCCCACGCGGCATCGTGCAGCCCGAGGATGTGGAGCAGCGTGGATTTGCCGGAGCCGGATGGGCCCATGATCGAGAGGAAATCGCCCTCGTTGACCTCGAGGTTGATGTTGCGCAGGGCGTAGTAGGGACCGCCCTTGAGCGGATAGACGCGATCGACGTGGCGGAGCGAGATCATGCAGCGGAAGTGGCGTGGAGCGCGGGCGAAGTCACATGAAAAGATGCGCGGGAAAATCGGGCCGCGCGGCCGGCGGCGGCTTTCGGGTGCTGGCCGGCTTCGCGGGGGGAGCGTTCTTTTTTGCCGCTGGAGCGGGAGCGGACGATTTCGTGGGCGGCGCGCCGGCGGCGTCGGAATTTTCGGCCGCGAATGCGGGCGCGCAAAACGACGACGATCCGACGACCAGCAGGAGGACGAGCGAGGAAGTTTTCATCGGCGAAAGCAACGCACGGATCGTTTAGCAACGGCTGTGCCGCGAGCCGCTTCGCCGCATAACTCGCAGCGCGCGAATGGCTAGAAATTTTCGGTCGCGCGACGCGCGAAGCGCCGCGTCCGTTTGTGGAATGCGGGTTTCCCGGAAATGGGAAATCGGGCGCATCACTCCATCCGCAACGCCACGAGCGGGTCGATGCGGCTGGCGCGCAACGACGGGAAGAGGCAGGCGAGTGTCGCGATCGCGGCGAAGAGCGTGGCGACGCCGCCGTAAATCAGCGGATCGATCGGCTGCACTTCGAACAGCAGGCTCTGCATGAGTTGCGAGCAGCCGGCGGCGATCGCGAGGCCGAGGACGAGCCCGAGCGCGACGAGCCTCAGGCCCGAGCCGAGCACAAGCGAGATCACTTGCGCGCGTTGGGCGCCGAGGGCCATGCGAATTCCGATTTCGCTCGTGCGCTGCGTGACCGTGTAGGCGAGGACCGAGTAGAGCCCGACGGCCGACAGCAGCAGCGCGACGCCGGCGAAAATAGCCGTGAGCCACGCGGCGATGCGCTGGAAGCCGAGCGACTGGCTGAGGAGCGAATCCATCGTCTGGAAAACCGCGATCGGCTGGTTCGAGTCGAGCGCGGCGACCGTCGAGCGGATGATCGGCTGGAGGCGCTCCGGATCGCCGTCGGTGCGCACGACGAGCACGGTCGCGGGCCGCGTGAGCTGGCGTTCGGGAAAATACATGTCGTCGAATGGCGGCGAGTTCAGGCCGAGGCTTTTCACGTCGCCGACGACGCCGACGATCTCGCATTTGATTTCCGCGTCGCGACCGCGGAGCAGCACCTGGCCGATCGCGGAGCGGCCGGGAAACAGGCGCTGGGCGAACGTCTCGCTGAGGATGCACACGTTGGGCGCCTTGTCGTTGTCGTGGGCGTCGAACGTGCGGCCCGCGCGCAGCGGAATCTGCATCGTGGAAAAATATTTTTCGCTGACGACGTCGAGGTTCGCGAGCGCGCGCTCGGGCAGCGGCGGCACCGGACGGCCCTGGATCGCATACGGCGAGCGCGGCTGGAAACCGCTCAGCGGCACGCCGATCGCGACGGCGGCCGACCGGACCTGCGGCTGCGCCTCGAGCCGCGCGAGCAGTTGTGCGAAAAACTCCGCCTGCTCCGGCGCGGTCTGGTAGCGCGCGACGGGAATCGTGACGAACGCCGTCGCGAGCCCGCGCGGGTTGAAGCCGGGCGGCGTGCGTTGCAGGCGCACGAAGCTCGCGAGCAGCAGCGCCGAGGAGACGAGCAGCACGACCGAGAGCGTGACCTCGCCGACGATCAGGCCGGAGCGGAAACGCGTGCTGCGCGGGCCGCCGGAGGAGCCGCGGGCGTGATCCTTGAGCACGTCGGCGGTGCCGGTGCGCGACGCCTGCAGCGCGGGCACGAGGCCGACGAAGAGCGCGCAGAGCGCTGAGGCGCCGACGGTGAACGCGAGCACGCGCACGTCGAGGCCAAGCTTCACGCCGGTGGGCAGCACGCTGGCGGCGAGCTGCTGGATCGCGGCGAGCGACCACCACGCGAGGAAGACGCCGAGCACGCCCGCGAGCGCGGAAAACAAAACGCTCTCGACGAGAAACTGCCGCACGAGCTGTCCGCGCGTCGCGCCCATCGAGAGGCGGATGGCGATTTCCTTGTGCCGCGCGGAGAGCCGGCCGAGAAAAAGCGAGGCGACGTTCGCGCACGCGATCAGCAGCACGAGGCCGACGGCGGCGAGCAGCACGTAGAAGGTCGGCTTGCTGTTGCCGACGAGCTCGTCCGCAAACGTGACGACGGGCGTGTCGTTCTTGCCGTCGAGCCGCTCGGCGAAGGCCGCGCAATAATTGGCCGCGAGCGTTTTCACTTCCGCCTGCGCCTGCGCGAGCGAGACGCCGGGCGCGAGCCGCGCGGTGACGCCGAGGTAGCCGGCGCCGTTTTGCACCTGCACCGGCGTGAGGCCGACGCCCTCGAACGGCCGCGGCACGAAGACGAGCACGGTGTTGAACGGATTGCTCAGCGCGGGCGCGAGCACGCCGACGATCGTGTAGCTGTTGCCGTCGAGCATCATCGTTTCGCCGATTGCGGTGTCGCGTCCGCCGAATGCGCGCTGCCAGAATTCGTAGCTGAGCAGCGCGACGTTGGGCGCGCCGGCGACGTCCTCGGCCGGCGTGAAGTTGCGGCCGCGGATCGGCGCGACGCCGAGTGTCGGGAAAAACGACGCGGTGACGGAGAGCGCGTTGACCTGCTCGGGGTCGGCGCCCGGCCGCGAGAAGGCGAAGGTGGCGAACGCCGCGGCGGAAATATTGCTGAACGATTTCTGGTGATCGCGGACGAATTCATAGCGCGGCCACGACATCGCGGGCGCGTTGAAGCCGAGCGAGGTGTTGCTCGCCCATAGGCGCACGAGCCGGTCGGACTGCGGAAGCGAGAGCGGATGGAGGACGAGCGTGTCGAAGGTGCTGAAAAGCGCGGTGTTCGCGCCGATGCCGATCGCGATGGTGAGGATCGCGACGAGCGTGAAGCCCGGCGATTTCAGGAGGGAGCGAAGCGCGTAGGTCATGGGAAAAAATCGTTCTCTTTCTCTTAATCTTTTTCGTTCTCTTAATGGAAAGGCGGTTGGTGCGGCGCGGGAGAAAGATTAAGAGAACGAGAAAGAGAAAGATTTTTACTCGGCGCGCAGGGCGGTGACCGGATCGACGCGCGTCGCGCGCCGCGCCGGCAGCCAGCAGGCGATCAACCCTGTCCCGAGCACCGGAATCGCGGTGAAGAGGAGCAGCGCCGGCTCGAACGTCCGCACGCCGTAGAAAAATGCGGCGAGTCCGCGACCCGCGCCGGCGGCGATCAGCAGACCGAGCCCGGCGCCCACAGCTATGAGTGTCGCTCCGCGCGACAGCACGAGCCATGCGATGTCCGACGGCTGCGCGCCGAGCGCGAGGCGCACGCCGATTTCCGGAGTGCGTTGCGCGACACTGAAGGCGAGCACGCCGTAAAGCCCCACGGCCGTGAGCGCGAGGGCCATCGCGGCCAGCACGCCGAGCAGCGACGCGGCGATTTTCTGCACCGAGCGTGCGGCCGCGGTGTAATCCTGAAGAGTCGTGGCCTCGAAGATCGGCACGTTCGGATCGAGCGCGTGGACCGCCGCGCGCAAATCCGGCAGGCTGCGCATCGGATCGGCGGAGGGATTCACGATGCGGAGATGGATGGCGATGCCCGTGCTCGGGCTGAGAAACTGCTGGAGCGAAACATAGAAATATGGCCGCGGCGCTTCGCCGATGTGCTCGACCTGGATGTCGCGCGCGACGCCGACGACGGTCAGCGTCCGCTGGCCGGCCCAGATCGAAAAAGAGCGGCCGACCGCATCGACGGTGCCGAAATATTTTCGCGCGAAACTCTCGCTCACGACCGCGACGTCCGGCGCGCCGGCGCGATCGGCGGCGTTGAACTCGCGTCCGCCGAGCAGCGGAATCCGCATCAGCGAAAAATATCCCGGCGAAACGAGATTCCGGTAGATACGCATGTCCTCATGCGGCCGGGCAACGTAGCCGGGCACCGCGATTTCATCCCACGAGCCGCGGCCGAAGCCGAGCGGCACGTCTTCGGCGAGCGCGGCGGATGCGACGCCGGGCAGTTGCGCGAGGCTCGACTGCAGGCGCTCGAGAAACGCCGCGGCCTGCGGTTGCGTGTAGCCGCTGCCGCCGAGCTTGAGCACGGCGAGCAGCACGCCCGACGGGTCGAAGCCGGGATCCGCGCGTTTCGCGGCACGAAAACTTTTTGTCGCGAGCGCCGCGCCGGCGAGCGTGACCAGCGCGATCGCGACCTGCGCGACGACCAGCGCGCGACGGAAAAACTCCGTTCGCGGCGTCATGGCCGCGGCGCGTCCGCTTGTGCGCAACACCTGCATCACGTCGGACCGCGCGGCCCAGAGCGCGGGCGCCAGCCCGGCAATCACCGCGGCGACCGTGGAAAGCGCGGCCGCCAGCAGCAGCACGCGCGCGTCCACGTGCGCGACGAGCGAGATCGGGAGCGTCGCATCGGGAATGAAACCGCGCAGCAGGTCGGACATCCAGGACGTGAACAACAATCCTCCGACCGTCCCGGCCGCGGAGAGCAGCAGGCTCTCCACGAGCAACTGGCGAATGAGTCGCGTCCAGTTCGCGCCGAGCGCCTGCCGGATGCTCATCTCGCGTTGACGGACGCTCGCGCGCGCCAGCAGGAGATTTGAGAGATTGGCGCAGACGACGAGCAGCAGCAGGCCGGCGGCGCCGAGCAGGACGAAGAGCGGTCGAGCCAGTTCCGCGTGCGCGCCGTCCTTCGACGCCGTCACCGGCATCGCGACCAGGCCAAGTCCGGAGGGCCGCGCGCGATCGGATGCGGCGAGCCGGGCGGTGATGCTGGCAAGCTCGGTCTGCGCCGACGCGAGGCTCGCGCCCGGCGCAAGCCGGCCCAGCGTGTGCAGCGCGCGCCAGCCGCGCGACTCCAGCCACGCCGACGGGCCGAGGAGCTGCGCATGCGCGCCGAGCGGCACCCACATGTCGAACGCGAGACCGTTGAAGACGCCGAGAAATTCCGCCGGCGCGATGCCGATGACGGTGAAGTCGTGCTGGTTCAGCTTGATCGTGCGGCCGACGATCGTCGGATCCGCGGCGAAGCGGCGGCGCCAGAGCGATTCGCCGAGGACGACAACCGACGCGGCGCCTGTCTCGTCGGCGCGATCGTCCGGAGCGAAGAAGCGGCCGAGCTTCGGCCGCACGCCGAGCGCGGCGAAGAAATCGCCCGAAACCATTTCCGCCCACACGCGCTCCGCGCCGGCGCCCGCGCCGAGAGTGAGCGGCCGCTCCTTGTGCACGACCAGATGGGAAAAACTTTTCGCCTGCGCGCGGTAGTCGAGGAAGTCGGGATAGGACGTGTCGATGCGATCGCCCGCCGGCGTCCGCGTCTCGAGCGCGACCACGCGACCGACCTCGGCGACGCCGGGCAACGGATCGAGCAGCACGCGTTCGATCCAGCTGAACACCGTCGTCGTCGTGCCGATGCCCAGCGCGAGCGTGAGAATCGCGACGGCGGTGAAGCCGGGCGATTTGGCGAGCTGGCGGAATGCGAAGCGAAGGTCGGCGAGCATGGAGGGAACCGGTTTTGATCTTCTCTTTCTCTTAATCTTTCTCGTTCGCCTGATTTTTAGTGGAGCGAAGGCGGTGGGTGCGGCGCGGGGAGAAAGATTAAGAGAAAGAGAACGAGAAAGAGTGTTACTCGGCACGGAGCGCGATCATCGGATCGACGCGCGTCGCGCGGCGGGCGGGGAGCCAGCACGCGAGCGTGGCGACGGCGAGCAGCAGCGCGGGCGCGCCGGCGTAGACGAAGGGATCGCCGACGGGCACGCCGACGAGTTTCTGATGGAAGAACCAGCCGAGCCAGAACGCCACGAACCAGCCGAGCGCCGCGCCGCCGAGGACGATCTTCATGCTTTCGCGCACCATCAGTGCGACGACGGAGGCGGGCGTCGCGCCGAGCGTGAGCCGCACGCCGATTTCCTGCGTGCGCTGCGCGAGCGAATACGCGAGCACGGCGTAAAGGCCGATGGCGGCGAGCGCGAGGGCGAGCGGGCCGAGGAGGCCGAGCATCTGCGCGGGCGCGCGTTGGAGGAAAAGGCTGTTGTCGACGTGCTGCGCGAGCGTGCGACCGTCGTAAACGGAGACCTCCGGGTCGAGGGCGCGGAAAACTTCGCGCACGGCGGGCAGCAGCCGCAGCGGATCGCCGGACGCGACGCGGAGATTGAACACCGGGGTGAAGAGCCAGAGGTTGCGCGCGTTCGGCCAGGCGGCGGGTTGCGGGCGCTCCGAAAGGCTTTCGTATTTCGCGTTGCGCACGACGCCGACGACTTCGAAGTTGCGGCCGTCGAGGCGAAAGCGATGTCCGAGCGGCGAGATGCCGGGCCAGAAGCGGCGCGCCATTTCCTCGTTGATGACGGCGTCGGGCGGGCGCTGCGTGTCGTCGAGTGGCGCGAGGTCGGTGCCCGCGAGCAGCGGGATGCCCATCGCGGAAAAATAGCCGCGCGTGGTGTTGAAGAAGAGGATTCGCGCGGCGTCGCGAGGCGCGTGCGGCACACTCGAGATGGGAGGCGCGCCGTCGACCGTGATGGACTCCTTCAGTGCGCCGCGCAGGTCGAGCGGCAGGATGTTCACGGCGGCCACCGCTTCGACGCCCGGCAATTGGGCGAGGCGCGCCTGGGCGTCGCGGACGAAGGCGAGCATCGCCGACGGCGTGTAGCCGCG
Organism: Opitutaceae bacterium; assembly: GCA_035545575.1. Lineage (GTDB taxonomy): Bacteria > Verrucomicrobiota > Verrucomicrobiia > Opitutales > Opitutaceae > ER46. The sequence continues at coordinate 54,532 of DASZYB010000026.1, read as the reverse complement.
TCCAACGAGATCGGCGGTGACGAGCAGCACGCGATCGGGCGTGTAACCGGGATCGATCGACTGGGCGTTGCGGAAACTTTTCGTGAAAAGCCCGGCCAGCACCAGCACGACGAGCGCGACGGCGACTTCGAGGGCGACGAGCGCATCGCGGAGCCGGCTGCGGCCGCCGACGAAGCCATGTCCGCCGCGCAGCGCCTGCTGCACGTCGGCCCGCGCGAGCTGCCATGCGGGAGCCAGGCCGAAAACAACTCCGCAAGCGATGCCGACGCCCGCGGCGAAAAGCAGCCCGCGCCAGTCGAGCGCGACGTGGAGGCGCACCGGGAGATTGGTCGGCACCGGGAGCTGGCGCAGCGCATCGATGCCCCAGAGCGAGAACATCGCGCCGAGCGCCGCGCCGGCGAGCGCGAGCAGCAGGCTTTCGGTGAGCAGCAGGCGAAGCACGCGGGCGACGCTCGCGCCGCAGGCGAGCCGGATGCCGATCTCGCGCCGGCGCACGCTCGCGCGCGCGAGGAGCAGATTGGCGGTGTTGACGCAGACGACGACGAGCACGAGCGCGGCGAACAACTGCAGCGTGGCGAGCGCGCCGCTGAGGAGCGCGCCGCCGTGGGGATTGCGCCACAGCGGGAGCAATTCGAAGCGGATGCCGGCGTTCGTGTCGGGATCCTCGGCCGCGAGTGCGCGGGCGGCGGCGGCGAGCTCGGCAGCGGCCTGTGCGCGTGTGACGCCGGGCCTGAGCACGCCGAGCAGCGAATAGGAGCGGTTGGTGCGGTTCGTGAGCTCGCTGGTCGCGGGCGTCAACTCCGTCGCCAGCGCGAGCGGCACCCACACGTCGAACGCGAGCGACGTCCAGCCGCCGACGAATTCCGCGGGCGCCACGCCAATCACGGTGAGCGTGCGATGGTTGAGCTGGATCGTCCGGCCGATGGCGTCGGCGCGGCCGCCAAACTGCCGCTGCCAGAGCGGGTGCGAGATGACGACGACGGGGGCGCTCGCGTTCGGCGCCGCTTCCTCGGGAAGGAAGAAGCGACCGAGCGCGGGTTTCACGCCGAGCGCGGTGAAGAAATTACCCGAGACGAGTTCGCCCCAGAGGCGTTCGCCGTTGGCGTTGTCGCCCAGAGAGAGCGGCCGCGGACGCTGCGCGACGAGATGGGCAAACGAGGGCAGCCGGTCGAGCAGATCGCGATATTCGAGCCAGGACGAATCGGTGTAGGTGCCGGCGGCATCGCGCGGCTCGACGCAGAACAGATCCGCGGACACGCCCGGCAGCGGGCGGAAGAGCGCGCCGTTGAGCCAGCTGAAGATCGTGGTGTTGGCGCCGATGCCGAGCGCGAGCGAAACGACGATCACGAACGAAAGCCCGGGAGTTTTCGTGAGCGTGCGGAGGGCGAAGCGAAGATCGGCGAGCATCGGGGAAAATCTTTCGCTTAATCTTTCTCGTTCTCTTTCTCTCGGTTTGGAACGGCGTGCGGACAGCGGCGTGGCGCGCGAGCGGGAAAAAAGATCAAGAGAAAGAAGAAGGAGAAAGATTCTTACTCGGCGCGAAGCGCGATCAGCGGGTCCACGCGGGTGGCGCGCCGGGCGGGGAGCCAGCAGGCGAAGGTCGCGACGGCGACGAGCAGCACGGTCACGCCGCTCACCGTGGCGACATCCAGGTTGGCGAGCGCGGGCGCCGCGGCGCGCAGCACGCGGGCGCTCGCGAAAGCGCCGGCCAGCCCGAGGACGGCGCCGACGACCGCGAGCCGAAGGCCCTGGCCGATGACGAGCCGGAGAATGTCGCGGACCTGCGCGCCGAGTGCGATGCGCACGCCGATCTCGTGCGTGCGCTGGACGACGGAATTCGCGATCACGCCGTAGAGCCCGAGCGCCGCGAGGACGAGCCCGAGCAATGCGAAGGCGCCGAGCATGGCGCCGGCGAGCCAGAGATTTCCCATGGACTCGGCGACATCGTCGCGCACGAGACCGAGGCCGCGGACCGGCTGGTCGGGATTCAGCGAGGCGATCGCGCTGCGAATCAACGGCACGAGTGCTTCCGGGGCGGAGTGGCTGCGCACCGCAAGCACGAGCGACCCGCCCGGGTTTTGCGCGAGCGGGCGATACATCTGGTAACCGGGCCCGCCCACATCGAGCGTGGCGGCTGGATTCGCGTCGGCCACAACGCCGATGATCTCCCGCCACACGGGATCGTCGGGATGGCGCAGTCGTTTGCCGAGCGGACTGGCGCCGGGAAAAAATGCGCGCGCCATCGTCTCGTTGACGATCGTGACGGCGGGCGTATCGCTGCGATCACTGGCGGCGAAGCTCCGCCCGGCGACGATCCGCAAGCCGAGCGTGGCAAAGAAATCCGGCGTGACCGAGGCCAGCGCGGCGCCAGGAATCGCGCCGCCGGTGGGCGGCGCGCGACCTTCGATAAGGAAGCTGCTCGTCATGTTGAAGCCGAAGGTGGGCAGCGCGGTCGCGAGCGCGGCGTGTTCCACGGCGGGTAGCGCGGCGAGTTTCTGCTCGAGCTGCGCCGCGTATGCCGCGCGTTTCTCCGCCGCGTCGGCCGTGGTCGGCTGGAGCGACAGGTAACCGGCGAGCAAGCCTTCGACGCGCCAGCCGGGATCACGCGTCATGACGCGCTGCAGGCCGTGGATGAACACCGAAGCCATCGCCAGCAACACCAGCGCGAGCGCGACTTCGCCGACGATGAGTGTGTGTCGCACGCGGTGCTGCGCGCGGCTGGCGGTGATGCCGCGACCGCCCTGTTTCAGGGCGTCGTTCACGTCGGTCCGCGACGCGAGCCACGCGGGGAGCAAGCCAAATCCGGCGCCCGTCGCAGTCGACGCGAGCAGCGCGAAGACAAGCACCTCGAGGTTCAGCGGGAACTCGATCCCGTGAAGGCTGCCGACGATCATGCGTCGGCCGAGAAAATCGTTGCACCAGAGCGCGACGAGCACGCCGAGTGCGCCGCCGCCGAGCGCGAGCAACAGGCTTTCCGCGAGCAAGGCGCGCAGGAGCCGGCCGCGTGTCGCGCCGAGCGCGGCGCGGACGGCGTGCTCGCGCGCGCGGGCGGCGGTGCGCGCGAATTGAAGATTCGCGAGATTGGCGCACGCGATCAGCAGCACGAGTCCGGCGAGCGCCGTGACGAACGCCGAGATCGAGCCGTCCGCATCAACCTGGCTGCCGTGGTCGAGCAACGTGAGCCGGACATCGGTCCCGGCGTTCATGTCGGGATGCGCGGCGACGAGCTGCGCCCACGTGTTTTTCGCGCCGGCCTCGGCCTGCGTGCGCGTGAGGCCGGGCTTCAGGCGCGCGATCACGCGGAGATAGTTGCTGCGGCGGTTCGCGCGCTGCGCATCGGTGAAGGCCATCGGCCGCCACGCGTCGACCTGGCCCCAGAGGAGCGGATCGTCGAAGCCGGGCGGCATCACGCCGAGCACTGTCACGGGTTGGCCGCCGATGCGAATCTCGCGGCCGACGATCGCCGGGTCGCGCGCGAACCGCGCCGTCCACGTGCGATGGCTCAGCACGATGACGCGATCGTGGCCCGGCCGATCCTCGTCGGCGTTGAAGACGCGGCCGAGCGCGGGCGCGACGCCGAGCAGCGGGAAGAAATCGGCGGTGACCTGCAGGCCGCGGAGGCGCTCCGCCGGTTCGCCGGGGAGCCCGAGATCGAACGACGCCGGTTGAAAGGCCGCGAGGTGCGCGAAGACGTTTTGCTCCGCCTGGAGGTCGAGGTAGTTGGCGACGGAGTGCGGCCAGCGGCCCGACTGGTCGCTGGTGCGGTGCAGATAAACCAGGCGATCCTCGTCCGGATAAGGCAGCGTGCGCACGACGAGCGTGCGGAGCACGCTGAACATGGTGGTGTTCGCGCCGATGCCGAGCGCGAGCGTGAGCAGCGCGACCGCGGTGAAGCCGGGCGATTTGGCGAGCGAGCGAAAGGCGAAGCGGAGATCGGCGAGCATGGGAATTTTTTCTTTTTCTCGATCTTGATCAGGCTCGTTCTCTCGGATTTTGGCGGGATGGGCGGCGGCGGTGCGACGACGACGAGGAAGATTAAGAGAAAGAAGAAAGAGAAAGATTCTTACTCGGCGCGGAGGGCGATCATCGGGTCCACGCGCGTGGCGCGGCGGGCGGGGATCAGCGTGGCGATCAGCGAGACGACGGTGAGCAGCAGCGCGACGGAGGCGTAGGTGAGCGGGTCGGTGGTGTTCACGCCGAAGAGCGTGCCGACCTGCGCGAGCGCGTCGCGGATCACGATGCCGATCGTGAGCGAGAGCCCGAGGCCGAGCGCGAGGCCGAGCGCGAGTTGCAGCGCGCCCTGGCTGAGCACCATTTTCAGGATGCGGTTCTGATCGGCGCCGAGCGCCATGCGGATGCCGAATTCCTGCGTGCGCTGGTTGACGGAGAAGCTCATCACGCCGTAGAGGCCGACGGACGCGAGCACGACGGCGACGACGCCGAAGATCGAAAACATGCCGGCGATGATCCGGTTCTGCGCGATGAAGGTGTCCTGGTTTTCGCGCGGGGTGCCGACGAAGTAGAGCGGCAGGTTGGCGTCGACCTTGTTGACCTCGTGCTGGAGCGTCGTGGCGAGCGCGTGCGTGCGGGCGGCGCCGCCGCGCGGGCGAATGACGAGCGTGGCGAATTGCTGCGGGAACGGCTGGTCCTGCACGGGCCCGAGCACCGAGGAGAAATACGGCACGTAGAATCCCGTCTCGTCGAGCTGCGGCTGGTTGAACGGCGCGAGCATGCGCGTCGTTTGCACGACGCCGACGATCGTGCGCCACGGGCCGAAGAGCGTGCCGCTGTTGCCGACGGTGCGGAAGCGGCGGCCGAGCGCGCTCTCGGGGCCGAAATATTTTCGCGCGAACGCGGCGTTGACGATCGCGACGGGAAGTTTCGAGTCGGTGTCGTCGAGCGAGAAATCGCGGCCCTCGACGACTCTGGCGCCGAGCGTCTGGAAGTAGCCTTCGGTGACCTGCTCGAAGTTGGCGTTGGGGCGATCGGAGTCGTCGGTCTTGTAGCTGCGGCCTTCGATCTCGATTTTGTTGGCGCCCGAGAAGGTCATGCGGAAACGGTTCGTGAGCGCGGCGGAATCGATCTCGGGATTGGCGCGCACTTCGCGCAGCAGGCGATCGAAGAAAAGTTTGCGCGACTCGGGCGTGGGATACGCGCCGTCCATGAGCGCCATGCGCGCGGTGAGGAGCGCGTCGGTGTCGTAGCCGTAGTCGATGTGCTGCTGGCGCACGATGGACTGCGCCTGGAGCAGCGAACCGATGAGGAGAATGCAGGTGACGAGGATTTGAAACACGACGAGCCCGCGCGTGATCACGGTGATGGTGCGGCTGGTGTTGCCGCGGCCGGAATCCTTCAGCGCCTCGGTCGCGCTCGGGCGCGAGGCGATCCACGCGGGCACGAAGCCGGAGACGACGGCGGCGACGAGCGTGGCGAGCACGACGATCGAGAGCACGCGCGCGTCGACATCGAAGACGATGTAGGCGGGGATGGCGTTGGCCTGGTTGTGCGTGATGGCCTGCAGGTAGTCGGTCGCGTAGAACGCGAGGCCGACGCCGAACACCGCGCCGATCGCGGCGAGCAGCAGGCTCTCGGTGAGCATCTGGCGGATGAGGCGGAAGCGCGTGGCGCCGAGCGAGGAGCGGACGGCGAGCTCCTTCGCGCGCAGCGCGGCGCGGGCGAACTGCATGTTCATCACGTTGACGCACGCGATGAGCAGGATGCCGAAGCAGAAGCCGAGCATCGTCCACAGCAGGCCGCTGATCGCGGGCGGGAGAAACGTCTTGATCAGCGGCTGCACGAGCGCGGTGTCGTAGTTTTTGTTCGTGTCGGGAAACGTGGTGGCGAGCCGCTGCGCGAGCGCGGTGAATTCGGCATTGGCCTGGTCGAGGCTGACGCCGCGCTTGAGCAGGCCCATGACGAAGATGGTCGGCGCGGCGGCGGTGCGGACGTTGCGCGGCTGCGGCGGAAATTCGCTGTAGAGCGGAAGCCAGAGCTGCTCGTTCACGGGGAACTTGAAGCCGGGCGGCATGACGCCGATCACGGTGGCGGACTTGCCGTTGATGCGGACGGTCTTGCCGACGACGTCCGGCGAGGAGGCGAAATTATTGAGCCAGAGCTCGTGGCTGATGAGCGCGACTTTTTCGGCGCCGAGCTTGTTGTCGTCCGCGGTGAAATCACGGCCGAGGATCGGGCCGACGCCGAGGATGCGGAAAAATTCGGGCGTGACGTAGGCGCCGGTGAAGCGCTGCGGCGCGCCGTCGATCGTGACGTTGACGGTCGAGCCGTTGATGTAGCCGGCGAGCCGCTCGAAGGAGCGCTGCTGCTGCTGCATCTCCTCGTAATCGAGCATGTAGATCTGGCTGCCGAAGCCGTTGGCGTTGGCGCCGCGCTGCGTGGGATCGGTGACGTTGATCACCTGAATGCCGGCGAGGCGATCGGCGTGCGGATAGGAAAAGCCGCGCAGCATCGTGGAGTTGACGACGGTGAACATCGTCGTGACGCCGCAGATGCCCAGCGCGAGCACAGCGATGGCGAGCGCGCAGAAACTTTTTTCTTTGATCAGCACGCGCAGGCCGACGCGGATATCCTGGAAGAAGCTTTCGATGAACATGGGGCGGGGGGGTGAACTGATCGTTCTCGTTCTCGTAATCTTTCTCTTTCTCGTGCTCGTCTCGTTGATATTCTTTTTCCCGGGTTTGGCGGAACGGAGGCGGTGGGGAGAAAGATTAAGAGAAAGAGAACGAGAAAGATTTTTGCTGGCGCGGCGGGGCCAGCGGCGGGCTCAGCGCGTGGGGTCGGTTTCCATCTGCTCCTGCACGACGCGGCCGTCGAAGATGTGGATCGTGCGGTCGGCGTGGCGCGCGAAGCGCGTGTCGTGCGTGACCATCACGATCGTCGCGCCGCCCTTGTGCAGCTCGGCGAGGAGCTGCATGACGGAGTCGCCGTTTTTCGAATCGAGGTTGCCGGTGGGTTCGTCGGCGAGGAGGACGGCGGGCTTGCCGGCGAGCGCGCGGGCGACGGCGACGCGCTGCTGCTGGCCGCCGGAAAGCTGCGAGGGCAGATGCTTCGAGCGATGGCCCATGCCGACCTTTTCGAGCGCCTGCGTGACCGCGGCCTTGCGCTCGCTCGCGGGCATGCCGCGGTAGGTGAGCGGGAGCTCGACGTTTTCGTAGACGGTGAGATCGCCGATGAGATTGAACGATTGAAAAATGAAACCGATCTCGCGGTTGCGGATGCGCGCGCGCTCCGGGAGCGAGAGGCCCTGCACGGGGCGGCCATTGAGAAGATACGTGCCCTCGGTCGGCGAATCGAGCAGGCCGAGGATGGAGAGCAGCGTGGATTTGCCGCAGCCGGAAGGACCGGCGATGGAGACGTATTCGCCCTGCTTGATCTCCATGTGGATGCCGGAGAGCGCGTGCGTTTCGACTTCGTCGGTGAGGAAGACCTTGGTGACGCCTTCGAGTTTGATGAGGGATTCCATGGAGTTGGCGGATTTTCGGTGAGGATTGCAGTGCGGGAAAATTGTCACCGCTCGTCGGCGGTGTCGGAGACGACGAAACCAATCAGCAGGGCGAGAACGACGATGAGGGCGAACATGGCGGGCGAAGCGGAAACACGGGAAGCGGGGGAAAGTTACCGGCGGCGCGGCTACTTCAGCTTGATGCGGTCGTTGGCATCATACTGCGACATGTCGGAGATGATCACGCGGTCGCCGGGCTGGAGACCGCCGCGGATTTCGATGGAGTTGACGGAGCTGCGGCCGAGCTTCACGCGCGTGCGCGTGGCGTAGGCGCCGTCGAGGTCGACTTTGAAAATGCCGACCTCGCTGCTTTCCTGGCCGAAGGCCGGGCGGCCGACGTAGATGATGTCGTCGAGCCGCTCGAGTTCGATGGTGCCGTCGACGGAAAGATCGGGGCGCGCGCCCTTGGGCAATTCGCCGGAGAGGAAAACGTCGACGGTGACGGTGCCGTTTTGCACCGACGGATCGATGCGGCCGACCTTGCCTTCGACGAGGCCGTTGCGCGTGTCGATCGTCGCGGGCAGACCGATGGCGATGTCCTTCGCCTGCGTTTCCGCGATGCGGATTTCGGCCTTGAGCTTGGTCGGATCGGCAACGCGCGCGAGATTCGTGCCCGGCTGCACCTGCGCGCCGACTTCGACGGGCAGGATCTGAAGCACGCCGTTCATGCTCGAGCGCACGACGAGTGCGTCGAGCTCGTCGTGGCGGAGCTTGGCCTGCGCGCGCAGCCGGTCGACTTCGGCTTCCTTGACCGCGAGTTGCGGCGCGATCGAAGACTGCGCGAAGGCGAAGCGTTTTTGCTCGATGTTGTTTTGCGTGGCGGCGGTCTCGGCGGAGACGGTGGAGAGCCGGCGGTCGAGATCGGAGACGAGGCCGTCCTTGAAGAGCTGGTCGTTCACCTCGGCGCGGAGCTTGGAGGTTTCGTAGTTGGCCTTGGCGTTGGCGGCAGCGGCTTCGGCGGCGAGCACCTGGCTGTCGAGCGTCGACTTGAGATTGAGGAGCTCGGCCTCGGCGGCCTTGAGCTGCGAATCGGCGTTGGCGGCGGCCTGCTCGACGTCGGGGTTGGCGAGGACGAGGATGATGCTGTCGGGCGTGACGATCGCGCCGGGGCGGAGGACGATTTTATCGACGCGGCCCTGCGTGCGCGCGGCGATCCAGCGGATTTCCTCGGGGACGAGCGTGCCGAGGCCGCGGACCTGGCGCAGCATCTGGCCGCGCTTCACGGTGTCGAGCAACACGAGGCTGGCGTCGACGGCGGGCGCGGCGGGCTTCAGACGCGCAAGGAGAACGGTGATGCCGGCGAGCGCGACGGCGGCGATGAAGCCGTAGAGGATGCGTTTGCGGCGCTTCGCCTTGGACTGATCGGGGCGCTGAATATCCATGGATGCGCTTTGCTTTGCAGTGGTTGTGCCCCGCAGGCGAGAGCTGCGCTAACGCACTGGAATTCAGGCGGAAAAAATTTTCAGAAAGAAACGCGTCGCGCCGGTGGGCGTCGCTGGCGGGATTGCAGCGTCCCACGAATGGGACGACGAAATAGAAAGGAGCGACCAAAGGGCCGAGCGGGAGCGCGTTGTTCCCGGGAGTGCCGAGCTCCAGCGCGGCCTCAAACACCTGCGCGGATCGGCTTCGTTCACGCCGGCAGGCGGAGCGTGGCGATGCAGCCGCTGGCGTCTTCGCGGTTGGCGAGCGTGAGCGTGCCGGAGTGGTTTTCCGCGATCTGCCGGCAGAGCACGAGGCCGATGCCGCTGCCTTCGGGCTTCGTGGTGAAGAACGGCACGAAAAGATTCGTCGCCTGCGCGACGCCCGGGCCATCGTCGATCACGAGGAAGTCGACGTAGCCGCCGGATTTTTTCCACGCCAGCCGCACGCCGCCGTCTCCCGATGCCAGCGGGCGCGGTTCGAGGACGGCTTCCACGGCATTTTTCACGAGGTTGATGACGAGCTGCTCGATTTGCGCGGCATCGCAGAGGAGCGTGAGCTCGGGGCTGGAGAGAATTTGCACGGGCAGCCGCGTCTCGAGCGCGACGACGCGCCGGACGAGCGGCGCGAGCTCGCAGGGCGCGAGTGTCGGCTGCGGCAGGCGCGCGAGCCGCGCGTAGGCTTGCATGAAACGCGCGAGGCTGTCGGCGCGCGCGGCGATGATGTCGAGCCCGCTGCGCATGTCGGCCTCCCAATCCGCCGCGCGCTGCGGCGTGCGCAACATCGCGCCCAGGCTGCCGGCGATGGATTTGATCGGCGCGAGCGAGTTGTTCAGTTCGTGCCCGAGCACGCGGACGATGCGCTGCCACGCCTGCAATTCCTCCTCGCGCAGCGTGCGGCTGAGATCGGCGATGACGACGAGTTGGTGCGGCCGGCCGCCCTCGCGAAATTCGCTGCGGCGCATGCCCCAGCGTCCGGCCGTGCCGGGAAACGTGAGCTGGAGCAGCCGGCCGGATTCGCCTTCGAGGCAATCGGCGAGGCCGATCTCGGCGGCGTCGCGACCGAGGATCCGCTCGGCGGGTTTTGCCAGGAGAAGTTGCGCGGCGTGATTGGCGAGGCGGAGCTTGCGGTCGGCGTCGAACGCGAAAATCGCGATGTTGATTTCCTCCATCACGGTGCGGAGGAGCGCGGTGGCTTCGAGCGCGCTGAGCCGCTGCTCCTGCAAGGTGCGGCTGAGCGTGTTGATCTCGGCCATCACGTCGCCGAGTGGCTCGTCGCGCCGCGCGCCGCGCGCGCGGACCGCGAAATCGCCTTCGCGGAGCGCGGAGAGGAGATTGGCCATCGTCTGCAACGGCCGCACGACGCGCGCTTGGGCGGCGAAGGCGAATCCGAGCCAGCAGCTGACGATCGCGAGCGTGTAGGTCCATTGTTCCTTCGGCGTCGGCGTGCGGTCGCCGAACCACAGATAGCAGAGCGCCACGATCAGCGCGGGCAGCCCGGCGAGCAGCGCATAGACGAGGATTTGCTGCTCGTGCGTGAGGCGGCGTTTTTTCGGAGGCATCGGAGGCTAGGAACCGCGAGGCACGCGAAGCACACGGAATTTTTTTCCCGCGGAAGACGCGGAATCCGCCGGGCGATCGAGCCTGAATGCCGTGTGCGCCTGGGGCCTCACGTTCAGGGTCTTTTCGTCCATTTCGCAGTTTCTACAAACCGTATTTCTCGATCCGGCGATAAAACGCGCTGCGGCTGAGGCCGAGTTCCTCGGCGGCCTTGCGCGCGTTGCCGTCGCAGCGCGCGAGCGTTTTCTTGATCAGAAACGCCTCGACTTCCTCGATGCTCATTTCCTCGAGGCGCGGGGCGGATTGGCCGGCGTTGAGGCCGAGGTCGGGCGTGCGAATCACTTTCGCGCCGGCCATGAGCACGCCGCGCTCGATCGCGTGATCGAGTTCGCGGACGTTGCCGGGCCACGAGTAATCGCGCAGCGCCTGCAGCGCGGCTTCGTCGAAGCCGGTGATCGCTTTGCGGTAGCGGCCGACGTGCTGTTTGAGAAAATGCTGCGCGAGGAGCTCGATGTCCTCGCGGCGCTCGCGCAGCGGCGGCAGGTGGAGCTGGATGGTGTTGAGGCGGAAAAGCAGATCCTGGCGGAATTTGCCGCTGGCGACTTCGGCGGCGAGGTCGGCGTTGGTGGCGGAGATCAGGCGGACGTTGGCGCGATGTGTGCGCGAGGAGCCGACGCGCTCGAATTCGCCGGTCTCGAGCGTGCGGAGGATTTTTGCCTGCTGGCCGAGCGGGATGTTGCCGATCTCGTCGAGGAAGAGCGTGCCGCCGTCGGCGAGTTCGAAGCGGCCGGCGCGGTCGGCCTTCGCATCGGTGAAGGCGCCGCGGACGTGGCCGAACAGTTCGCTTTCGAACACGCCCTCGGGCAGGCCGCCCATGTTGACGGCGATGAACGGCTGTGCGGCTCGGGCCGATACGGCATGAAGCGCCTGCGCGACGAGGCCTTTGCCGGTGCCGTTTTCGCCGGTGAGGAGGACGTTGGCGTCGGACGGGCCGACGCGCGCGATCACGTCGAGCACGGGGCGCATGGCGGCGGATTGCGCGATGAGGGTGGGGCCGGATTTGCCGCCGGTGCGGAGGATTTCGTTTTCCTGCTCGAGCCGGCGGTAGGCGCGGACGGCGCCGCCGAGCTCGACCTGGTTGCGCACGATGGCGAGGAGGCGGGGATTGTCCCACGGCTTGGTGACGAAGTCGCGCGCGCCGCGGCGCATGGCTTCAACCGCGACGTCGACGCTCGCCCAGGCGGTGAGCACGACGACGGGCAGCGAGGCGTCGATCGCCTGGAGTTTTTGGAGCAAATCCAATCCTTCCTGACCGCTGGTGGTGTCGCGCGCATAGTTGAGGTCCATCAGCACGAGGGCGTAGTCGTTCGTCTCGACCGCCTTGATGACGGCGGCGGGCGACTTCGCCGCTTCGGTCGCGTAGCCCTCGCTTTTGAGCAGCAGGCGGATGGCCTCGATCACATCGGGCTGATCGTCGGCGATGAGTATCCGATGCCCGGGTGCGGTCGGCATGGTCAGGGTGGAGTCACGAAACGCACATCAGGGTGTCAAGGGGTGCTTCACGCCGCGAGCGGATTTGTCGCGCGCTTTGGCGTGCTGGCGAGAGACGTCGCGGTCTCCACGGTTGGCGAGTTCCGGTAATAATCGCCGACAAACGTCAGGAGCACCAAGGCGCCTACCAAGCCAGCGAAGCCAGGGAAAAATCCGCCGGGCGCTAAAATAGGGGCACCAACAAACCCGCCGAGAAGAGCGACGAGCGTATCGAGGGCGCAGAGAAGCGCACCGAAGGAGAGAAGAGTTTTCATGGTCGGCATGCATTGGCAATGCGTGTGCCGAGTCGGACAATGAAACCGCAAAAATTTATGAGACAACAAGATAGAAGGATAATGCGCCTTATGCGGAAAACGAGTTAGGCTTGTGGTGCCGTCGTATGGGACTGCCGCGTCCCGCAATTGGAACAATCAGCGACGCCTTTGGATAGCCATCGGCTCGATTCAGGGGCTTGTTTTTTAGGGGGTATTTAACTATGGTATTTTAGGGTTATATCCCTAATATTTTTTGGCGTCAAAATGACCACATGCGAACAGGCCTAAGCAGCGATACGTAGTTACCCTAAGCGTTTCTTCAGGAGACAGTCCCTTGACCCGTGCGGAACGCACGGCAGGCTGAGGGCAAGACCTTAGGGATTCCCACCGATGAACACTAAAGTTCCTCGCCCATCAACCGATGCTTTCACGTTGCTGGAAGTCGTGATGGCCGCTGCCGTGATGCTGGCGGGGATCGTGGGAATGATTCAGGTTGTGATCTCCGGGTCGGAGATGCTCGACGTGGCGCGCAAGCAGACAATCGCGATGCAGATCATCCACGGCCAGATCGACAATGTGCGCCTGAGCGACTGGGGCACGGTGAGCGGCCTCGCTTCCTACAACAGCTATCAAGCCACCGTCGACGCGTCGGATCAGAGCACGAACATCGCGAAGGGCTTCGTGTTTGGCTCGAACCTGCCGGGCGCCGCCAAGGGTTTCAAGTGCACGCGCTCGGTCGCCACGCCGAAGACCAATCTGCTGCAGGTCACCTACACGGTGACGTGGACGGGCAACACCGGCCGCTCTTACACGCGGACCGGTTCCACCTACGTCTCCAAGAACGGGCTCTATGTCACGTATCAGCGCTAATCATTCGTCCGTGCGGCGCGGATTCACGCTGACCGAGCTCATGGTTTCCCTGAGCATCTCCGCGATTGTGATGGGCGGGGTGCTCGCCGCGTATCTTTTCCTGGGGCGGAATCTGGAGCGGATGATGTTCTTCCAGCAGCAGCAGGTGGAGAGCCGCCGTGCGCTGCGCAACTTCACGCAGGATCTCAGTGCCACCGTCCAGCTCACGACCGCGACGACCAGCCAGATCGCGCTCACCAAGACGATCACCGGCGGCACCTCTTCCGTCACCTACACCTACACGGCGCCGACGGGTGGGAGCACGGCGGACGGCAAGCTCGATCGCGTCGAAAGCGGCGCCACGACGCATCTGCTCACGCACCTGACTTCGTTTACGTTCAGCTATTTCACGGAAGCCGGCGTGCAGGTGACCAACGCCCCGCAGAGCGCGAAGTCGGTCGAGTTCAACTTCGCCTCGTCACTCGGCTCTTCCGCCAACGGCACCAGCGCCGCCTTCACCTCTGTTTCCCCGCGTGTCGTCCTGCGCAACCGCGCCGCTCTGCAATGATCCGCGTTGCCACACGTCGTCCTCAGCTCCGCCAGCGCGGCTCCGCGCTGCTGGCCGCGCTGTGTTTCGCGTTTGTGATGGCGATGGTCCTCGGCAGCTACATCACCGTTTGCTACCGCACGCTGCAGATGAGCACGCGCGGCATGCAGGGCACGCGCAGCATCGAGCTCGCCGAAGCCGGCATGGAGGAAGCGCTCCTGGCGCTGAACAGCAGCACGTGGACCGGTTGGACGATCAACAGCGGCACCGCGTCGAAGACCATCACCGGTTTCACCTTCGATGGCGGCGTGACCGGGCAGATCACCATCTCGATCACGAATTACAACGGCGGCGGCACGCGCACCGTCACCGTCACCGGCACGTCCACCGACCCGACCACCGGCCAGCAGACGAACCGCGTGCTCACGTCCACTTCCGCGCAAGCGCCGTTGCTGCTCAACGCCGTGGCCGCGACGACCAACACCGTCACCTTCGCGAGCGGCGGCACGCTCGACAGCTACGATTCCTCGAAAGGCAACTACGCGCTCGGCGGCGCGCAGGCGGCCTACAATTATTCCGCAGTCGTCACCTCGACGAAGTCGGCGCCGACCGCGGCCTCCATCCAGCTCGTCAACGCCCAGATCAAAGGCTACGCCGCCTCGAACTACGCCGGCGGCCCGTCCTACAGCACGAGCGCCAAGCTCGTCGGCCCGACCACCCCGGGCACGACGAAGATCGATACCAGCCGCATCAGCAGCAGCCCGTATCAGCCGATGTTCGAAATCGTGACGCCCGCGTCGAACATGAGCGACGTCACCTTGGTCAATCCCGTGACGAACTCCACGACGACCATCGGCACCGCCGGCGCCACGAGCCCGACCGTTTATCGCTGCAGCGGCCTCGATATGACCGGCACGACGAGGATCATCGTCGACGGCCCCGTGCGGCTCGTCGTTTCCGGCTCGTTCTACGTCGGCCTGCACGGCGGCACGCCCTCCATTTCGATCACCAGCAACGGCACGCTCGAGGTCTTCGCCCTCGGCGACATCGCGATCTACGGTAACGGTATCGACAACAGCACCACGAAGGATCCTTCGCGCTGCGTCATCTACGGCACGAATACCCTCACCGTGCCCGACATGAACACGACCGTCGCGTTTTACGGCGTGATCTACACGCCCTACGGGGATTTCAACGTCGCCAGCAACAACGCCATTTACGGTTCGGTCGTCGCGCGCAAGGTCGCGTTCACCAGTTCCGCGCCCGTCGTCCACTACGATCTGAATCTGCGCACGAAGGTGCTCCCCGGCCTCACGACGCCCTACGCCGTCTCCGACTGGCACGAAACCACCAACGGTGGCTGAGCCGTGGGCGGCACGCTGCGCACGCTCACGCGGACTGACGCGCGCCTTGCCTTTGCGCTGCGCGCTGGCGAACGTCGGTCATGCCGTCGTTTTCCCTCGTGATGCGCTCCAAACGCGACGGAATCCTGTGGAACGCGACTGACCACCTCGTGCAGGTGGCGCGGCTCGGCCGGCCTGATACGAAACCGCTCGTCATCGACCAGCTCGCGGAATTTCCACTCGGCGACGAGGACGGCGTCGCGGCGTGGCTGCAGGCGGCATTTCCGGAGCGCGGCCGCGGCGCCGGTTATCTTGCCGGCTACTGCGGTTTCCATCCGGCCGAGCGCGTGCTGTTGCGCGAAAACATCGTCACCCGCCGGCTCGACGAACCCGATTTTCTCCCCGCGCTTTTTGCCGAGCAGACGAAGCTCTCCTCGACCAACGACTGGCAGATCTGCGCGCTCCACCCGATCGAGGGCGAATTGCTCACGTCCTCCTCGCCTGCGCGACCCGGCCTGCTGCTGGGTTTTCCGCTCACGCCCGTGCGCGACGTGCAGCAGCGGTTGCGCAAGCTCGGCGTGCGTCCGCGCCGGCTCGAGCTCGGCACCGTCGCGCTGCTGGGTGCGCTCACGCGCTACACGCGCGAGGCGAGTTATCCGCACGCCATCGTCGTGTGTGAAATCGGGCAGACCCAGACCCGGATTTATTTCCTCGCGAAGGACGGCGTCCACACGCCCGCGACGCTGCCGCACGGCCTGCTCTCGATCGAGGAGTTCGCGATGAAGGAGCTCGGCGTGCCCGATGTCGCGACCGCGCGCCAGCGGCTCGCCGCGCCGACCGACGAGCTGCGCACGCACGCGCGCCGGCTCGTGCGCATGCTCACGCGGCACCTCAAGCCCGCCGTCGACTATTTCGAGATGCAGACCGGCCAGCCGATCGGCGCGCTGTTCTGCGCGCACCTGCCGGCGCCGCTCGGCTGGCTCGAGGAGGCGCTCTGCGCCGCGATCGATCTGGAATTTCTCGTGCCCGACATGGCCGCGTGGCTGCCGACCGTCGGCCTCGCGCTCGGCCCGGATACGGCGCCGCCCGCTCGCTCGTGGTTTCAGGCGCTGAGCCTCGTCGGTCAGCTCGCTCCGCCCGTCGCCGCCGCTCCCCATGAGACGAAAGCATGATCCGCTCGGGCTGAGCGCCCACTGGCACGTCGACTGCCGCGTCGAAGCGGAGCTGCCGGAGGACAATCTCGTCGGCACGCGTTTCCTCATCAACGTCCTTTTCTCCGCGGTCGCGCTCGCGGCGTTGTTGTTCACCGGCTGGCTCGGCTACCTGAATCTCACGCTGCGCTACCAGATCCACGACTGGGAACAGCGCATCAAGGACAACCGCGCCGAGGTGCGCGACATCCAGCGCATGCAGCACGAATACGGCGCCGAAGCCGCGAAGATCGACCAGGCCTACGCGCTCGTCGCGCCGCGTTTCTTCGTCGCGCGCTTCCTCGGCGATCTCGGCCGCACGCGGCCGGAACCGGCGGTGATCGAAACCATCGAATGGAACGACGCGGGCATCGTCGCGCGCGGCACGCTGCAGGAAAGCTCCGAGCGCGCGACGCGCCTGCTCAGCGACTACGTCGACGTGTTGCGCCACGACGCGCACATCGGCCCGCTCTTTCGCGAGATCGTGCTGACCGATCTCGATCGCGGCGCGAAGGCCGACACCCTGCGCTTCGAAATTTCCTTCCGGCTGAAGCCGCCGAAGCCATGAACCCCCAGCTCGCCACCGCCCTCGGCGTGCTCCGCCGCTATCCCTACTGCGCCGCGTGCGTGCTGCTCACGATCCTGCTCGGCGCCGGCGCGTGGTATCTGCGCGGCGAAAACGACGAACTGCTCCTCACCCACGCCGACCGTTCGAAAGAGGGCGAGTCGATGCTGTCGCTGCTCGTCGGCGGCTCGACGTGGCGCCAGGAACTCGCCACCGCCCGCACCGCGACGCATCGCATCGAGGAGAATCTCGCCGTCGAGACGAACCTCGCGGAGAACACGTGGTATTTCTTCAAGTTCGAGGAGCAGGCGAAAGTGCGCCTCACCGAACTGCACCAGCTCAACTCGCCGCCGAGCGAGTCCACGCTCTACTCGCGCGTGCCCTACACGCTGCGCGTCGCCGGCGAATACGAAGGCGTGGAAAATTTCCTGCACGCGGTCGAGACCGGCCCGCGGCTCGTGAAGATCACCTCGTTCACGATGAATCGGGGCACGACCGGCATGATCGTGCTCGATCTCAACCTCGAAGTGCTCGGCAAAAAATGAACGCACGCCGCTCCGCATTTCTCTCCGCCCTCTGCGCGTTCGCCCTCGCCGCGAGCTCGGCCGCGCCCGCCGCGGAAAAAGCCGCGGCCAAGCCGCCGGGCGCGCCGCCGCTCTCGCCGCGATTCCTGCAGGTGCGCGAGCGGATCGACGCCCTCCTGCACAATCACGACGCGCCGCTCTCCGCGGCCGAGCTCCAGCCGAATCCGTTTCGCGCGGCCGGCTTCATGCCGGCGCCATCGCCGGCCGAAACGGCTCCCGGCGCGGCCGGCACCACTCCGGTCGAGGCGCCCACCGCCGAGCTCAACCTGCTCCAGCAAGGCGTCGCGCTGCTGCGCGTGAGCGGCGTCGTCGATTTCGGCGGCCAGCAGCATCTCGTGATCAACTCGCGGCCCTACAAGGAAGGCGACGTGATTCCCGTGCAGGTGAACGGCCAACCGGTCTACCTGCGCATCCGACAGATCGCGCCGCACCTCGTCACCTTCGCGCTCGATCACGCGGAGATGACCCTGAAGTTCTGATCGCGCGCGCCGCGCGCGCTTCACGGCACGACGTCTTTTTCCTCCGCGCCGACGGCGCTCGTGCGCCAGTTGAAGACGATCGTGAGCCCGCGAAAAACCAGCGTGACCGCGATCGCCGCGATCGCGGCCGGCGTGGCGGCGAGTTCGAACTGCACATTCAACGAGACAAACGTCACCGCGCCGGCGAGCGCCGTCAGCACGTAGAACTGGCCCGGCCGGAAAACGAGCGGCTCCTCGCGCGCAATGATGTCGCGCAGCAAGCCGCCGCCCGCGGCGTTGATCACGCCGACGAGCAGCGCGGCCGGCACGGCGAGCCCGGCGTGCAGCGCCTTGGCGGTGCCGAACGCCGCATACGCGCCGAGCCCGAGCGCATCGATCACGGCGATCGACCGGCGGAGACGTTTCACGTGCCGCCCGAACAACGCGCCGCAAACCGTGCCCGCAGCCACGAGCTCGATGTAGCGCGGGTCGAGCAGGAGCGGCGTCGGTCCTTCGCCGGGGATGAAAATGCCGTCGCGGATCAGCCCGCCGCCCAAGCCGGTCGCGAGCGCGAGGAAGAAAACGCCGACAATGTCGTAGCCGCGCCGAATCGCCGCGAGCGCGCCCGTCAGCGCGAAAGCGAAGGTGGCGCCGAGATCGAACCAGACCGGAAGATGAAACGCGCCCGCCATCGCGGCTCAGCAGAACACGTTTCCCCGGGCGAGCGAAGCGCAGAATCGGCGGCGCGCCGGCGGCAGCGAAACGCGTTCGCTGGGCCGGAGAAAAAATCGCGAGTTCGCCGTCTCTGCGGTCCGGCCGATCTCGCCGCAGCGCCGCCGCCGGGCCGGCTGCGCACGATCAATACGCGAAAAACATTTCCTGCAGCGCGCGCACCTCGCGCGTGCGCGTGAGGCCGAGCATCAGGAGGACGCGCGCCTTCGGCGGATTCAATTCGTCGGCGGCGATGAAGCCGAGCGCGTCGTCGTCGATCTCGATGTTGCGCTCGACCACGCCGCCGCCGGTGCGCGAGCTGCGCACGAGCGCGACTCCCGCCCGCGCGGCGTCCGCCGCCGCGGCGAGCGCGGTGGCGCTGAGATTTCCGTCGCCGACCCCGGCGATGACGATGCCGCGCGCACCGGCGCGCACCGCGGCGTCGATGAGCTCGCGGCCCATGCCGGCATGCGCGTAGACGATGTCGACGCGCGGCAGTGCGACGAGTCCCGCGAGCGAAAACTCGCTCGCGTGCGTGTGCCGCCGGACGGGCGGCGCGTAGAGGTGGAGGCGGCCGGCGTTCACGACTCCGGCGAGGCCGCGGTGCGTCGCGCGAAACGTGCCGACCTGCGTCGTGTTCGTCTTCGCGACTTCGCGCGCGAAATGGATTTCGTCGTTGGCGACGACGAGCACGCCGCGGCCGCGCGCCTCGGCATGCGCCGCGACGGCGACGGCGTTGTAGAGATTCATCGGGCCGTCGGCGCTGATCGCCGTGGCGGGCCGCATCGCACCGACGAGCACGATGGGTTTCTCGGTGTGCGCGACGAGATTCAGGAAGAACGCCGTCTCTTCCATCGTGTCGGTGCCGTGCGTGATGACGACGCCGGCGAGCGCCGCGTCGTCGACGGCGGCCTGCGTGCGCGCGGCGAGTTTCAGCCACGTGGCGTCGTCCATGTCCTGCGAGCCGATGGCGGCGACCTGCTCGACTTCGAGCTGCGCGAGCTCGGCGAGTTGCGGCACCGCGCCGACGAGCGCGTCCATCGAGAGCGTCGCGGCCTTGTAGCCGCGTCCGCCGCCGGTCTGCGCGCCGGCGATCGTGCCGCCGGTGGCGAGCACGCGGATGCGCGGCAGGGCGGGCGAGGCGGAACGAACCATGAGCGCAACGTGCCACGCCTCCGCGCGGCTGTCGCGGCGAAAAAAAGAGCCCGCCTTTTCGGGCGGGCTCTCGTGGGTGAACTCGAAGTGGGTTACTTGCCTTTGCCCTGGCTCTTCGGCACAGAGACCGTGCAGGTCTTCGGCGTGCTCAGGTTTCCGGCGGCGTCGGCGGCCTGGACGGTGATCGTATAAGTGCGACCATCACCGTTGCCGCTGCGCTCGGCGCGAAGATTCACGGTGAGGTTGCCCGTGATCTGGATGTCGCCGGCGGTGTCGCCGTCGCCGAGGCCGTTGTCGGGCTCGCTGCTCGTGACCGAGATGATCTTGAGCGAGGTGACGCCGACCAGATCGCTCGCGGCCACCGAGACCGTGATCGGAACCATCTGGTGATTCGGCGGCCAGAGCGTGGCGCTCGAGGGCGTGACGCTGGCGATGACCGGCGGAGTGGTGTCCTTGATCACGTCGGTGATCGGCGTGCTGCCGATGTTATTGTAGTTGCCCGTGGCCGCGAAGGTCCACGAGTCGGCGTAGGTGCCGACGCTGGTGTGCGTGGAGTTCAGCGTGACGGTGCCGACGGTCGCGCCCGTCTCGCCATTCACGCCGACGATCGACGCGACGGAGGCGGAGTGCGCGTGGCCGTCGAACTCGACGTTGTAGGGCGTGACCACGACCGTCGGATTCGCCTTGTTGATCACGATCGCGGCGGTGGCGCTGGCGTCGTTGTAGTTCGTGCCGCCGGAGAACTTCCAGGTGGCGGTGCCGCCGGGCACGTTGGTGAAGCTCGCGCCGAGGTCGAGGCCGGCGCTCAGATCGACGCCGCCCACGCCTTTCGCGGTGCCAGTGGTTCCGTGCGCGGAGCCGTCGTAGATGCCGGTGTAGCCGTTCACGGTGATGGCCGCGTTCGCCTTGGCGATCGCGATCACAGCGGTGCCGCTGGCGTCGTTGTAATTTGTGCCGCCCGAGAATTTCCAGTTCGCGGTGCCGCCGGGCGCGTCGGTGAACGCGAGGCCGAGGTCGAGGCTGCCGTTGAGATTGACGCCGCCGACGCCGGTGGCCGTGCCCGTCGCGCCATGCGCGGCGGTGTCGTAAATTCCGGAGTAACCGGAGACGGAGACGGTGGCGTTGGCCTTCGCGATCTTGTCGCTGATCGTGGTGGCGGCGATGTCGTTGTAATTCGCGCCGCCGGTGAAGCTCCACGAATCGGAGTAAGCGCCGGCATCGGTGTGCGTCGTGTTCAACGTGACGGCGCCGACCGTCGCGCCCGTCTCGCCATTCACGCCGGAGATCGACGCGACGGTGGCGGAGTGAGCGACGGCGTCGTAGGTCACGCTGTAGGGCGTGACGACGACGGAAGCGTTGGCCTTGGCGATGACGATGGCGACGTCGCCGCTTTGGTCGTTGTAGTTCGTGCCACCGGCGAAGCTCCAGTGTGCGGTGCCGCCGGGCGCGTCGGTGAAGCTGGCGCCGAGGTCGAGGCCGCCGAGGTTGGCGCGACCGATGCCGGTCGCCGTGCCGGTCGCACCATGCGCGACTCCATCGTAGGTTCCGCTATAGCCGGAGACGGAGACGGTGGCGTCCGCCTTGTTGATGACGATCGCGGCGTCGCCGCTTTGGTCATTGTAGTTTGCGCCGCCGGTGAAGGTCCAGTGGGCGGTGCCGCCCGGTGCGTCGGTGAAGCTGCCGCCGAGATCGAGGCCGGCGAGACTGTTGCCGGCGACGCCCGCTGCCGAACCTTTCGCGCCATGCTCCGCGCCGTCGTAGACGCCGGTGTAGCCGGAGACCGAGACCGTGGCGTTCGCTTTCGCGATCACGAGCGTGTCCATCTTCGAGCCGGAGTAGTTCGGATTGTTCGAGACCACCTGGACGGGGCAAGTGCCGGCGTTGGTGCGATCGCCGAGGTAATTGATCACGTAGGCGACGTTGGACGGCACGGGAGTCACCGTCACAGATTTGGCGGAGCCGTCGTAGGTCTGCGCGAGATTGCCGAACGTGAAATCGACGCGCGCCTGAGTGATCGTCAGCGTGCCTGAGGCCGAGCCGAGGTAGTCCGGCGAACTCACCTTGGCGACGACCGTATAAGTCCCGGTGGCGGTCGGCGCGGTGGTCGAGCCGTTATAAGTGACGGTCGGCGTGAGGCCGCTCGGCGCCGTCGTGACGGTGACGGATTTCGGCGTGCCGTCGTAGGTCTGCGTGAGATTCGAGAGCGTGATCGTGGCCGGTGCGGGAGGGAGCGTGGCGCCGGGGTTGTTGGCGAGAAACGACGCCTTCGTCTCAAAGCGGAACTTGCCGCCGGCGGCGCCGCCGCCGTCGAAGATGATGAACACGAGCTCGTGCGCGCCGGCGCCGGTCATGTGAATCGTGTAGCGGCCGGTGCCGTTGGTCTGCCAGTTGTCGTCCTGGTTGCCGACGATCGTGCCGTCGAGGTAGATCCACGAAAGGTTGTCGGCGAGGAACTGCAGCACGAAGTCGCCTTCGCCAAACACCGTCGTGCTATATTTGGTCCAGCTCTGTCCCGAGGGTCCTTGGGAGATGATGTTGCTCCAGGCGTTGATCCAGCGGGCGTCAAAGTTGTAGGGACTGGAGCCGCCCAACGGCGCCCATGGATGCGTGTGATCGGGGAAGACGAACGCGGCGTGCGGGTTGACCCAATTCGGGTCGTTCGGGAGCGGGCCGGCGGTTTGCACCGTTGTGCCGAGCGCCGGCCAGTTCGGGAACGCGACGGCCGGATAGATCGGATCCCACGTCGTGACGCCGGAGATGCCGCTGGCATAGACCGTCGGCGGGACGAAATCGAGCGTCACCGCGTAGCTGGTCGTGCCGCCAAAATCGCGGCGGGAAGCTTGATCAAACGAAATCGTGTAGGTCTGGCCGGCGACCAGCGCGAGCGTGTTGACCGCTTTGATTTTTCCCAAGGTGCCGTTGACGGCCTGAAGATAGGCATACTGCGTGGTGCCGTCGGCCGACCCGAGCCCTTGAGCGGCCAATCCCCAATTCGGAGGAGATCCGTCGAGCACCCCGCTGAAATTGCTGAACACCCAGTTGCCGATGGTGGCGGTGCCGCCGTTGGCGGAGTTCCCGGTGTTCGAGGCCAGGTCTGGCGTTTCAAAGCCGTCCGCGAACACATTCGTGGCGCCGTTGGTGACTTGCACGGCGTCGACGAGGATCGCGTTGTCGCCCGACGAGCCGCCGGCGGTCAGATTAAAACCGAACGTGTAGTTGCCCGTGAACGGCGCGGTGTAGGTCGCCGAATAATGCGCCCATCGTTCTGCGGTGACCGTGTCGCGGGAGAAGACGATATCGGCGCGTAGCTTGGGCGCCGCGAACGCGGCGAGAGCGAAAACCACGGGCAGGACGCGAGACAACAGGCGCCGGCCGAGCGGTGGGAGTGGGAGGGGAGGGTGGGATTGCATTGGGAACAAATTGAAGTGGCCGGCACGCCGTGGGCGGAAACGAAGAAGCGACGGTGCCAGCGCGCGGGCAAAAAACGCAGCCCGCCACGCGAAAACGCGCAGAGCGGGCAACGATGGCGACCGGCGAATCAAGCAGCGCGCAATCGCGCGCACCGACGGAGCGGGGCTGGAAGGTGGGAGAGTATGGCTGGGAACCTGACGCCTCGCGCTGAAGCACACGCGGCGCGACCGCAGTATGCCGATCTGCGTCGCAAAAGAATACCTCCCGGATGAGGGAGGGTGTTATTGCAACCGAGCTGCCAGCTCGCCGCGCCGCGAGTGTTCGGCCGTGGGCGCAGGGTTGGCGCGATGAAAAAATCGGGCGACGGCTCGACCGCGATCAACTCTGCTGACCAAGCCAGAGCGAGACCAGGCCGTTGCGTCCGCTCACGCCGAGCTTTCGCAGCACGGCGCGCACATAAGTGTGCGCGGTGGAAGGAGTGACGCCGAGCTCCGCGGCGATGAGTTTTTCCGAACGATCCGTGAGCAGGAGCGCAAGCACGCGGCGCTCCATGGGCGAGAGCGGCGAAGCCGCGGCTTGCACGCCATGCGCGAGCAGCACCTGACGGTGAAACCATGTCAGGCCGCGCAGCGCGTAGAACGCCACCGCGCGCTGCGCCTCGGTGAACGGATCGTTCTCGCGCATGCGGAAGAAGCCGTAATACGCCTCCGCCATCGGGTTGACCGGCACGCCCACGACGAGCGAGTCGTGGATGTTGCGGTTGCGGTAGCCTTGATAAGTCGGGCCGTTGAACCATTCGGCGGGCATGAGGTCGCGCATCCGGCACGCGCGATAGGTGCCCGCGAGCCGCGCGTGGGCCACCGCGGATTCGTCCGGAATTCCGCGCTGGAGCTGGCGGACGCGGCGGCTGCAGGCGTCGTCGGGCTTGAACGGCTTCGCATAACGAATCACGCGCGGCCGCCAGCCGCGCAGCGGATCGCGCTCGTCATCGGTGATCCGCACCGCGCCCATCCAGTAGGCGTTTTGCGCGTCGACCATGTGTGCGACCGCGCTCACGAGGTGCATCAACGCCTCCTCGCTGCGGGCCGCTTCGTAGGCGGCCAGTTCGTCCCAAAGGCAATGGATGCGCTCCTGCAAACTGGCATCCACCGCTGGAGAAGTGGTCTGCGCGCTGTGTCCAGGCACGCGGTGATCTCTACCGCGCGGCACGCCGAGCGACAAGACTGTTTCCCCGCGCGAGCCGGGGAGACGCTCAGAGCCGGTCTTCCGCGATTTTTTCCTGGCGATTCGTCTCGGGCAGCCCGCGGCTGTTGTGCACGGAGAAGTCAGATACGTTTTTCAACACGAAGGTCGGCACGTCGGCCGCGTGCGGAAATTTCACCGCGTCGAACGACACGCCGGCGACGTCGTCGAGCTGGATCACGGGCCGCAAATCCTCCTTCGCGACGCGCAGCTCGACGTGGCTCAGGTCGAGATTCTTCACGTGCCGGGCGAACATCCCCCAGCTCGGCATCGTGCCGAGGCGGCCGGGCTCCGGATATTTCTGCGCCTCTTCCGCGGGCACTTCGCGCTTCGCCTGCTCGGCGGTGCCGCCGCCGGCGAAGTCGATGAAGATGTTGCTCAGCGAAACGTCTTCGACCGGGTGATCCGGCTCGCCGACGATCAGGATGCCGCTCTGTGCCGCGACTTGATGGGCGACGACGTTGTCGATCTTGATCCGCCGCGCGGCGCCGATCGCGATCGGATCGGGCCCGCGCAGGCGCGAACCGAGCCGGATGTAGATCGGCGCGTTGCCGATGTCGCGCATCGAGAGATTCGTGACGGTGATGTCTTCGAGCAATCCGCCGTCGACTTCCTCGAGCGCGAAGCCGTTGCAGTGTTCGAAAATGCAGTTCGAGATCGAGAGATTGCGGAAGCCGCCGTTGGCTTCGGTGCCGCACTTGATCCGGCCGGTGCCGGGGCGCGTCATGACTTTGGTCTGGCGCGTGCCGTCGAGCAGCGTGCCTTCGTCGAAGCCGCTGACCTGGCAGTTTGTGATCGTGACGTTTTCCGTCGGGTGCACTTCGCCGAGGCCGTAGGAGGATTTCGGGCAGATGCCGTCGTCGTAGGGCGAGTTGATGGTGCAGTTCGCGATCCGCACGTTCTGCACGCAGTCGAAATCGATGCCGTCGCGGTTGGTGTCGATCTTCAGGCCCTCGCAAGTCCAGTTCGTGACGCCGGTGGCGAGGATGCCGAAGTGGCCGCCGTGGTAGATCGTGAAGTCGCGGAAGATCACGTTGCGGCAGTTTTTCAGTGCGATGGATTTGTTGCCGACGCCGGCGGGCAGCGTATCGCGGCCGGGATAACCGAAGGGGCCGGCTTTCTGCGCGGCGATCGCGGTGCGCGCGGACTCGGGGAGCGGAAACGCCACACGGTAGTTGCCGTCGCCCGTCGTGCGCGCCTCACGCGCCGCGGTGCGCTCTTCGGGGAGCGCGTCACGGCGACCGCCGCCCTTGCTGAGGCCGCGGCCAAAAATTCGGCCGGTGCCGGTGATCGCGATATCCTCGAGATTTTCGCCCCAGATCAGGCTGTTGTGCCAGTGCGAGTGGCCGAAGTCCTCGTAGTATTCCGTGCCGGGATTCGGCTCGGGCGCATCGTAGCCGCTGGACAAATCCTCCGGCGGTTCCGCGGCGACGATCGTCGCGCCCGCGTCGAGGTGCAGCGCGACGTGGCTTTGCAGATGAATCGAAAAGCTCAGGTAGTTGCCGGCGGGAAACTCCACCGTGCCGCCGCCGGCGGCGGCCGCGGCGTCGATCGCTTTGTTGATCGCGGCGGTGTCGAGCGTCTTGCCGTCGCCGGTGGCGCCGAAGCTTTTGACGTCGAACGGCGCGGCCGCGAGGCGAACGGCGGCAGCACCGAGAATGAGAACGCAGAAGAGACGGGGTTGGGTCAGTTTCATGAGGTCGGAGCAAAAATTCGCAGACGCGCTGCCAGACGCGCGCGCCGGTGAAACGGATGCTCGAATTTGCGGCGGCCGGGCGGCAGCGCGGTCGCGGCGAGGCAAGGCGCGCGCGTGTTTTCCCGGTTGCCTCGTGGCGGAGGACGCGGCTGTGTCGCGCGGTCGCCGCCATGTCGTTCTCCGCCCCGGAACCCTCGCCGCTGATCTACACGCAGGACGAGTCGTTTGTCGCGCTGGTGGGCGAGCCGCTGCCGCTCACGCACGTGAGCCGCATCGTGGTGGCGAAATGGGACGCGCTTTACGCGGAGACGCTGCGGCTCGCGTGCGTGCGCGCGTTTCCCGAGACGCCGGTCGAGGTGTGCCGCTCGGGCGCGGCGACGCTGGCGGTGTTGCGCGGGGCGCGCGCGGATTTCGCGTTGCTCGGGCTGACGTTCGTCGATCTCGACGGCACGGATCTGCTGGAGACGATCGTGCGCGAGCGGCTCGCGGCGCGGCTCTTCGTGGTGTCGGGTCGCAAGGACGAAAACTCGCTGCGCGCGCTGCGGACGGCGCGCTTCGATGGCTTTTTCGATCCGTTCGAGGAAAACGTGGATGCGCTTGTCGCCGCGTTGCAGCAAGTGGCGGCGGGGCGCGGCTACATCAGCCCGGGCCTTTGCCGCCGGCTCGTCGTGCAGCGTTCGCAGGGCGTGATCGCGCAGCGGCTCTCGCCGGCGGAGATGCAGGTGTTCGCGGTGATCGGCGACGGCAGCGACGATCGCGAAGCCGCGGCGCGCCTCGGCCTGAGCGAGGCGACGGTCGAGACGCATCGCCGCAACATCCTGCGCAAGCTCGAGGTTTCCACGAGCGCGAAGCTCGTGCGCGAGGCGGTGCGGCTCGGCGTCGTGCGCATCGGGCCCGACGGCGCGGTCGTGCGCCCGGGCTTCGAGCAGAGTTTCGCCGAGCGCCGGGCGCGCAAGGCGGCGCGTGATGCCGCGGCAGACGGGCGCGAGTCGCGGTAGATCGTGGCTCGCGGCGCGCGAGCCGGCGGCCGCGCGGCCGATTTTTGTTTCGCCGCGTTCGCGCGCGGGCGCCTGAATGCGATCCGCCGCGCAGCGTCGGCGCCATCATGGACAAGAAAACGAGTCACGCGCGCGAGCAGCCCGCCGCTCCTCCGGCGGCGACGCCCGTGAAAACGATCGCTCCGGCGGAAACCGGCTGGCTGCCCGACTGCGTTTACACCGGCGGGAAATTCGAGTTCGGCGTGGCGTTTTTCGCGGACGCGCTCGGGCGCATCGCGCGCTTCTCGCGCGAACCGGCGGACCTCGCGGCGGCGCGCCGGCTCGCGGGCCAGGCGGCGCTGCCGGGATTGGTGAACGCGCACTCGCACGCGTGGCAGCGCGTGCTGCGTGGTCGCGGCGAGCTGCGGCCGCGCGCGGGCGCGGACAGCCTCGCGAGCTGGCGCGAGGAGCACGATCGCGTCGCCACGCGGCTCGGACCGGAGGATGTCTTCGAAGCGGCGCGGATGGCGTTTCTCGAGATGCTGCTCGGCGGCGTGACGTGCGTGGGCGAGTTTCACGCGCTGCACCATCAGCCCGACGGCGCGCGGTGGCCGGACGCGAATTTTCTCGCGCGGGAAATTTTGCGCGCGGCGCATGAGGTCGGCATCCGCATCGCGCTGCACCGCGTCGCGTGGGCGCGCGAGGGCCCGGCGCGCATGCTCACGCCGGACGCCGACGAATTTGCGCGCGCGACGGACGAGCTGCGTGCGTGGACCGCGAAAAATTTTCCGGAGGACGATGCGTGGATCGGCGTGGGCGTGCAGGATCTCGCCGTGGCGCCGCTCGACTATTTCAAGGCCGTCGCGAGCTACGCGCATGCGCGGCGGATGCGGCTGCACGCGCACGTCTCGACGCGCGCGGCGGATAACGCCGCGTGCCTCGCCGAGCACCGGCGCACGCCGGTCGCACTGCTCACGGAGCACGGCATCGTGGACAAACGCTTCACCGCGATCGATGCCGGTCATCTCACCGACGACGATGTGAAACTGCTGGGCGCGGCGCGCGCGATGGTGGGCGCGTGTCCGACGAGTGAGCGCAATCTCGGGCTCGCCGCCGCGCCGGTGGAAAAACTGCTCGCCGCCGGCGTCGGCGTCGCGCTCGGCAGCGACCGGCAGGTGCAGGTCGATCTGCTCGAGGACGCGCGGCTGCTCGAGTATCCGCTCCGGGTCGCGCGCGAGCAGCGCGCGGTGCTCGCGCCGGATCCGGCGCCCGCGCTGTTGCACGCGGCGACCGTGGCGGGCGCGCGCAGCCTCGGCGCGACCGGCGGTGCGCTCGAGGTCGGCCGGCCGGCGGATTTTTTCACGGTCAATCTCTACGAGGTGTCGATCGCCGGCGCGGCGCCGGAGGCGTTGTTGAACGCGATCGTGTTCTCGCTCGAGCGGCGCGCGGTGCGCGAAGTGTGGATCGGCGCGCGGCAGCGGCTGGCGAACGGCCGGCACCCGAACCAGGGCGCGATCGTCGCGCGTTTCGCCGAGGCGCAGCGGCGGAGCGGGTCGGAATAAAATCGCGGAACGCATCGCGTGCGGATGGTTTCACAGCGTTGCCCCATGAAGCCGCTGCGCGCCCTGCCCCTCGCGATCGTCCTGACGCTGGCCGCTTCGGCGATCGGAGCGAGCGATGACCTGCCGGCGATTTTTTCCGGCGTCGCGCCGCAGGCGCCGCGAACTTCGCTGAAAAATTTCACCGCGCCGCCGGCTCCCGCGGCCGCGATTTCGGAGCGGATGCGAGCGCAACTCACGGAGCGCGTGCGGGCGCAAACCGCGGCGCCCGCGAACGCGAAGCCAACCGCAGCGGCGAACGAAACGGCCTGGTGGCGCGCCGCGCCCGACGCCGTGGTGATGGATCGCTACATCGTGAACGTGCCGCCCGAAAAAAAGCGCGGCGTCGAACGGCAGATGAATCCGGTGTATGCAGCGTTTTCCACGGGGCTGCTTTACCGCTGGGACTCCGGCGGTCGGCTGCGCGAGTTCAGGTGGGGACTCGGCGAAGTGCGCCCGTCGTTGTCGGGCACGATGAGCACGGCGCCGCGCGTGGAGCTTTCGTTTCACATGCGTTTCTAGCGGCGCTCGACCGGACTGCGATCGTCGTGTAGTCCGATCCGACCAAGGATGATTTCGCTCGGCAAACGGGTGCGTTCGCTCGGTGCGGCGGCGGTGCTGCTCGCCGCCACGATGCCGGCGCGCGCGGGCGACGTGCCGACGGGCCGGCTGATCGAGACGGTCGCGTGCGCGGCGGATGCGACGCAGACGTATGCGCTCTACGTGCCGACGAGCTTCGACCCGACACGCACGTGGCCGGTGATTTTCTGTTTCGATCCGGGCGCGCGCGGTCGCGTGCCGGTGGAGCGCTTCATGGCCGCGGCGGAAAAATTCGGCTACATCGTCGCCGGCTCGAACAACTCGCGCAACGGTCCGTGGGCGGCCAACGCGAATGCGATCAACCTCATGATCCACGACGTCGATCGCGTGCTGCCGCTCGACCGGAAACGGATTTACGCGGCGGGTTTGTCCGGCGGCGCGCGCACGGCGTGTCAGGTCGCGGTGGCCGGAGTCGCGCACGGCGTGATCGCGTGCAGTGGCGGTTTCATGAATCGCGAGACGCCGGCGGAGGTGCGGTTTCCTTTTTTTGGCGCGGCGGGTTTGCAGGATTTCAATTACCTCGAGCTGCGCGAGGTCGATCGCGATCTCGCGGCCCGGCACGCGCCGCATCGGGTGCTGATTCACGCCGGCGGCCACGAGTGGCTGCCGCCGGAGTTTGCGATGGAAGCGCTCGCGTGGCTCGACCTGCAGGCGATGCGCAGCGGCGCGAAGCCGAAGGATGCGGAGTGGATCGCGGCGCAGTTTGCCGCGCGGCTCGCGGCGGTGCCGGCGCAACCGGCGGCGGAAAACTTTCGCGCGCTCGAGTCGCTCGTCGCGGATTTCGGCGGGCTGGTCGATGTGTCAGAGTGCGAAAAGAAAATCACGGCGCTCGGTGCGGCGCGCGAAGTGCGCGAGGCGTTGAAAGCGGAGCGCGCCGCCGAGCGGCGCGAACAGTCCGTGACCGACGACCTGCTGGGTGCGGTGCGCGACGGCTTCACAAACGAGGTGCGGAAAACGTCGGCCGAGCTGCGCGTGAAAGCGACGCTGCCCGAGGGCTCGCCGGAGCGGCAGATGGCGACGCGCGTGCTGCAAGGCGTGTATATTTCGTGCGCGGAGCCGGCGCGGGAGTTGTTGCGAAACGAGAACTACGACGGCGCCGCGCCGCTCCTGGAAATGATGACGCTGCTCCAGCCGGACCGGCCGCAGGCGTTTTTCGATCTCGCGCGATGTCGCGCGCATCGCGGCGACAGGAAAAAGGCGCTGGCGGCGCTGCAGCAGGCGGCGGCGGCGGGTTTCAAGGACGTGGCGCGGATCGAAGCGGAGAGCGCGTTCGCGCCGCTGCGGAGCGAGCCGGCGTTTCTCGATCTGCTGCGCGCAATGCGTGGACGCCCCTAAACGCGCAAGCGCGCTTTCGCTTCGACGAGCGTCAGGCCGTCGAGGCGGACGAGTTTCTGGCGCGAAGTGTCGCCGCGCTCGATGGAAACGGCGCGGCGCGGCAGGCCGAGCGTGTCGGCGAGGAATGCGCAGAGCGCGTCGTTGGCGCGGCCTTCGACCGCGGGCGCGTGGATTTTTATTTTCAACGCGTCGCCGAGCCAGCCGACGATTTCGCTGCGCGGCGCGTTCGGAATCGCTTTGACGGCGAGGAGGCAGGAGGCGGCCACGGCGTTCAGCCGAGCGCTTCGGCGAGCGCGGCGACGATCTCGTCGGCGGGCTCGGTGCCGCAGCAGAGGCGCAGGAGGTCCGGATCGAGTTTGCTCGCGGCGAGCTCGGCGAGGCCGGCGGCGGTCGTGACGAGATCGTAGTGCGCGAGATACATGAAAGGACAGATGAGCGTCGTCTTCATGCCGAAGCTCGGGCCTTTGGGGAGACGCAGCCGGTCGTAGAATTTTTCCAGCGCGCCGGCTTCCTTGAGCGTGAACGTGATCATGCCGCCGGTGGCGTCGGGCGCGCGGGCGAGGCGGAGAAAATTTTCGCGCGACGCGGGATGCAGGGCCCAGAAAACATCGCGCACTTTCGGATGCGAGGCGAGGAAGCCGGCGAGGCGCGCGGTGTTCGCGTGGATTTGCGCGAGGACGTTTTCCGTCTCGCCGATCTCGGCGGCGAGCCGGGCGAGGTCGCGGGCGTAGACGGGCTCGAGCGCGGCGGCGGTGCGGCGGCGGAGCTCGGCGGCGTCGGGTGCGGCGGGATGGATGGCGACGAAGCCGGCGATCACGTCGCCCTCGCTCGCGGCGTATTTGGTGAGGCTGGACGTGACGAGGTCGGAATGGCGGAGCACGTCGAGGTTGAAGGCGCCGGCGGTGGTCGGATCGATGAGCAGGTGCGCGCGGTGGCGGCGACAGAGCGCGGCGAGCGCGGCGACGTCGGGCGTCTGGAGCAGCGGATTGGTTGGCACCTCGGCGAACACGCCGGCGATCCGCGCGCCGTGCTGCGCGAAAATTCGCGCGATGCCTTCGCAATCGAGCGGATCGCGCACGTAGACGTAGTCGGCGGGCGTGCGCGTGAATTTTTTCAGGATCGCGATGGTGTCGAGGTAGAGCCAGCCGAGTTGCAGCCAGAGCGTGCGGCCGCGCGTGGCCTGGAGATCGGCGGAGGCGCGGAACGCGGCGTAGATGGCGTTCATGCCCGAGGGCGCGAGGAGGAGATCGGCGTCGGTCGCCGGCGCGAGCGCAGGGCGGAGGACGCGGCGGATTTCGGCGGCGGCGTCGCCGGCGAAGATTTTTTCCGGAAACGGCGCGGCAGCGAGGCCGAGGCGGACGAGATGGTCCTCGGCTTCGCGCGAGGAGAGAAAGCCGCCGATGTTCTGGAGAAAGGTTTTCGCGCGCGCGTGGAGGTCGGCGTCGGTCGGATGCGAGACGCCATGAAGGCCATCGCGCGAGAAGAGCTCGGCCGGCAGGCGGGCGGACGGCAACGCCGCGGGACCGACCGCGAAATCGTTGAGGTGGGCGACGAGCGCGTGCGCCATGTTGTCGGAGCTCGCGAGCCAGAGCGTGCGGCCGGCGAGCGCGGGCGTGTTCGCGAGGAAGTGCGCGGCGAGCTGGCGCGCGAACGGATGCACGACGAAGCGCGGATAGCCCGAGGTGACGGCGCGCATCGTCTCGGGATTTTTCTCCTCGTAGCCGCGGACGTCGCGCATGGCCGGCAGGCTGCACGAGACGGCGTGCGGGCTGGGCGGGATGCGTTGACCGAGCGGCAGGTGGACGAACATGAGGCCGGAGTTGAGCGCCGGGAATCGGGAGACGCAAGGCGAGGCAGCGTCAGCGCACCGCGGCGCGCGGCGCAACGGGCGCGGCGGCGGCGCAGGGGAGTTGCGAACATTGGGCTTCGTTTCGCGCGGCGGCGGGACTAGGCTGCGGCGTCTCGCTTCAACCCCAATTCACATATGAGAGATGTCATTCCGCACTTGAATTATATCCACGTGCTCGTGGTCGCGGTCGCCGGGTTCATGCTCGGCTGGCTTTGGTATGGCGTGTTGTTTGGCAAGGCCTGGATGGCGGAGATGAAAATCACGCCGGAGATGGCGGCGGCCGAACAGGCGAAGGGCGGCATGGCGGCCTACTTCATCAAGGGTTTTCTTTTCACGCTGCTGAGCACGTTTGGCCTCGCGGCATTGATCGCGGCGCACGGCACGCCGAACTGGAAACACGGCGCGGCGTATGGTTTGTTCATCGGGCTGTTCGTCGCGGCGATGCGGAAGCTGAACGATGGGGTGTGGGAAAAGAAGTCGTTCCGGCTCCAGGCGATCAACGTGAGCCACGAGCTCGTCGTCTACGCGATCCAGGGCGCGATCTTCGGCTGGTGGCATTGAGTGGTGACGACGCGTGGGCGTGCGAGGCCGGCCGCGTGCCGGCCTTTTTTATTTTGCGCCGCGCGGCGGGTGTGCGTTCATCGCGCGGATGAAATTTGTCTCGTGGAACGTCAACGGCGTGCGCGCGGCGCACAAGAAAGGCCTGCTCGATTTCATGGAGAAGACGCAGGCCGACGTGATCTGCCTGCAGGAGGCGAAGGCGCATCCGGGCGACGTGCAGCACGTGGCGTGGCCGCACGGCTACGAGGTGTTCTGGAATCCGGCGGTGAAGAAAGGCTACAGCGGCACGATCACCTTCACGCGGCTCAAGCCGCGCGCCGTGACGCTCGGCATCGGCAGCAAGGACCACGACAGCGAGGGCCGCGTGATCACGGCGGAGTATGACGATTTTTATCTGCTCAACGTCTACCAGCCGAATTCGCAGCGCGGGCTCACGCGGCTCGACTATCGCACCAAAGAGTGGGACCCGGCGTTTCTCGCGTATCTGAAGAAGCTCGAGAAAAAAGGAAAGCCGGCGATCTTCTGCGGCGATCTCAACGTCGCGCACACCGAAATCGATTTGACGAATCCGAAGACGAACCGCCGCAACGCGGGCTTCACGGACGAGGAGCGGGAAAATTTCTCGAAGCTGCTGGCGAGCGGCTTCGTGGACACGTTTCGCGAATTCGAGAAGGGCCCGGGCCACTACACCTGGTGGAGCCAGATGATGAACTGCCGCGCGCGGAACATCGGGTGGCGCGTCGATTATTTCGTCGCGAGCGAGAAGCTGCGCCCGGCGCTGAAGCGCGCGTGGATCTCGCCCGAGGTGATGGGCAGCGACCACTGCCCGGTGGGACTGGAGATCGGATGAACGATGAAGGTCCGCGAGGCGATCAAGTTGATCGAGAAGGACGGCTGGTTTCTCGCGCGCACCAAAGGCAGCCATCGCCAGTTTCATCACGCGAAAAAACCGGGAACGGTCACGATCGCGGGGCACCCATCCGTTGACATTCCGCCCGGCACGTTGAACAGTATTCTCAAGCAATCCGGACTGAAGGAATGACCCGCCGCCGTTACACGATTGTCATCGAAAAAGGCCTGAGAAGCTTCGGCGCCTTCGTGCCGGACCTGCCGGGCTGCGTGGCGGTAGCGAAGACCCGTGCCGCCGTGTTGAAACTTATCCGCGAGGCCGTCGAGATGCACCTCGAGGACATGCAGACGCGAGGCGAGCCGCTCCCGCGCGGTGCGGCTGAAGCGGAGAGCATCGAGGTCGCCGTGTGAAGGAACTCAAGGCACTCATGCTGTGCGCGCCGCAGTTGACGCTGGCGGCGGCGGAGAGCCTCACGTGCGGGCGCGTGCAGGCGAAGATCGGCGAAGTGTCCGGCGCGTCGGAATTTTTTCTCGGCGGGATCACGGCGTATTCGCTCGCGGAAAAAGTGCGGCACCTCGGCGTCGAGCGCGCGGCGGCGAAGAAGGTGAACTGCGTGTCCGCGGCCGTCGCGGAGCAGATGGCGTGCGGCGGGTGTGCGCTGTTCGGCAGCGATCTTGGCGTGGCGACGACGGGTTACGCGGAGCCGAACGCGGAATTGAAAATCGCGGCGCCGTTTGCGTGGTGGGCGATCGCGCGGCGGACGCGGGGAAAAATCGTCGCGGTGCGCAGCGGGCGCGTGGAGTGTCCGGGTGCGAAGCGGATCGAGGCGCAGACAATCGTGGCGGAGGCGGCGATCGCGGAATTGGTCGCGTATCTGCGCGCGTGGCGCGGGTAGGCGAGTGACGGCGTTGCGCGTGCGAGCGAGCATTTGGCGCTCGCGCGGCGGGTGGACGGTGAACGCGTTGCGCTCGCCGAATGCGAGCCCTGTTTCAAATAGCGAACAAGCCGCGCGACCGCGCAGGCTGGTTCGAAAGAATCACGGGCGGAACGCTCGTGCAACTCAAGCCGACCTCAGGGCGCGTAGCGCGCGACGAGGTTCATCAGCGGCTTTACTTCGGCCACCGGCGGCACCCAGTCGCTGTAGAGCAGCTCGGGCAGCGTGTATTTCGTGTGGTAGAGATCGAAATTCGCGGAGTCGTTGCGCGAGATGTGGCCGGCTTTCACGGTGGCGCCGGCGTAGAGGCCGGCGGACTTCGTGTAGACGAGCATCGGCGTCTTCAGGATATCGACATTGACGCGCTCCGCTTCGGCGGCTTTCGGGCCGGCGACGGCCTTGGCGTCGACGCCGATGTTGAAGCGATGATTGAAGAGCAGGCGCGGGACGTTTTCGTCGGTGATGACGTAGATGCTTTCGACGGCGTTTGCGCCGAGCTGCAGGCCGAGGCTGGCTTCGCCGGCGTTGATGAGCACGGGCAGGCTCCAGCGGCCGCCGGGTTTGCGAACCATGATGACGCCGTAGCCATCTTTCACCCCGAGGAGGAAGCCGGCCTTGAACTGGTTGAGGATGATGATGGCTTTCGCGCGCTGCAGCACGCTGGACGGAATCGCGGTCTCGGGCCGGTTCTGGAATTCCTGGAAGATGGCTTCGCAGCTCTCGACACGCGCGACGAGGTCCGCGCGGGTGGTTTCGGCGCGCACGAGGGCGGCGCCGAACAGCGCGACGAGAGACAGGATCAGGAGTTTCTTCATGGCGGAGGGAAAACGGTAAATTGGCGGGAGTGTAGGCACGGCGCGGCGCGCTTGGAAAGCGCGGAGTTGGTCGCGGGCGGCGCGACAAACGCGAAGGGTGGAATGTTCCGAACCTCGAAAAAAGAATGCGCGGCGCGCCGAGATTCCGGCGGTCCGGGGGCGCGCGGGCGGCTCGTTTTCAGTCGAGTCCGCGGGCGGCGAGGTCGTCTTCGTCCCAGCCGAAATAGTGGCCGAGCTCGTGCAGATAGGTGAGGCGGACCTCGTCGCGAAACGCCTCGACGTCCTCCTCCGCGAAGTCCCAGAGATTTTCGAGGTAGAGAAAAATTTGCGGCGGCGCCGGATCCTCGTGCGCGAATTCGGTGCCGTGCGGCTGGCCGGTGAAAAGGCCGAGGATGTCGGGCTCGAAGCCGGCGGCGAGGACATCGGCCGCAGGCTTCGCGTCGTAGTGCACGGGGACATCGCGCGCGAAGGGGCGGAGCTCCGGCGGGAGCTGGCGCTGGGCGGCGCCCACGACGTCGGCGGCGAGAGAGGCGAGGCGGGAAGATTTCATCGCGGGCGGGCGAGGGCGGGCGAGTTTGTTTTACGGCCGCAGCTCGGCGGAGAGATCGAACTTCTCGAAGCGTTCGCCCAGCAGCCAGATGCCGCACCAGACTTCGCCGACGAGGATGACGAGCGCCGCGAGGCCACCGACGCTGACCGCAAACGCCGCGCCCGCGAACCATTGCAGGATGAAAATCAGCACGCCCGCGAGCGCGACGGCGGGCAACAGCGCGAGCACCATCGTGAGCAGTTGCGCGAAGAAAAAAATCATCCGCTGGCCGGCGACCTCGGGTCCGCCGCGGGTGCGGCTCGCTTGAAACCACGCGGGAAAAAGGATCGCGGCGGCATTCGGCACGAGTAGTTGCAGCGCGACGAGCGCCGGGACGATCGGCGCGAGCCAGAGCCCGGTGGCGAGGCGGATCTGGGGCGTGAGCCACGCGAAGCCCGGCTGCGTCGGATGAAACGCGAGCACGACGGTCAGCAGCGCGAGCCACAGCACGCCGGTGAGGATCGCGACCGGCGTGAGGAGTTCGCCGAGCACGATCTGCCAGCCGGGCAGCGGATAGGTTTTGAGGATGTCGGCGTTGACGAGATCGCTGCGGATGTCCTGGCGCGCGAGTTGGGGGCCGATGACGAGCAGGTAGACCGCGATCGCGCCCGCGAACGCGCCGATACCCGGCGCGAAACCGCTCCAGACGGGATGGGCATTCAACCACGAGCACCCGATCGCGATGGCGGCAGCCGCGATCAAAAACGTGCGCACGGTGAAGTAGGGCCACGTCGAGAGCAGGTTTTTCCAGAGGAACGCGAACTCGGCGCGGCCGGTGCCGGCGAGGAAAAATGGATTGCGCCGCCCCTGCGTGGGCGAGCGGCTGAACGGCCGCCGGCCGGCGCGCCAGGCCTCGAGGCGCGCGGTGCGTTTCTGCGCGGAATCGATCGACGCGTCCTCGAATGCCACCGCCGTCTGCACCACCCAGAGGTAGTGCGCGCCGATGACGAGCAGCGCCGGCGCGAGCGCGAGCAGGAAGCTGCGCCCGTCGGGCGCGAGAAACGGCCCGAGCACGAGCTTGAAGGGCCACAACACCCAGCCGAGCGGCGCCGTGCCGGTGACCGCGATCACCCAATCCGTGAACGGCCGCAGCACTGCCGGGCCGGTCGCGGGCAGCCGCTCGATCGCGGGCAGCCGCCAGAAGGTCGCGACCAGCACCGCGGCGAGCAGGAGAAAAACATACAATCGCCGGAGGCCCGCGCCGCGCCCGGCGTTGCTGAGCCGCGTGAGCGTGAGCGTGGCGCCGCTGAAGTGGAGATTGAGCGCCGAGAAGACGAACCACCAGCCGAAGGCATGCGTGAGGGCGTTGCCGCCGAGAAAGCTCCAGCGATTCGAGATCAGCATCATGATGATCGCGCCGAGGAGGCTGTGGAACTGGCCGCTGAGCAGCCGAAAATGCACGAGCGCGCGCCGCGTGACCGGCGCGGGAAAAAGAAACGCGATCTCCGCCTCGGTGAAGCCGAGCGCGCCGCGCTGCGCCGGCACGATCCACATCAACGCAAAGATCACCAGCAGCGCGAGCGCGCCAAATGCCGTCGCCGCGGCCAGCCAGTTGAGCGGGAGCTCAAGATGCGCGGCCTGCATCGCCTGCGCGGCGGCGAGGCGACGCGGCGCGCGATCGGGCGGCGTCGCGACCCAGTGGCGCAGGAAGAAAAACCAAAAGTAGGCGGCGAAGGCCAGGGCGCCGGCGAGTTGTTTCGGCTGGCGCAACCGTCGCAGGCGCGTGAGCAGCCAGTTTTTGGCCGAGGTGAACCGGAGATAAACGAGGGCGCCGAGCATGGGGCAAGAGAGGGTGGCGGGGCGGGAATCGAATCGTTCTCGTTCTCGTAATCTTAATCTTTCTCTTTCTCGTCCGTCCTATTCGTCCTCCTTGGTCTATTCGACCGAGAGAACGATCAAGATTACGAGAACGAGAACGATTGCTTTTCAGTTTTCGGTCCCGCCGGTGGCGCGGATGAAGACCTCCTCCAGGCTCACGGCGGTCTCGCCGTTGCTGAAGCGGGCGGCGACTTCGGCGAGCGTGCCGTCGGCGAGCTTGCCGCCTTTTTTCAGGATCAGCACGTGCGAGCAGACTTCCTCGAGCAGGTGCAGCAGGTGCGAGCTGAGGATGATCGTGGCGCCTTCGCGCGCGCGCTTGACGATGGAATTTTTCATCCGGCGGATGCCGAGCGGATCGAGGCCGGTGAGCGGTTCGTCGAAGAACATCACTTGCGGCGCGTGCAGCAGGCCGCAGGCGATCGCGAGTTTTTGTTTCATGCCGCGCGAGAGCCCGCCCGGGAGCTGGTCGGCCTTGTCAGCGATCTCGAATTCATCGAGCAGCGGCTGCGCGCGCGCCTCGTGGTCGCGGACATTGTAGATGCGGGCGACGAAGTTCAGGTGCTGGCGCACGGTGAGGTAGTCGAAGAGGCGCGGTTCGTCGGGAAAAAACGCCAGCGCGCGCTTCGCCGCGACCGGATCGCCGGCGAGGTCGTGCCCGGCGATCCGGATCGCGCCGCTGCTCGCGGGGATGATGCCGGCGAGACAGCGCAGCGTGGTGGTCTTGCCGGCGCCATTCGGGCCGACGAGCCCGAGCACTTCGCCGGGACGGACGATCAGCGACAGTTCGCGGACGGCGGTGAAATCGCCGTAGCGCTTGGTGAGGGCGGAAACCTCGATCATGCGCGGCGACGCTGCCGTCCGCGCGTGCGCGTCGCAAGCTTCGGAAAAAAAGGCGTAACCACGCGCGAGTGCCGTCGTCATGCAGCGGGTCCGGTGCATGCCGGACACCTTCCCCCAAACCCATATCCCAAGCTCCTAGTCCCTTGCTCTTCACAATGAAATCCCCCGTTAAGTTTATCCTCACTCTTCTCGCGATCGGCGTCATGGCGTCGACGCCCATGCTCCGCGCCCAGGACGACAAGGCTCCGCCGGCCGAAGGCCAACGAGGCGGTCGCCGTGGCGGTGGCCGTGGCGGTCTGACGATCGAAGCAGTCGAGAATGCCGTCGGCAAACTGACCGACGATCAGAAGACCAAAATCACTGCCATCCTCGACAAGGCCCAGAAGGATCGCCAGGCGCTCTTCAGCGGCGGCCAGCCGGATCGGGCCAAGATGCAGGAACTCAATGACCAGATGCGGAAAGATATTCGCGCGGTCTTGACCGACGAGCAGGCGAAGAAATTCGACGCGATGCCGCAGGGCGGCCCCGGTGGTCGTCGCGGTGGCGGCGGTGGTCCCGGCGGAAAAAAGAAGGACCAGTAAAGTAATTTGTCAGGGGTTGGTGTTACTAGCCGCCGCGGATCGCAGCCCGCGGCGGCATTTTTTTTGGAAAAAAATCAGCGTGCGCCTCGTCGCGGGTCCGCGATTGCGGGCGGGATTTTCGCTGACGCCCGCGGGCAGTCGTAAACCGCCGCGATGGGGCGGGAGAAAGGCCGCGGTCTTATTGGCTTTGGTTTCGACTCGCGACGTGACGCGGCCAGCGTGCGCTCATGGCAGCGCCAACATCCGTAGTCGTCATCGGCGGGGGCGCCGCGGGTTTTTTTGCGGCGATCGCGTGCGCCGAGAAACTCGGGGCGGCGGGGCGGGTGACGATCCACGAGACGACGGCGCATCCGCTCGCGAAGGTGCGCGTCTCGGGCGGCGGGCGCTGCAACGTGACGCATGCGTGCTTCGAGCCGCGCGAGCTCGTGAAGCGTTATCCGCGCGGCGCGCGCGAATTGCTCGGGGCGTTTCACCGCTGGCAGCCGCGCGACATGGTGGCGTGGTTTGCGGCGCGCGGCGTGGAATTGAAAACCGAGGCGGACGGCAGGATGTTTCCGGTCACGGACGATTCCGCGACGATCGTCGACTGCCTGCAGCGCGCGGCCGAGCAGGCTGGCGTGCAGTTGCGCACGAGCCTCGGTGTGCGCAAGGTCGAGCGCGCCGGCGAGAAATGTTTCTGGCTCACACTGACCGACGGCACAGGCGTGCGCGCCGAACGCGTGCTCGTCGCGACCGGCGGCAACAAATCGTCGGTCGGCCTCGCGATCGCGCAGGCGCTCGGGCACACGATTGAGCCGCCGGTGCCGTCGTTGTTCACGTTTCATATCGACGACGCGCGGCTCGTCGGGCTGTCGGGCGTCGCGGTCGAGAGCGCCGCCGTGAGCGTGCCGGGCACGAAACTTCGCACGGACGGCCCGCTGCTGATCACGCACTGGGGATTGAGCGGGCCGGCGGTGTTGAAACTTTCCGCGTGGGGCGCGCGCGAACTCGCGGCGGTCAACTATGAGTTTCCGCTGGTCGTGAACTGGGTGGGCGCGCACACGCGCGACTCGCTCATGCGCGAGTTCGGAAGCGTGCGCGAAAAAAATCCCAGGAAGCAGATCGCGACGTGGAGTCCGCTCGCGATGCCGCAGCGCCTGTGGGAACGGCTCGTCACCGCCGCGGGCCTCGCGACGACGACGCCATGGGCGCAGGCGAGCAACACGGCGCTCGGCGCGCTCGCGACGCAGCTCACGGCGGCGGAATTCCGCGTCGTCGGCAAAAGCATGTTCAAGGAGGAATTCGTCACCTGCGGCGGCGTGCGGTTGAGCGAAGTGGATTTTCGGACGATGGAGAGCCGCGTGTGTCCGGGGCTGCACTTTGCGGGCGAGGTGCTCGACCTCGACGGCGTCACCGGCGGATTTAATTTTCAGGCGGCGTGGACAACCGGCTGGCTCGCCGGGCAGGCGATGGCGGAGGAGCGCTGAACGCGCCGGGCGCGGCCAAGGCGCCGGTTGGCTTGTTCTTGCTCCCGGCTCCTTTCTCCCTGCTCCATCTCGGCCGCGTGCCTTCCTATCTTCAACTGCTGCTGCTCGTGCTGCCGGTGTTCGGCGTGATCGCGATCGGCGCGGTCGTGCGGCGCGTGCATTGGATCGAGGGCGAGGCGGAGACGAGTTTGATCCGGCTCGCCGTGAATGTTTGTTATCCGTGCCTGATTTTCGAATCGGTGTCGGGCAACGATGCGCTGCGCTCGCCGGGCAATCTGCTGCTGCCGCCGCTTGTGGGATTTGCGGCGACGTTTCTCGGCATCCGCGCCGGCCTGCTCGTCGCGCGCGCGATCGGGTTGCACGTCGGCACGGGACTGCGGACGTTCGGGCTCGCGGTGGGCATCGCCAATTACGGCTATCTGCCGCTGCCGATCGTTGATGCGATGTGGGGGCGGCAGAGCGTCGGCGTGCTGCTCGTGCACAACGTCGGCGTCGAGGCCGCGATCTGGACGGTCGGCCTGCTCGTGCTCAGCGGCGAATCGCTGCGCGCCGGCTGGCGGCGGCTGCTCAGCCCGATCGTGATCACGCTCATCCTCGCGGTTGTCTGCAACCTCTCCGGCCTCACGCCGTATCTGCCGAAGCCGTTGCTCGACACGATCCACACGCTCGGCGTCTGCGGGATTCCGCTCGGGCTCGTGATGACGGGCGTGAGCCTCGCGAATTTTTTCGACGAACCGCGCCATCTTTTCGACGGCAAGATCGCCATCGCCGCCGCGGCGCTGCGGCTCGGCGCGCTGCCGCTGGCTCTGCTCGCGGTGGCGAAATACCTGCCGTGCTCGCTCGAGTTGAAACACGTGATCCTCGTGCAGGCTGCGATGCCGGCGGCGATGATCTCGGTCATCGTGTCGCGGTTGTATGGCGGCCATCCGCGCACCGCCGTGCAGATCGTGCTCGGCACGACGGCGCTGGGGATTTTCGTGATTCCGCTCTGGCTGAGGCTGGGCCTGTCGTGGATCGGGCCTTAATATCTTTCTCTTAATCCTAATCGTGCTCGTTCTCTTTTCGTTTGTTTCGCCTTCGCGCGCGGGTGAGCACGAGCGAGAAGGAGAACGTTTACGATTAAGAGAACGAGAACGATTGCGGCCGCGGCCGCGTCACGCCGCCGGCAGAAAATAAAACAGCACGCCGACGATCGCGTAGAGCGCGAGGAGCTGCGCGCCTTCCAGCCAGTTTGTCTCGCCGTCGCCTGCGATCTGGTCGGTGACGAACGCCGCCATGACCACCGCGGCGATTTCGGGAATCGTGAATTCGAGGTTGAGTCGCTGCGGAAACGCGCAGCTCGCGAACACGAGCACGGGCGCGACGAAGAGCGCGATCTGCAGGCTCGAGCCGACGGCGATGCCGAGCGCGAGATCCATTTTGTTTTTCAACGCCATCGTCACGGCGGTCGAGTGTTCGGCGGCATTGCCGACGATCGCGACGATGATCACGCCGACGAAGGTCTCCGTCACGCCGAGCGAGTGCTGCGCGGCCTCGACGGCGCCGACGAGAAATTCCGAGAGCCAGCCGATCGCGAGCGTGGCGAGGAGCAGCACGGCGACGCCGCGGCCGACCGACCAGCGTTTCTCATCGCTCTCTTCTTCCGCGCCGCCGGCGAAGAGCTGCTTGTGCGTGACGAGCGAGAACACGAGCATCGCGCCGTAGGTCGCGAGCAGGATCGCCGCGATGGCGAACGAGAGCCGCTGCTCGGCGTGCGGCGTCCAGCCGCCCGGCCGTTGCGCGGCGGTGTGATGAAACACGCTCGGGATCACGAGCGCCGCCGCGGCGAGAATCAGCGCGGTGCAGCCGGCGCGCGCGGCGGTTTTGTTGAAATGCTGCGCCTTGTGCCGCAGCCCGCCGGCGAAGACCGACGCGCCGAGCACGAGCAGGAGATTGCCGAGGATCGAGCCGGTGATCGACGCCTTCACGACCTCGATCTTGCCCGCGTGCAGCGCGATCAGCGCGATGATGAGCTCCGCGGCATTGCCGAAGGAGGCGTTGAGCAGACCGCCGATGCCTTCGCCCATGTGATGCGCGAGCTGCTCGGTCGCATGGCCCATCCAGCCCGCGATCGGAATCAACGCGAGCGCGGACACGACGAAGAGCAACGTCTGGTGCTGCCACGCCGGCACGTAGCGGATCGCGAACGCCACCGGCACGAACACGAGCAGCCAGTCGAGCGAGGGGCGAAGCCAGCGGGATTTTGGCGATGGGGCCGACATCGGGGAAAAAGTTCAACGGGATGCGCCGCGAAAAAGCGAGTTGCGCGTTTCCGGCGCCGCGGGAGAGACCGGCGGGCCGCCGCGGAGTTTCCCGCGCCGGCCCGACGCCGATCGGCGAAACGCGAGACGGCGAGTTGACTGGCGGAAAAAAATGACGCCGCCCGCGATTGCGCGGCGACGCGGCGGCCGTAGCGTGCGCGGCATGAAGCGAATCGCGTTTTTCGTCGCGCTCGCGCTGAGCGCGGCCGTCGCGCGCGCGGCCGAGCGGCTGCCGATCGAGCAGCAGGTGGCGGAAGCGGTGAAGTCGCCGCAGCTCACCGTCGTGCACCTGTGGGCGCCGTGGTGCCCGAATTGCAAGGCCGAGCTCGCGAACGGCGGCTGGAGCACGTTCATCGCGCAGAATCCCGGCGTGAATTTCATCTTCGTCACCGTGCGGCGCGGCGACGAAGGCGACGGCCGGGCGATGCTGGAGAAGAACGGCGTCGGCCCGCAGAAAAATTTTTCGCTGCTCGTGCATCCGAACGGCGTGCGCAGCGGGGAGGGGATGATCACCGAGTTCATGGGCCTGCCGCTGACGTGGATTCCGACCACGTGGATTTTCCGCGACGGCAAGCTGCGCTACGCGCTGAACTTCGGCGAGGTGCGCTTCCCGATGCTGCAGCAGTTGCTGCGCGACTCGACGGACAAATGGGAGCATTGATCGCCGCCGGACTCCGCGCCCGCGCTAATGAAGGCGGCAAAATTTCCGACAAACGGACACGAGTCCGAACGCCGGGCTTGTCACTGCGCGCCGATTATGAGCCACTGTTTCCCCTCTGCGCCTAAACGCCATGTCATCGATCAACGCGTTTCTCCTCCAAAATAATCTGCGCATCGCGACGAACCCCTGTGTGAGTCCCGATTTCTGCCTCGACTGGGAGGCGCTGCGCGCGGAACTGGCGGCGGGGAAGGCGCTCACGGTTTATCCGAAGAGCCGCTTCGAGACGAAGGCGGGCGCATTCACGCTCGTGGAAAACGCGCTCGGCGATTGCGCGTGGAAACTCGAGGGCGCCGGCGCGAAGGCCGACGTGCTCGCGCAAGGCGTGGCGTTGCCGGGCGGCGGCGCGGCGTTTCCCGCGACCTTCGCGAATCTGCTCCAGCTGAAAAACCTGATCCAGGAGCATAATCCGAAGAGCACGATTTTCCCGACCGCCGGCGACAAGCTCGGCCAGAGCACGCTCGGCATCGGCGCGCGTTTCACGACGCTGCACTGGCCCGCGGTCGACTGGGCGATGAGCGCGCTCTCGCTCGGCGTCACCGCGAACCAGAACTCGATTCCGCGCGAGCTCGTCTACGACACCGACGTGATGCTCGCGGGCAAGCTCGACACCGTGCCGTTCCCGTTCATCGGCACCAACGTCCCCGAAGGCCACCAGGGCCAGAGCGTCGAAGGCATGAGCCACGGCTGCGTGCTCGCGAAGTTGAAAACCGGTTTTCACCGCCGCGGCCTCGCGTGGAGCTTCAACGCCGACCACCAGCCGATCGGCGGCAAGTTCGATTCGCGCGAGGATGCGCTCGTCGCGGGCTGCGTGCTCGCGAGCTACATCACGTTCGACCTCTCGCCCGAGCTCGCGCAGACGAAGCCCGTCGACGACGCCGCGGCGTGGGTGAAGGCCAGCGTGCCCGCCGAGCTCGTCGCCCAGGTGAAGGCGC
This sequence comes from Opitutaceae bacterium, assembly GCA_035545575.1. GTDB lineage: Bacteria > Verrucomicrobiota > Verrucomicrobiia > Opitutales > Opitutaceae > ER46. The sequence goes on along the minus strand of DASZYB010000026.1, from coordinate 9,713 downwards.
GCGTCGCCAGCGCCGGCCTGTCGCTCAACGAGGCCGACTTCGCCAAGCTGCTCGCCTACGTGTGGCCGTCGCTGCAGAAGATGAAGCGCCGTGACGAAAAATACGCCGCCGCGCGCGCGAAACTTTTCACGACGGAGATCGGCCGCACGTATCTGCGCGAGCTCTCGATCGACGAGCTGCCGGGCCTCACGACGCCGGAGACGACCGCGATCATGCTCGCGCTCTGCGAGGCGCTCGGGATGAAGATTCATTTCGTCGCGCCGGCGTTCGGTTTTCAGAAAAACATGCCGTATCCCGACAACGCCGCGCTGCGCGGCCTGATCGAGAAGCAGTGGGCGGTGTGCAAACAGTTCGGCGCCTCGATCGGTTTTCACTCGGGCTCGGGCAAGTCCGCCGAAAATTACCAGGTCATGGGCCAGGTCACCGGCGGCCGGCTCGAGATCAAGACCAGCGGCCGCTACACCTACGAGATGGGCAAGGCGCTCTTCGCCTCGAAGAACGCCGCCGACCAGGCGCTCTGGCGCGACTGGTATAAATTCACGCTCGAGCTCGCGCTGCTCGGCGCGTTCAGCGCGGATCCGACGGAGCAGAAGATGGCGCGCATCTTCGTCACCGATGCGCTCGCGAAAGCCGGCCGCGGCACGGACGTGTTTGCGAATCCGACCGTCACGCGCGGCGCGCTCGAGTCGCTGCCGCCGAGCCCGGAGCACATGTTCTGGTTCGAATACAATTTCCTCCATGTCCTCGCCGGCGGCGGTCGCGCGGAAAAAGCCGCGCTCGGCGATCACACGCCCGCCGGCTACCGCCAGCGCGCGCGGTTCTACTCGATCAGCGACGAAGGCCGGCTGAATTTCGCCAAGGGCATCGCGAGCTACATCGTCTTCCTCGCGGAAAACACCGGCCTCGCTTCCGCCGCGACCTGCGCCGCCGCCCGCAAACTGCTCGCCGGTTACGCCTCCCTCGACGCGATGCTGAACGACATTTCAAAATAACTTTCTGCCTTCTCGCCTCGTCTGTAGGTCGGGCTTCACGCCCGACATGATCCTCAAAATCCATTCGTGTCGGGCGTAAAGCCCGACCTACACCTCTGAAAGACATTTCAAAATGAAGTAGCGAGTAGCGGGTAGCGGGCATCTCGAACGCTCGGCTCTACTCGCTACACGCTACGCGCTACTTTTCATGACGCCCTTCATCCACGACGACTTCCTCCTCGCGACGAAACAGGCGCGCGAGCTCTACCATCGCTTTGCGGAGCAGGAGCCGATTTTCGATTATCACTGCCATCTTTCGCCGCAGCTCATCGCGGAGAATCACGAGTTCGCCGACCTCGCCGAGCTCTGGCTCGGCGGCGATCACTACAAATGGCGCGCGATGCGCACCAACGGCGTGCAGGAGCGTTTCTGCACCGGCGACGCCACGCCGCGCGAAAAATTCCAGGCGTGGGCCGAGACGGTGCCGCACACGCTGCGCAATCCGCTCTACCACTGGACGCATCTCGAGCTGAAGCGCTATTTCGGCGTCGACGAGCTGCTCGACGGCAAATCCGCCGAGCGCATCTGGAAAAAAGCCAACGCGAAACTCCCGAAGCTGCGCACGCACGATCTGCTCAACGGCTCGAAGGTCGCCGTCGTCTGCACGACCGACGATCCCGCCGACCCGCTCGACTGGCACGTGAAGATCCGCGCGAATCCCGGCAAGCTGAAGACGCGCGTCTATCCGGCGTTCCGCCCCGACAAGGCGCTCGCCGTGACCCATGCCGCGGCGTTCAACGCGTGGCTCGAAAAACTCGCCGCCACGGCCGGCGTCGCGAACGGCATCAAGACCTTCGACGACCTGCTCGCCGCGCTGAAGAAGCGGCACGACGATTTTCACGCCGCCGGCGGCCGGCTCTCCGATCACGGCCTCGAGACCGCGCTCTCCGAATCCTGCACGCACGCGCAGGCGAAGATGATTTTCGACGCCGTGCGCGGCGGCCGCTCGGCGACGCCCGAGGAGGCGTTGCGCTACGGTTCCTATCTGATGCTCGAGTTCGGCAAGTGGGATGCCGCGCGCGGCTGGACGAAGCAGCTCCACCTCGGCGCGCTGCGGAACAACAACAACCGGCTCCTCGCCAAGCTCGGGCCCGACACCGGCTTCGACTCGATCGGCGATTTCCCGCAGGCCGTGGCGCTCTCGCGCTACATGAACACGCTCGACTCGACCGACCAGTTGCCGCGCATGGTCATCTACAACGTGAACCCCGCGGACAATTACGTCTTCGGCACGATGATCGGCAATTTCCAGGACGGCTCGATCCCGGGCAAGGTGCAGTTCGGCAGCGGCTGGTGGTTCGTCGACCAGAAGGAAGGCATGGAGTGGCAGATCAACGCGCTCTCGAACCTCGGCCTGCTCACGCGCTTCGTCGGCATGCTGACGGACTCGCGCAGCTTCGTGAGCTACCCGCGCCACGAATATTTCCGGCGCACGCTCTGCAATCTCCTCGGCGCCGACATGGCCGCCGGCCTGATCCCGAACGACTACAAGCTCGTCGGCCCCGTGGTGAAGAACATCTGCTTCGCCAACGCGCGCGCCTACTTCGGTCTCGAGCTCGCGCCCGGGTTCGCGGCGTAGTCGCGCCGGTTCGTCTGCTTTCTCAGTTCATTTTGGTTCCCGCGCCGTGCCACCGGCCGGTCGCTTTTTCTACACTATGATGTCGCCATCCGCCCCCCGCCCCCGCACTTCGACCCGTTACCGTTGGACCATTTGCGCGCTGCTGTTCGCGGCGACGACGATCAATTACATGGATCGCAGCATCCTCGGTGTGCTCGGGCCGACGCTGCAATACAAGGTCTTCAACTGGACCGACCAGGATTGGGCGAACATCAACGTCGCCTTCAAGGCCGCCTACGCCATCGGCCTGCTCGGCATGGGCGCGATCATCGATCGCGTGGGCACGCGCATCGGCTACACCTTCTCGATCGCGGTGTGGAGCATCTCGGGCATGCTGCACGCGCTCGTGCGGCCGGCGTTCAGTGTGATCGGGTTTTCGCTCGCGCGCATCGGGCTCGGCTTCGGCGAGGCGGGCAACTTCCCGTCCGCGATCAAGACCGTCGCCGAGTGGTTTCCGAAAAAAGAGCGCGCTTTCGCCACGGGCATTTTCAACGCCGGCTCCAACGTCGGCGCCATCCTCGCGCCGACGGTGATTCCGCTCGTCGTCTCCTCGACCGGGCACAACTGGCAGTTCGCGTTTCTCACGACCGGCGTGTTCAGCGCGCTGTGGATCGTCGCGTGGCTGAAAATTTATCATCCGCCGGAGCAGCACCCGAAGATCGCCGCCGACGAGCTCGCCTACATCCAGAGCGATTCGAGCAAGGAGCCGGTCTCGACGGAAAAACTTCCGTGGACCAAGGTCATCTTCCTCCGCGAGACGTGGGCCTTCGCGATCGCGAAGATCACCGACGCCGCGTGGTGGTTCTATCTTTTCTGGGGCGGCAAGTTCCTCTTCGACCGCTTCGGCCTCGACATCAAGAGCCTCGCGCTGCCGCTGATCATCATCTACGTCGTCGCCGATGTCGGCAGCATCGCGGGCGGCTGGCTTTCGTCGGCCTTCATCAAGCGCGGCTGGCCCGTCAACCGCGCGCGCAAGACCACGCTGCTCATCTGCGCGCTGTGCATCCTGCCCGTGATGTTCGTCACGCAGATCGGCACGCGCTTCAACGTCGACGATGCGTTTTTCACGCGCTTCGCCGCCGAATCCTACTCGGTCGAGCAGCAGGTCACGGAAAACGGCGCCACGCATACGACGAAGACGCGCGCGACCGTCGCCGCCACCGATGTCGCCGCACTGCGTCCGCTCGCCGGCAAGAGCTACGCCTCCGCGAAGGAATTCCTCGCCGCCGCGCGCACCGCGCTCGGCAACGGCGACGCCGCCGCCGGCAAGGCGCGCGAGGTCCTCGTCGAGAACGCGCTGATCCGCAGCGCGCGCAGCGACGCGTTTTACTGGGCCGCGGTCTGGCTGATCGCGCTCGCCGCTGCCGGCCATCAGGCGTGGTCCGCGAACGTGTTCACGCTCGTGTCGGACGTGTTTCCGAAAAAAGCCACCGCGTCCGTCACCGGCATCGGCGGCATGGTCGGCGGCGTCGCCGGCATGCTCGCCGACTACAAGCTCGGCGGGTTGCTCACCGCGAGCGGACCCTCGGCCTACTTTGTCGCGTTCTTCGCCGCGGGCTCGGTGTATCTCATCGTGCTCGGCATCGCGCACCTGTTGATGCCGAAGATGACGCCGCTCGACGAAAACCTGCAACACGTCCGCGCCTAGCCGCGCGCGCGGCGGGCCCGCGCCCGCCGCACCTTGCCCTTCATGCCCCACCCCTCGACTCTCGCGCAACCCGCGCCCGGCTCCGCTGCCGCGGGCCGGATGACCAATTACCGCTGGGTCATCTGCGCCCTGCTGTTTTTCTGCACGACGATCAACTACGTCGACCGCAACTCGCTCTCGGTCCTCAAGCCGATCATCGAGAAGCAGCTCAACTGGAACGAGGCGGACTACGGCTGGATCGCGTTTGCGTTCACCTTCGCCTACGCGGCGTTTCCCTCGGTGATGGGCCGCTTCATCGACCGCTTCGGCGTGAAGGCGAGCCTCGCCGGCGCGCTCGTGCTCTGGTCGCTGATGGCGATCGCGCACAGTCTCGTCGGCGCGGTGCTCGGCTTCGCGCTCGTGCGGTTCTTCCTCGGCGCGGCGGAGGCCGCGAATTTCCCCGCGTCGATCAAGGCCGTGGCGATGTGGTTTCCGCAGCAGGAGCGCGCGCTCGCGACCGGCATCTTCAACTCCGGCACGTGCGTCGGCGTGATGGTGTCGTTCGGCACGGTCTGGCTCGCCGAGCAATACGGCTGGAAATGGGCCTTCATCGCCATCGGCGTGATCGGTTTCATCTGGCTCGCGTTCTGGCAGCGCGGCTTCGGCGAGCCGGAAAAACTCGCGCGCGTCTCGCCCGCGGAGCTCGCCTACATCAAGGCCGGCCAGCCGCCCGCCGAGGAAAAGCTGCGCCTGTCGTGGACGACGCTGCTGCGCTACCGGCAGATCTGGCCGTTCCTCATCGCGAAGCTGCTCACCGATCCGGTGTGGTGGTTCTATCTTTACTGGCTGCCGTCGTATCTCTCGAAGGAGCGCGGTCGCGATCCGCTGAAGAGCGCGCTGCTCATCGCCGTGATCTATACGGGCGCGAGCGTCGGCTCGATGATCGGCGGCTGGTTCTCGGGTTTCCTGATCGGCCGCGGCTGGAAAGTCGGCTCCGCGCGCTACGCCGCGATGCTGCTGCCGGCGGTCTTCATGCCGCTGACGATCCTCGCGTATTACACGAGCAGCTTCGCGCTCTGCGTCGCGCTCATCAGCCTCGCGACCGCCTGCCACCAGGCGTGGTCGGCGAATGTGTTCACGTCGGCGACCGATCTGTTTCCGCAACGCGTCTCCGGCTCCGTCGTCGGCCTCGGCGCGACGACCGGCGGCATCGGCGGCATGTTCATGACGCTGCTCGCCGCGATGACGATCCAATGGACCGGCAACCAGCAGCTCATCTTCGTCTGGGCCGGCTGCATGCACCCGCTCAGCCTGCTCATCTACTGGTTCTGGCTCGGAAATAATTTTCAGCCCGCGGACGTCGACACGCCGCCCGACGAAACGAAGCCTCACCGCGCGCTCCTCGGCGGCGGCGCGATCCTCGTGCTGCTCGGCGCCGTGCTCGCCGGCGTGATCTGGCAAAACTGGGACCGGTGTGTCCAGGCCGCGAAACTCGCCGGCGCCGCGCAGGCGGCGACTGCCGCAGTCGGCGTGGCGTTGATCGGCGGCGCGCTCGCCTACGCTGGGATGCCGCGGAAAAAAGCCGTCGCCTGACGCGGCCGCGATCCTCGCCGTGAAAAACGCGTTCGTCCTCCTGCTGCTTCTCGCGGTCACCGCCGTCGCACGCGCCGAGCTGAAAACCGACGTCGAATACGGCCGCGCCGGCGGCGAGCGACTGCTGCTCGATGTCAACGTGCCCGACGGCGCCGGGCCGTTTCCCGTCGCGATTCTCGTGCACGGCGGCGGCTGGAGCCGCGGCGACAAGACTGGCGGCGTGGCCGGCGACAGCGCCGACATCCGCCCGTGGTTTCCGCTTTTCAGCGAGGCGAAGTTCACGTGGTTCTCGATCGACTACCGGCTCGCGCCGAAAAATCGCTGGCCCGCGTGCCTCGAGGATGTGCAGACCGCGATCCGCTGGGTGAAGGCGCACGCCGCCGAATTCAAGGGCGACCCGCGGCGCATCGTGCTCGTCGGTCATTCGGCCGGCGGACATCTCGTGTGTCTCGCGGCCGCGGAGGCGGACGACACGACGCGCGTGCAGGCAGTCGTCGGCTTCGCCGCCGTCACCGATCACGAGCAGGATCTGCCGGTGCGCGGCGGCCTCAGCACGTCGCTGCAGGCGCTGCTTAACCGGCCGAAGGAACTGACGCCGGAGTCGCGCGCGCTGCTGCGCGAGATTTCGCCGATCAATCACGTCACCGCGGCGATGCCGCCGACACTCTTGATTCACGGCGATGCCGACAAAACCGTGCCGCTCGAGCAGTCGCGAAATTTCCAGGCGAAGCTGCGCGCGCTCGGCGTGCCGTGCGAATTGATCGTGCGCCCGGGCTGTCCGCACTCGCTGGTCGAAGCGGAAAAGATCGACGTGAGCTACCGCGCGCCGATGTTCGCGTGGCTCGAGCGCACGCTCGGCGGAAGCGCTTCGTTGCCCGCGCCATCGTCGCGCTGATCGCGCGCGCAATCGGTAGCCGCTCGGGAAGCTTCCGTCGATGTGGCACGGGCGTCTCGCCCGTGAAGTTTTCCGCGGACAAACACGGGCGAGACGCCCGTGCCACTCCGAGGGCGCGACCACACATTCGCGAGGATGCCCGCCCAGCTTGCTCCGCTGACCGCTCGCCGAGAGCGGCGCGCGCCACCCTCAGCGCACGACGATCGCCTTGTCGCGCTGCGGGTGCGCGGCCTCGCCGGAGAAACCGGGATATTCGAGCGCGGTCACATCCTCCGCTTCGAGCGCGTGCGTGAAGGTGTCGGGCGCGTTTTTCTCCCACGCGACCTTGCAGTTTTGCAGCGTCACGCGGTCGGCGTGGCGCACGCTGAAGCCGCACGTGCCGTGCTCCTCGATGCCGGTGATCGCCGTCGTGGGGCGGTTGTCCCACAGGCCGCCGCGATATTTCGTCCAGCGGCCGAGCATGACGGCGACGTTTTCGAACCGCACGTCGCGCGCGCGGCTTTGCGCCGAGCCTTCGATGCGCACGCTGTTTTCGGCGCGGCCGCGGACGTTGGTCACGCGGATGTCGTGCATCGTGCCGACCTTCGTCTCGGGCGTGCGCGGGATCGCGGTGAGCGAGATCGCCTCGCCGCGGCCCCACCACGGATCGGAAAAATAGCGCGACGTGAACGTGATGTCGCGGAAGTCGACGTTGAATACGCTGCCTTCGTCGCGGAGCTGGATGCAGACGCCGCGGCAGCCCTGCTTCACCTCGCAGCGCTCGAAGCGCACGTCGCTGATGTCCTGTGTCGTCTCCGTGCCGATTTTCACGCCGGAGTCCTGCGTCTCCAGCACGCAGTCGCGCACGCGGATGTTGGACGACGGGCCGTAGGCGGCACCCTGGCGCGTGGTCTTGATCACGATCGCGTCGTCGCCGCAGACGATGTGGCAGTTTTTGATTTCGAGGTCGCGGCAGTGATCGGGATCGATGCCGTCGCAGTTGGGCACGTCGAGCTGGTTGCGGATCTTGATGCCGTCCACGAGCGTGTGCTCGCAGCCGAGGAGATGGAGCGTCCAGCTCGGCGCCTCGAGCAGCGTGAGGTCGCGAATCTCGAGGTCCTTGCAGCCGGTGAGGACGACGAGCCGCGGGCGAAAAGGCTTCGGCCGCCACCACTCGTTGGCCGCGTCGAAGTGGTCCATGAATTCGCGCGAGCGGCCGTTGATCGTGCCGGTGCCGGTGAGGCGCAGGCCGTGCGCATCGAGCGCGGTGAGCACGGCGCGACCGGAGAAATGCTGCGGATCGGTGCTGACGCGCAGCTCTGCGTCGTCGGCGAGGTGAAACTCGATGCCGCCTTTGAGCTGCAGCGCGCCGGTGAGATATTTTTTCCCGCCGCGCAGCAGCACCTGCGCGCCGCCGCCGGCCGCCGCCGCCTCGTCGATGGCGCGCTGGATCGCCCCGGTGTCGAGCGTGGTGCCGTCGCCGCTGGCGCCGTAATCGCGGACGTCGAACACGCGACGCGAGATGATGTTTTTCATGGGCCGAAGAACCGTGGAGCAGCCTCCCAGCGCGGCGGCCCCGGCGAGTTGCGCGGCGCGTTGCAGGAGCTCGCGGCGGGTGAGGCGGTGGGGCATGCGGTCATGAAATTCCCCGGAGGAAATGAAGGCAAAACGTTTCCTGGCGTGTCATCCGCATTTGGGAACACGACCTCGGCAAGCGGCGCTTCGCGCGCGTTGTCGCGCGGATTCGCTCCGCCCTTGCATAGGCTCGCAGAGCCGAGCTAAGGCAAATTTCCTCCGCACTCGCGATCGAAATTACCAGCCAAGGCTCAAATGTCATGAGGTTCATCGACTGGGCCGTGCAAAAAAACCCTGCGTCCGCATAAGCGCGGGGAAGCGGTGGCACCGGTTAGTCTCGTGGCGAAACTCCAACCGCATCGCCCGCGGCGGTTCGCGAATGCCCGGGATCGCGGAAATGGTTTGAACGGAGGCGCGCCTCCACCGAAATGGGCAAATGCAGCGGCCATCCTCGATACTCTGTGCGGTCACCTTCATCGCGCTCGGCGCCGTCTTGGCGCAGGCCCAAGACGCCCCCGTCGAGGCACCACCCGCTCCACCCACAACCGGCGTGTTCATCGACGGCCAGGTCTACCCGACCAACCTGCCCGCGATGGGCACCGACAAGGCGGGCATCCTCGGCCTGCGCGCGACTGACATCCCGCGTTATACCCAGACGGGCGCCGTGCCCAATCCGCCGCCGGCGCGGCGCAGCGTGCTACCCCCGGTGCCGCACAATCCGCAGTTGCCCACCATCTGGACCATCGGGGACTCGACCGTGCGCTGCGGCGTCAACGCCACCGGCGACGACCGGCCGGGTCAGTGGGGCTGGGGCACGCCTTTTGTCGGTTACTTCGATCCCCAGAAGGTCAACGTCGTCAACCGCGCCGTCGGCGGAACGACCACCGCGAGCTTCTATGCTATCTGGTGGAAGGACCTGAACGACCGGCTCAAGAAGGGCGACGTGGTCATCATCCAGTTCGGCACCAACAGCGGTCGCGGCGAATTGCCGGGCATCGGCGAGGAGACCCAGGAAGCAGCCGGTCGCGACGGCCGGCCTGTCACCAACCACACCTTCGGCTGGTATCTGCGGAAATTCATCGCGGAAATCCGGGCCAAGGAAGCAACGCCGGTCATCTGCTCGCTCATCCCGCGCAACTCGCGTGGACCCGACGGCAAGATCCAACGCAGCGCCGACCGGCAAGCCGGCTGGGCCAGGGACGTCGCCGCCGCGGAAAAAGCCGGGTTCATCGACCTCAACGAACTCATCGCCCGTAAATACGACGCCTTGGACACCGAAAAGGTGAATGCACTCTTCGCCGGCTCGCCGCACACCAGTTGGGCGGGCGCAGTCGTCAACGCGGAAACCGTCATCGCCGGGCTGAAGGCGTTGAAGACCGACCCGGCGGCGGCCTA